>CAMWMD010000012.1 GCA_947175265.1 uncultured Porphyromonadaceae bacterium | reverse complement strand
CCACCAGGATTAAAAACAATTTTCTCATACTTAATAATTTGGGGATAAGTTATTAAGTGAGAGGTGTAAATGTATGAAAACTAATGTGTTCGTATTAGGTGGTTTTATAGGGTGCTTTTGGGGAGTGTCAGGGTTGAGATAATGACTTGAAGGTGGTTTTGGGTGTGAGACGGGTAGGAGGGGTAGATTAGAAAACGGGTGCGTACCTGAGATGGTGCGCACCCGTTGGTAGGTGTATCAGATGATTTATTTTCGGGATTTGCGGATTTTCCTGTTGGGGTCGGAATATCCGGAAAGGATGGGGAGAGAAAGGTTGTATTTGAGGGCGAGGACACGCAATACAATTATGGTCGCGGCACAGGCGAGTTGCTGGGTAAGGTCGGAGAATCCTGTCTCAAGAAGAATCCAGTAAACGAGTGCCCCGGCGAGGCAAGCCGTAGCATAAATGTCTTTCCGGAAAACGAGAGGCTCCTCGTTTATTAGGATGTCGCGAATCACGCCACCGAAAGCACCTGTTATTATACCCATTACGGTAGCCACCCACATGGGGTAGTCAATTGCCAAGGTCTTGTGGATACCGATATCGCAGAAGAGTGCAAGGCCGATACTGTCGAATATGAACAGAATCTTGTCTTGGCTGACGAGCAGTTTGCGGAATATAATCACAGTGACCAGAGATAGGGCTGTCGCGGCGAGATACCACCAGGTCTGCATCCAGAATACAGGGATGTCGAGCAGGAGATCGCGGAGAGTACCGCCACCGATGGCAGTGACGAGACCGATAGTGTAAGCGCCGAACCAGTCGAAACGTTTTGTAGCCGCAAGGCGAATGCCCGATATTGCCGCCGCTACTGTGCCTATAGCCTCAAGTATGAAGGGGAGGTTGATTTCCACCATAGTTCATACGTTTCTCACAAAAACGGTCACTCAAGGAAACACAAAACAATCACCTGGGCTACAATCACACGCATGAACATGGTGAGAGGGTAGACAGTGGAGTAGGCCACTGCAGGGGCATCATTGTTTGCAACCTTGTTGGCGTATGCCAGTGCAGGGGGATCGGTATAGTTACCGCTCATCATACCAATGATGCTGAGATAGTTCATCTTATATTTTCCTCGCGCAATACAACCCACGACGATGAGAGGCACGACGGTGATTATGAAGCCGTAGCCAACCCAGAGGGCACCCTGAAGATTAAATACGGTAGAAGCGAAGTTCTTACCTGCGGCGATACCGACTGAGGCAAGGAAGAGGCAGATGCCAATCTCACGGAGAAGGAGGTTGGCGGCGGAGTTGGTGTAGGTGACGAGGTGGAACTTATGACCGTATGCTCCAATGAGGATTGCAATCACGAGGGGACCACCTGCGAGGCCAAGTTTCATCGGGACAGACATTCCGGGGAATTGGATGGGGAGTGAACCCACGATAATACCGAGGAAAATACCGATGAACATCGTTATGAGGTTCGGCTCGTTGAGACGCTTCATGGAGTTGCCGAGTTTACGGGCAAGGAGGTCGATGTGGTCAAGTTTTCCGACCACAGTCACACGGTCGCCAATCTGGAGGCGAAGGTTGGGGCTTGCGAGGAGATCCATACCGGCACGGTTTACCCGTGTCACGTTGAGTTGGTAAGCATCGTGGAGATGCAGGGATCCAAGTTTGACACCGTTGTAGGAAGACTGTGTGATGACAATCCTTCGGGAAACGACGGGACCCTCGTCCATAGGCCAGTCCATGTCAACTTTCTGGCCGATGAAGCGTGAGAAAATCTCCACATCCTGCTGTCCGCAGACAATGAGGCACAGGTCGCCCATCTCGATTGTATCGTTAGCGGTAGGCACGATCACCCTTCCGTCGGGTTTGAGGATACGTGAGCAGGTATAGTCGCAAGATATGAGTGTATGGAGTTTCACCATGGAGAGGCCTGAAACCAGTTCGTTGGTGACTTTGAAAGTGTTGATGGCAGGAGCCTGAGTAGAAGCTTTCTTCTCATCCTCCACCTCCTTAATCTCTTTGTCAATGTCGATTTTGAAAACAGCCTTGAGGACAATCATTGTGACGATTATACCGACGACACCGAGAGGATAAGCGGCGGCATATCCCATAGACATCTGCTGGCTAATGTCGTAAGCATCGGCGTTCACCTGAAGGATAGTCTGCTGAGCGGCACCGAGAGCGGGGGTGTTGGTAATTGCGCCACACATTACGCCGATCATGTCGTAGATTGAAGTTGAGCCTGCGGCACCACCCTGGAGGAAGTAGATGGAGAGCATAATTGCCACGTTTAGAAGTATGGCAAACATAGCAAGCATGTTCATTCTCATACCCCCTTCCTTGAAAGAGGAGAAGAAACCGGGACCAACCTGCATACCGATAGAGAAGATGAACAGGATAAGACCGAACTCACGGAGGAAGTGGAGAGTGTTGCTCTCCACGGCATAGCCGAAGTGGCCGAGCAGGATGCCGACGAAAAGCACGAAGGTCACACCCAGAGAAACTCCGAAAATCTTGATTTTGCCTAGAAAAATGCCGGCAAAGATAACGAAGGAGTAGAGTAGGACCGTGCTTGCGAGCGACATATTGCCGGGACTAAGCAGATCGAAAAACCAATCCATAAAAATTAGAAAAAGAAATTAATAATTAGTTGAAAGTCGTCATAAGAAGTTGACGAGTGAAATTCGAATGCAAAATTAGACAAATTTTGTGAGAAATTATTAAATTTGCGGTGGTAAAAAAAGACCGAACTAAACTTTTCAGGTATTATGAAGAAAATACGTGCAGCCGTAGTTGGTTACGGCAACATCGGACGCTTTACGCTTGAGGCGCTTGAGGCGGCTCCGGATTTTGAGATTGCAGGTGTTGTGCGCCGCGATGCGAGCAAGCGTGAGGATATTCCGGCTGAGATACCGGTAGTGGAAAATATCGATTCACTGAACGACGTGGATGTGGCGATACTGGCAACCCCGACCCGCAAGGTGGAGGAATTCGCAAAGGAGATACTTGCCAAGGGAATAAACACTGTAGACAGTTTTGACATTCACGGACAGATATCCGCACTCCGCAAGAGTCTTGGAGAGACAGCAAAGGCGCATAAAGCCGTGAGCGTGATCTCAGCAGGATGGGATCCGGGAAGCGACTCTGTGGTGCGCGCCCTTCTTGAGGCAGTGGCACCCAAAGGGATCACCTACACAAACTTCGGCCCGGGCATGAGCATGGGTCACACAGTTGCAGTGAAGGCAATAGATGGAGTTAAGGCAGCCCTCTCCATGACTATACCGGTAGGCACTGGTATTCACCGGAGAATGGTCTACATCGAGTTGGAGCCGGGTCATGATTTCGCCACGGTAGCCAACGCGATAAAGACCGACCCCTATTTCGCATCAGACGAGACCCATGTAATGCAGGTGGAGAGTGTAGACGCCCTGAAGGATATGGGTCACGGCGTGAACCTTGTGAGGAAAGGCGTCAGCGGCAAGACGCAGAATCAGCTTTTCGAGTTTGACATGAAGATCAACAATCCGGCACTTACGGGCCAGGTGCTTGTGTGCGTAGCAAGAGCGTCGATGCGTCTTGCACCCGGGTGCTACACCATGATAGAGATTCCGGTAGTGGACCTTCTACCCGGAGAGAGGGATGAGTGGATTAAACTTGTCTGAGGTAATTGTCTCTAATGTTTTCGGGAACAATGCATCTCTTTGAGGGTGCCTTGGAGCAGTTTGGCGCGCTGGAGGTCAACCTTGTAAACAGTATATTCCGACTCGTTCTCAGCATGGTGCTTGGCATGGTGGTGGGGGCGGAGAGAAAGAGGAAGGGCCAGGTGGCCGGGATACGCACGTTTGCCCTGATTTCCATGGGAGCATGCCTCGCCATGATACTCTCCATCTATGTGCCTCAGGAATATATGGGGTTGAAGAACGGAGACCCGGGACGAATAGCGGCCCAGGTAATAACCGGTATAGGTTTCCTGGGAGGCGGGGCGATGATACACATGAAGGGGGCGGTGAGGGGACTCACGACGGCCGCCGGAATCTGGATGACCGCCATAATCGGTATGGCAGTCGGCATAGGGATGTATCTCGTGTCGATCGGAGCGACTCTCCTAATCCTTCTTACGCTCGTCACGTTCGAGCAATATGAGAAGAGGCGCAAGTTAGGGCAAGTCTCAAAGGTGATAGGGCTGACGATAGAGGGTATACATTATGACCTCGAGCCTTATCGGGAGGTGCTTCACAAGAACGGCATCCATCTCTCCACGTTTTTCGTGGAGTATAACTACGAAAATGGGGAGACAGATCTCAATCTTGTGATTCTGGCACATGCCTACACCAACCTTATGCCTCTTCTCTCGGAGGTAAGCAAGGTTTCTCCGACAAAGAAACTGACGTTGTCAAGTCAGGTGGATATCTGAAAACCTGAATCGAAATAAGTAAAAAAAGAAAAGGCATCCTTCCGGATGCCTTTTCTCATCATACTAACTTCTTATCATACTAACTTACGATAGCGTATTCTGTGTGGGGTGACGTTGCCATCGCGTTTCTTCTTGAAATCCTCATAGTCGGAATATGAGCCTTCATAGAAGGTCACTTTACTGTCGCCCTCAAAAGCGAGGATATGGGTGGCGATACGGTCGAGGAACCAACGGTCGTGGCTTACGACTACGGCACAACCGGCGAAGTTCTCGAGACCCTCCTCGAGCGCACGGAGAGTGTTGACGTCAATATCGTTGGTGGGCTCATCAAGCAGGAGGACGTTGCCCTCTTCCTTGAGCGCCATGGCGAGGTGGAGTCGGTTTCTCTCACCACCGGAAAGGACTCCAATCTTCTTCTCTTGATCGGAACCGGTGAAATTGAATTTTGAAAGGTAGGCTCGCGCATTCATATCGCGTCCGCCCATACGGAAGGAATCGACACCCTGTGAGATGACTTCGTAAACGGTCTTCTCGGGGGAGAGATCTTTGTGGTTCTGGTCGACGTATGCAATCTTCACGGTCTCGCCCACTTCAAAATCACCGTTATCCTGTTTCTCGAGCCCCATTATGAGACGGAAAAGAGTGGTCTTTCCGGCACCGTTAGGGCCGATCACGCCGACAATTCCATTGGGAGGGAGCATGAAATTCAGGTCGTTGAAAAGCACTTTGTCGTCGTAAGCCTTGGAGAGTTGTTTTGCCTCAATGACCTTGTTGCCGAGACGCGGACCGTTGGGGATGAAGATCTCAAGTTTCTCCTCACGCTCTTTCTGATCTTCGTTGAGAAGTCTGTCGTAGCTTGAAAGACGGGCTTTACCTTTTGCCTGACGCGCCTTCGGGGCCATACGGACCCATTCAAGTTCACGCTCGAGAGTCTTTCGGCGCTTGCTCGCCTGTTTCTCTTCCTGAGCCATACGCTTAGTCTTCTGGTCGAGCCAAGAACTGTAGTTTCCTTTCCAGGGGATACCCTCGCCACGGTCGAGTTCGAGAATCCACCCGGCAACATGATCGAGGAAGTAACGGTCGTGAGTGACGGCGATTACGGTACCGGGATACTGCTGAAGATGCTGCTCAAGCCAATCGATGGACTCGGCATCGAGGTGGTTGGTGGGCTCGTCGAGCAGGAGGATGTCGGGCTGTTGGAGCAGGAGACGGCAAAGAGCGACACGACGGCGTTCTCCACCGGAGAGGACGGCAATCTTCTTGTCGTCGGGGGGACAACGGAGGGCATCCATAGCGCGCTCGAGTTTATTGTCGATGTTCCAGGCATCGCAGGCATCAAGTTTATCCTGAAGTTCGGCCTGACGGTTGATTAGGGCATCCATCTTGTCGGGGTTTTCCAGCACCTCAGGGTCGGCGAACGCATTGTTGACCTCATCATATTCCTTGAGAAGATCAAGCACGGGCTGCACCCCTTCCTGCACCACCTCCTTGACGGTCTTTTCCGGGTCAAGTTTTGGGTCCTGCTCAAGATAACCTACGGAATAACCGGGAGAGAAGACCACGTTTCCCTGATAACTCTTGTCAATTCCGGCAATAATTTTCAGAAGTGTGGACTTACCGGATCCGTTAAGACCTATGATGCCAATTTTCGCGCCGTAGAAGAATGATAGGTAGATATCCTTCAGAATCTGGCGCTGTGGCGGGATAATCTTGCTGACACCCACCATTGAGAAAATAATCTTTTTATCGTCTGCCATTTTAAGAAATTGAAAATTGAGGAATGTATTTTCCGTGCGGAGTCCTGAATCAATAGCAAGGTAGCCGCAAAGGAAACGATGAAGAGAGTAGTGATTAACGTACAGGGGCTTTAGTTCGGTAATCACAATGCACCTTACCTTTGGCAATGTTGGTAAGTTTGCTTTTGATCATCTGTTTGCGAATCGGGGAGATGCGGTCGGTGTAGATTGTGCCGAGGAGATGATCAAACTCGTGCTGTATAATCCTTGAGGCGAACCCGGAGAACTCCTGCTCGTGCTCCACGAAATCCTCGTCGAGCCAATTGAGGCGGATGTGCTCGTGGCGTTTGACATTCTCGGATAGACCGGGGACGGATAGGCAACCCTCCTCACGGCCGACAAGAGGCACGTCGTCGATTACTTCAAGTTCCGGATTTATGACCGCCATCTTCAAATCCTTGCATTCCGGGAAATTCTCCGCGAGCACATTTCCGTCGATGACAAACATACTTATCGGGAGACCGACCTGAGGAGCGGCGAGACCCACGCCATCGGAGTGGTACATTGTCTCGAACATATCGCTCACAAGTTTCTTGAGATCGGGATAATCCGGTTCAATATCGTCGGTCTCCTTGCGGAGAACCGGCTGACCGTATAAATAAATAGGTAATATCATAAAATCAAGTATATTCTTGGGATGAAATCAATCGAAGAAACCTTCCGTCACCGCCTGCTCCTCCACTTCACCTGAAGAGACGAAAACCTCACCCTCGCAAGGATTGAAATCGGAGGGGAATTCAAATTTAGAAGACTGAGAGTAGGGAAGTTTATTATCTCCGTAGACTTTCTGCATATAGTAGCCGTAGATAGGTAGAGCGGCACGGGCACCCTGACCGAGGGCCATAGTGTTGAAGTGGATATACCGCTCCTCACCGCCGACCCAGACTCCGGTGACAAGGTCTGGGGTGAACCCCATGAACCAGGAGTCGGAGTTAGAGTTGGTAGTACCGGTCTTACCGCCCATCTGAGCCGAGATTCCGTAACGGCCTCGCAGGGAAGCGGCAGTACCGCTGTCGACCACATTCAGGAGAATGGACAGAATCTTGTAATAAGCCTTCTCACTTGTCACCTCACTGAGATGCGGGGCTGCGGAATATATCAGGTTTCCTTGGTTATCTTCAATATGGGTGACGAATACGGGATCCACCCTCATACCCTTGTTGGCGAAAGTGGTGTAGGCCCCCACCATCTCCTTTACGGGGACGTCGACTGTGCCGAGTGCGAGGGGTAGGGTAGGGTCGATGTGTCCCGTGACACCAAACATCCTCATTTTGTTGGCGAGGTTCTTTGCGCCTAACTCATAAACAAGGCGAGCGGAAATCCAGTTGTTTGAGTTTGTGAGCGCCCAACGGAGATCGACCATCTCGCCGACACGAGCGCTTCCCGAGTTGCGGGGCGACCAGTTTCCGAAAGTAGGCTGGGTGTTGGAGAACATTGAGCAGGGGGTGTAATCCTGCTCCATTGCAAGGGTGTATAGGAAAGGTTTCGCAGTAGAACCGATCTGTCTTTTACCTCGCGACACCATGTCGTACTGGAAATAGTTGAAGTCAGGGCCTCCGACGTAAGCCTTGACATGGCCGTTGACCGGATCCATACTCATCATACCAGTACGCAAAATAGACTTCATATACAAGAGAGAGTCGTAGGGAGTCATAGTCACGGTCTTAGAACCGGGGCGATATTTACCGTTCTCCTTTATATAAGTGAATACGTCCATCTGGTAAGGCTTATGGAAAGTGCGTTCGATATCCGCCTCCGGCATTCCGGCCTTTTTGAAAATTCTCCAGCGTTCGGTCTGTTTCATGGCGTTCTTAATCAGTTTCTGCACTCCGGCAGTGCTGAGTTCGGCTGTATTCGTGGTGTATGGACCGGTAGACTGCCCTTTCTTTTCAGCCCAGAAGGCAGGTTGGAGGGTTCCGCCGAGATGTTCGTAGACCGCCTCTTCGGCATACTGCTGCATCTTGACATCAATAGTAGTATAAATCTTGAGGCCGTCGGTATATATGTCGTAGTAAGAGCCGTCAGGTTTGGGGTTTTTTAAAATCCATCCGTAAAGGGGATTATCGGCCCACTGAGTGGAATCGGTGTTCCATTGACCCATTGCGAGAGTGTATCCGAGTGTGCTGCTGTAGTCTTTACGGAGAGGCTTCACGGGCTTTTTTGCCGCCATAAGGTGTCGAATCTCTTCCCGAAGATAGGGGGCACCGCCCTCGCGGTGGTCAACGCGGTGATAATCAAGTTTGAGGGGAAGATTCTTAAGGGAGTCGGCTTCCTCACGGGAGAGGGAACCGGCCTTCACCATCTGTTCGAGCACCACGTTTCGTCTCTCCCTGGTGCGTTCCTCGTGTCGGAGAGGATTGTAGTAACTCGGATTCTTGAGCATACCGACGAGCATAGCAGCCTCCTCAGCCTTGAGGTCGTGAGGCTCCTTTCCGAAATAAACGTTGGCAGCCGTCTTGATACCCACAGCATTGTTGAGGAAGTCAAAACGGTTTAGATACATGTTTATAATCTCCTCTTTGGTATAGAAGCGTTCGAGTTTGATTGAGATCATCCATTCAATCGGCTTTTGCATCGCACGTTTGAAGAGATTAGATGAGGGGCGGGAATAAAGTTGCTTGGCAAGTTGCTGAGTGATGGTAGAGCCACCACCTGAGGATTTGTCGCCGAGGAGGAGAGTCTTGACCCCGGTACGTCCGAGGGCGATGAAATCGATTCCGGAATGAGAGAAGAAACGTTCGTCTTCAGTGGCAATCAGGGCATCGATGACGTAGGGCGACACCTTTTCATAATCGGAATTGACGCGATTACCCGCGCCAGCGAAATAACGGCCGAGTTCGGTTGTTCCGTCAGAAGCGATTACGACAGAAGCTAGTTTGTCGTGCGGGTCCTCGAGTTCCTCAATGGGTGGCATATATCCGATGACACCGTTGTAAATGAGGAGGAGAAACACGGCAATGATAGCACCGAGGCCGAGGAAAGAGACCCAGAGCCATTTTACGATGGTCCTGTTTCGGGCGACACGTTTACGTGCGGCGGGGTCGATGTCTTCTATGTCGTTATTTTTTGATTTTTTGCTATTGAATTGGTTGTCAGCCATTATTCTTTTGTTAAGAAGGGTTGGTAATCAATTGAGCCTTCACCGAGCATAAAGGAAGGCGCAATTGTAGGAATCAAATGCAAAATTACAAAAAATATCGGAAGATAGAAAGACGAAATGATAGAAAGTTGGTCAGACCTTTATGTCGGCGATGTCGACGATTTTATTGACAATGGCATAAATAGTCAAACCCGTGGCGGAATGTATTTCAAGTTTGCGAGCTATATTGCGTCTGTGTGTAATCACGGTATGAATGGAAAGAAAAAGTTTGTCGGCAATTTCCTGATTAGTCATACCTCGGACTACTAAAGAGATAATCTCCTTCTCACGTAGTGAGAGGGTCTCTTTCTCCTCAGAGAATGGAGAGGAGGTGGATAATCTCGATATTTTTGCAGAGATTGTATCCAAATCATCGATGACAGATATTGTGTCGTCGAACAATGATACTGTTGACCTATTCAATTTTCCGAGTTCTATGGCGACAATGCTTACATTCTCACCATTGTTCTCCTCCCGCCACTCCTTTGGATTGAACAGCCCCCCGAAAGAGGGGTTCACGAGGAGAATATCCGGCTTGGCAGATCTGACACAGTCTCTAAGGTTCTCCAAAGTCTTCACTTCCATGATATTGACGTTAAGCCCCGGAAGCCTGCGAAGGCATAAGGAGAAACCGGCAGCTAACACGGGAGAATTTTCTGCAATGATAATATTTACTGATTCTTTACGGGGCATCTCAGAAAAGGGATTATAGTGGACACGCAAATAAGGGGATTATACTTTGAAGCCGATTGATTTTTCAAAATTGAGTAAGGCAGGCACGAGCAGACAATCCTCCAGACGGCAATGGCTCTCGAGTTCCTCCTCACAACGGTAAATGTCGTAGAGCGCATCGTTGAGGAGATTAGTGTCGTTGTCATCGGGACAATATTTTATGATAAGTTTGATCAACTCCTTTAGTTTTGAGCCTACTTTCTCATGATGCTCACTGTATGTGTTGACCTTATATCCTGCGGAATATTTCCCGTCAAGCAGGGCATTGACGTAAGTGAAGAGGTATTTCTCCTCATGCTCCATGTGAGTGCGGACCTCATGAACAAACTCGTCAAAGAATTTGATTATTAGGAAAGACACGTTGTCAGAGCGAAGTCTTATACCATCGAGGAGTTTACGGCGAATTGCCGGGAGAAAATACTCGAGGAAGTAGATATGGCTCTGCCTCAGATAGTGGAGGAGCGACTTCAGAGAAAGGTCGGAGATGGTCTGGTATGACGCGAACCCGTCGAGAACGAAATTGACCACCGACAGGAAAGTGGTGCAATCAACGCCGTTGTCGCGGCATGTCTTTTCGATAGAATCGTCGCCAAAGCCGAGGGGAATCCCGAAGCGGCTCATCACCTGGATAAGTTGATAGTGGTCGGCAATGATTGATGCCATCTTGTCGGCGGGTGTGTATCTCGAGGAATTGGAGGGGGTAGTCATCCTGTTTATCATTTTAAGGAAAAGAAAAGGCTCCCTCCCGACACGAGGAAAGGAACCTTTTAAATTCATAACATAACTCTAAATAACTAATAACTCAAATTTTGTGAGACTGCAGCCGGGGGCTTATCGTCACGACTGCAAAATTACATTTAAAAAATGAGGCGGACAATCACAACAAATAGGTAAAAATGGTGAAAGCCCATAACAATATAGAGGTAAAGAGGATGCAACGGAAGAAAAAACGGTGCGAAATCAATGTTTCTTAACCGAAAAACCGAATTTACCCACTATCTCTCCGAGAGAATGATAAAGGCCGTGGGAATAGGCGAGAAGGTTGGCATCCTCCAGGGAGAATTTCCCGGTCTCGGGGTCAAGGAAGCGAGTGTCTGCGCGGACATTGAGCACATCAGAGATAAACATGTCATGGGTGCCGAGATGTATTACCGACTTCACCCGGCATTCGATGGAAAGAGGGGACTGCTCAATAGTGGGGGAGGCCACTTTCTCACCCGGGATAGGGGTGAGTCCGGTTTCCTTCCATTTGTTGAAATCACGCCCTGACCTGACACCAACCCAATCAGTGGCGTGAGCCATTTCCACCGTAGTGAGATTTATGGTAAACTCCATGTTCTCAATGAGGAGAGGATATGATGCCCGTTCGGGACGGACTGAAATATAGCACATGGCGGGATCAGAGCATATAGTGCCTGTCCAGGAGATGGTGAGCATATTCCAGTTTTCGGGTTTGTCGCCACAGGTGACGATGACAGCGGGGAGGGGGTATATCTGGGTCCCCGGACGCCAAGATTCTTTAGCCATAAAGATTATTGTTTTTATTTATTATTAGACGGGCTTACGGACTGCCTGATATGTGGGGTCAGAACTTGTAGGAGGCCATAAGAGCGAAAGACATAGAGTTGGTACGCACGGGGAGGAAATCTCGGTAATGGGAGGAGCGGGCGTAGTTCGTGAAAAGGAACGTTGCGAAAAGATGCCTCCATACGCGCCAGTCGACCCTCGCCTCGGTCATGTTGAGGGAAGCGACGGACTTATCGCCCATGACGTTTAGTTTTCTGAAATTGACAACCCTGAGGTCGGTGCCATATTGGTATCCGGTAAGGGTGAACAGTCTGTAATAATTATGGGAAACGGAGATTGCCAGGCGGTTTCGGTGTAGCACGAGGTTTGCTCCACCCTTCAGTGAAAACCCGGTAGCCCAGTTATAGTTGCGGTCGTCGGTGGTGTAATGGTCGGAGAGAATGGAGCCGAGCATCACGATGTTGGCATGGGCAAAGCAATCGAAAGTGTGATGTTTCCTGTCGATATCCCTGAAAAGGAACCCGGCCCCTACGGAGGCAGGGATGCCAAGTTTGAAAGGCACTTTATGGAGAGTGCCTATTGTGTCACTGTCGTAGAAGTCAAAATGCTGGTAAAGGCCGATGCTACCCTTTGAGTCGTGTTTGTCAAAGAGTTCGCGGGCGAGCAGCCTCCCCTTGAGTTCTATCTGCGTGAGGAAAGGCTGAGTCTTCATCATCTGAAGTTGTGCCTTGAAGGTGAAATAGTCGTACGGAGCCTTTGATTTCGTCTCAAACCGGTCGCCATATTCCGCATCAATCTGAATTGCCAGCCCTTGGTGCATATCTCTGAAATGACCGTTATACTCAAGGGCGCGGTAACCTACGGAGGCTCTCAATGCGAAATTGGGTTGTCCGAAAAGACGACCTCGGGTAGGACGCACTTTCCAGGCCTCGCCGGTGATGATTCTGTTGATCTCTTTCATAGGGGATAGAATGAAGCAAGCAATCTCACGTCCGGCGCGGGCCCCCCCTGTAAGACGGTCGTCAAGGACAGCGTCGGAGGCCCGGAAAAGCACCTCACCAAGAGCCGCACCCCCGATAGGGGTAGCAATGAAATCATTGGTAGAGGGGTATTCCCTCTCCATGAACAATTCCCACATTCCGCTGCCGGCAATAGCAAAGAGTTCGGACTGCCAGAAATTGAATCCATTAGAGCGGGCGGCATTATAGTAGAGGCTTCCGTTATAGGGGTGTGCGAAAGTGTTGGTGCCCAACTTATCGTTGTCCCACTTGAAACCAACCTTGAAATTCTCCTTTATTGTATTCAGACTGATATAAGAGAAATCACCATGCTGCACAAACCTGTCGAATGCCCATAGACTCAGGTTCATACCGGCCACTTCCGCTGAAGCGCGCCAGAAATGTCTTTTCGTCATCCTCTCCACGTCTGCAGAGTCAGGGGGAATCTCCTCGGTCACCCTAATCCGTATCGGAATCTGAGAGAAAGCGGAGAGGGAAGCGACAATAAAAAAGAGAAATAAAATGAGCCGTTTCAAAAGAGATGAAGGTCTTATTATCAGCATTGCAATGAAGATTAGCATTATGGGTTGGCCTGAAAGCATTATGGATTGGCTTAAGGGCCTTCTCAATATATGTAACAAAAAAATCGTGTCATGGTGACAACACGACACGATTTTTTTAATTACAATATGTTTTCTCCATTCATCAATATAAGTAGTTTAAACTTTTTACGGGATTTGTGTTTTATATAATATTTTCTTGAAGAGGAGTCCTCTTCAGTGATCTTTCATCATCTTTTGGGCTGCTTTTGCCACTCTCATCGGTGGTTTAGCCCGCTAAACTCCCTTTTTGAGTGACAAAATCATCACCAAAATCTGATAAAATCTCACTAAAGAAAAAGTTTAAACAACTTCATAGAAGAAGGTGAGGGGGAATTATTTGTCAGCACCCATATCGGAGATGACACGTTTAATCTTCTCCTCGGCCTTGACAACAGTAGCCTCGTAGTCGGCCTTAGAAGCCATATCCTCACGAACCTCCACATAGAATTTTATCTTGGGCTCAGTGCCGGAAGGACGGACAGAGACTTTGTCGCCGGCCTCAGTGAAGAACTGAAGGACGTTGGAAGTGGTGGGGAAATTCATCTTAGTCACTTCTCCTGTCTTGAGGTTATGGCAGTTGAGGTCGGAATAATCCTTGATTACAACCACGGGAGAACCTGCGAGTTCCTTCGGAGGATTAGCGCGGAAATTCTTCATCATAGCCACGATTTCGTCAGCACCGCTCTTTCCGGGGCGAACAACGCTCACACTGCGTTCGCGGGAGAAACCAACCTCATCATAGATGTCGATAAGGAGGTCGTAGAGGGTCATACCCTTTTCAGCAGCCCACGCTGCAATCTCACACATGAGGGTGATGGATGAAACGGCATCCTTGTCGCGCACGAATGTCTCGGGGAGGAATCCGTAACTTTCCTCACCGCCGCCAAGGTAACGCTCCTTGCCTTCGAGATTGCGCATTACGTCGGCAATCCACTTGAATCCGGTGAAGCAGTCGTAGCATTTCACGTCGTTCTTTTCAGCGATGCGTTTGATAGCCTCGGTAGTAACGATTGTCTTCACGCAATACTCATTGCCGTCAAGTTTACCGAGTTCGCGGTTGCGGGTGATGATATAATAAAGGAATATCATTACGATCTGGTTGCCATTGACAAGCTGGTATTCACCTTTGCCGTCTCTTACCACGAGACCGATACGGTCAGAGTCGGGGTCAGAAGCCACCACGATGCTTGCGCCTGTCTCCTTAGCTTTAGCGACAGCCATAGCCATAGCCTCAGCGTTCTCCGGATTGGGGGAGTCGACAGTGGGGAAATCACCGCTTCTGAGATCCTGCTCCGGGACATGGATAACGTTTTCAAACCCCCATTTCTTGAGGGAGTCAAAAATCAACATGCCGCCTGTTCCGTGAATCGGAGTGTAGACAATCTTCATGTCGGCATGTTTCTTGATAGCCTCGGGTGAGAGTGAGAGGGTCTTGATATCATCGAGGTATTGATCGTCGATATCCTTACCAATGATCTGTATCAGGTCCTTGTTGGGAGTGAACTTGATTTGGTCAACAGAAGTGATAGCGTTGACGTATTCGATGGTCTTCACGTCATGGGGGGCTATCATCTGAGCGCCGTCGCTCCAATATGCCTTGTAGCCGTTATACTCTTTGGGGTTGTGGCTTGCCGTCACCATTACGCCGCTGTTGCAGCCAAGTTTACGAATGGCGTAAGAAACTTCCGGGACAGGACGGCAATCTTCAAAGAGATAAACCTTTATACCGTTGGCGGAGAAAATGTCGGCTGCGAGTTCAGCAAACTTGCGGGAGTTGTTGCGCACGTCGTGACCGATAACGACAGTGATCTGAGGTTCCTCCTTGAAGCAGTCGTTGAGATAGTTGGCGAGACCCTGAGTGGCGGCTCCAACCGTGTATATGTTCATTCTGTTAGAACCGGCACCCATAATGCCACGGAGCCCACCTGTACCAAATTCAAGGTCTTTGTAGAATGCGTCGATGAGAGGAGTCTTGTCGTCAGCCTCGAGCATAGCCTTCACCTCTCGGCGAGTCTCTTCATCATATTGAGGGCCGAGCCATTTTTCGGCCTTTTCTTTCACTGAAATGAGCAGTTGGTCGTTATTCATAGGTTATATTGCTAATTTATTGGGTTAAATTACGAATTTAAGACGCAGGAGGGGGCGGGCCGTCCTGTCTGCGATAATTACAACGCAAAGTAAATGAAAAAAGGCGAGATAATAAAGTTAAATAAGCAAAAAGTTTCTGTTTTTCCAATTTCAACACAAAAGAGAGTGAAAAAATGCCAACCTATTAAAGATGAAAACTAAAAAATAATATTGTAAAATGTGGAAAAATAGTTAAATTTGCAATCAAAATACGAAAAGCTATGATTTCTTCAATGACAGGGTTCGGACGCGGTGGCGCCCAAACCCCCACACGCAGGGTGAAGGTCGAGATAAAATCTCTCAACAGCAAGCAACTTGACCTCTCCATGAGAGTGCCTTCATGCTTCAGGGAGATGGAGGTGACGATGCGCAACGGACTGGCGCAGCGTCTCGAACGTGGAAAGGTGGAACTTAATGCCACGGTAGAGAATATAGTTGCGGAGACGACCACCACAGTAAACGTAGAGTTGCTCGCCCAATATAAAGGGCAGCTTGAAGAGCTTGGGCGCCGACTCGATCTCCCGGAGCCGGCCGACTGGTACTCACTCCTTCTCCGTATGCCGGAATCAATGAAGGTGGAGACAGCGGTTGTAGATGCCTCGGAAATGGAGGCGTTCAGGCTGGCATGTGAAGAGGCGGTAGATGCTCTGACCGATTTCCGCAGAAAAGAGGGGAGGAAACTCTATGCCTTTTTTATTGAGAAGATAGGGAGGCTCAGGACGTTGCTTTCAGAAATCGAGCCATACGAATCCGAGCGTGTCCCCAAAATAAGGGAGCGCCTTGAAGAACAACTCAGCAAAATGACCTCTATGGAATATGACAAGGGTAGGCTGGAGCAGGAATTGATTTTCTACATAGAGAAACTCGACGTCACAGAAGAGAAGGTGAGGCTCTCCGCGCATCTGAATTATTTCATGGAGACCCTCGGAGGCGAGGATGAGTACAAAGAAGGAGGCCAGGGTAAGAAACTCGGTTTCATCGCTCAGGAGATAGGGAGGGAAATCAATACACTCGGTTCGAAATCCAACCAAGCCGACATGCAGCAGATAGTGGTCAGGATGAAAGATGAGCTGGAACAGATAAAAGAACAGGTCCTAAACGTATTATGAAAGGAAAAATCATAATTCTATCCGCACCCTCTGGGACGGGGAAGTCAACCATAATATCCCGTCTTGTAAAAGACCCGTCATTGCGTCTTGGATTCTCGGTGTCTGCGACAAGCCGTGCGCCCCGAGGATCGGAGATACATGGAAAAGATTACTTCTTCCTCACACCGGAGGAATTCCGCACCAAGGTAGAGGCCGGCGACTTCGTGGAGTGGGAGGAGGTCTATAAAGGCACATGTTACGGCACATTGGAAAGTGAGGTAGAGAGAGTCACGGGAAACGGCGACAACCTCATCATGGATGTAGATGTGAAGGGTGCCCTGAATATCAAGAAGCGTTATGGAGAAGAAGCCCTCTCCATATTCATAATGCCTCCAAGTGTGGAGGCATTGGAACTTCGTCTTCGAGGAAGAGCCACGGATTCAGAAGAAACCATAGCCCGTCGTCTTGCAAAGGCGGAATTCGAGATGGGATTCTCGAAGGAGTTTGACACGGTGGTGGTGAATGATGATCTTGAGAAGGCTGTGGAAGAGGTGGATGGAAAGATCAGACATTTCGCAATACATTGAGGATTGAGGTGACGACATGAGAATAGGAGTATATGGCGGAAGTTTTGACCCCATCCATACCGGGCATGCGATGCTTGCCAACTATATCTCCCAAAGCGGGATAGTAGACGAGGTGTGGCTTATGGTGAGTCGGCTGAATCCGCTTAAGAAAGGTATGTCTCCAGCCTCAGACGAGCATCGGCTGAACATGGCATTGCTTGCGGCTGCCGGATGTAAGGGAGTGAAAGCCTCGGATTTTGAATTTTCCCTTCCCTTACCGTCATATACCTACACTACATTGTGCCGCCTCCGCGAGAGTTATCCGGAGCATACCTTCAGCCTGATAATAGGGAGCGACAATTGGCATGAGATGAAACGCTGGCGCGATCCGGAGAAGATTATCTCGGAATTCGGGATTATAATCTACCCGCGCCCCGGTTACGATGTGGATGAGCCGCTACCCGAGGGGGTCAGTCTGCTTCCGGGAGTCCCTACAGTGGAAATTTCCTCCACGCTGATACGGGGAATGGTAAATGAGGGAAAGAATATCAATTATTTCGTGCCTCTGAGTGTCGGCGAATACATAACGGAGCATAACCTTTATAAACGGAAAAAGGAATGACAGAGATAACGAATATAACCAATCGGCTTTATAACCTTACGGCACTTGCCGTGGAGTATTGTAATGCCTGCGAGACGGCAGGTGAGATGGAGCGCAGTGAGTTCATTGACTCCATGCTTGATCTACTGCCAAGGATATATTGGGAATTTTTTGACATATCTGCGGAGGATATGGTCAGTCTTGAGGAATTCCCCGAGTTTTCCGACTATGTTGATGAGGATTATTACGAGAGCATCCGCCGTCATATAGAGGTGCTTCTCGGGCCAGACGATACGTTCCTGGAGACTTTTGAGGAGGATATGAAATACAGCGATACGCCGATCGCGGCCTCAATAGCGGAGTCGCTGGCCGACCTTTTTCAGCCCCTCTTCAATTTTGCATCGGTAGTGAAAGATACTGAGGGGGAGCGGATAGTGGATGCCTTCATGGAATGTAAAGGGGAATTCGAGAACTATTGGAGCCAGACGCTCTGCAACGTGTTGCGAGCCCTAAACCACGTGAAATACAAAGGGGGAGAGGAGTAAACCCGATATACGATATTATTCAACCAAACAACCTTAAAACCAGAGTGATATGATTGAGAAACTTCTCGGATGGCTTGATGCCTCCACATGTAATTTCCTTGCCGTAGAGACTGTGAAGAGAGAACTCGAGAAAGCGGGTTTTTCAGAATTGCATCAGGAGGAGGCATGGGATATCAAGCCAGGGGGAAAACATTATGTGGTGAAGAATGGAAGTGCCATCATGGCGTTCGTTGCAGGGAACGCGGCACCCGGAGAGGGTGGCTTCCGCATAATCTCAGCGCATTCCGACAGCCCATGCTTCAAAATAAAACCCAATGCGGAGATTTACGGAGACGGCGGGGTGGTGAGCCTTAACGTCGAGAAATACGGAGGAGGTATCCTTTATACATGGTTTGACCGTCCCCTCTCCATGTCAGGGAGGGTGATGCTGGATTCAGGGGATATGCTCAATCCGGAGATGAAGGTGTTCGACTTGAAAAAAGCGGTAGCCACGATTCCACATCTTGCCATACATTTCAACAGGGAAGTGAACGAAGGGAACAAGCTTTCAGTGCAGAAAGATATGAAGCCGGTGATAGGCTATTACCCGGAAGAGGAGATAGCGGCCGTCAAGGCACGTGGAGGGTTCGTAAAGAAAATAGTGGCCGAACATCTCGGAGTGGAGCCGGAGGATATCATAGAGTATGAAATCAACCTATATCCACTTGAGCCGGCAGGAGTGTGCGGAGTGAAAGGAGAGTATTTCCAGTCGGCACGAATTGACGACCTGTCAATGGCTTTCGCCGGTCTTGAGGCATTGCTGGCCTCTCCTGCGACAGCATCCGACACAAGGGTGCTTGCAATTTTCGACAATGAGGAAACCGGGTCAGGCACCAAGCAAGGCGCACATTCCCCCTTCCTCCGGGATCTCATGGAGAGGGTAAGCACCTGTCTTGGAGGTAGTCGGGAGGACTTCTTCAGAGGAGTTGCGAAATCGTTCATGATTTCAGCAGACGATGCCCACGCATGGCACCCTAATTATAATGAGAAGAGTGATCCGACGAATCATCCCGTCATAGGAGGTGGGCCGGTGATAAAGATCAACGCCAACTGCAAATATATGACTGATGCCAAGGGAGCGGCAGTGTTCAAGAATCTTTGCCGCAAGGCATGTGTTCCGTGCCAGATGTTTGTCAATCATTCGGACGTCGCAGGGGGGTCGACACTTGGAAATATATTGACGAAGCAACTTGATCTCAAAGGCGTCGACATGGGTGCTGCAATCTGGGCGATGCACTCAGCCAGAGAGACGGCTGGAGTTTCGGATCATCACGATATTGTAAAGGTGTTCACACTCTTTTTTAGTTGATTGGAAAAGGGGTAACCAAATTTTGTCCATATTCCGTATCTGAAATTTGCTAAGGCGAATAAAATTTAATATCTTTGCAGCCGGATTTCGCATAGCCTCTCCGCAGAAGGTAAGGCATGGGTAATCCGGCTGTCTTATTAAAAGGTGGCGCCGAATATAGAAAACAAATAAAATCAAGATAGAATCCAAGATGAACGTAAATTACGAAAAGCTCGACAACGTGAATGGTGTCATCACTGTCACACTCGAGGAGAAAGACTATGCAGATAAGGTGAGCAAAGAGCTCAAGGCAATCGGGAAGAAACACGCAGAGCCGGGTTTCCGTCCGGGTCATGTACCGGCTGGTCTTATTGCGAAAAAATATGGCGCATCCGTCAAATACGAGGTTGTCAACAGAGAGGTAGGCGACGCAGTATTCAATTATATAAAGGAGAATAAACTTCAGGTTCTCGGTCAGCCCGTACCTCAGGCAGACAATGACTTCAAGATAGAGAACAAGGATTTCACATTCCGTTTCAAGGTAGGAGTCGCTCCGGAGTTTGACAACCACGTCAACAAGGATATGCACATTCCTTACTACAACATCCGCATTACAGACGAGATGGTAGAGGAGCAGGTGAACGGACTGCGTCAGCGTTTCGGGCGTCAGGTGCCCGGAGAGGAGACAGAGCCTAATGCAGTGATCAAGGGTGTAATCACGGAACTTAACGAGGATGGCTCAGTGAAAGAGGGAGGTATCGTTGTAGAGAACGGCATCATCGCTCCCATGCACTTCAAGAATGACGACCAGAAGAAACTCTTCGAAGCTAAGCATCCCGGAGACGTGGTACGCTTCAATCCTGCGGCTACTTGCGATGCCAACCCCGTGGAACTCTCATCCATGCTCAATATAGACAAGGATCAGGTAGAGGATCACAAGGGTGACTTCAACTTTGAGATCAAGGAGATCATTGTGCTCAAGCCTGCGGATCTCGATCAGGAATTTTTCGATAATTCAGTAGGTAAGGATAAGGCTCACAACGAGGAGGAATTCCGTGCAGCCATCAAGGAACTTCTCGGCCTCAACCTTGAGAACGACTCAAACTACCGTTTCTCTATCGATGCCAAGGAGGCTGTAGAGAAGGCAGTGGGCGAACTTGAACTTCCCATGGATGTTCTGAAAGATTTCCTCATCCGCCAGAATGAAGGAATCACTCCCGAGAATGTCGACGAGGAGTTGGCAAAGATGCGTCCTCAGTTGAACTGGGATCTTATCCGCGACAACATCGCCGGTAAATTCGGTGTCACAGTTACAGAAGAAGACCTTCTCGATGAGGCCCGTGGTGTAGTGGTGCGTCAGTTGATGCAATATGGTCCGAACGCCCTCGCCGAGCAGATGGTAGAGAAATACGCACAGGAGGTGGTGAAGGATCCCAAGAGCCGTGAGATGCTGAGCCAGAACTCAGTAAACCGCAAGACCTTTGAGGCAATCAAGGAGAACGTAAGCCTTGATAACAAGGAGGTTTCAGTAGAGGAATTCCGCGAACTGTTTGCTCCCAAGGCAGAAGCCTGAGACGCAGACCTGTGAAAGGATAGATATGATCCGGCGCAGGAGTCTTACGACCCATGCGCCGGATTACTTTTTTTGGCACGATTTTTGCATTACTTCAAGCAAAGACTGAAGAAAAGAGTCACGCTGAAATCAATTTACCTTTTATACGCGTTAGGTATAATATAATGTCATCACTTTTCCCACTTCAGAGGGGGAGGTATAAAAAGAGAAATATGCAGAAAGATTTTAGAAATTTCGCCGTAAATCATCTCGGTATCAATTCAAATACACTTGACGGTTATACACGATACCTTGACAAGACAGCCGGGAACGTGTCAATCACACCCCCCACAGCCGACTATATGAACCCTTACATCCTTGAGGAGCGTCAGTTGAACGTGACCCAGATGGACGTATTCTCGCGCCTCATGATGGATCGCATCATCTTCCTTGGCACTCAGGTATCCGATACGTCGGCCAACATCATCCAGGCTCAGATACTTTACCTTGATTCAATAGATCCGGAGAAGGATATCAACCTCTACATCAACTCGCCCGGTGGCTCGGTATATGCCGGGCTCGGAATCTATGACACGATGCAGTACGTATCAAGCGATGTATCTACCATCTGCACCGGTATGGCTGCGTCAATGGCCGCTGTTCTGCTCGTGGCAGGTCAGAAAGGAAAGCGTTACGCCCTTCCTCATTCACGCGTCATGATCCATCAGCCTATGGGTGGGATTCAGGGTCAGGCCTCCGATATAGAGATTACAGCCCGTGAGATACTCAAACTAAAGGAGGAGTTGTACAGGATAATCTCCGACCATTCGGGACAGCCCTTTGAAAAGGTAGAGGCAGATTCCGACCGCGACTATTGGATGATTGCCAGAGAGGCGAAGGAATACGGAATGATCGATAAGATTCTGGTAAATCCCAAAAAGGAGGAAAAATAAAATAATCCGTAAATAATGGCAAAAAAATCTTCAGGGCTCATTTGCTCGATGTGCGGTTCACCCGACCGTCCGGATAATCCGGTAGTACAGGTATTTGACGGTTTGAACTTATGCACAGACTGTATAAAGTTTATAGATGATGCCCGTGATGCCCAACTTAAGAAATCGGCCAAGGTCAAAGCGGGCAAAGAGTCAAAGGGAGAGGCGATACCCAAACCCAAGGAGATAAAGGAATTTCTTGACCAGTATATAATCGGTCAGGATGAGGCCAAGAAATATCTATCGGTAGCCGTCTACAATCATTACAAGAGGGTGAACCAGGAGAGCACTGCAGATGATGTGGATATAGAGAAATCCAATATCATCCTTGTGGGTCCGACAGGCACCGGGAAGACCCTTCTTGCCAAGACGATAGCCCGACTTCTAGACGTGCCTTTCGCCATTGTAGATGCCACGGTGCTTACGGAGGCAGGTTATGTAGGCGAGGATATAGAGTCGCTTCTCACACGTCTGCTTCAGGCATGCGACTATGATGTGGAGCGAGCAGAGAAAGGAATTGTCTTCATCGACGAGATTGACAAGATAGCGAGAAAGAGCGACAATCCTTCCATCACGAGAGACGTCAGCGGTGAGGGAGTTCAGCAGGGACTTCTCAAACTGCTCGAGGGCTCGACTGTTCTTGTTCCCCCGAATGGAGGCAGGAAGCATCCCGAGCAGAAGATGATAGCAGTCGATACAAAGAATATCCTATTCATCTGCGGAGGCGCATTCGACGGAATAGAGCGTAAGATAGCGTCAAGGCTCAATACACATGTTGTCGGATATGGTCACGACGGAGCAGGGATGAAGAAGCAGAGGGAGAATCTGATGCGTTATGTCATGCCACAGGATTTGAAATCTTTCGGTCTTATCCCGGAGATAATAGGTCGTCTGCCTATACTGACGAGCCTCGAACCGCTTGACAAGGCAGCCCTCCGCCGTATCCTCACAGAACCAAAGAATGCCATTGTAAGGCAGTATAAGAAGTTGTTCCTGCTTGACGGTGTAAAACTCGAGTTTACAGAAGATGCCCTTGACTTGATAGTATCGAAGGCTATAGAGTATAAGTTGGGAGCCCGCGGACTTCGTTCGATTGTGGAGACCATCATGGTTGACGCAATGTATGAGGTTCCCTCAGAACCGACAGAGACGTTCACGGTCACAGCCGAGTATGTGAAAGATAAACTTGAGAAAGCCCATTTTGAAAAGACAAAGATGACGGAGTGACGACCACCCTTCATATAGATGCCGGAAATGCCGCGAGTGTTTCCGGCATCCTTTTTTAGGGTGTTTAGGCAGTGCTTTAAAGGGAACAACGGGAAAGAAAAATAGTCAAAGATGAAGCCTGAAGGGGAATAATTAATTTTTTTCAACTGAAATATCGGAAATGTCAGGAAAAATCTTTAACTTTGTATATCAAGAAACTCTTCGAACCTCAAATCTATGGCAGACATCAAAGCGATTACCGAAGCCCTCAAATATAATTTCGGCTTCGACAAATTCAAAGGCAACCAGCTTGAAATCATAAGCAGTCTTCTGGACGGCGATGATGTTTTTGTGCTCATGCCTACGGGTGGTGGCAAATCGCTATGTTACCAGTTGCCTGCGCTAATGTCGGAAGGCACAGCCATAGTCATCTCTCCCCTCATAGCGTTGATGAAGAATCAGGTAGATGCCATGCGCCATTACGGAGAGGATGACGGGATTGCCCACTTCCTCAACTCCTCGCTCAACAAGGCGGCGACAGATCAGGTGAAGTCGGATGTCATATCAGGGCGGACAAAATTGCTATACGTAGCTCCCGAATCGTTCACGAAGGAGGAGACCATGGCATTCATGCGCTCGATCAACATATCGTTCTACGCTGTGGATGAGGCACATTGTATTTCGGAGTGGGGGCATGATTTCCGGCCCGAGTACAGGCGCATAAGGTCGATCATCAATGAGGTAGGCGCGAAGCCGCTGATAGCCCTCACGGCCACTGCCACGCCAAAGGTGCAGCACGATATTCAGAAGAATCTCGGTATGCTTGACGCCAAGATATTCAAGTCAAGTTTCAACAGGGATAACCTCTATTATGAGGTACGCCCGAAGACAAAGGATGTCGACAGGGATATAATCCGCTATATAAAATCCAATCCGGGTAAGTCAGGGATAATCTATTGCCTGAGCCGGAAGAAAGTGGAGGAACTTGCGGAGACGCTGAAGATCAATGAGATTTCAGTGCTTCCCTATCATGCCGGAATGGACTCGGTGACACGTTCGGCAAATCAGGACGCATTCCTTCATGAGAAGGTGGATGTGATAGTGGCCACGATAGCGTTCGGAATGGGGATAGACAAGCCCGATGTGAGATACGTCATTCACTATGATATACCCAAGAGCCTTGAAGGGTATTATCAGGAGACGGGGCGTGCGGGACGCGATGGTGGAGAAGGAAGATGCTTAACATTTTATTCTAATAAGGATCTGCAGAAACTTGAGAAGCTCATGCAGACTAAGACGGCGGCCGAACAGGAGATAGGGCGTCATCTTCTTGCGGAGACCAGAAGTTATGCGGAGTCGTCTGTATGCAGGCGAAAGATCCTTTTACACTATTTTGGAGAGCAATATGAAGCAGACAACTGCGGCAATTGCGACAATTGTTTAAATCCTAAAACACAAGTGGAAGCAAAAGAAGAACTGTGTGCCGTCATTGAGACGGTTATCGCTCTTAAGGAGAAGTTTGCCCCGGACTATGTGGTGAACGTTATGATCGGGCGTCCCACCGATGAGGTGAGAAGCAACCATCATGAGGAAATCGAGGAGTTCGGTTGCCTCTCCAATGCTGATGAAAAGATGCTTTCTACAGTGATCCGTCAGGGAGCCATAGCCGGCTATCTGGAGATGGATGTGGAGAACATCGGGAACGTGAAAGTGACGTCAAAGGGTAAGAAATTCCTGAAGAAGCCGGTATCGTTCAAGATTGTGGAAGATAATGACTTCGCAGATTCGGAAAATGAGCCTCAGATAAAGGGAGGGGCCTCTTGCGCCGCCGACCCGGTGCTTTATTCCATGCTTATGGACCTGCGTAAGAAAATGGCGAAGAAACTTGATCTTCCACCCTATGTGATATTCCAGGAGCCTTCTCTTGAGGCAATGGCCACCACATATCCCATCACGGTAGAAGAGCTTGCCAATATCCCCGGAGTCGGAGCCGGGAAGGCCAAAAGATATGGAGATGAGTTTGTGAAACTCATCAAACTTCATGTCGACGAGAATGAGATAGACCGCCCGGAGGATATCAGGGTGCGCACAATGGCCAACAGCAGCAAACTTAAGATTTCCATCATCCACGGAATAGACAGGAAGATAGATCTTGAGGAACTCGCAGAGAGCAAGGGCCTTGAGTTTGATGAACTCATAGATGAACTTGAGGCAATCGTGGATGCCGGAACGAAAATTAATATCGATTACTTCCTCAATGAGATTATGGACGAGGATCATGAACTCGACATAATCGATTATTTCAAGGAGAGCGAGGAAGATGATCTTGAAGCGGCCATTCAGGAACTCGGCGACGAGTTCTCGGAAGAGGAGATTCGTCTTGTAAGGGTGAAATTCCTTTCAGAAATGGGGAATTGAGAAACGGCCGCAAATTTAAACCAAGTCAGCCAGAATGAAAAATAGAATCCTTGTAGGCGCGGGACTCTCAGCCTGCATCGCGGCATGGGCCGCCAAAGACCCCGTAGTAATGACGGTGAATGGAGTTGACGTGCCCCGTTCAGAATTTGAGTATCTGTTCCATAAGAACAGCCGACAGCAACTCGCGCCTCAGACACTTGACGAATACGTCGCCATGTTTGAGATATATAAACTCAAAGTAGCGGATGCCAAGGCAGCCGGACTGGATACGTTGGAGTCTTTCCGTAAGGAGATGGACCAATATCGCCGCGAACTCGCCGCGCCGTATATGACTGACTCCCTGTTTATAAAGACACTTGCTGAGGAATTGGCGAAAAGGGGGGAAGAGGAGGTGGAGGCTTCTCACATCATGTTCTTCAAGACGAGAAATGCCGATGAGAACCGCAGGCTGAGAAGCAGACTTGACTCTATCAGGAAAGAATTGCTGAACGGCGCTGATTTTACGGAAATGGCAGTCCGCCATTCTACAGATCCGGCCGTCAAGAGAAATAAAGGGAATCTCGGTTTTATTCAGGCGGGTAAATATCCCTATTCATTCGAGACAGCGGTATGGAATCTTCCTGAAGGTGAATTGTCGGAAATCGTTGAGTCGCCCGTAGGGTATCATTTGATAAAAACGGGAAAACATCGTCCGGCCCGCGGGAAAGTGGAGGCGTCGCATATAATGACAATGGTCAGTCCGGATGCTCCTCAGAGTGAACAGGATGCTGCCAAAAGTCTGATAGATAGTCTGTATAATGTGGTGAAAACCAATCCCGGCTCATTTGCCGAGGTAGCCGCTAAATATTCTGCCGACAAAGGTTCGGCACGTCAGGGCGGTCGCCTTCCGGTGTTCGGTCCCGGAGAGATGGTTCCTGAGTTTGAGTCAATGGCCTTTTCTCTTGCACCGGGTGAGATAAGCGAGCCGGTGCGAAGCATGTACGGCTGGCATATAATCCAGAAGCATCGTTCTATCCCTGCACCGGGTGTAGAGGAGACCATGCAGGTTGTAAGCCGTCGGGTCTCCAACCCTCAGGACGAGCGGGCACAGTTGATGAAGACACGCCAGACAACCCAGCTTGCCAACAAGCATAAGGGAAAACTCAAGGATGATGTGGTTTCCTCAGTGGTGAATGATGCCAAGGAAAATGGTATTGATTCCACCTTCTTTGCAAAATACACTCAGTCGCCTGTAAAAAATCAGGTGATTGTAGAGGCTGACGGAAAGAAATATCCAGTAAGCGACTTTATTGAAGGATTAGCAGGCATAGGAAACATACCTGCAGAGATGTCGGAAATAATACTCAGAAAGAGTGCTGACAACTTCTTCAACGCAAAACTGGTAGAAGCTGAGGAGAATTGGCTTTATAATAATGAGCCTGACTACAGGAACCTTCTCAACGAATATCATGACGGCACTTTGCTTTATGAGATAAGTCTTGAGAAAGTCTGGAATAAGGCCTCTTCCGATACGGAGGGTCTCGGAAGATACTTTGATGCGCATCGCAGTGACTACACATGGACAAACCCGAGAGTGAAGGGGTATCTTGTACAGGCTGTGAACGATACTGTGGGTGCCCGCGTGAGAGAGTTGCTTGACAGTCTACCCGCTACATCTGTCGGCGAGATTGTGAGGCGCGATTTCAACGGG
Organism: uncultured Porphyromonadaceae bacterium; assembly: GCA_947175265.1. Lineage (GTDB taxonomy): Bacteria > Bacteroidota > Bacteroidia > Bacteroidales > Muribaculaceae > Lepagella. The sequence continues at coordinate 47,852 of CAMWMD010000012.1, read as the reverse complement.
CAGGCATCAGTTGAGAAGATACTTGTGACAAAGGGGCAGAACCCAATGGTGGATTATCTCTATTTCGGAGGACCGGAGACCTCTTCCAAGTACCCGACAGTCTATCTGTATGACCCGCGAAGCCTTGACACACCGGAGGAGGTGGACGATGTCAGGGGAGCTGTGGTAAGTGATTACCAGAATGAGCTTGAAAGGGAATGGGTGGACTGGCTGCGCAATACCTATCCGGTGAAAGTCAACAATAAGGAACTCAAAAAAGTGAGGTAAGACCTCTATGAAAAAAACTCTCTTCCGGATATTGGTCGTAATCCTTCTTCCATTCTTTCTCGAATCATGTAAAAAAGAGAAGGAGGCTCACTCGGAAGAGGCGCAGGTGCTTCTTTCGGTGGATGGGGAGGACCTTACGTTGAGCCAGGTGATAGACAGGATACCCGTGGGAATCGATCCGGCCGACAGCCTGGCTCTGTTTGAGGATATAATAGACACCTGGGTGTCGGAACGGGTGCTCACACCGCTTGCGGAGAGTAAACTTTCAAATCTGGAGGAGATAGAACGGAAGGTGTCGGCCTACCGGAGCCGTCTTATAGTGACGGAGTATCTCCGGCAGATGCGCAGGAGCAAGAGCGTGAAAGTCTCGGCCGACAGCATAAGGAGATTCTATGACCTACACAGGGGGGAGATGCTTACGGAGCGACCCCTCATAAAGGGGATTTATCTGAAAGTGGCATCTTCATCACCGCAATTGGAGGAGATAAGGAGACTTATCGCAAGCGGCTCGGAAGGGAGTGTAGACCGTCTTGAGAGTCATTACGGAGGCGAGGCCCTGCAGTATGATTACTTTGTTAATGTATGGGTGGATTGGCAGACGATAGCCGATATGATACCTTACCGGTTTTATGATCCCGATGCCTTTTTGCAGGCGACGCGAGATTTCGAGACCACCTATAACGGCTCAACATATCTGCTCCATGTGTCGGAGTATCTACCGACAGGCAGCGAACAGCCTTTTGAATTCGCCAAGGAGCGGATAGAGGCTATGATGGAGCAGACGAAGGTGTCGTCATACGAGGAGGCTCTGGTGTCATCACTGGTGGAGAAGGCCATAAAGGATGGACGTCTGGTGCGCCATGGCTATGACCCGGTAAAACACAGGATGCTGAATAATGGCACATCAAAAAGGAAACAAGAAGAAAAAAATGAATAAACGCATAATTACAATTCCGGCCTTGGCTTTGGCCGCAATAGGGGGGCTCTGCACATTGGCCCAACCGGTAAAGAATATCATCGACGAGGTGGCCTGGGTTGTGGGTGACGAGGCCATATTCCGCTCGGATATTGAAGATATGTATCAGGAGATGAGGCAGTCAGGCACCCCGATTGCCGGAGATCCGTTTTGTGTCATACCGGAGCAACTCGCTGTGGAGAAACTATATCTTCATCAGGCGAAACTTGATACCATAGAAGTTTCGGAGAGCAATGTCCGTGCCCGAGTGGAGCAGCAGATCAACAACTTCGTGAACCAGCTGGGGTCGAAGGAGAAGGTGGAGGAATATTTCCATAAATCCATTCCCGTTTTGAAGGAATACTATGTGGAGTATATGCGTAACAATGCCATAGTTCAGGAGGTGCAGAAAAGCCTTACGGAGGGGATAAAAGTTACGCCTAATGAGGTCAGGAAATATTTTGATTCCCTTCCTCCGGACAGTATCCCATACGTACCTATGAAGGTGGAGACCCAGATAATAACGATGAATCCCAATATACCGCGTCAGGAAATAGAGGATGTAAAGGCGAGGCTCAGGGAGTATGCCGACCGAGTGAACAAGGGGGAGGCTGATTTCTCCACACTCGCAATCATGTATAGCGAGGATGGCAGTGCAATGCAGGGTGGTGAGTTGGGTTTCCGTCCGAAATCAGCCTATGTGCCTGAATTTGCCAATGTGGCGTTCAATCTGAGCGACCCTAAGAAGGTCTCAAGGATTGTCGAGACGGAATACGGCTATCATATCATCCAACTTATAGAGAAGAGGGGGGAGCAGGCGAACGTGCGTCATATCCTTCTTACTCCGAAGGTAAGCGCGAAGGATCTTTCGGATGCCACCAATCGTCTTGACTCCATCAGGAAAGAGATAGTGGCGGGTGCTTTCTCATTCAATGAAGCCGCAGGAGTGCTTTCCCAGGATAAGGATACCCGCAACAACGGTGGAATCATGATCAATGAGAATGACAGGAGCAGCCGCTTTGAGATGCAGGAACTTAATCCGGAAATCTCAAGGAGAATCGAGAGTATGAGTCCCGGCGATATAAGCGAGGCTTTCGTCATGAAGAATAACAAGAATAAGGATGTGGCTGCAATCGTAAGGCTCACCAACAGGATACCGGGACATAGGGCGACACTCTCCGATGATTACAACCTGATCAAGAAGATGTATGAGGATCATTGCCGAGAGCAGGTCCTCAATGAATGGCTTGAGAAGAAAATCAAGGAGACATACGTAAGAATCGAGGATGGATGGAACAATTGCGATTTCAAACACAAGGGTTGGATAAAGGAATATAATTGATTTCTGATCGGGAGCGGATATCTATCACACATATAGCACAAACGATGAGGATGAATCTTCACTATCGGCGCATATCTACTGCCGCGGCCATCATTTTGGTTGCGGCAGGATTTGCATTGAATATAGGGGTAAGGGCCTACGCCCAGCAGGTAAAGAAGAAAGAGGCGGTAAAGAAACAGGAGGAGACCTATACACGCCCCAAACCTACGCGACCTATAAAGCCGGAGATTCCCGGAGCCAACAGATACCGTCAGGATAAGATATTCCTTGAGTATGCCGACAGCCTCTACAGGGTGGAGAATCCTTTTGATACCACGGAGCGTCAGATAGTGAAGGGTAATGTGAAATTCCGTCAGGCCGGTATGTGGATGTATTGTGATTCGGCTTACTATTATCCGGCGCTGAACTCAATGGATGCATTCGGGCATGTGAAGATGGAGCAGGGGGACACTCTGTTCGTCTATGCCGATAAACTTTTCTACGAGGGTAACGAGCGACTTGCGAAGTTGCAGAACGGTCCTTCAAGGGAGAAAGTGCGATTGATCAACAGGGATGTGACCCTTACCACAGACAGTCTTGACTACAGCATAGCCATGGAACTGGGTTGGTATTCGCGTTGGGGCACCATCGATGACAAGGTGAATACCCTGACCTCACTTTACGGAGAATATTCTCCGGGAACAAAGAAGGCTGATTTTTATCATGATGTGGTGCTCGTCAACAACCGCGACGGTTATACGATGCTGACCGATACTCTTTACTATAACACGGACACGCATATAGCACGCATAGAGAGCAAGACGACAATCCAGGGTGCGAACGACACAATCATCACTACCCGAGGATTGTATGATACGGAACTCGGAAATGCCGAACTGATGAGCCGCTCAATGATAGTGCACAAGGATTCAAGCAACAATGTGACCACGCTTGAGGGAGACTCCATCATATATGACAAGGCTACGAGGATAAGCAGGGCCTATATGTTCCGCGACCCGGCGCGTCACGGAATGCCAATGGTGCTTACCGATACGGCCCACAAGATTACCCTCATAGGTGGCTACGGAGTATATAACGACTCCACCCGCGAGGCTTTGGCCACTATCTATCCGCTGCTTATGGAGTATTCGCAGAGCGATACCTTGTTTCTGCGCTCAGACACTATCCGCACATATATCGTCACGGAGATGGTGGCGGCATCAAGGAGATGGACAGCCTCCGGATATCCAGAGAAAGATGGACAGCCTATAATAAAGGCTGATTCAACAGGTATATGGTTGGATGATATGTTGTTTGACCTTGTGCCTCCTATGATTTCCCTCCCGATGTCGCTTCTTTCCTCCGCAGCCCCACGACAAAGTGAGAGCACTGCCCAAGTCGTAGAGGAGGAGACGATAGAAAAGGTTGAACCTCTCGCCTCCGCAGAAGAGGCACCTGAGGAGGGGGAGGAGGAATCAATGCTGGCCTCAACGGATGATAATCCTGAATTGCCCACAGATTCCACAGAATTGAAGAAGGATTCGATTCCCATGATTCCGAAGGAATTTCATGTGGCTCTCGCATATCACAGGGCCCGCTTTTTCAAACAGGATATTCAGGGGGTGGCCGATTCGATAGTTTTCGTGGAGTCAGACTCAATGATGTATATGTTCCGCAAGCCCATAGTGTGGAGCGGAGAGAGACAGGTGACTGGAAATAGAATTGACGTGCATTTCAATGATTCTACAGCCGATTGGGCACTTTTGCCGGAATCGGGAATGATGTCGGAATACATAGATGAGGATTTCTACAATCAGTTGGCGGGAAAGAAACTGCTTGCCCATTTTTCAGGGAACGGACTCCGCAATCTGGAAGTGTCGGGTAACGTAGAGGCCATTTTCCTGCCCCAGGAGAATGATTCAAGTTACAACCGTATAGTCAATGCCGAAAGTTCGTTTCTCAATATCGACCTTGACGGTAATAATATGGAGCGTCTCAAGATGTGGCCTGAGGTTACAGGGTGTGTGACGCCGTTGTTTATGGTGAAACGGAGCCAGATGTATCTCCGCAACTTCAAGTGGTGGGAGTCTTTGAGGCCGGTGCGCGAATGGTATGGCGACAAGGTGCGTTGGGCGGATAATCTTGGAGAGGTGCCTGACGAACTTGAACGCTATTTCCTCGCACCATCCGATTTCGGGGAACCTAAGACTTTCTCCGGCTCAAGGTTTGTACGCCCGGCCACGAATCTCACAGTGACAGATGAGGTGGCCGCCCAGGAAAATCCGGCACCTGTCTCTTTGGAATCTGAACTCCCGGACGGGACAGACCTGAAAGAGGTTGAGGAATCGGAGAAGAAACTTGAGGAATTGAATAAAGAGGTGGAGAAAGCGGATGAAGGTATAGAGAAAGCCGTAGAAAAATCGACCGAAGAGAACAATACAGAAGAATCAAAAGAAACAGCCAACACGATAAAGAAGGAGAACGAACAATGAGCGATGTGATCAGATTGCTTCCAGATTCAGTGGCCAACCAGATAGCAGCCGGCGAAGTGATACAGCGCCCGGCATCTGTCATCAAGGAACTGGTGGAGAATGCGGTGGATGCCGGAGCGTCTGAAATCAGGATTTATCTCAAGGATGCAGGACGCACATTGATTCAGGTTGTAGACAACGGTAAGGGGATGAGCGATACGGATGCCCGCATGGCATTCGAACGTCATGCCACTTCCAAGATTACAGCAGCCGCTGACTTGTTTGCCCTTTCCACTATGGGTTTCCGTGGGGAGGCATTACCCTCTATATGTGCTATATCCCAAGTGGAAATGAAGACCCGTACGGAGGATTCGCAGGTGGGAACAAGACTTGTGATCAACGGATCGCTCGTGGAGATACAGGAGCCTGTAGTATGCGATAAGGGGACGAATATTATGGTGAAGAATCTTTTCTTCAACACACCGGCACGGCGTAAATTCCTGAAATCGGATAATGTGGAGACCTCCAACGTGATGAGGGAGTTTGAGCGGTTGGCACTTGTCAACAATCATATACGGATGAGCATAGACACGGGGTCGAGGGTAGTGGATCTCCGACCCGGTACGTTCAAGCAGCGCATCGGTGATATATGGAAGAATAATCTTGACTTGCATCTCTTGCCGATAGACGTAGACACCTCCTTGATAAAGATATCGGGATTCATATCACGTCCGGAGTACGCGAGGAGGAGGAACCCCTTGCAATATCTTATTGTGAACGGGCGCAATATGCGTCATCCTTATTTTCATAAGGCAATCCTCAATTGTTACGACTCACTTATAGCGGCTGATACCCAACCTTGTTATTTCATGAAGTTCGAGGTTGATCCTGCCTCCATAGATGTCAATATCCATCCAACGAAGAATGAGATAAAGTTTGAATATGAGCAGGAGATATGGCCGATACTTCAGGCATCGGTAAAGGCTGCGCTCGGGAAGTTCGGTGCTGTTCCGTCGATTGATTTTTCGAGTGATGTGCTGCCTGTAGATCCATTGCCGACAGGGGAGTTGCCGGAACAGCCTACTCTGGATATTCCCGACAACTACAATCCATTCGCGGAGATTGCTCCCGGGAGTGCGTTTGACGGAGGTGAATTTCTTGGAAGAGGTTCCTTTAAAGGGACAACCGGAGGGAAAGGGAGTGGATTTTCGGGAAGTGCGCGCACCTCTTCAAATTGGGATACTCTCTATGCGGATTTTTTGCGGGGACGCAAGGAATCAGAACCGGATCATAGGGAAGTTGATTCCGGGATTGCAGATTTCGTGGAAATACCCGAAGGTAATGAACCTGAACTTCCGGAACTGGAACAGGAGCCGGTTGTGAGTGCCTTCTGTATGCAGCATGCCCTGAAATATATAATCACGTCATCGCGTGAGGGGTTGATAGTCATCGACCAGCATCGGGCGCATGTGAGAATCCTTTTTGATGAGTATATCAGGAAGATGGAGCAGGGAGGATTCGTGTCACAGGGTGTCATGTTTGCTGAAACCCTAACCCTTGATCCGGAGCATAGGGAGGCTCTTGGAGAAGTGATGCCCGAACTGACGAAGATGGGTTTTTCCCTCGAGTATGATGAGGAAGACCGTTGGAAAATTTCGGCAGTACCATCCATACTGAAGAATACAGATCCGAAAGATTTAATACTGAGTATATTGGAATCAGTTGTGGATGACAGCGTCAATTACGGAAACGAAGGGAAGGGAATCAACACTCTCACGGAAAAGGTAGCCCTTGTCATGGCCCGTTCGTCTGCCATAAAAAGGGGTAAGAAATTGAGTGATGACGAGATGGAGCATATTGTTGGAGAATTGTTCTCCCTTCCGGAACCGGCGTATACACCGAATGGTAATCGTGTCTATTGCCTGCTTGAGGAGAAAAAACTTGAGTTGATGTTCAGGTGATTACAAAGAGAAGCGTGGTTCTACCATAAAGGGAGAATCACGTTTCTCTTCGTAAGAAGGAGAGGAAAATTGTCAGTCAAGCAGAAGGGTATTGATTGGGCGCTTGGGTACGTGGTGACGACCGTCGGGTGTGCGGAAGTATTTGAAGTCGGCATCATCGTCACAATCCATGTCTTCGATTACCACTTCTTCAGCCGGATATCCGATTGCGAGCACGTAGCGAGGGGAGAAACGTGGATCAATTCCCAGCACTTCTGCCAACTTAACATGGTTGAATGCCTTGATTATACACCCTGCGAGACCGAGAGTATGCATACCGAGAGTTATGGCTTCCAGTTGAAGGCCGTCATCACAAAGGCAGTTTTCGCCGTAGTAGGTGTCAAGACATTGGATGAGATAAGCTCCCGGTCGTTCATTTTCCTCCGGGCCATCCCAATCAGTAAAATAGCCGGCCCATTTCAGGAGGGGAAAAACCTCGTTTCTCTGCTCTTCGGAATTTACCATATAATATTTCAAGGGTTGGGCATTTCTTCCAGAAGGACAATAACGTGTAAGTTCCACGAGTTTTTCAAGGATTTCCTTAGACACGGGAGCATCACCTTTGAATCGCCTAACTGTTCGGTTGGAAATCATCAGTTTCCTGAGGCTTTCGAAATTTATATTCTCCATAACTAAATTAAGGGTTTGTTAAGAAATCACATACTTGTCACAATAACGAGCAATATCCCGAAAATTATCAGTAAAGTATTGGAAACGGCATAAGTGATGGTATAGCCAAGAGCAGGGACTGTGCTACCAAGTCTCTCCTGCACTGCACCTAAACCTGCTGTGGTCTTTCTGGCACCGGCACAGCATCCGAGCGTGACGGCGGGATGAAACTTAAAAAGTTTATGTCCTATTATTATAGCCAGGAAAAGCGGGAGAAGGGTGACAATCAGGCCGGCTATGAAAATTTTAGGGCCCACTTCAGCAAAGGCATTGATGAAGGATGGTCCGGAGGCTATGCCAATTACCGCTATGTACATGTTTAGTCCCAAATTATTGAACACCCAAAGAGATGCTTTAGGGATTGAGCCGAATACCGGGCGTTTGGCACGTAACCACCCGAGAATGAGACCTGATACAAGCGCGCCACCGCTTGCTCCGAGGCTTATGGAAACTGCACCGATCTTTATGGCGAGGGCACCCAAAAGGCCTCCGAGAAGTATTCCGAGTCCAATAAATACGAAATCCGTAGCCAAAGTGCGGGGGTCGGCATAACCGATTTCTTTAGATGCACGGTCAAGATATTTCTTCATGCCGACAAGTTCCAATATGTCCCCCGGTTTCACAATGGCACCATCAAGCGGGTTGATTGCCACATCGTCGCGCACGATTTTCTTTATATCCACACCCTCCATAAAGGGTAATTCCATCAGTTCATGGACCGATATTTCCTTGAATCTTTTGGAGACAGTGACATCCACATCCTCCACGGAGAAAGAAAGGATATCAACCCCGGGCACCTCTTTGCCAAGCCAGTCGTGATCGCCTACAATCATCTCTCGTCTGGCCGCCAGAGCAACGATATCACCTTTTTCAATGATTACGGAGCGGTCCGTAACATTTATCACTGAACCATCAGAGGCTTTCCTTATCCGTTCCACCGTCACTCTACGACCCTGTTCATGGAATTTATTCTCAAGTTCTTCAGCAGAGCGCGATTCATTCATCCAATCACCGATAGCAGCGAAAGCCCTGAAAGCAATGGGGCGGCAGGCATTGAATGATGCCGGATTGCTTCCGGGTGTGTCAGGGGTAAGAGTCTGTTCAAGTTCACGGGTCATTTTCTTCACTTTGTCAAGACCTCCCATCATTGCGGGGCCGACGTAGCCCAGGAGCCAAACCGCTCCGAGTGTGCCGAACACGTATGTCATGGCATAGCATACAGGGATGGCATTGACCATATCCTTCAAATCCTCGGGAGAAGCGGAGAGGGAATTGACTGTATCTTCGGCTGCTCCGACCACAGGGGAGGCTGTGGAGGCACCGGCCATCATTCCTGCCGCTTGGCCCGGATTCAGGCCGAACAGGAAGGAAACTCCTATCGAGACACCGAGGATGATGACGCATACAACAACAGCGAATAAAACTTCCTTAAGACCTTCGCCTTTAAGAGACTTGAAAAATTGCGGGCCTACGCTGTAACCGATGCAAAAGAGAAAAAGCAGGAATGATACAGTCTTGAGAGGCCCTCCCACGGCAATATCCAACTGACCAACCAACACACCGATTATCAACACAGCAGTAACCGTACCGAGGGCAATGCCCTTGAATTTCAGTTTTCCGAGCCAGAACCCGATTCCGATTGTCAGAAATACGGCCAATGCGGGGGTATGTCTCAGCACTTCAACGAACCACATTATTTTACAGCAGATTAAAATTTATAGATTGGAATCAAATTGAGGGGAGAGGAGTAAGTTTTAACGGGAAAAATTAAAGCCCGGCCCTGAATTTGACAATCAAAGCCGGACTTTGGTGAATAAAGCCGTATGGAATTATTTCTTGAATTTCAACGTCTGTCCCTTTATCAGTTCAGCATCCGAGAAATAATTGATTTTCATTGCAGCGCGTACTTCCTCAAGGGTTTTGGCAGCCACCTCGCGCGCTTTCTCAGAACCTTCCTTAAGTATTCTGTAGACTTCAGGAATATCCTGCTCGAACATCTTTCTGCGTTCGCGCACAGGAGCGAGGGTCTCTTCAAGCACATTTATGAGAAGTTTCTTGACAGTACCGTCACCTACACCACCTCTTGTATAATGCTCCTTGAGTGCATCCAGACAATCATAGTCGGGGAGATAGCGGCGGATATGGTCGTCGTTGGAGAATGCGTCAAGATAGATGAACGGGCAGTTACCTTCGAGGTGTCCCGGGGAGTCTATTGTAAGATGCTCCGGGTCGGTATACATGCTGTTGACTTTCTTTTTTAACTCTTTGGGAGTATCGCTCAGATATATGCAGTTACCGAGCGATTTGCTCATCTTAGCCTTGCCATCGGTGCCCGGCAGACGCAGACATGCCGCATTGTCGGGAAGGAGGATTTCCGGTTCCACGAGAGTGGGGCCGTAGATATGGTTGAACCTGTTTACGATTTCGCGTGTAAGTTCGATCATGGGAGCCTGATCTTCACCTACGGGCACGGTCGTGGCCTTGAATGCGGTGATATCTGAAGCCTGGCTGACGGGGTAGCAGAAGAAACCAACAGGAATCGACTGTTCGAAATTCCTCATTTTGATTTCAGTCTTGACAGTAGGATTTCTCTGAACTCGGCTTACCGTGACAAGATTCATGTAATAGAAAGCGAGTTCGCACAGTTCAGGGACTTGGCTTTGGATAAATATAGTGGATTTTGCCGGGTCAATTCCTACGGAAAGGTAATCGAGGGCCACCTCAATTATATTTTGTCTGATTTTTTCGGGATTATCAGCGTTATCGGTGAGAGCCTGGGCATCGGCGATCATGATGAATATTTTGTCAAATTCACCCGAATCCTGGAGTTCCACTCTGCGGCGCAGGGAGCCTACATAGTGTCCGAGATGAAGTTTGCCGGTAGGGCGGTCACCTGTAAGTATAATTTTTTCCATTTTTCTTTTTTGATTATTCTGAATGCAAAATTACAAAAAATCGTGAAAATATTTTAATCCATTCTCCTTAAAAGCATAATATTCCCCAATCATATTACTTCGGAAGGGTAAATTACCAATCTTTCGTATGAAAAGTAAAAATTTCGGATATCGTATAAGAATTTCCGAAAGCATTTTTCTATCAAAGCAGCGCAGAATATATGGTTGCAGTTTGAGAGAACGGAGGAGTGAATATTGTAATACTTTTGCTTTTTACTCTTAGGGTGTTTACATTTCAGGATTTTTGTCTATATTTGCACTCGGATATTGAAATTCAAACCTTATTGATAACTCAATTTAAGATTGATATTCTCAATATTGGAATGATAGCTTAAGCCTTGGGTGAAACTCACCGTTAAAAACGGCATCGACTTATACTACAGATGGACGTTGTATCATTTTTTGCCGGATGTGGTGGCCTTGATCTGGGATTTAAACAGGCGGGCTTCCGAGTGGTTTGGGCCAATGAGATCGAACCATATTGTCGTGCCACGTATCAACGTAATCATCCCGCTACCGAACTAATCACAGGGGATATCTGTGAAGTGGATCCTTTAAGTATTCCGTCTTGCGATGGTTTCATAGGGGGACCTCCCTGCCAATCATGGAGCGTCGGAGGGAAACAGAGAGGGATTGAAGACAAGCGAGGAATGCTGTTTTTGAAATATATTGAGTTAATAAAGTTTCACCAACCAAAATTCTTTGTAATTGAGAATGTAAAAGGGATGCTTGACGAGAAGTTTAAAATTATCTTTGATAACTTTGTCAAAAATCTTGAAAATGCGGGATACAATGTACAATGGTCATTGCTTGATGCTGTCAAATTCCGTATTCCTCAAAATCGCGAGCGCATCTTTTTTATCGGTTTTAGGAAAGACCTCAAAGTCAAGTATGAATTTCCTAAATCGACTTGTACTGAAGCGATTTCACTTGAGAAAGCGATAGGGGATATTGTACAAACTCCGAACTTTTACCCGAAAAAAATTTCGTTAAAAAGTAATAAGATTGATAATGAAAGAAGTGAGACTATATTCTATAATCACGATGTAATTTCGTCTGATTTTGGTCCGTTCTATTATAGAGGGAACAGACGTAGAGGATGGAATCAACCTTCTTTTACAATTAATGCCACTGCAGAATTTGCACCTCTTCATCCTTCATCGCCAAAGATGATATACTTTGGACGTGAAAATTGGAATTTTCAGAAAGATAAATTATCCGACTATAGAAGAATGAGCGTAAGGGAGTGTGCACGGATTCAAACTTTTCCTGATAATTTTATTTTTGAATATGAAGATATCAGGAACGGTTATAGAATGATAGGAAATGCAGTGCCGCCGAGATTAGGATATGAAATCGCAAAGTCAATAAAAGAGTCGTTCAATAATGCTAAAAACTCCGATAGTGCTGCATGGCATAAAAACACACCGATTGACAGTCATGCGCCGAATTTTCTTAAAACATCGGTATTAGTAGGATATTATAAAAATGATTTACACAAACGCCTAATTCTGCATAATAAAATCTATTATGTCAGAACTGATGGGCGAAAAGGATCTATATTCAAGGAGGATTGTCAGAAATCCCCAAGATTCCTATTGCTCCACCACAAGGATATTGCAGAGATATACTCACTTGAGGAAAAAGAACCTCTACTTATCCACTCCTCTATGTTGCAATCTATGGGTTTTAAGACAAATGGAGAGACCTATCTCTGCTTTGTCTTATCTGATACGGAACCCAGAAGGATAAAACATATCAATGGCCAATGGCTGACACCAAAATTAGATGAGTTGAACTATTCTCCTTTTATCACCACCTTGGAAAAAGTGTTGAAATAGAATTATGAACCAAAATAGTGAACAAATAACCAGAGATACAAGCCTGCTGATAGCCCCGGATCAGCCTCTATCAGGCGAACAGTTGAAAGAAAGTCTTATCACCTTTTTGGGAAAAGATAAATGCAAGATTATCACCATGCCTCCCAGGAAATGGGTACTTGAATATAGGAATGGGGATAAGATATTCCACCTTCTTGTAAGGGCATGTACTTATCTTGGAAATCCTCATCCTATCTATAAGAAAAGAGTTCAATTGCCCCTTTGGTTTAATGAATATGCCGAGGAGATTATAGCGTCGCAGCCAGATATTGATGTGCGATATATAGGGGTGTATCATTATGAGGATAGTTATCATGGTGACAATATAATATTTGTTGACTTCAAAAAGGATACCTATCTTAATAAGAAAGGTCATAATTCTTCCGCACATGTCTATACAAACGACCTTTTCCAAGGAATGACGTATGGAATCTTCTCAAAAGTAGATAATTCAGGAAATACTATAACAACAATCCGATGTGACCAACTTGAAGATTACCTGAAGGGACACACAAAGAAATATAAAACATTGTTTGATCTCTTTAGTGAATTTAATCATGGCTTTTCGTTTGGCCAATGGCTGAAGTCATTGGATGTCATAAAGGAAATGCATGCAAATAAATGGCCTCAATGGAGACAAACAGAATGGGCCGGATGGTTTCTTGAATATAAATTTAATAAATTTACTATTGAAAATCAAGTTACCGAAAGAATACGGTATGTGGGTAGTTCTTTAAAACGTAACGTCGATTTAGATTTTGATCTAAGGTTTGATGAAGAGAACTTCTATGGCGACCTAAAGGCAAGTGACATAAAGAAAAAGGAAACACCGGGAAATGATCAGGAGAACCTGATGGAATGCATCTATCAGTTTGGAAGATTCTGGTATGTGATATATGAGCATGAAACAGTCAAGGATAGTGAAGAAACCCACTATGAGGCGACCAAAGGGAGGAATCAATATATCCGAAGCGTTGATCCATCCTATAGCAAGGATGAAATGTCGTATCATTCCCGAATGAAAAATAAGGTGAGATTCGTTAAGATGTCAATTATCGAACTCAACCGTATCAACTTTAAGGAAGCCTTGACAGATTTCAATCAAGGTCATCAACCGGATGGAAAAGATAGAAAACCGAAATTCAACATTAACAAGAAAGTATTGGAAAACGACAATTTTGTAGTTTTCCGCTATACCTATAAGATCGATCAATGATTCGTCCATTCAAGTATATAGACTTATTTTGCGGTATAGGCGGATTTCATCAAGCCATGGAATCCTTGGGAGGGACGTGCGTCTTTGCGAGTGATATAGATAACGATTGCCGTAAGACATACGCTAATAATTATGGTATTGTGCCTGCGGGAGATATCACAAAGATCTCGGCAGAAGAAATCCCTCCGCATAATGTGCTTTGCGGAGGATTTCCATGTCAGGCATTTTCCAAGGCTGGTAACCGTCTGGGATTTGATGATCCAACCAAGGGCACATTGTTTTTCGATATATGCCGAATCATTGAGTATCATAAGCCGGAATACGTTTTGTTGGAAAATGTGCGTAATCTTGCAAGTCATGATAGTGGCAATACTTGGAAAGTTATTCACGACAAATTAGAGAACCAAGGGTATAATCTGCTACCTACGCCCGTTATCTTCAGCCCACACTATATTGGTATTCCTCAGCATAGAGAGCGGGTATTCATAATGGGTGTCAGAAAAGACATTGGAGAAGTGAAGCCATTCCAATTCAATAAGAATAATATTATGGCATGTTCGATTGAAAGTATCCTTCAAGATGACTCTGAAATCCATAATATCGAAAATTTCAGGATAAGCAAGGATATGGAGGGTCTTATAGACCTCTGGAACGAGTTTATACAGAATATTAAGGTTGAAAGATTACCGGGATTTCCGATATGGTCAGAAAGATTGAAAGACCTGGATCCTGACGAGAATTTAGACGTATACCCTTCATGGAAACGTAATTTCATAATTAAAAATAATGAACTATACGTAAAAAACCGTGAATTTATTGATGATTGGCTAATAAGGGCGAGACAGCATCCTTTATTTTTTGGAGCAAAGGCAAAATTAGAATGGCAAGCAGGACAGACCGAGCATCCTGATATCTGGGATCAGATATTTCAATTGAGGCCATCAGGAATCAGAGTGAAAGTCAATACATATTTTCCTGCTTTGGTAGCAATTGTCCAGACTTCAATAATAGGTTCAAGGAAACGTTTCTTGACACCGAGAGAATGCGCCAGATTGCAGAGTTTCTCGGAAAACTTTATACCGGATCCCAAACAGCAGCAAGCGTATAAACAATTTGGTAATGCTGTAAACGTAAAGTTGGTGGAGTTATTTGCCAAACACATGTTTGGAGAAGATTTCTTATCATAATTGTAGGATTAATTTTTAAAGGATATTGAGATGAGAACGATGAGAAAAGAGAAACTCAGGAAGGATGCTGACTGGGCTTTCGAAGTGTTTGATAGGGCACCTTATGTCACGGTGAGTATGACCAGACCGGATGGTAATCCATACGGTGTACCTCTGAACATTGTAAGGAGGGATGAGAAGACATTCTATTTCCACTGTGCCGGGGAGGGGGAGAAAATCGATTGCTTGACCCACAATCCCGTAGTGAGTCTGTCTGCCGTCAGCAGATGCACTCCGAAATTTGAAGAGGAGAAGCAAAATTTCACGGAGTATTTTCATTCGGCGATAGCATTGGGAAAGGCAGAAATCGTGACAGACGAAGCAGAAAAGAAGGAGGCTTTGCGTCTTCTATGCGAGAGATTCCTACCAAAATACATGGATCATTTCGAGAGTGCGATAACCCGTAGTATGGCTATCACGACGGTAGTGAGGATTACCCTGACAGAGCCTCCGGTAGGGAAATGTAAGCCACAATCATAATA
Organism: uncultured Porphyromonadaceae bacterium; assembly: GCA_947175265.1. Taxonomy (GTDB): domain Bacteria; phylum Bacteroidota; class Bacteroidia; order Bacteroidales; family Muribaculaceae; genus Lepagella. Next base: position 32,411 of record CAMWMD010000012.1, on the reverse strand, counting down.
TAGCGTAACTCCCGATTTCCATTTGGAAATCGGGAGTTACGCTATATTAATTGGATTAGCCCGGTTGCTAAGAAGGGTTACTTTAAATAAATAAAATAGAGGTAGAAGTAAGGAGGTTTTTACTTGTCATTCCAGGTATTGTAATGTATATACCCGGGCTTCCATTTGTCTTTGGGATTATTTTCGCCTGCGGGATATCCGATGCAGATGCAAGCCATAGGCACTATCCCTTCAGGGAGAGAAAGCATTTCGGAAAACTCCTTTACCCGATCAGACTGAGGATAAATCCCACACCATACGGCACCGAGTCCTATTGAATGGGCTGCAAGGAGAAGATTCTCCGAAGCAGCTGAGACGTCTTGAACCCAATACTCCCGACCTTCCCCTTCAAAGGTGGAAGACAAGTCACCACACATTATGACGGCAGCAGCCGCATTTCCGGCCATCCTCATTGTTTTAAAGTTGTCACCGATAAATTTCAGGGTCTCTTTATTATCGATGACGACAAAACGCCAGGGTTGCTTGTTTCCGGCAGTAGGGGCAGCCATGGCCGCACGGAGCAATGTGTCCATCTGCTCGGCACTAACTTTCTGCGAAGTGTAGGAGCGCACGCTTGAACGGGTCATGATATCGTCATAAGTAGTGTTGACGTTCTCGCAGTTGGCATTATCGTTTGATGCTGAAGAAATCCATTTATAGGATGTGAAAACGAGTCCGAGAGCAAGAAGGATTATGAGATATGTGGAATTTTTCATTTGTTAAAAGAGTTTTAATCTATATTTTCTGAAAATTTTAAGAGCGAACCTGTAGGACACACAAATCTGCAATAAGGACGTGTGACGACAGAGGAGAGGAGGACAAATGTCACTGCGGCTATTATGATACCCCAGGAAGCCGAATAAAAATTGAAGGCTTGGAAGAGTTCGAGATCCATCCATTCTGTCAGAGTATCCGTCCAGAGCATCAGCATGAGTACGGCCCACAGGATTTTGCGGAACCAGTTGAGGAAGGTAATGGTTTTCACTGACAGATGAATTTTATAACCGCAAATCTGCGACATGAGTTGCTGCGCCGAACCCAAGGGACAGATATGTGTGCAATAATGCTGCGGACGTCCGAAAAGGGGATAAATGAAGGCGGCGATGAGCATCACCACACCCACCAAGGCAACAGGCCAAGAAAATCCATGAGATATATAATGCAAAATCAGATAATAGTCAAGGAATTGTCCGCACCAGAAACCGAGGACTACTATATTGGCAATCATCTGGACGTTGTGATAAATCCTGTTTTTTACAAATAAAGGGAGGATACAGGCGATCAGCGTAACTGCGAGAGCACACCAAATCTTGACAGGGACCGTCTCGGAGTTCTGTTTCTGCACTCCCTGATAATACGATAACCCTGACCTGACATTGTCAATAATGGCGACAGAGGAGTATGTGGCACCGGAGACAGCGTCGACCTTCATCTCGAGAGCCTCTTCGGGGGATTTACCGTTCCATGAATCCAGAATTCCGGAGGCACGGCTGAAGAAAGATGGAGTCTCATCATTAGGGAGGGATTTGACTGCTGTGATCTTACCATCAGAGATGAAGATATCCAGGGGCACAGATCCTGCGTAACCACCCGTTGTGCCTTCAATCTCACCTGTGTGGATTACAACACCATCATCTTGCATAGAGGTCAATATCTTGTCGGCGTTTTCTGAGGAGCGATTATCCTCCTTCCCCATTTCCGCAACGGGAACGGAACATAGATACCTGTTTACAGTGATGGATGCTGCAACGAGCATCAGCAGAATCACTAACAGACTAAAAAATTTGTTGACTTTAAACATAAAAATAAATTATCCTGTGGCGTTCTGAATGATGTGTGAAGAATGAGTCATACTCACTACATATCATGGCTGCAAATTTAGAAATAAATCCTGATATTCCGGCCACGGCGATAAAAGGAATTTTTCTTATGGATCTTATGGTTTTTATGATAGAGAGTGATTTGTTTAAGAGGAGAGGTTGCGGGTTAATTCCAAAATAATTAATTTTGCTGAAGAAACCAAAGCGGAAAAATAATGAGCAGAATCGACATAGCGAGACTTAGGAAGAGAGCCGGCATGAGCCAGCGGGAACTTGCGGAGGAGTTGCAGGTGCGACCCAGTTTTCTATCTGCCATTGAAAATGGGAAGAGCCGAATGCCAGAGGAGAAAATGGAGCGTTTGAAAGAGATATTCGAACTTGATTCACTTGAAGAATTCATGATTGAAGATCAACTCTCTTCAGGAGCTACACCACATACACATCTTGGGGATCAAGGCGATTACTTAACCCAATTACTCAACCATTTCCATGATCTTGCCCATCAGAGAGACAGGAATAACGCAAATTTTGAAGAGTTGTACTCAAGGATTGACTTTCTGGGAAAAAGAAACGACAGACTGTCGGAAAGGGTGGATAATCTAAGAGAGGAAGTTGACAGACTCCGGGAGGAAAATCTACGGCTTAAGGAATTGCTCGTAAGAAACGGTATCCATTATTGACCGATATTAGATAGGAACTGGAAATTCCTGCTACAAGGTAATTATAGGGGTCACATCCTTCATTAAATCCCGTTGCACTCGGAAACGATATGGAATTCTGTTTGGGAACAGAAAACTATCTGTTTTTATGCTTCGATAGCAACAATGTACTCATCCTTGGTCGCTGATATGACTTTCGCTTTAAATCCGTGTTCTGACAAAGTTTGAGCCAGGACTGATGCTTTCGGAAGGTGATCGCTATCGGAAGCACGCTCATGGTGTATGTTGTTAATGAACTCCTCATCAGAAGGAAATGCGATTACAATGGTTCCATCCTGCTTCAAATTCATCTTTAAAAGCCATTCAAGCGTATGGAAGGGGAAATGAAGGTGGGGATAAACGGAATAAAGGAGAATTAGGTCGTAACTACCCGGAATCACCTCTTCCTCGAAATCAAGTTTGAGCAACTCCACATTAGCAAGTTGGCCATATTTCTGCTCAGCCAGAGATAGCATTCCTCCCGACATATCAACCCCAACGACTTTCCCATTTTTCCCAACTCTTTCAGAAAGGTAGGGGAGGAGTACACCTGTGCCTGTCCCGAGGTCAAGCACACTCATATTTTTTTCTATATTGAGATAATCAAGAATTGCGTTGATACGAGCAGGAGTCGAACGGACTTCCGCTTTATCCCATCCCGGAGCGAGACGGTCGAAGAATTCAATTTCAGAGTCTGTCATAATGAAATTAAGTAAATTATTGTGCAAAGTTAACTGAATATGATGAGAAATTCAAATTATTTAGTTAATTTTGCGCAAAATAAACTAATATCTAAAAATAATAACTTAAATGAATAAGATAGTATTGTTTGCGCTACTTTCGACCGGGGGCTTTATCTGTTATGGAAGCGAGAATCCGCGTGATACAACCGTGCTTAAGGAGGTTGTAGTAAGCGCTCCACTGAAAATAGATCCTGATTTGATACCGCTGAATGTTACGCAGGTCACGGCAGGAGAGATAGAGAAATCGGGGGAAAGTTCGTTGTTGCCGGTGCTTGTGTCAAAAGTTCCCGGTCTGTTTGTCACAGAGAGGGGTTTTGCCGGTTATGGGGTATCCGGAGGAAGCGCTGGTGAAGTCAATATAAGAGGTGTAGGTCAGGGGAACAAGGTTCTCTTCATGATAGACGGGCAACCTCAGTGGGCCGGCGTGTACGGACATTCTTTGGCAGACACATACGTTGCCAACGGGATTGAAAAGGTGGAGGTAGTCAAGGGTCCTTCGTCTCTACTTTACGGTTCGAATGCAATGGGAGGGTCGATCAATTTGGTGACGCATATCCAGAAGCAAGACGGGTTGACGGGAAGGGCAAGAGCGATGTTCGGATCTTTCTCGACGCAAAAATTCGCCCTCTCTTCAGGATATAAGAAAGGTAGATTCTCAGCCACACTGTCCGGACAACTTGACAGGAGCAATGGCAACAGAGCCGGGAGCAGTTTTTGGCTTGCAAATGAGTTTGCACAACTGAAGTATGCCGTTTCGGAGAAATGGAGTGTGGCTGGAATGATAGATATGACCCAGACCCACGCCAATAATCCCGGAACCTTACAGGCGCCGCTTGAAAATATGTGGACGGACGTATTCCGGGGAACAGGGGGATTGTATGTGAAAAATAACTACGGGAATTGTGACGGGGGAGTGCAGGGGTATATAAATTGGGGCAGAAACAATGTAGACGATGGCAACACCCCCGGCACGGCACCGCGTGACTATCTGTTTCATTCCACAGACTACAATATGGGATTCACCGCCTACGAGTCGTTCTATCTTTGGCAATCCAACATATTGTCGGCAGGAGTGGATTTCCAGCATTGGGGAGGACATGTATGGAATACGGATAAGGGAGATGAATCGATACGCACATCAGAGGCGGAGCATCATGTGAACGAGATAGCGGGGTATCTAATGATGCAGCAGGGATTCTTCAATGATGTCTTAAACATAAACGGAGGGGTACGCCTTCAACATGGTTCAGTATACGGCAACGTATGGGTTCCGCAGGGAGGTTTCATTATCCGGCCTACGGAATCCTCACAGATAAAAGGTTCGTTCAGTAAGGGTTTCAGGGCACCCAACATAAGGGAACTCTATCTTTATGCACCGGCGAATCCTGATTTGAAGCCGGAATATATGTTGAATTATGAATTGAGTTATCGCCAGCACGTGCTTGGAGGGAAACTCATGTTGGGAGGCGCTCTATTCTATATTGACGGGAAGAATATGATTCAGACCGTCAGGATAGACGGTAGGCCGAGGAATGTCAATACCGGTAAATTCCATAACAAAGGTTTTGAAATAGAGACATCATACAGTATACTTGACAATCTGTCAGCCGGAGCCTCATGGTCGTATCTCCATACAGACTCGGATAACCTTTATTCCCCGAAGAATAAACTGGATGTGGAGGTTGCTTATTCTCCGGGTCCGGTGAGTATCACACTCGAGGATATGAGCGTCTGGAGTATGAAGAACGGCAATCCGGAGGGGTCAAGGGAGAGTTATACACTTGTAAACGCAAGGGTATCTTATACTCTTGAAGGAATTGTACCTTTGACCCTGTCGTTAAAACTGGATAACATATTCAATAAGCATTACCAGATTATTTACGGATGCCCCATGCCCGGTACGACTTTGATGGGTGGGGTGGAATTCAAATTCTGAAAAGTATAATCCTACATGAAACTACGTCTTGCGATACTGTATTTTCTTCAATTCGGGATATGGGGATGTTACCTCACGTGTCTCGGACAATTCTTGGGAGCCGGGGGATTGGGAGGCGACATAGCCTGGTTTTATGCAGCGATTGGGATCGTCTCCATATTGACACCCCCTTTGTTCGGACGTATGGCCGACAGGAGCGGACGGCCAGAACTCCTCCTGTCGTTATGCCACTTCGGCGGAGGTATCGTCATGTTCATGATGTGGCGTTACGGAATGACACATACGCATCTTGAATTTAAGGTGCTCTATCCGCTTTATCTTTTATTCCTGGGCCTTTATATGCCGACCATGGCACTGGCCAATACATCAACATTCGGTATCCTCACAAACCGGGGGCTTGATACGGCTAAGGCATTTCCGGGAATAAGGATATGGGGAACGGTAGGATTCGTGGCAGCCATGTGGTTTGTCAATTCAGCCTATTGGCAAAACGGACATCTTGGTTTCACTCTGTCTGACTCTAATGAAGCCTCGTCATTAAGATTTCAATACAATGCCATGCAGTTGTTGTGCAGCGGTATAGTGTGTGTGGTCACCGGGATCTACACATTCAGTATTCCAAGGATAAAAGATGGGTATGTCCGTAAGGAGGAGGGGGAACATCATATCGGATTCAGAGAATCTCTCCGTATAATGTTCGGAACAAAGGGTATGACGACATTTCTTGTATTCGTGATATTCTCGGGAGTATGCCTTCAAATATCAAATGGATATGCCACCCCCTTCATCACCCATTTCATGGGGATAGAGGAATATTCACGCTCCCTTGCCTCCGGGAATGCAACAATGTTGTTCTCCTTGTCACAGATCTCGGAAGCCGCATGTATTCTTTTAGTAGGTTTCATGCTCGGCAATGCGGGAATACGTGGAGTGTACGCTCTTGGTCTACTGGCGTGGTCATTACGTTTCCTGATGTTCGGTTTCGGTAATCCGTCAGGAGGTGTGTGGCTTTTGGTAGGTTCGATGATAATGTATGGAATAGCATTCAATTTTATAACCATTGCCGGTCATATCCACATACAGAAAATATCGCCTGAGGGGATGAAGGGTTTCGCACAAGGACTGATGATGTTTATGAGCAACGGTATCGGCGCTACTTCCGGAACGCTTTGTGCAGGAGCGATAGTGAATCACTGGTGCCGTTGGGAGATGGTGACATCGGAGGTGACAGGAAAGACAATGCGCCTATTCATGGGAGAGTGGGAATGGCCATGGTTGATATTTTCGGCCTATTCATTTGTGATAATGCTATTATGGCTCATGACATTCAGAGAGAAGAGAAATAGGATAAGCACTGGCAACATGCCCTGAGACACATCATGCAAGAAGAGGATAAAAAACAAAATCCGACCAATTATCTCGAATGGTCGGATTTTGTTTTTTTATATCCGGATTTGGTAAATCCATTTCATATTATACCGATGGAATTGAGGAAGACAAGGAAAATAGCAGCCGGGCAAATCCATTTGAGGAAGAATACGAGGATAGGGAGAACCGCCATTCGATATTTGCCGTTGTTGGTCAATTCGCTTTTGAGAATCTTCCTGTCCATAAGCCAACCGACAAAGAAAGAACAGACCATACCACCTATAGGAAGACAGACGTTAGAGGATATGTAGTCAAAGAGGTTGAAGAAAGTCATTCCGAATATTTTGGTTTCCGACAAAGGACCGAAACTTAAGGCACACAGCAAACCTCCGAAAACGCTGATGAAGGCAGAGCAAAGAGTGGCTTTTCTCCTTGACATCTTTTTCTCCTCACAAAAGAATGTGATTGAGATCTCACTCATCGATACGGTAGAGGTGAGTGAAGCGAGGAATAGCAGGAGAAAGAAAAATGTTGACCAAAGGGTACCGGCCGGGAGTTGATTAAATATGTAAGGGAGGACCTCGAAAACCAAAGTCGGGCCGGCTTCGGGAGAAAGGCCGAAAGAGAAGACAGCGGGAAATATGATGATTCCGGCCAATATGGCCACAAGAGTGTCAAGAATTGAGGTGATCAGTGCGGTACGACCCAACCGAGTCTCTTTCGTAAAATATGAAGCGTAGGTCATCATGCACCCCAATCCGAGGCTCATTGAAAAGAACGCCTGACCGAGGGCTCCCAAAAGTACAGAAGAGTTAATCTTGCTGAAATCGGGTTTGAAAAGGAAAGAGAGACCCTCGGCACAACCCGGGAGAGTGATAGAATTGATGCAGAATGCAATGAGAAGGAGGAAAAGGATCGGCATTAGAATATTTGAAGCACGCTCAATACCTTTAGTCACACCTCTGATGAGAATGAAATTATTGACCAAAAGGAAAAGTATGGTCCAGATCAGAGGTCTCCAACCGGTTGTTAGTGCAAGGAACTGGGTATGTCCCACCTCTTTGTCAGAAAAATCCAATTGCCCGGAAATCGAAGCGAGGCAATATTCCACGGTCCACCCGGCCACAACAGAATAGAAACTCAGGATGAGTAGAGAAGCAATGATACCGAGGTATCCGGCGAAATGGAAATTCTTTCCAGGCGCGAGTTTGGCGTAAGCGCCGAAAATATTACTTCTTGTCGCTCTTCCCATACTGTATTCAGCGCAAAGCACAGGCACACCGATTAGGAAAGCGAAAATCATGTAGCAAATCATAAAAGCGCCCCCGCCGTGTACACCGGCCTCATAGGGGAATCGCCATATATTGCCAAGTCCAACAGCCGACCCGACAGTTGTGGCTATCGCAGCGAATTTAGAAGCGAAAACCGCTCTGTTTGTGTTATCTTCCATTTAAGAAATATTCATACAGTTGTTTGAAACTGCAAAATTAATCAATATTTATTAGAAATCAATTTGAAACTAAATAAATTCGCTATAAACTACGACGCTTTAATTTAAAAGTATTCCCGGGAGGGAGTATTTTATTCTCTTTACCAAGAACCCTATCGTCCGCAATATCATTTTACCCCTTCCCACAGGTGGATAGGCGATCCATGCGGACTTGTCAAGAGAGACGGGCGTTACCTTGCCTACAGTTGGGGAGGAGCCGAATCTGAGGATCTTATCCCGATCATCCTTATTCAGAGCCTCTGTATGTTGACGATGGTCTGGATTATTACGCATCGCGAGTATTTCAGGACTATGATGATGCGAAAGGCAATTCCGTGACATTAGGATGGGTCAATTACTGGGATTATGCACCACAGGCACCTTCGAAAGGGGGTAAAGGTGTATGGTCACTACCACGCGAATATAATCATCTTCAGGTGCTTACATGTTTAGACGCTCAATAAAAGCATAAGGGAAGAAAAATCATCAGTATTGAAATTTTTAAAGAGCAGCAATATAAGGGGGTAATAGTATATTTGTATAATTGAGGAATAATTCGTAAATTTGGGACGTGAAATTAAATGCCGTAAAAACGACGGCGGTAAAAATCTAACCTTGAAAATACAGACATGAAGAAAAACCTTATCAGCACTTCGATTCTGACTCTCGCCCTTGTTATGGGGGCAACCGGTATCAATGCAAAGAAAAAGAAGCCGGAAGTAGTCAACCAGCCGGTCAAGACCCTGACCGAAGCAGATGTCACCTACCGTCAGAGCGGAGGAAACTATCATTGTTACCCTTGGCTCAATGAGACTCCACCGACCCTTACACCGGCTCCGGAAGGTTACAAGCCTTTCCATATCGAGCATTACGGCCGCCACGGCTCACGATGGCTCATCGGTTACAAGCAGTATGACAGGGCATACGAAATCCTGAATAAGGCAGATAAGGCAGGGAAACTCACTCCTCTCGGGAAGAGGACGTTTGAGGCCGTAAAGCAGATTAGGGAAGACGTTCAGAAGCGGGAGGGTGAACTCTCAGACAACGGTGCTCTCCAGCATAAGGGTATAGGGAAGCGTATGGCTACCAATTATCCTGAAGTCTTCACACCGGAAACCAATATAGATGCGAAATCCACGGTGATAATACGCTCGATTCTCTCCATGTTCAACGGATTGAACGGTATACAGGCAGTTGTACCGGATATCAATGTGAAGACAGATGCAAGTCGCGCTACAATGTGGTATATGGATTATGATGACACAGTGGCATACGATCTCCGTAAGACACCGGAAGTGGTAGCGGCCCAAAAAGCATTCAACAAACGCCATGCCAACAAAGGGGAGTATCTCAAGAAACTCATAAATGATCCCGAATATGCACGCGACAGCATAAGTGATAAGCTTTTCCCCTCTCTTTTCTCAGTGCTGATAAATGCGCAGAGCCACTCGACGCAACCTTGGCTTGCTGAAGAGGTGTTCACACCGGAGGAGGTTCAGGAGCAGTGGGCGGTCCGCAATGTCAACTGGTTCCTGCGCAGCGGTAACTCCAAACTCACCAACAACCGTGTTCCATTCTCACAGGCGAATGTGCTCAACAATATTATAGAGAGTGCAGACACGGCCATGAACTCAACAACCCCCAGCGTCAATCTCCGATATGGCCATGATACAATCGTCATGCCACTTTCCTGTCTGTTGGAGTTGAATAACTTCGGAGAAGAGATCAATGATCTTGAGATGGTGGCGGAATCAGGGTGGCATGAATATCTTGCAGTGCCCATGGCGGGTAATATCCAGATGATATTTTACCGTAAACCCGGAACGACAGGGACAGACGACGTGCTCGTCAAGGTTCTTCTCAACGAACGTGAGATGACTCTTCCTCTTGACCGCGAGAACGGACCGTACTACAAATGGAATGATTTCCGGAAATATTATATGGACAAGATAAAGGATTACACCACACCCAATCCGGTTCTTGATGATATAAAATAAAGGAAAGCCGATATAAAAGGTAAGTTTTTATTATAAATATACAAATAAATCACGTCTTATTGCATAAATAGGGCGTGATTTTTATTTTTTTTACACTTTCAGCATGGTTTTTTGAACGTAAAACGTTAACTTTGTAGAATATTTTCGCTCTCGCGTCAATCGCTTCCGCGGGAGAGTGTAATCAACCAATTCCGGAGGTAGCTTTTCAGCTCCGGGAAACGCAGAAAAAAATCATCATGAAGGAAACAACAAGAGCCATCCATACACCCTATCAACGTAGAGATGCTTTTGACGCTCTGCAAATGCCGGTGTATCATACCATGGCCTACGAGTTTGACAATGCCGCGGTCATGGCGGATGCATTCTGTGGGAGGACCAATGCTCCTGACTATTCAAGGGTGCTTAATCCTACCGTGACTCATTTTGAGGAAATCATACGAGGACTGACTGGTGCCCGGGAGGTGAGTGCCTTTACCTCGGGAATGGCAGCCATCAGCGCGATGCTGCTCTCCACGGTGCAGGCAGGGCAGAATGTTGTCAGTTCGCGCCATCTTTTTGGCAACACTTATCTCCTTCTGACCAATACTCTGCGTCGCTTCGGAGTAGAGGCACGTCTCACCGATCTTACCGACCCTCAACTGGTAGAGAAAGTAGTGGACCGCAATACGGCGTGCATATTTTTGGAAACCGTAACCAATCCGCAGACTGAGGTGGCGGATATCAGGGAACTTTCGAAAATAGCCGCTGCCTACCGCATACCATTGATAGCAGACACGACTATGATACCCTTCACCCAATTTGACGGTGAATCACTTGGCATAGACTTCCAGGTGGTGTCGTCGACAAAATATATCTCTGGGGGAGCAACGAGTCTCGGCGGTCTGATCATTGACTACGGTCATTTTCCCGAGATATCCCGGCTGATAAAAAAAGACGCCATATTCAATCTCGGAGGGTATATGACCCCCCATGCCGCCTATATGCAGACGCTTGGGCTGGAGACATTGAATGTGCGCTATGACCGACAGTCGGACTCGGCGATGAAAATCGCAAGGAAGTTGGAATCGACACCGGGAGTGAAAGGGATAGGCTATCCCGGTCTTGAGAGTCATCCCGACCATGCGTTGTTCAAGGAATTGTATGGCGACAGGGGAGGGGCAATGATCACATTTGAACTTGCTGATGCAGAGCAGTGCTTCAAATTCATCAACGCCTTGAAACTGGTACACCGTGCGACAAATCTTTTTGATAACCGTACGCTTGCAATACATCCGGCAAGCACCATATTCGGGCCATTCTCCGAGGCAGAGAGAGCAGCAATGGACATAAAGCCCACCACCATCCGTCTGTCGATAGGTCTTGAGGATCCGGAGGATATATATGCCGACCTCAGTCAGGCTATAGCTGCAGCGACTTCAAAATAATAATTTTAGCATTGCCATGGGAAAATATGATTTTGATCAAGAGATAGAACGCCGAGGAACGGGAGCATTGAAGACCGATAGCCTTCAGGAACGTTTCGGGCGACCCGATTTGCTGTCGGCCTGGGTGGCAGATATGGATTTCGCGACTCCGGACTTCATACGTCAGGCGCTCATAGACAGGATAGAAAGCAACCCTATATTGGGATATACCATAGAGCCGGCCGATTACCGTCCGGCAATCATCGACTGGGAGAGGAAACTCCATGATTGGGAAATAAATCCTGATTGGATTTCCTATATCCCCGGTATTGTGAAGGGTATCGGTATGGTGATAAACGTATTTACCAAACCGGGAGACGATGTGGTGATAATGCCTCCGGTGTATCATCCCTTCAGAATCACGGCTGTAGAAAACGGTCGTCACGTAGTGAACGTCCCCATGCTTGAGGATGAGGAACACAGGTATCAAATAGACTATGACTCGCTCGAGGCTCTCGAGACGGAGGGTGGACTCCTACTTCTGTCAAATCCTCACAATCCCGGCGGGAGGATGTGGACGGCAGAAGAACTCGCGCGACTTGCGGAAATAAGTAAGAGGAAGAAACTGCTTGTCGTCTCGGATGAGATACATGCCGATATGGCTTTGTGGGGAAAACGGCATGTGCCGTTTCAGACAGTAAGCGAGGATGCGGCATCAAACAGCATAACGTTCTGTGCTCCGTCAAAGACCTTCAACATACCGGGTATAGTAAGTTCGTTCTCCGTCGTTCCGGACAAAAGGATAAGAGACAGATTCTACGGTTGGCTCGCAGCCAATGAGTTCGGTGACGCCCCTCTGCTATCGCATATCGCGACAATAGCGGCATATAGGGAGGGGGAGGAATGGCGTAAGGAGATGATACGCTATGTAGAGGATAACATCCGTTTCGCGGAAGACTATTGCCGGGAAAATATTCCCGGAGTGAAGGCCTTGCGTCCGGATGCCTCTTTCCTGGTGTGGCTTGATTGCCGTGAACTTGGATTGAGCCATGCAGAGCTTCTTGACCTTTTCATAAACGGTGCCCGAGTTGCGCTCAATGACGGAGAGATGTTCGGCAAGGAGGGCGCGGGGCTCATGCGTCTGAATGTAGCGGCACCGCGCAGCACAGTCGAGGAAGTTCTTAGCCGTCTCCGGGAGGCTGTCTCCAAATTAAATAAAAATAGAAAATGAGGATAATCGACATAATTAATGAAAGCCGGAATCCGGTATTTTCTTTTGAAATATTACCACCGCTGAAAGGAAACAGTATAAGCAAGGTATTCGGGATAATCGAGAAACTTAAGAGATTTGATCCTAAGTTTGTAAACATAACCTCCCACCACAGTGAATATGTATATAAGGAGCAGCCAGACGGTTCACTGCGAAGGGTAAGCGTATTGAAGCGACCCGGCACAGTGGCGATAGCCGCAGCCATACAGAACCGTTACGGGTTGATACCCGTTCCGCATATCATCTGCAAAGGTTTCACCAAAGAGGAGACGGAATACGCACTGCTTGATCTCAACTTCCTCGGCATAAACAATCTCCTTGTGTTGAGAGGGGATGAAAAGGGGGGAGCAGTATTGCCTGACCCCACTCTCTATCATGATCATGCCACCGATCTTCAGGACCAGATAAATCTCTTCAATCAGGGGGTAGGTCTGGAAGGGACACGCATACAGGGGATAGAGACTCCGTTTTCTTACGGAATGGCCTGCTATCCTGAGAAACATGAGGAGGCACCGAACATGGAATCGGATATCCATTACCTCAAGAAAAAAGTGGAGAATGGCGCGGACTATCTGGTCACACAGATGTTTTTTGACAACGAAAAATATTTCAGTTTTGTGAAGAAATGCCGCGAGGCCGGGATAGACGTACCTATCTTTCCGGGTTTGAAGCCTGTAGCGAGAAAAGCGCACCTTTCATTACTTCCCAAGACTTTCAGGGCGGATATTCCGGAGGAACTTGCCGAAAGGATAAGGGAGAGCAAGAATGATGATGAGGTGAAGGAGGCAGGAGTGGAATGGACAATCCGCCAGAGCAAGGAGCTACTGGAAAACGGTGCTCCCGGGCTCCATTTCTATACAATGAGTGTGTCAGACAGTGTTCAGAAAATCGCCGAGAAAGTATTCTGAGAAATTAAATTAAGGAAAGCATAAATTGGAAACAAAAGAACTAAAGGAGATATTGGAGAAGAATGTGCTTGTGCTTGACGGAGCAATGGGCACGATGATTCAGCGTCTTGGCCTGAAAGAGGAAGATTTCAGGGGAGATAGGTTCTCCCGTCATGAGGTAAGGCTTGGGGGCTGCAATGATATTCTCAACTTGACCCGGGAGGATGATATCCGCAGGATTCATGAGATGTATCTTGAATCAGGGGCGGACATAATCTCGACAAATACGTTCAACGCCAATTCAGTATCGCTTTCCGATTATGGGCTTGATACCATGCCTGAAATAATCAGGGAGATAAACCGTCAAGGAGCCTCCATAGCACGACAGGCATCTGAAAAAGGTTCAGCAAGGAGATGGGGAGGAAGAGCGCTTGTGGCAGGGTCGATAGGCCCGACAAACAGGACCGCATCAATGAGTCCGGACGTAAATGATCCCGCATACAGGAATATCAGTTATGATGATTTATATGAGGCGTATTCCAATCAAGTAGCCGGACTTATAGAAGGAGGAGTTGACATACTGCTGTTTGAGACAGTGTTTGACACACTCAATCTGAAGGCCGGTCTTGACGCTGCCAATACGGTGATGCGAGAGAAAGGTGTCGCTTTGCCGATAATGATTTCGGCCACAATCTCGGATAAGGCCGGGCGCACACTTTCCGGACAAACTCTCGCAGCATTTGCAGCCACAGTGGAGAACTATGATAATGTATTGTCGCTCGGACTCAATTGTGGTTTCGGGGCTGCTGATATGATCCATTACTTACGCGAACTGGGTCATTGCACACGTCATTTCATAAGTGCGCATCCCAATGCCGGACTACCGGATGAATTGGGGGAATACAAGGAACTTCCAGCCGACTTCGGGGAACAGATGGGAAATATGATGAGGGAAGGGCTGCTGAACATCGCGGGAGGATGCTGCGGCACCACACCTGAACATATAGCGGAAGTGGCCAGACAAGTCAGCGCAGCCGAGCCACACAGAAGGATGAGACTCAGGCCTGCATTGCGTATATCAGGGTTGGATCTTGTGGAGGTTCTGCCTGAGAATAATTTCCTGAATGTAGGTGAACGTTGTAACGTTGCCGGTTCACGTAAATTCCTTCGTCTGATTAAGGAAAAGAAATATGAGGAGGCGATTTCGATAGCATCCCGTCAGGTAGAAGACGGGGCGATGGTGATAGATATCAATATGGATGACGCCATGTTGGATGCCCGTGAGGAGATGATTCATTTCCTCAGATATATCGGATCGGAGCCGTCGATAGCGAAAGTCCCTATCATGATAGATTCATCAGAATGGGATGTCGTGGAAAGTGGCCTCAAGAATATGCAAGGGAAAGGGATAGTAAACTCAATTTCCCTGAAGGAAGGGGAGGAGCGTTTCATAAGCAAGGCACGGCGAATCCGGGAACTTGGAGCGGCGGTCATCGTTATGGCCTTCGATGAGGAGGGGCAGGCTGATACTTTTGAAAGGAAAATAGAGGTCAGCCGGAGGGCTTACCGAATCCTGACGGAAAAATGCGGTTATCAGCCCGATGATATTATCTTCGACGTCAACATAATGGCTGTGGCAACAGGTATTGAGGAACATAACCGTTATGGAATTGACTTCATCCGTGCCGTGGAATGGATAAAGCATAATCTTCCTGGAGCGCGGACAAGCGGTGGAGTAAGCAATCTCTCGTTCGCATTCAGGGGCAAGAATTATCTCAGGGAGGCCATGCACGCCGTCTTCCTTTACCATGCCATTGCGGCAGGATTGGATATGGGTATAGTTAACCCCTCTTCTTCCGTGACCTACGAGGAGATAGAGCCTTCACTTCGCCGACTCCTTGAAGATGTTGTCCTGGCGCGACGGGACGACGCAGCAGAAGACCTTGCCTCCGTAGCCATGGATGAAAAGGCTTCCGACAAGATGAGGGAGGATGGAAGCAGAAACGATGCAACATTGACAGTGGGAGACCGACTGGCCAATTCAATCGTCAGAGGGGATTCAAAATATCTTTTGCCGGACCTTGAGGAGGCAATGAAAGAATATGGGGAGGCTGTCAAGATTATCGAAGGGCCTCTTATGGAGGGGATGAATCATGTCGGCCGGTTATTCGGAGAGGGAAAGATGTTTCTGCCGCAGGTTGTGAAGACCGCCCGGACGATGAAGCAGGCCGTGGATATACTCCGTCCGTATATGGAAAAGGGGAGGGGTGATGACGACTCGCCTAAAGCAGGCAAAATTGTCTTCGCAACAGTGAAGGGAGACGTGCATGACATAGGGAAGAATATAGTATCCATTGTGTTGTCATGTAATAATTTCGAGGTCATAGACCTCGGAGTCATGGTTCCTGCGGAGAAGATAGTGGCAACTGTCTTAAAGGAGAAGCCGGATATCGTCTGTCTCTCAGGACTGATCACACCCTCACTTTCGGAAATGGTAAATGTCGTAAGGGAGTTTGAGAAAGAGGGAATAAACGTGCCTGTGATGGTGGGAGGCGCAACCACCTCACGGCTTCATACGGCAGTGAAAATCTCTCCCGAATATAGCGGTGTAGTGGTTCACGCTACGGATGCAGCCCAAAATCCTTTGGTAGCGAGCCGCCTTCTCAATCCGGCTACTTCAGCAGAATATATCTCTTCAATACGCAAAGAGTATGTGGATATCCGTGCCGCGTATACCGGCAAATCCGAGGGTACTGTCTCTATAACGGAAGCGAGAGAGAAAACAGCCTTAAAGGATGTGACATCCTCACCGGCTCCGGAAATGACTCTTTCGGAGACTGTCGTAGTGGATATTCCGCTCAAGGCGATAATCCCCTTCATCAATTGGAAGATGTTTTTCCATGCATGGAGGTTGACAGGAAGTTTCCTTAAGAATTTCCCATACCATATATGTGAGGAATGCGAGACCGTATGGCGCGCTACATTGCGGCCGGATGAGGAAGACAAGGGATTAGAGGCACTTAAACTCTATAAAGACGCAAGAATATTGCTTTCCGAGATGCTTGAAGGGGAACCCTTTGACGGAAAAGCGGCTGTAAGATTCTTCCGGACAGAAAAGAGATGTGACGACCTCGTGTTGAGAGATGAGGATGGTGGGAATACAGTTTTGCCAATGCTTCGACAACAGAAAGCGGGTTCGGACTATCTTTGCCTGACAGACTTTGTGGCTGAGGAGGATTACGTCGGAGCATTTGTAGTGACAGCGGGACATTACCTATCGGACGAAAGCAAGAGACTTAAGGAGGCGGGAGATTCCTACGGAGCGCTACTTCGCCAGTCATTGGCAGACAGGCTCGCAGAGGCGTCCTCCGAATGGTGGCATAGTGAAATCCGTCGGAAATATTGGGGGTATGAAAGGGGTGGTACAAAGGAAGTGGCTGATCTGTTGAGGGGAGACTATCGTGGGATACGTCCTGCGATTGGTTATCCTATGATTCCGGACCAGTTGCTGAACAGAGAGTTATCCTCCAAACTGCCCATGGAAGAAATGGGGATCATAGTCACGGAGAATGGAGCCATGTATCCATCGGCAACGGTAAGCGGCCTATATCTCGCCTCCCCGGAAGCCCGCTATTTTGTGGTAGGGGAGATAGATGATGACCAACTTGAGGACTACTCCTCACGCCGAGGCATTGAAAAAGAGAGGATAAAAGAACTTTTGAGGAATTAAGAACAGACCAATAGAGCGATAAAAGAGATGCAAAAAGAGAAGAATCATCTGACAAGAGTGGCGATACAAGGGGCGTCAGGATGTTATCATGACGCAGCCGCACGTCAGTATTTCGATGGCAAGGAGGTGGAGACTGTACCGTTTGAGACATTTCCCGCATTGTTTGATGCCCTTAGTACGGATGCGTCTTTACTTGGAATCGTGGCCATAGAAAATACGATAGCCGGAAGTCTTCTTGCCAACCATGAACTGTTGAGGCAGAGCAACCATACCATAATAGGAGAGCACTCGGTCAGAATAAGTCATGTGCTTTGTGCTCTTCCGGGGGATACGATAGAAACGATAAGTGAGGTAAATTCCCATCCTATGGCTTTGTCGCAATGTGAGCAATATCTTAGAAGACATCCCCACATGAGGAAGGTGGAGAAATACGATACGGCGGGGAGCGCGGAGGAGATAGCCCGGGATAATCTCAGGGGGCATGCAGCAATATGCAGCGAATATGCAGCCAACTTTTATGGTCTTGACATTCTTGAAAAGGGGATCGAGACAAATAAGAGAAACTTCACCCGTTTCCTGATACTTGCCGACCCTCTTCTTGCCTCAGACATGAGGCCGGGAGAACAGGAACTTAACAAGGCAAGCATAGTCTTCACTCTTCCGCATAATCATGGAGCCCTTTCCAAGGTGCTTACAATACTATCGTTTTACGATATAAACCTTACCAAGATTCAGTCACTTCCGGTAGTAGGCCGGGAATGGGAATACAGATTTTATGCAGACCTTACTTTCTCTTCCTATTTCAGGTACAGGCAATCACTTCAGGCAATCAGGCCATTGACAAATGAATTCCGTATCTTGGGTGAATATGTAGAGAGAGTGGGTATCAACTGACACGTCAACAACACAGAAAAAGATGGAAAATAAAATTAACCCAGCTAAGAGGGTAGATGAAATAAAGGAATACTGGTTTGCCGGAAAGATGCGTGAGGTAGCCGGTATGAATGCCGCCGGTGAGGACGTGGTCTCACTGGGTGTAGGAGGACCTGACCGTATGCCCGCACTGGAAGTAGTGGAGACTCTATGCGAGTCGGCGAATACACCGGGAAATCACTCGTATCAGATTGCAGCAGGACTGCCGGAGTTGCGCAGGGCGATGAGCAGATGGTACAAACGGCACTATAATGTGGATCTTGAGCCGGATAAGGAAATTCTCCCTCTTATAGGTTCTAAGGAGGGTGTGCTTCATGTTGGTCTCGCTTTCCTGAATCCCGGAGATAAGGTGCTTGTGCCCAATCCCGGTTATATGACTTATACCGGAGTCAACAAGATGCTGGGTGCTGAAGTCATCGCATACGATCTGAAGGCCGAGGAAAACTGGCAACCCGATTTTGAACAACTTGAGGAGATTGCCATGAAGGGAGGCGTAAAACTCATGTGGGTAAATTATCCCAATATGCCTACCGGAGCACTCGCAAGCCGCGAGCTTTTTGCTAAATTGATAGAATTTGGAAAACGTCATAACATCGTCATCGCACATGACAATCCTTACAGTTTCATACTCAACGACAATCCCATGTCAATTCTTGAGATAGAAGGGGCCAAGGATATTGCTGTGGAACTGAATTCCTTAAGCAAGAGTCATAATATGTCGGGCTGGCGTATGGGTATGGTAAGTTCAAATTCCGAATTCATCACGTGGATAAGGAAAATGAAGTCGAATATAGATTCAGGCCAATTCAAGCCGGTCATGGAGGCCGCCATAAAGGCACTTGATCTTGATGATTCATGGTATAAGGAATTGAACTCCGTCTATTGGCAGCGCAGAAAGGTGGCAGAAAAAATTATGGAGGCTTTAGGATGCAGATTCGATGAAAAACAGAGGGGGTTATTCCTTTGGGGGAAACTTCCGGAGGAAGCAGGTGACAGCGCAACATTTGCAGACCGAGTGCTCCATGAAGCGAAAGTATTCTTAGTGCCGGGATTCATATTCGGCACTAACGGGGAGGGCTATATAAGAATCTCTTTGTGTGCAACTGAGGAAAGGATGCAGACAGCCCTGGAGCGGATAAAGGCGTGGAAGGATAAACAATAATCAATCCCTACATGATAAAAATGAATGAGGGATATTGAAACTGATGAAATTTTAAATATATAATATGGCTTTTGAAGATTTAAAACCGATTGTAGAAGGTCTTGAAGAGGAGGGAACACCTCTGATTATGGCAGGACCGTGTAGCGCGGAAACAGAGGAACAGACATTGACCACTGCGCGACAGTTAGCACGCGGAGGGGTTAAGATATTCCGTGCAGGTATCTGGAAACCACGTACAAAACCGGGTGGTTTCGAAGGTATAGGAAAGGAAGGTCTCGAATGGTTGAAGAAAATTAAGGAGGAGACCGGAATGAAAGTTGCGACAGAGGTTGCGATGCGCAGTCATGTGCTTGATGCCCTTGAAGCAGGAGTAGACATCCTTTGGGTAGGAGCGCGCACTACAGCTAATCCTTTTGCCGTGCAGGAGATAGCCGATACACTCATGGAGGCAGGGGCAACCGATATACCTGTGCTCGTCAAGAATCCCGTGAATCCTGATATAGAGTTATGGATAGGTGCGCTGGAGCGTCTTTATAATGCCGGCATCCGTCGTCTTGGAGCCATACACCGTGGTTTCTCATTCTATGGAAAGAGCATCTACCGCAATCCGCCGCAGTGGCATATACCTATTGAACTTCATCGCCGTCTGCCTAACCTTCCTATAGTAATCGACCCCAGTCACATGGGAGGGAAACGTGAACTCGTAGGCCCGCTCTGCCAGCAGGCACTTGATATGAAGTTTGACGGCCTTATGGTAGAGAGCCATTGTTCACCGGATGAGGCATGGAGCGACAAGAATCAGCAGGTGACACCTGAGGTATTGAAATTCATACTCGGTTCACTCGTGGTGCGTAATGCCAATCAGGAGACTGAGAACCTTCAGAATCTTCGCCAACAGATAGACCGTGTCGACAATGATCTTCTCGAACTTTTCAATCGCCGTATGGAGATTGCAAGAAAGATAGGAAGATACAAGAAGGAGCACTCCATGCCTGTCGTTCAGGAAGGGCGTTACAACGACCTTATGCGCAGCAGGGTTGGGGAAGCGGTATTGATGGGTATGTCGGCCGACTTCATGAAGACGGTACTTCAGGCAATTCATGAGGAATCAGTGCGTCTGCAACTTGATATTTTGAGCGAGGAGACAGACGCCACAGCGACAGAAGAATAAATCGAGACAGAAGAATAAATCGATATGCTATAAAATTGGAGCCAATATCCCTGAGGGATATTGGCTCCAATTTTATAATAAATTACTGAGTGGTAAATGGTTGTAGGAAGTAAATCCACATCAATCTCCGGAAGACGGAAGAGGCGGAATCACTTATCGCCGTACATTGAGGCGTAGTATTTCTCGTATTCACCGGAGGTGATGTTGTCCATCCATTCCTGGTTGTCGAGATACCAGCGCACGGTCTTCTCGATACCCTCCTCAAACTGGAGGCTGGGCTCCCAGCCGAGTTCGCTCTGGAGTTTGCGGGAATCAATGGCATACCTCATGTCGTGTCCGAGGCGGTCGGTCACGAAGGTGATGAGTTTCTCCGACGTGCCCTCGGGATTCCCGAGCATACGGTCGACCGTCTTTATTATGACCTTTATCAGGTCGATGTTCTTCCATTCGTTGAAACCGCCGATGTTGTAGGTCTCGGCCACCTTCCCCTTGTGGAATATGAGGTCGATCGCACGTGCATGGTCCTCTACGAATAGCCAGTCACGCACGTTCTCACCCTTTCCATAGACCGGCAGGGGCTTTCCGTGCCTGATATTGTTGATGAAAAGCGGGATTAGTTTCTCGGGGAACTGGTAGGGCCCGTAATTGTTCGAGCAGTTGGTCACGAGGGTGGGCATACCGTAGGTGTCATGGTATGCGCGGACGAAATGGTCGCTCGAGGCCTTGGAGGCGGAGTACGGCGAATGGGGATTGTACTTCGTGGTCTCTACGAAGAACTCGGTGCCGTATGCCATGTCATCCTCGCTCGAGGCTTTTGTAGTGAAAGGTGCGGGGACACCCTCGGGATGTGTCAGCTCAAGCGCGCCGTAGACCTCGTCGGTTGAGATGTGGTAGAATAGTTTCCCCTCATATTTTTCAGGCGACTCCTCCCAATATTCCTTGGCTGCCTGGAGCAGTGCGAGCGTGCCCATCACGTTTGTGCGTGCGAAAGTGAAGGGATCCTTTATTGAGCGGTCGACATGGCTCTCGGCAGCGAGATGGATAATGCCGTCGATCTCATATTGGCGGATTATGCGCCTCATCTCCTCAAGGTCGGCGATGTCAGCGCGAACAAACGTATAGTTAGGCTTATCCTCGATATCCTTGAGGTTTGCGAGGTTTCCGGCGTATGTGAGTTTGTCAAGATTGACGATGCGGTAGTCGGGATATTTGTTGACGAACAGGCGGACCACATGTGAGCCGATGAAACCCGCGCCGCCGGTTATGAGTATATTTTTCATTATGGAAGTTCTTTAATGTTTTGGAGATGGTCAGGAGGTCATGAGGTTGCGGATGCACTTGCGGAGAGAATCCACCCAGTAGGGGACTGCGACTCCAAATGTCTCCTTGACCTTTGTCTTGTCGAGGACGGAGAAAGGGGGACGCACCACGGGTGAAGGGAACTCATCGCTGTGGCAGGGCTGGATATCGCAACTGTCATTCCCCGCCATCTCGGCGATGTGTTTCGTGAAGTCATACCATGAGCATACTCCCTCGTTTGAATAGTGGTAGATACCGGGATTGTCGGCGTATGCCCTCCGGGAGATTATCCCCACAATCATATCGGCGAGGTCCTGCGCGTAGGTCGGGCTGCCGATCTGGTCGAATACGACGTTGAGGGATGGTTTTGTGGCCGTGAGATTGAGCATGGTCTTGACAAAATTCTTCCCATACTCCGAGTATAGCCATGCGGTGCGGAAAATGAGCACGTTGGCACCTGACTCCAGGGCAGCCTGCTCACCGTGTAGTTTTGTCACTCCATACACCCCCGTGGGGTTCACGGCCTCCTCCTCCGAATGCGGAGTATTCCCGGCGTTACCGCCGAACACGTAATCCGTGGATATGTGGATGAGAGTCGCATCATTTTTCCTGGCAGCCTCTGCGAGATTACGCACAGCGGCGGCGTTCAGGAGTTCGGCGAACTCCGGCTGTTCCTCGGCCTTGTCCACGTTGGTGTAGGCGGCACAGTTGACGATTACATCGATGTTGTTGCAGGAGACCCCCAGGTCCACCGCCTCGGGGTCCGTTATGTCGATATCGTCGACATCGGTGAATATGTATTCGTCGTCGGAGCCGGCTGCGGCATTTCGGATGCAGTTGCCGAGTTGTCCGTTTGCTCCGGTCACGAGTATTCTCAATTTATTTTTCATTCGGAAGTTTGTATTATGACGGCTAAACCATCGCAATGAAACAATCATCACCCGGGAATGCCGGCAGAAGGAAAAGAATTCTTCGAGGCAACGCCGGGCTGACCCCGATCAGAGGGAGAAGGGTGAGTCAAAATCCTTGAGGAGGGGATGGCGTGTATCCTTGTCGGAGAGGATAGCCTCCGTGATGTCCATCTGCCAGTCAATCCCAAGGGAGGGGTCGACGATGGATATTCCACCGTCAGCCTCGGGTGCGTAATAGTTGTCGCACTTATATTGGAACACGGCGATATCCGAGAGGACGGCGAAACCGTGAGCGAACCCACGGGGAATGAAGAACTGTCGGTGGTTGTCCTCAGTGAGCAGACAAGAGGCGTATCTGCCGTATGTGGGTGAGCCCTTCCTGATATCGACAGCCACATCGAGGACGGCGCCACGCACGCACCTCACGAGTTTAGCCTGTGCGTGTGGAGGGCGTTGGAAATGGAGACCGCGCATCACACCACGTGAGGAGCATGACTCGTTGTCCTGCACGAAGTCGACGGGACAGACCTCCGCATCGAAAGTCTTTTTATTGTAACTCTCGAGAAAATAACCTCGGGCATCTGAGAAGACACGGGGCTCAAGAATCACAACCCCCTCAATATCTGTTTTGATTACTTTCATTATTTTGAAATTGAAACGTTGTTTCAGTTTTTATCAGTCGAGATTCGGAGAGTCGGTACGGTCCATTTCCTCAACAACTTTAAGGAGATATTGGCCGTATTGATTTTTAAGCATCGGTTTTGCAAGTTCGATCATCTTCTCCTTGCTTATCCAACCTTGGCGATAGGCTATACCCTCCAGACAAGCGATTTTCAGACCCTGTCTTTTCTCGAGCACCTCCACATAAATGGAAGCTTCGGCGAGAGAATCATGTGTGCCTGTGTCAAGCCATGCGAAACCTCGCGGGAGAGTCTTTACCTTAAGGTCGCCATCCTTAAGAAATTCCTGATTGACAGTTGTTATCTCCAGTTCGCCACGAGCGGAAGGTTTGATAGAAGCCGCGATGTCGACAACTTTATTCGGATAAAAGTACAGTCCAACTACGGCGTAATTGCTTTTGGGGTGCTCAGGCTTTTCCTCAATGGAGAGGCAGTTGCCCTCTTTGTCAAACTCAGCGACACCGTATCTTTCCGGGTCATTCACCCAATAACCGAACACTGTGGCTTTACCGTTTTTCTCGGCATTATCCACGGCATCCTTCAGAATTGAGGAGAAACCGGCGCCGTGAAAAATATTATCACCCAAGACAAGACAGGCGGAATCATCACCGATAAATTCTTTACCGATTATGAAAGCCTGAGCGAGGCCGTCGGGGGAGGGTTGCTCGGCGTATGTGAAGTTTACGCCATAGTCAGAGCCGTCGCCGAGGAGACGCTTGAATCCCGGGAGGTCGTTTGGAGTTGAAATGATGAGAATATCCCTTATTCCTGCCAGCATCAAAGTGGAGATGGGATAATATACCATCGGCTTGTCGAAGACAGGGAGAAGTTGTTTTGACACACCTTTCGTAATAGGGTATAAGCGGGTGCCGGAACCACCTGCGAGTACAATTCCTTTCATAGCATAAAATAAAAATCGGATTATCAATCTCTCCTGAAAATATCTCTGGTGTAGACCTTTTCAGCCACATCGTCAAGCGAACTGTCGTATCTGTTGGCCACTATCGCGCTTGACATCTCCTTGAAACGCTTGAGGTCGTTAACGACAAGGGAGCCGAAGAACTTTGAGCCGTCTTCGAGAGTGGGCTCATAGATGATGACCTGGGCACCTTTAGCCTTGATGCGTTTCATGACACCCTGAATGGATGATTGGCGGAAGTTGTCGGAATTGGATTTCATTGTAAGACGGTACACGCCGATGACACATGGCTCATCCTCGCTCAACTGGAATGCATTGTGTTCGCTATAACCGTACCAGCCGGCCAGACGGAGTACCTGGTCTGCAATGAAATCTTTTCTTGTGCGGTTGCTCTCAACGATTGCGCTCATCATATTTTGCGGAACGTGGGCATAATTGGCGAGCAACTGCTTAGTATCTTTCGGAAGGCAGTAGCCACCGTAGCCGAAAGAGGGATTGTTATAATGCGAACCTATACGGGGGTCGAGACCTACACCTTCAATTATCGCTTTTGAGTCAAGGCCCTTGACCTCTGCGTAAGTGTCAAGTTCGTTGAAGTAACTTACCCGGAGGGCGAGATATGTATTGGCAAACAGTTTGACAGCCTCGGCTTCCTTCATACCCATGTAAAGCACGTCAATATCAGGTTTCTCGGCACCCTGTTGAAGGAGTTCGGCGAATGTATGAGCGGCTTCTTCAAGGAATTTGACATCAGTCACTTTCCTGATAGCCTCATTCTCTTCGGCGAATCTCGGGTCGTCGATAATTTTGGGAACACCCGCAATTATGCGCGAGGGGTAGAGATTATCATAAAGGGCCTTACTCTCACGGAGGAATTCGGGGAAGAAAAGCAAATTGAATCTGCTTACCCCTTTTTCCGCGTATTTCACATAGAGGGAACGACAGTATCCTACGGGGATGGTTGATTTGATAATCATTACGGCATCCGGATTTACGGAAAGGACCAGATCAATCACATCCTCGATATGGTGAGTGTCGAAATAGTTAGTCTGGGAGTCGTAGTTAGTGGGCGCAGCAATCACCACAAAATCGGCATCGGCATACGCATCGGCACCGTCAAGAGTGGCGGTCAAGTCAAGTTCCTTTTCAGCAAGATATTTCTCTATATAATCATCCTGAATTGGAGAAATGAGGTTGTTGATTTTCTCGACTTTCTCCGGAATGACATCTACGGCAGTCACATGGTTATGTTGGGCCAGCAGAGTAGCAATGGATAACCCGACGTAGCCGGTACCGGCCACAGCGATATTATATTTTTTCATTAGAATTTCAATTGACAGTTACGGTGCAAATATAATCAAAATTTCAGAACCAACCAAGAAACGAAGCGGATAGTGGCGAAATATCATGAATTTTCCACCTCCACACGTCTTGCGGTCTCCTCAATGGCCTCGCCATGCCCGGATAATGCTGAGAAGGGGGCAAACTGAGCGGCCCTTTTCTCGAGAGGCATTCTCGGGTGGCGGCTTTCAAAAGGGTATGGCAAATTTATAATGTCGTCATATCTATTCATGGTGTCCTCCAATCTGTTTGTTGCGTTCGCGCTGAGTGGCGCCTTCTGCATAATTTATACCTTTCAATATTGCGTTCTTGCCAAATCTTTTCCTGATATTGAGGATAGTCTCCTGTCGGCGTCGTTCCCGTTCGCGTTCCCTGTCCTCTTTCCTAATGCGCTCCTCCTCTTTCTCATAGTCCGTAAACAAATCCAGTTGGACGACCCTCGGCTTAGGTTTTGATGTTTCCTCGAGGCGGAGGCGGTTTATGGAAAGGGTAAGACGGCGGATAAGCAGGATAGGATTGACTATCCTGTCAAAGAGTTCGGCTGTTTTTGAAGTAAGGATGCTTCCTGAAGAGGTGGGAAGCGGCAGATTGATCGTGCCGTGGGAATGTGCCGGAACCTTTCTGCCATAACGGTCGATTGAAACTTTTCCCGAATATTGGGCTCGGATGAAAGGGTCGGTAAGCGATTCCACATCATAGCCTACGGTAAGCACAATCTGGTCGGTTATCAACCTGTTCTCGGTCAGTTCAAGAGAGACGGCGTCTGCCATCTCCATAATGACGTTGCGCGCTTTGTCGGCAGTGTATGGTTCATGAAGCACCTGCCCGCTGCTGATGCTTTTTGTCTACGGCCGATATGCCTTTACCATGCTCATAGGTACAGGTTCCCATCCCCAGGCGTGGTCGATGAGGAGTTCGGCGTTCACACCGAACATGCCGTATAGGAAATCCTCATGTTGGATGGAACAGTGAGCAATATCACCCATTGTAAGGATTCCGTAGGGGGCCAGACGTTGGGCGATGCCGTGCCCCACACGCCAGAAATCCGTAAGGGGAGTATGATCCCAAAGTTTCTTCCGGTAACTCATTTCGTCAAGTTCGGCGATGCGCACTCCGTCTTTATCAGGGGGCATTTTCTTGGCCACGATATCCATTGCAATCTTGCAGAGGTAGAGATTGGTTCCGATTCCGGCGGTGGCTGTTATACCGGTCTCTGACAATACCTCACGTATAATCTTCATGGCAAGGTCGTGGGCCGAGAGACCATAAGAGGGTAAATAATCAGTGACATCCATGAAAACCTCATCAATGGAATATACGTGTATATCCTCAGAAGAGACAAACCGTAGATACACATTATATATACGTGTGCTATAGTCGATATAATAGGCCATACGCGGAGGGACGACAAGAAAATCGACGGCCAAGGAAGGGTCGGCATCAAGTGCGGCTTTAGAGTAAGATTTCCCCCGGTTTCCCCTATGTCTGTTGGCTTCACGAATTTTCCCGATTACCTCAAACAACCTGGGACGTCCGCCCGTACCGAAAGACTTGAGAGCCGGAGAGACGGCAAGACAGATTGTTTTTTCAGTGCGAGAAGCATCAGCCACCACGAGACAAGTGTCGAGAGGGTCGAGATTCCGTTCCACGCACTCCACCGAGGCATAGAAAGATTTGAGGTCAATGGCTATGTACTGACGTTGTTTGCTCATTCAATGAAAATATGGTTGCTTTCTGCAAAATTAATAAAATAATCCGAAAAAAGGGATATGATCGGAAGAAGGGCTTGGTGATAGTTTTCGGGAATGCGCCCATATTCTAAAAAATCTTTTAGGAGAAAGGGAATAAGATGAGCATGGTAAAAAATTGTCAGGATTTTGTAATTTTGCAGTTAAAAATATAATTGAGCATGTTGAAGGATATAAAACATCAATTTCTCGCATACCGTAATGGCATCGTAGCGGATTCGTTGCGTAAGGCGGGATTTCCACATAAGATAATATTCGGTGTGCAATTACCTCAGATTGCCGAAATAGCACGGAGTCATGAACTGTCGATGGAACTTGCGGAAGCGTTATGGCGTGATGAAAGCGTCAGGGAATCACGGTTGCTGGCGAGTTATCTGTTTCCCCCTGAAGAGGTGGATATTGAGAAGGCGGTAGAATTGGCTGAAGAGGTCAATACTGCGGAAGAGGCTGATATACTCACATTCCGGTTGCTACGCCGACTTCCATACTTCGGGGAGTTGAAGAGTGTGCTCGCGGAGAGGAACCCGGAGGCATATATAATTAAGGCTATTGAAAGATTCGAATAAAAGGAAAAAGATTTTGCGATGAATATATATTGTCTTGATGCTGAATTTACCGAGAATGAGGAATTGCTCGAACTGTCGGTATTCAACTTGAAAGGGGAGGAGGTCTACCACGAATATTACCGACCGGAGAATATAAAGGACTGGCGGACTGACATACACCACATCACACCAGAAATGGTGGCGGACAAGCCTCATTTCAGGGATAGGAAGGAGAAAGTGGAGAAATTGCTTGGCGAGGCCTACGCCCTCACCGGTTTTGCGTTGGGAAACGACATAAGGGTTCTGAGCCGCTCGGATGTAGAGGGATTGGAAGATATGAAGGTGCTCGACGTTAAGGATATGTATTGGTATATGCGGGGGCGCGAAGAGGGGCTCAGTCCTTTCTCAATACCTTCCCTGCTTGTATGCGCGAATAATCTGGGACTTGATTTCACGGCAGAGGAGGCACATTCGGCAAGTGCAGATACGGAGGCTACATTAAGATGTTTCAATCTGTTGTGGAAGGAATTTGTGGAAAAGGAGGGGGCAGGCCTCACAGATGAGGAAACGGTAGAGAAATTCCATGCGAGTATAGATGAGGAAAGGGGAAAGTTTATAGAGGAGTCGGCAAAAGGGTATGTTAAAGTCATGAAGAATGGCCCCTATCATAAACTGAAGTTCGGGAGGCTTCAGGAACCCGAGAAGAGCGGAATGCTCTTTGACGTGGAGGTTGCCGACCGGTTCAAGGCGGAATATGAGTTAAGGAAAAGTCTGAAAAAGAAAGAGGTTCCGGGTAAGACGGGCGCCTACAGGCTTGGTCCAAAACAGTTGGAAGAGATAAGGAAATATAAAAACACCTATAATGCGGAAGACTCGGCATGGTGTAAAAAGATATTGAAAGGGATGGGCCTGTTCAGTTTCTGAAACAGATAATAATAAGAAGGGGTGATGAAAGTTGCTTATTTAAGGGAGTTTTAGTAATTTTGCAGGCAAAATGATAAAGGCACGGTATACCCCGTGCCAGAAAATACTGAGACACATTATGAAGAAGGTTTTGCTGCTCGGCTCCGGTGCGTTGAAGATCGGACAGGCGGGCGAATTTGACTACTCCGGTTCGCAGGCACTGAAAGCACTGCGCGAGGAGGGTATTTCCACAGTGTTGATCAATCCGAATATCGCTACTATCCAGACTTCTGAGGGAGTGGCCGATCAGGTTTATTTCCTGCCGGTGACTCCCCATTTTGTAGAGGAGGTGATCAAGAAGGAGCGACCGGATGGAATACTACTTGCATTCGGAGGACAGACCGCCTTGAACTGCGGCACTGAACTCTATCTCAATGGGACGCTTGACAAATATGGAGTCAAAGTGCTGGGCACATCGGTAGAGGCAATCATGATAACAGAAGACAGGGACCTCTTCGTAAAGAAACTCAATGAAATAGACGTCAAGACACCGGTATCTCAGGCTGTGGAGAGCGTAGAGGATGCCCTGGAGGTGGCTCATCGTATCGGTTATCCGGTAATGGTGCGTTCAGGGTATGCACTTGGCGGTCTCGGCAGCGGTATATGCACGAACGATGAAGAGTTTAAGCGTCACTGCGAGAGTGCCCTCGCTTATTCGAAGCAGATTCTCGTGGAGGAATCTCTGAAAGGGTGGAAAGAGATAGAATTTGAGGTAATCAGGGATGCGAACGACCATTGCTTCACAGTAGTACCGATGGAGAACTTCGACCCGCTCGGCATACACACCGGAGAGTCGATAGTCGTGGCTCCGATAGTATCTCTCAGCGACGAACAGATAAAGATGCTTCAGGATATAGCTACCAAGGTTGTGCGCCATATCGGCATCGTCGGAGAATGCAATATCCAGTATGCTTTCAATGCAGAGACCAATGACTACCGAATCATTGAGATTAATGCGCGTCTGAGCCGTTCATCAGCACTTGCATCAAAGGCTTCCGGATATCCGTTGGCGTTTGTGGCTGCCAAACTTGCGTTAGGATATACCCTTGACCAAATAGGGGAGATGGGGACTCCGAATTCAGCATACGTCGCGCCGTCGGTAGATTATATGATCGTTAAGATACCGCGTTGGGATTTGAGTAAGTTTGTAGGCGTTGACCGTGAGATCGGCTCCTCTATGAAGTCGGTCGGAGAGATCATGTCGATAGGCAAAAGTTTCGAGGAGATTATCCAGAAAGGTCTCCGCATGATAGGACAGGGTATGCACGGTTTCGTAGGAAACAACGATCTGAAGTTTGATGATCTTGACAAGGCCCTTTCCCATCCTACGGATACCCGTATCTTTGCTATAGCGCAGGCTCTTGAAGAGGGATATTCTATCGAGAGGATAGAGGAACTCACAAAGATAGACAAATGGTTTATCGAGCGACTAAACAATATCGTAGAGTATAAGAAGGTGTTGAGTTCTTACGATAAGATAGAGGATCTTCCGAAGGAAGTGTTGAAAGAGGCAAAGAGACTTGGATTCTCCGACTTCCAGATAGCCCGTTTTGTGGAAAATCCCCAGGGAGGTATGGAACAGGAGATGCTTCGTGTCCGCAATCACAGGAAGAGTATGGATATAGTTCCTGCCGTCCGCAGGATAAATACCGTTGCATCCGAGTATCCTGAACTCACGAACTATCTTTACGTGACATACGGCGCAGAAGAGAATGCCATACCATACGATATGAATGCCGGGAACAATATTGTGGTTCTTGGTTCGGGAGCATACCGAATCGGTAGTTCCGTGGAATTTGACTGGTGTTCTGTGAATGCGGCAAATACGTGTCGCAAATTGGGTTATAAGTCAATAATGATCAACTATAACCCGGAGACAGTGTCTACAGACTATGATATGTGTGACCGTCTCTATTTCGATGAACTCAGTTTCGAGAGGGTGCTTGATATCCTTGATCTTGAGACACCGAGAGGTGTGATTGTAAGTGTAGGTGGTCAGATACCCAATAATCTGGCAATGAAGCTTCACCGTCGTCATGTTCCTATCCTCGGCACTTCACCTATATCAATTGACCGTGCGGAGAACCGTCACAAATTCTCGGCTATGCTTGACCAACTCGGCATAGATCAGCCCCGTTGGAAAGAATTGACAACTACAGAGGATATAGACCAATTTGTAAAGGAGGTCGGTTTCCCTGTCCTGATTCGTCCGAGCTATGTGCTTTCAGGTGCGGCTATGAACGTTTGTTACGACTACGAGCAGATGCATCGCTTCCTTTCAGAGGCAGCTAAGGTCTCCAAGGAGTATCCCGTCGTAGTGTCAGAGTTCATGCAGAATGCGAAGGAGATTGAGTTTGATGCTGTAGCAAGGAACGGAGAGATTGTTGAGTATGCGATTTCAGAGCATGTGGAATTTGCAGGTGTTCACTCCGGCGATGCCACTCTCGTATTCCCGGCACAGAAGATTTATATGGCTACCGCGCGCCGTATAAAACGCATCAGTGCGCAAATCGCCAAGGAACTCAATATTTCCGGACCTTTCAACATCCAGTTCCTTGCCAAGGATAACTATGTGAAGGTGATAGAATGTAATCTCCGTGCATCACGTTCTTTCCCGTTTGTCAGCAAAGTTTTGAAGAAGAACTTCATTGAGACGGCAACAAGAATAATGTTGGGTGAGAAAGTGGATAAGGTCGATACGTCGACATTCGATATAGACTATATCGGCGTTAAAGCGTCACAATTCTCATTCGCCCGTCTGCATAAGGCTGACCCGGTGCTGGGCGTAGATATGTCGTCGACCGGAGAGGTAGGATGTCTCGGAAAAGATTTTGATGAGGCACTTCTCAACGCGATGATATCAGTAGGTCACCATATTCCTGAAAATGCAGTGCTGGTAAGTTCAGGTGATGTGCGTGGAAAGGTGGATATGCTTGAGGCATGCCGTCTGCTTGATGAGAACGGTTATAAGATCTATGCAACTGAGGGGACCGCAAAATTCCTGAAGAGCAATGGCATTGAGGCACAGGCAGTATGCTGGCCTGATGAGGAGGGTGAGAATGTGCTTGACCTTATAGCCGGCCACAAGGTTGATCTTGTGATAAATATTCCCAAGAACCATACTAAGCGAGAGTTGACAAACGGCTACCGCATCCGTCGTTGGGCAATCGACCACAACATACCCTTGCTCACAAATGCAAGATTGGCCGGAGCATACGTGAAGGCATTCATAAACAAGAAGACCGATGATATCTCCATCACTCCCTGGAAGGAGTATTGATCATAACCAATAAGATAATAATAAGAGGCTGTGTCGTAATTAAGGTTTACGGTGCAGCCTCATTTTTTAGAGCTATGAG
>CAMWMD010000011.1 GCA_947175265.1 uncultured Porphyromonadaceae bacterium | reverse complement strand
CGTATCGCCCCGCTATTTACCGATGAGTTTTGGGGGACACGTTGACGAAGTCAGGTGGTCTTATTGAGAAAACATTTGTCATCCCAGGGGATAAACTGATCGTCTTCCATACCTTGATCTCCAAGATTAAAGAATACCATTTTACCGTCTCCAATCTGGAAGGCAAACCAATAATCCTTGGTCATAACAAAAGCCATCAATGTGCATCCATATACCTTTTCCAATTTACCTTCATCGTTAATCAGGCTATTGGTAAAATCATCAAGATATTTTTGCTCTACATGTTGTTGCTCCCACTCTGTAATTCTACGAGTTTGAGCATCTTTCAAGATTTCATAGTTCCACTGTCGGATGATACTTGAAACGAGCCAGTATAGTGCCGTATATACTTTGTCATCAGACTTCTCAGGATTTATTCCTATTTGGGTGAGTCTCTTCCCCTTGAATAGTTGGGTATTGGAGGTCTCCTTAACAAATTTCTCGATTGCTTTCTTTGCGCAACGGACAGCTATTTCAGAACCTTTGTCGCTTCTGAAATAGCGTGCACCGCCGTGGCCATCGCTTACAATAGCCACGGCATACGCCTCTTTTGATTCTGCCTGTGAAAAGTCTTGACAAGGTTTGTTTGTTGCTTTATGACTTTCTCCCTGACATGTATGTTTCAGAGAACTTACTCCTTTCATATTGTGTCATTTTAATCCCATTCATCGTATGAGTCGCTACCTTGTTTGGGTTCAGCGGCAGTCTCTGCACCGGAGGTGTTGTCTACGATGTCTTTGATTTTTTCTTCTACAAGTTCTTGCTTTGTTTTCTCCGCGGAAGTAGAGCTTTGGCTACCAATCTGGGAAGATGTGAGAGCCATGAACTTGATCATATCTTTCAGGGCATCTATGTTGGAGACTTTCACGATTGATTCCTTTGATCCAGTGAACTGTTCCAGAACGTTCACATCTGAATCAATTGAAATAGCCAACTTGATTCCGCTCTTGAACCAGCTATTTTCCCATAGCTTCTTGACACCGGCATCGAAGTTATCTGTGGGACCACCATCAGAGAGAAGGATGAATGCAGGAGCAAAGCATCCGCTCGGAGAAGACATGTAACCACCGTTACGTGAAAGCTTCTTGTTAAGTTCGAGACATGCTTCACCAAGAGATGTCATACCGGCAGCCTGTACGGGTTGCCAGATGAACTCATGTGCAAGCTTTGGCTCATCATAGAGCCATTGTGTACTGTTGGAGAACTCCAATGCTGCTACGCGGATTTCGGCGTCAGTATTGTTGTCGGAAATTTCGGCAATCATAGGGAGAACATTCTCGATTGCATCGTTTACACTCCCGATTTTAGAACCACCCATCGAGCCTGATTTGTCGATGATGAAGAAGAGTGTCATTTGCCTACGTGGAGGCCTTTCGCTATCAATTAATCCTGGCATAATATTGTGATATTTTGGGTTTTAGATTATTGTTGCTTTATTAGCTGAGTCGAAGATTACTTTAAGACCGGCCTTTACAGGCATCATTCCCTGAGGCTCAATGCTCTTCAGTTTGCCGCTCGGAGTTTCTACCGTCCATTTTTCAGATGTCATATTCTGAATTTGGATGGGATACTTGTCGCCCGGCACTGTTACGATACGAGCAGTTGGAACATTGTCATATCCGAGATAGAAAACGGTCCCCGGAGTAAGCCAAACCGTACGATTCTGAAACTGTATTCCACCGGCAATCTGCATGGTAGTACCGCAGTTCATGCACTTAGGAGATTGACGATCCGTTAGGAAAGTCTCTTCCTTGCATTTCGGGCATACTACAAGCATATCGCGAAGACCACGAATGATGTTCTGCCATCTTTTCTCAATACTTCGCTTGTTGGGGTCTTTCAGTTTCTCCTGAGTGAACTCTTCGACAAACGCATTGCGGAGAATTGCAGGATATACAGGCCATCTGCGAATTACGTTGCGATGCACACCTCTTACAGGACGGTTGCTTGAGTCCTTCTCATCGTAGATGAAAAGTATCTCGCTTCCATAGAATTTCTTCTCAAATTTTTCCGTCAGACAAGGGCATTGAAGCACCTTATCTCCTTCAAAGGGATGGTTGCCATAAAAAAGCATGAAGAGAAGCACGGCAAGAGAGAAACGGTCACTGCCCTTGTTGGGCATATTCTTTCCAAGTACAATCTCAGGAGCCATGTAACGAGCTTTACCGAGGATTCCCGACGCTTCACCTTCCGGCATAACGTTGTCATTGTCGCAGATCAGCACATCACCAGTCGCAGGATGGATAAAGAAGTTGCCATCGTTAAGATCTTGATAACTGAAGCCACTGAGATGAAGATTCTTAAAACCTTCACATATTTTCATAGTGGCATTGAGGAGTGCCTCGAAAGACTGGAATTGCACACGGGCAAGATAAAATTGCCCGAACTCATAATATCCCTCAGGACGCAATGGCATTATGTAGCCGTAGCTTCCTTTCTCTTTCATGGTTACATACTCAGGCCACAGGAATGCTCCCGAAGGAGCTCCTTTCTTAACATTGGATTCGAGATTCTTGTAAAATCTGTCATCGGGAGCATTAAGATACCATTTAAGGGCCATCTTTTTCCCGAGAAGTTCTACAAGGTAAACGATGCCCTGACCACCACGCCCCAGTTCTTTGACGACTGTTGCCTGAAGGCCTCCTACGAGATTTACTTTGTCATTTGTTTTTAATTCTTTCATTTATCTGAAGTCGTTTATTTTCATATATCAGTTAAGCGGCAAATGTAAACATTTTAATCACATTCCTCCGCCGGACAAGTCGAACGTCTCTCCCGGAACGACACCGCTGGACGTTCCGCAGTTGGGACATGTGACCATTTCTCTACAATCGTAGCAAACAACTTTCCCACATCTGTTGCAGATGTAAAAGCCTTTTGATCCGCAATAAGGACAGCCGTTGAAGTCCTCATCGTATACGATTGCTCCTGTTACATGGGTTTTATCATACCCTTCTCGCGCTGCCTGCTGTGTATTCATCTTGAACGCCCAACAAAACGCATAGGCATTCCCTCGTTTGTCTACTGTTATACCGAATGGCTTTTTTTCATTCTCGCACATGCCCATTATTGCAAAAGCGGATTCACTCAGTTTTCCCATGTTCTGTCGTTTTATCTGATTTCATATATATCACACGGAACTCTCTGCATTTTCGCCGATCTTGCCGACCTGACGCAATTGAGAAAGCGTTGTATTTGTCGTAGATGTCCAGACCACGGCCAAGGCTGATATTCCAACCGTCATCGGTAGTTATCTGTCGGTCATGGAACTCTCTGAAAGAATAATCGAAGTCTATACCGTAGGTTGTCATATCATCTTTAATATCGTCAAGACGGTCAATGAGAGCAGGTAACTTTTCATCTTCCTCCCATGTAACCAATCTTACTTTAATATCTTCATCAGGTCGATTGTCAACAAGCATCGTCAGAAATTCTATAAGATTTCTGAGCTGCCATGATGTCCTAACAAAAGGATCTTCGATTGTAATCTCTTTAGACTTCGAGAGATACGGCATAAAGAGCTTTTCAAAAGTCACACCTGTCTGTCCAAGCCGGAATGATGTAGCTCCTTCACGTTGCGTTTGGATTCGCTCTCTTTTCTTACGTGGTTTATCATCGGGTGACGTTTCTTCTTCTGCTGATAGTTGTTCTTGCGGCGTCTCTGTCTCCTCTATGTTCAGTTCTGCTTTCAGGGCTGCAGAAGCATTTTGGGGTACAATTACTACATTGTTGACCTGCTCCAATGTCTCCACATTTACTTCTTGCCCATCTTTCAAGCGGATGTATTTGAATATTGCCGGTTCAGCCTTGAATGTCTCGTCAACGGCATAGAGTTGATCTTTTACACGCTTACGACTCTCTGCAGCAAAGTCCACAAGCTCGTAAGCTTCATCATCGGTAACATTGCTATCCGGATAAAGAAGTTTCATCATTCCGGAGAAAGTCTTACGAATCGCAAGATGATCTCGTTCGGAGAGAGACCCATCAAACAGTGCATACTCCTTCAATTTGTCGGTCCAATCGAAGTTGCGCAACTCATGAAGTACAGCAGCCATATAGTCGGTAATCAAGCCGTAACCTTTTGAGAAACTATCCTTTTTAAGCATCTTTATCTCCCAACCGGGATTATATAGATGTATTCTGTCAAGGAACGCTCCCTTAATAAAGGAAGTAGGGATTGACTCAAAGAGATGGGAGTTTTTCAACATATAGGGAACAGTATGCTTGGTATTTCCCACAAACACCATGGAAGCTGATGCTTCATGCGTTCCCTTGCCACGATTGAATGACTTGTTGGCAAGATAGTTCTGCATAGTATCAATGAGCACGGCATCGACATTACGCCCTTTCTGTTGTTCAAACTCATCCCATGCCACAACGTCCCAGTATCCGACCAGACCGAGAACTTCCCTGTCTCCTGCGATTCTTACAAAGAGACGTGGGCTTGTGACATCACCCCCACTAACTAAAACTCCGTATGGTGACAGCTCCTGAAAGACATGGCTCTTACCAGTGCCTTTGGGACCGAGTTCCATAAAGTTGAAATTATTTTCAATATGAGGTAGCAATCGGGCCAACGTGATAAATTTCTCACGCCGGTTCATCTTGTCCGGATTCAAGCCGACAGTATGTATCAGGAACTCAATCCATTCATCCGTGTTAAATTTCTTTCTCTGGTCAATGTAATCCTGTAGGTCGATATTCGAGATCTGAATCGGTTTCAATGTCTGTATTTCCCATCTTACCTTTATATCTTCACCTTGGATATAACCGATTGTAACAATACACCACACTCCATTACCGGAGAGTAGTTTAGGATTTTGTGTGACGTACTGGGAGCCTATGGGTACTTTCGTAAGTCCGAGATTGGCAAACGATGCCTGATACTGGTCATCACGCTCATTAAGAGTCACGTTTACCTTATCGATTATTCTGAATTTACCTTTCTCTCTTATCTTACCTTTTATCTGCTCGGCATCTGCACGGTTTACATAATTGTTACGTATGACAGACTTAACCTTCTCGATGCCTTCTTCGATAACCTGCTCGTCATCACTCGCACAATACTGGCCAAGCAGATATTCAAGCACATAAGTAGGTACGGGGAGACCTCCCTTCACCAAAAAGGCAAGGTCTTTACGAACAACCTTTCCTAAGAAGGAGTCCATAATCTTTTGTTGTAATGTTTCTTCTTCCATTAGAAATCCTGTTCAATAATGGTATTGTTTCTTACTGTTTCTTTAACGAGGGGATTCAATTGCCGAGAAGGATCGGCATCATATACTCGGAGCTGAAGTAAGTTGCCTACGCCTGATTCCTTTAGTTTCAGAGTGACATCGTATGTACGTTTAGCGATATTCATTGCATCTGTACTATCGAGCGATACCTTTACTTCATCTGACACCAACCTGTCTCTATCATAAATGCGGCATACTACATCTCTCGCAACTACATCCATAGAAACCGCTTCCTTCTGAACTAATTGAAAGTTTAGACGGCTTGAGACCATATTAAGATTGTTGTTCTTGATAAGCACATCAACCATTCGTTTGCTGCTTTCCCTGCGAAGTTTACTGCATATCAACGGCAAAACCATTTCCTGTAGCGATGCGCCTCCATGCGTGTATTTGTAACCTCCGGAAGCAGCGAAACGATTCGTTCCCATCGGGGTTGCCACAAACGTCTCAACATCTGTCTCGATGGTTGACGCTTTATTAATATTGATCTTTTCAACCTCATCGACCTTATCTCGCTCCGTAGTAAGATAATAACGGGTTGTGGCCTCAATATTTTTCTCTGAGATGGAGAGCTTATCCTTGTCTTCGAATATAATGTCATTGAGTAAGAAGCCATGATCGGAAGTTATGATAACATTACTACAATTCAAAGTCATGTGAAGGCTATTGACGAATCGTGCCAATTCTTCTACAGTCTTTCTGCAAGAGTCTGTGAGGTCACTTATAGATTGGTCATGTCCTGTTTTATCAATTCTATCGTGCATCACATATACTAATGGACTCTTGAATAGTTCACGATGTGAATTTAGTTGTGTGGAAACCTCTTCAAAATTGACACAGATCGCCTCATTTCTATATCGGCATAATTGTTCTGTCTTCTGTTTGACCGACGAAAGAATCTTACCGTCAGTCGTCATACTGTCACCCTCCAACTTCAGGGAGTGATGAGGGAATAGGGCAGGCTTGCAGAATTTTGTCTCCGAAGGGAGAAGTGAGAGCATCGGCGACAATGTCGCGATATGCTTTTTCTTCGCGAGTTCTTCATACAGTTCTACAGCCACATCATATCTTAATCCGTCGCTTATAATGACTACGAGTTTATTCGGATCATTATAAGTGGCATAAAAATCGTTCTGTCTCAGTATTCCGACTTTGTCAAACGCAGTGCCTGTATCTCTCACACATTCCAGCCATTCATAATTGAGCTGATTTGCCAATTGAGCATACTTTGCGTCAATTGTCTTTTTACTTACTGATACAGATGATACAGTTTTTTCATCAAGTTCGGGCAGTCGATAAAAAGAATCCAGTATAATCCGATAAAACCTGTCTATCTTACTGAATCTTTCAGTATAAAGCGAAATATATTCCGAGGGTTTATCAAGACGTAGCCCACCAAGCGTATTGAATGAATCAAAGAAATAAGCAGCATTTTCAACAAACCTGATCAAATACAACATGCTTGAATCCGTGTTCAATCTCAGGCTCAGTGCACGTATCTTATCGATAGCTGCACCCGGATCTGCCATCACATCCTTTGTCAGGACAGCCATTAGAATAGGAAGCATCAGATTCTCTGTCATAAAGAAATACTGTGCATCTGTGCCATACGCACTGATTATATCCTCCTCTCTGACAGCGGAACCCAATCTTGACATTGCATCGGCGAATTTTGAAGAAAGCTGAGGCTCACTGTTCCCTTTTTCGTATATGCCATTGATTATGTCGAGTATCCGACGGTCACTGATTTTCAAATGACTGTAATGGTCTGCCGGACTGGCCGGCATCGACTGTGTTATAGCGTTATATTTCAGGATTTCCGCAATAGGTCGCATCTTGTCATTTATGTCCGGATTGAATGAGACTCCAAAAATGCTTTTCAGCTTATCGTCTACCGACTTTCTGACATCAAGATTCTTATATAACTTTAGATAAAAGTCGTTTGACTTCTTCTGATCCGGGTGAGCCGACATGATGATCATTTTCACAATAATCATATCCCATCCAAGAGCTTTCTTATCTCCAAGATAGGAGGAAACTATCGCCCGGGTGGCAAAATCGACTGTAAAGTTCACCTCATCAAGTTTTCCGGCAAGAAGAGGCATTACCCTCTTTGATGTAAGTTCATCAATATTCTTCTTTACAAACGATGCGACTTTCGGTGAAAGTCCATACTGCTGCATAAACTCTTCATACCGCTCATCCTTAAATTCAAGATTCGAGGCATATACATCAAGAAGGGGAAACTTAAGACGTTTCTCCTCAGTATCAGGACGAAGTTCATAGGGAAAGACAAGCACGACCTTTTTGTCTGCCCATTCCCTGAGCAAAGCGACTTTCAGATTCCACCATTTGCCGTCGAAAACCTTAAAGATATAATCCTCCGGCCATTCATGATCAGACAGTTCAGCTTCAAAGCCTCCCATCCGATCGAACATGAATAGCACTTTCAGCCTTGGGTTCCTCTCAAAGTAGTTGTATATTCGTTTCTGTATCATTCGTTAATCATTAATCTGAATATCAAGTGCAATGTCACTTATACGTACTTCGTAACGCCTTCCTGAAGGTGTGGAAACATTAACCGGGAGATGGCTCTTAAGAGAGGCATTTTTAGCAATGAAAGTTTCATCGCCGAACATTATTTTTTCCAATGAATGCGCATGATGAAAATTGAATCCGCTCGGAAGTTGCCTGAACAATTCATCATTCATAGGATATATCGCCTTTTCTCCGACTCGTTTCTCGGGACTTAAAAAGAAGACGTAATCCTTTGCACGACTCATTGCAACATTCATAATG
Organism: uncultured Porphyromonadaceae bacterium; assembly: GCA_947175265.1. Taxonomy (GTDB): domain Bacteria; phylum Bacteroidota; class Bacteroidia; order Bacteroidales; family Muribaculaceae; genus Lepagella. Next base: position 67,711 of record CAMWMD010000011.1, on the reverse strand, counting down.
TTTAGATTGTTGATATTTGCATTTTCCCCAGAATGAGTATTGGGGTAATTCATCACAACAATCATTATATCGCATTCGCCACCTTGGAATTTGTGTACCGTACCGCAGCTTACACTACATTCATCATTATCAATCTTTCTGCTTGCAAGCATTTCTTGTATTGCAGAAGCTTGTTTCTTATAAGGACTGACAATGCCGATAGTGTAATGTTCTTTATCCGAATATGAGGATACCAGCTTTGCGATATGAGCAGCAAATTCATATGCAAAAATGGCTGAATACACATGCACGGCAGAATTGTCAACCATATTAAAGTCATAAAGATGACTCATCGGTATGACTTCATATCCGATCACATTTATGGGTTCGACTGTCATATTCGGTATATCCAGTCTCTTCGGTAGAGCTTTGTTAGAGTCATTCTTAAGAATGCCGTCGTAAGAGAATTTACTTACAAGATTACCTATACTCGGAACCGATCGGTGCTGAACATCCAAAGCCATTACTGGGTATGGGAGTTTACCTTCTGCCGCCTCCTTGAAGCTATTCATACCCACCATATCGTAGATATTGAAAACATACTCATCAGGGAAGTCTATATTTGGTTTTACCGGGCGAATTTGCTTTGGATCTCCGGCGATGATAAACTTATCGGCCTTATTGTTAACCAAAAGCAGTGTGATTGGGACTATATCAATCATGGAGGCTTCATCCACGATGATAAGATCCCATTTCAAATCAAATATAGCTTCTCCGTTAGGCTGGACACTATCATACGGATAGCGAGCAATTGTTGTTACCATCACATTCTTATTGGATTTTTTCAAATCCATAGATTGGCGGTTCTTCAATACTTGCTGATGATTACGTATGAGTTCCCGACTTTCAGTCATGCCATAACGGGATAGATAATCAGAGGCGAACATATCAACAGCTAAACGCTCTGCTATCTCATCTGCAGCTCTATTGGTGGGAGTTACAACAAGAATGTTATAACGAGCATTTACATGCAAAGCCTCTGATATTCGTTTTACAAGTTCAGTAGTCTTACCTGTTCCCGGAGGGCCATAGATAAACTCTATATTTGACGGAAGCTTTTGAACAAGGTTCGTCCCCAAATTCCAATCCCTGTTTAACTGGCTAAAACGATTCGCCTGAGCCTCGGAGAAACCTCCTATATTTTGGTACTCGATTCGTAGCCACCTTATCGCACTCGGAGAGCCAAAATATTGACTACACCTCATGTCGATTCCAGACTCATCAGATTCAAGAATTTCTGCATTAAGCACTTGCTTCTTGCCATTATTGACGACAAGGATTCTTACATTTGATGCTTCCGAAAGATTCGATGGAATAAAAGAAGATGGAGATACCAATCGATAAAGATTCGAGTCCTTATCAATTTGAGCCCAATCATATAAGTCGATATGTCTTTCTACTGACTTACTTTCATATACAGCTTCAAGTTGCATATCAATTAAATAATTGAACCACTCCAAAGTATATGGAGTCAAATCATAGAGTTTATTTCTACGATCTTGTTTATCTTCCTCTTCCTTTGCTTTTCTTCGAGCATTATCAAGTTCATTTCCCGATGATGACTTTGGTAAAGAAGTATTTGATTTAGGAGTCCTTTTGATAGAAGCTCCTGAATTTGGATCGTAAACATCTCCATAATTTGGAGTATCATCCGGCTTATCTTCAATATCTAATACATCTTCATTTCCCTTATGTAAAGGCTGCGCAGAAGTAGGAGGCGCAACTTTGGCATCACGTCTTTGTTCCCAACGTTTTCTACTACGGTCTTCAAACGACTCTTTCAGAGTATCATGTATAGCTGTAGTTTCAGAAGAAACTCCAGCTGTGTCTTTCGGCTGAGCCAGGTTTTCTTTAGAGTTACTTTGTCCTTCTTGTCCTTTGGATTGTTGTTCTACTCTTGATTTTTCCTTATGCTTGGGTTGTGTATGTTCAGGTTTGATCGAAGAATCATCTCCTTCATTTGCGCCACTCTCAGCATTAGGCTTCCCTTGACTCGATTTGTTTTCTTGATCGGTAAATTGTGCGTGCGCAGTACCGTTAGAATTGACAGGCTGCTCTTGAGATGCTGACTGAGTCGTGTCATGAGACTCGGGGACGGAAGCTCCGCTAACATAAGGTTGTTGGGCGTCATCCGGTATTTCTTCAACGATATCTGTCCCAATATTGCTTTTGTCGGCATCTGATAAGTAATGCAACACATTAGGTGGTAAGCTTCCACCATTATGCTTTTCAACATAATCGGAAAAATTATCCAAGAACAGCTCCTGAAGTACTGATATATGTGAGCCTACAAGGTCAAATGTCTTAATTGCCCAATTCAATCGGCTCTCAAACATGTGCTCCTTACGACCCTTCTTATACGCAAAACCGTTATCTCCATTATCTAAAAAAGATAAGGTTGTTGAAAGGTCTTCGTTTCCTGCATAGAAATATATGATTTCATCACATCCTTCTATCTTTGCATTGTCGAGTTTGGCCTGACGTTCTTTATATTTGGTTTCCCAGTCACCATCAGGATTTTCAGTATAAGAGAGATAGACTAAGCGTTTCTGGAGCTCAGAAACTTCATACGTATCCTCAAAGACATTTCCAATTGTTTTATGATCAAAATCATCTTTATTCAACAAGGGAATGTCGAAAAGAAGGTGCAACTTTTGGAGCACCTGATTTGATTCAGGCAGAGATGCTCCAAAACATACGTATTCACTACCCCCAAAATGATCTACAATAAGTTTAGACTCCTTGGTTCTTTCAAGAATACATAAATCTTTTAATGGCACCCACTTTTTGGCACCATTACGCCATAACGCATTCTCCTTAAATCGTAATACGATATTCTTGTAATTACTTCTTAAAATATTCTCTGGAAGTTCCGACAGCCAAGTACATACTTTGATTCTGTCATCTTGATAACCTTTGTCATTTTCGCTTTTCCGCAAGAATTCAAGACAATCCATCTCATTCAGCCGTGAAGCGAAACCATGGGAATACTCCATAGGTATTTCTACAGTTGGCAGATATTCGTCTTGTTTTTCCATGACCTTAATCATACGCACCAACTGGTTATCAATTGGATTATATACCTGTGACGGCTTTTTCATACCGCCGCCGGTAGGAATACACCGATACTTTTCCAGCGTATCAGTTGTTAAAAGTCTATCAAAATGGACTTTTGACTCCTTATGTTTCAACTGCGATGGTAAGAATGTATTCCAAAAATAAGACGAGAAGGTGGAATCTTCTAAATATCTCATTTCGGATTCGCCATGGAAGCCCCATTTTACACGTCCCCTACTTGGATTAGTTAAGAACAAACGGATACTTGCCAATTCAGCATACTTCCGATATTCATCACTGACGTAAGGTATATTCGTTATTCCATTCGCTTGAAAATCGCATATGGGATTATATATCGATCCAAGGTAAAGATTGCCTTTATCCATGGATATAAGACGATTATCTGAGGAGAAGAGCAATAAACACTTGCCCTTAAAAATAGTATCTGTCCATCCTACTTGTTGGTAGCAGTCCTCTGCCAGCTCGCCTATAATTCGATAGTGAGCATCAGACCTCGCATAAGTCTGTTGATTGGAAAGGAATACTTCAACCTTTCGAGCGGCTAAATCCTGCGCTGTCTTGATAACATCAACGTTCGTTTTATCTTTTAAGAATCTGAAGAAGTCAATAACGTTGGAGCGCAAAGTGGGATTATCCTCTGTATCTTTCAGATAATCGTCAGATATTTGCAATGGCAATACGATGTCATTATACTTCCTAGTTTCTATCCCCAAATATGCACCGGTAAGGATGGTGTCCCCAATTTTGTGGTATTCTCCATCTTTACACTTTACATATAGGTTTTGCAAATATCCTTCAATTTTCTTTGCGTCTTCGTTATGCTTTGCTTTCAACTCTTCTAAAACACCAGCGAAAGCAAGTACAATATCATCATGCTCTGATTTATACTCATTAAGTTTAGGCAAAACCTTATTGAGCAGAACATATTCTGCCGAGATGCTGATTTTTATGTTCTTGAATAGTCTCAGCCAGTCAATTTCATTTTCTGTTTCTATGTTGGCATAATCATCAAGAACGAAGTGGGCATCTGGGATAAATTTTCGGATGACCTGTTCTGCCTCTTTATCTTTTGAATAGACTGCTGAAGCATACAACTCATTTGGAAGCATTAGATTTCCGTCAGAATCCGACATCGGGAAACTGCGGAATGCCAGACGCTCATCATAGGTGGTCGAACTTTTCGCAGCCCATCGCCAGAATCTAAGATTCCTCTTATAGTCATTTATGTAAGATATGATTTCCTCTTTATGAGCAAGAAGATGTTTTACAAGTTCATTATCTTGTAATTGTCTATTCCCAAGTTTATCTTTGAAATAGGATGTCATTTGTTCTGCATCGGTTGCAAAATATTCGGGACGAATAGTATGAAGAATGGATGCAGGTGCTATATCAAGTTCAACCAGTTCGCCGAGTTTGTCGGAAGGCAGGAAGAAGCCTGTACAAACTTCGCATAAGCCTGATTCTGATTCTCCGCTATTCTCTACTGGCAGAATAGTGAATACAGGAGTATTTTTAAGTTTCTCATAATCATCATCACTCAAACGGAGCGATGGATTTGCAAAGAACTTATGGAAACTTATATTGGCTTCTAAAGCATTATCAATATCCGAATAGTCTGTGTAGTTATCAAGGTTTTCAAGAATTTCTTCCTCGATATACTCATCCAAATCAAATTCCTTTATACCAATCTCATCAAAAAAGGATCGCCTATCAGCACCATCAAAAAGGTCAGAATAGGCACTTGAAACAGAAGTCAGTTCGTATGATGGGAACCAGGGCTCTTCTGATAACTCTATGAGATCGTCTGATCGCTGATATACAGTCTCTGCTATATCTTTTAACGCCAACATCTCAGATTCGCCTTCCAGTGCAAGAGGAATCTGAGCTAATTTACCATTTCCTATTTCACTTTTATACGATCTATTCTCATAGATGAAATCGAGTAAACTAATACTTGCTTCTGTTGAGTTAATTCTTTTGATGATTTCTGGCCAAAGATGTTCTTTGACCATGCACTTCCTAATCCAATTCGATACGGAGAAATCTTCGACGATACCATTTGTCTTCAATATTCGTTCAATAGCATCACGGTCTTCGCCTGAAAACTGGCAAAGATAATCTTCGTCAATTGCATAACAAGACTTTTCAGGTAGCCATTCTTTTGCAAGGAGTTCATCTCGCTCTTTAGAATCAGACCAGTATATTACCGATGAAAGAGGAACGTACTCATCAGTAGAACCGTCATTAACCCAAATGTGATATTTAGTTTTTAGTTGCTTTGCCGGGTCAGTAAACCTGACTTCTTTCTCGATGTTAGAAAGGAAAGAATAAAATTCGATGTTTGCCTGTTTGCCTCCTATGGATGAGATAATATGTTGCGATCTTTCATCATTGGCAATGAAAGAAGCCCACACTCTCTCCGGACTTATAGCCGTTATGCCACATCGGTTTAAGAAATGTGTCAAGTCATCCGAGTGATTTGCATAATCGTAGTGAATGAAATGTATCCATTCCGGTTTTATCCATGATTGCTCTGACAGTAACCGTCCAAGTTTATCTTCCAGATAAACATTTTCTTTCCCTATAGCTAAGCCTTCATCCAGGTATAAAGGCATTGTTTTAGGTATATCTCCCGCATATGACAGACTTCCATCCTTTGCCGTAGCAAGGAAGTTCAAGAAATTAATGCTATCTTTGATATTCTGAATACGAGTAGCATCTTCGTTCCTATCAAAGTTAGAGGATAACTCGGTTGCTTCTGCAGGTGCGGAGAAAGGCTTGAAGGAGCCCTCAATGCTATGGAATTCGCTATGTAACGCTTCCCTTACAGACTTTTTGAGTCTGGGAAGCCTATCCTCAAACATATACAGTTCTTCGAGGTAATAATCAATATCAAGATATAATTGACTAGGTGATTCTATCTCGCCGGACTCTGATAAGAAAATCTTATTATATGACGAGAGTATATTATTAATTTCTTGAGAATTGAATAAATAGCCATACAGATTGATGGCATTGTCCTCATTTTTTACCCAGTCTTCAAATTTGGAGGAACGTAATATAGTCAAAATGTTTTCTTTATCAAGAACTCTGCCAATATTATTCTTTCCAGAATAATGCTCAAGCAACATCTTGAGATTCTGATGCAGTCTTATCTCCGGATGAGGTAAATATTCACTGATACTTTCTACTCCAAGCAAAGCATAAAAGTCCCTATCTAACATGACAGGATTGTCTGACACGACAAATCCCATATTGTCGAAAATGATTTCCTTCAGAGGAACTAACACTCGATTTCCATCTTGTTCGACGGGGATACATTTGATTCTGCCTAATTCTTCCTCAAAGCCCTTCATGAAGGATGCTCTGAATTTATCGCTCTCTCTAAAGTCAGGTAACAAATCGAATATGGACGACAGATCATAGTTTTCATCATCAAGTATCAAGGAAGTCCACCACTGAGCATACTTACGTCCGGCATCTTCCAGTACCTTTATGTTCCATTCATGATCGGGAAGACTCTTTCTTGAAGCATCAGGAACAAAGTCTGCATTTATCAAGAAAGGTACATACAATGGTTGTTCCGTAGGCAGATAATTATAAACCTGAGAATTACTTACCGGTAACAATCTACTGCGATCTCTTTCATCTCTTTGCACTGCAAACGACAAAGAGATCTCTTTAATTTGCTGAAATTTCTCAGGAATCTTTTTGTCAGTTTTAAGGCTCTTTTCAAGAATTTTCTTATAGTTATCGTCAACTTTAATCTTTAAGTCATCCTTGATAAGCCAACGTTGTCTATCCTTATATCTATCAAATCGGCGTTCATCATCTATATAGACCTCAACATGATCCACATGAGGAATGAAAACAAGAATCCTATCGTCTTTGAATACTGTTTCTAAGTTGGGTATATTCTCCTTTGCATCACGCTGATGACGCAATGCAAAAAAGACATTCATATGAGTCGGTATACTTGCCAATACCTTCTTTATTTCATCATCAATGTCTTCGGTCAAAGATGTTGGAATTGGCATATACTGCCAGTTCAGCGGAAATCGGCTACGACTTTTTATTTCATTTTCATCAAATCGAAGATTCCAGTCACCTGAGCTGAGGAATACATAATCGTTATTCACAAAGACAGACTTAAAGCCCATGCCTTTGTATCCTATCGTTTCAGTATTATCTCGTTTCTCACCTTCATTTACTGTACAAATGGCAGCAATATTTCTTAGGTTGAAAGGAGATCCGGAATGTATAAAAAACAGATAATGTTCTGTCAAAATAAATTTGACTTCAACCGGGATTTTATTATTATTCGCATCTTTAAGAGGATAATCATTTGAGTTCTGGAGCAATTCATAGATATACGTATGAGGTGCACCGGTTACCTCCTGATTAATCATCTTCTGATTCTGATTTGCATCTTTTCGGTTGGTGCCTCTCTGAGAAAGTTTCTCGTCAAGACGTACCTGAAGCATCCGCGTCTTATTTACAGGGCGAATTCCGCCTACGCAAATATACGAATAATTATTCTCCGATTCCCCCTCGATACTCCAATCAAATTCATAAAATTCATCTTCAATGAGGTCTGTTCGAGAAATGTATACCTTATCCGTTCTGGGATTACCCTCGAAGTCTTCTATGCGTTCACCTGCGGCGCCACGAAGGTCATCAAAGTAACCTCGTTCGCCATCACGGTGATACGCTCCAATGATATATGTTGAATTTAGCTCGTTCTTTATGTCGTCAATAAAACTCATATTGAGAGGATGGTATTTAGTAAAGTCCTTTATTGTTGCGGAGCCAGAGGAGCTCCTTTTCAATGCTCGGATTATTGAGGCCAAGGGATTGGGCTTTTTTCAGGGCAGCGAAGGCTTCCTTGTAAAGATGTACGGATGAGAGAGCCATCCCCATGTTGGAATAGATCTGTGCATCTGTATATGGTGTGCCAGGCTGATAAGGTTCGTTCAGCGCCTGACGGAAAGCATTTATTGCTCCAATATAGTCTTTCTGACGGTAACAGTGCACCGCCTGATTGAAGTACATTGTGCGTTGTCCTGCAAGCTGCTTGAACCAACGGAAACGGAATCCAAGTTCCATGTGATTGGGATCAATATATCCTTGCCCATCATTAGGCTTAGTAAAACCACATTTGCGGGCAACTCCTTCCGATTCGTGATTCTCGGTGCAAATGTCAAGCATCACTTGAGGGAATGAATAGTTCTGAAGCAGATAGTTACTCAATCCCGTTAACGCTGCAGAGGCATACCCCTTACGTCTTTCGGAAGGCAAAATAGCATAACCGACATTCCACATAGGAAGGTTAGTATTACGGTTCATCATCGGTTCCGCCGAGATAAGACCCACTTCGTTTCCATAATTATCGCAGATGATGAAATTCATCGCGGCTTTCTGAACATTGGCTGCAATGATATACTGGCAGAAACTTCTTATGTTGGCCGCATGGTCATCGCGCAATACATAAAACTTCCTTACGTCCGGATGGCTGAATAATTCTTCTACCACCCATACATTTGAAGGCTTAGCGGGATGCAGACTGCAAATTCCGCAGTCAATTATATTGGGTATTCCAGGTGTTGGCATATCTATTCTAATACTGGTACTGAATTGGTTTTAAGCCATTGAAGCTGCTCTTCTTTAGCCATTGTTGTTCTCAATTTCATAAAGTCGGCATATAAACCTGCCGGAATATGGTATAGGTTACTCCACTTAAAACCACAAGGAGTTACATCCTTTTGGTATTCCATAAAGTATGGAATAGGTGTGGATGTTTCAATATGTTTAGAAATGTAATTCTTTTCATTGCGTTCTTGCATTTCGTCTTTGAATGGGATGAATCCATGTTCCATATCCAGTCCACCCCATTGACCGTTTCGCCGGACAGGAGATATCACTGTAGTTTCATGTAGTTTGCGAGAGTTCCAACTCCTAAGCCATTCATATTCTAATGGTTCAATGGAAGTTCCTTTGGGAGAAACTATTCCTACGAAATTACGATATTGAGCGAATGCCCTATTGTTTGTAAAATTGCTTATGTCATAAATTCCGTTCCTAGTACAAATGAACTCGCAACTTATATCATTGGGTCTTACATAGCAATCTCCAACACCATATTCATCAGAGAATATAGTATTTACATATTTTGAAGAATACCTTAAAAGACAACACCAATCACGACGCGCAATATCATTATAGTTAATTCCGGCTACAATATCACCATTCGTATTGATAAGTCCTCTTTTATCTCCTTTCCATACAATTGCCAATCCATTACTAAAAGGTTCACATAAATCAAAGAGCGCATTAGGATCGTGACGGAACTGGCGAATTTTCCACTCTAAGCACTCGCTCATATAACCAATCCACAAATTGTCTTCTTTGGCAACCGCAAGTCCGTCATTGTACGGTCCGAGGTTGCAGAGTATCTTACCATTAACATCAGTAATATCGCCGTGGGTAGTCGAAACTATCAATTTTGATCCGTTAACAATATAACCTTTAGGCATCTTATGGTCATTTTGATTATATGTATATGCCGTAAAGGGTGTTGCACAGAACAATGGAGATATTTCAGCAACAGAACCGTCTATGTTGAAGTACATATATCTGTCGCTTAGTTTTGCCTCTATTATCTCAAATGTGTCACTGATAAAATTGGGTATCGACTCAAACACCGGTGGCAATATCTGATGCCCCATATAATCCAACACTCCAAACATTCTGTTTTCAGTCTCTACTACAAGAAGCCTAATATCTGAACCGGGATTAACCGTTACAATACTTTTGTACTCAAAAGGGATAACTATTTCTCCGTTAGGATGAATTAAACCATATTTGTTATTTTTTTCTACCATCCATAGTCCGTCTTCATTAGTCAGTCCAATATTTACGCCTCCGGAAAAGACAAGTTCTCCTAATGCAGTATATATATATCTACATTCATAATTTTTAGCGCAAACAATATGTGTCCCGAATTCAGATTTAAAGTCGAACATCTTGTCATACTCGAATGGAATAATGATGTCTCCTCTTGAATTTACACATCCGAACTTATTTTCTTGCTTTATGATGGAATAATTTGCTTCGTCGTGATTGCCTTTGTTGCAAGCAAATACAATCATCCTCATGACAGTTTCTATTGTCTCCTCATTGAAGCCATCTGACTTGGAAAGTTCATAAGCGTAATACTTCAATTTAGGTAGATCAAATTTAGAAGTTGTGAGGTTTACTATCTTGTTTGCATATCTACCGGACACTATGGTATTAAGGATTCTTCTTGCATCGTTATTGCCGTCAAAAGCACGATAGTCAGCAAGAAGATTCACGAATCGTTTCTCCGTGATAATCTCCTTGCCGAAAATGTTGATAATGTCGGCCATTAACTCCTGTAAGTGTTCCTTATGATCCATAACTCCTACGTATTTGAATTCTTGACACGTTAATTTTCTGGAGAGGTATTATGCATACGGATAATCTCGTCGGCAAGATAGATGTCGCTTCGGCAGATGAGATCGGCTGTGCCGTCATCGATGATTTCAAACAGGGGCGATGAGTAAAGCATATCCATAGCTTCATCAAGCGGGATTTGTTGCTTCTCAGATATCAGTTCGATTATGCGAGCATACTTTAGATCCTTAAAGAGAACGTCATCGATATCCACAAAATCCGGAGTCGCTGAATGAATATTTGAGAAATCTTTTATCATATTAAAGGAGGTAAAAATCCTTATATTGTTTGAAGTGTTGAAAACCATTGGCTAAACAATGGACATTTATCCAAAATTGTCTGCAGTCCTATCTCATCTGCAATGTATGCTCCATCATTGACCTTTTGATATCCTGGAATCGCCTCAATCAATCTTTTAGAGGGAGCAAGCGTCGGTCGTGAATTTATCTCTTCCGGATTCTCAAACTCCCTGACAGCATCCTCGAGCTTTGAAAAGTCCATCTCATTATTGTCAAAATTATTTCTGAACACATTGATGTCACTAAACAAAAGACTCTCAAACTCATGAATCTGTATGTAAGGGATAAATCGTGAGGCCAAATCCGATGAGATATCTGCTTGCATCTGCTTGCATAAAAACTCCAGTTTAGCATCCTTTGGATGTATTTTTTTGCTATCTTCCCAACCGGGAAATTTATAACTGTCTTTGATCCCGTAATAATCTATAAGCATGGATACATAGGCATCTTTCTCATGAAGATGCATCTCAATCTGGCGCTTGATGTTCTGCCATGACACAATACCACCATTGGACTTTTTTACCAAAGGCGCATCTAAGTATACATCTCCCTTCTGCAATATCGGTGAGAGAACATCCATACAGAATTCGTGTTCAGTAGGACCTTCGCATACTATAATCAATCTCTTCATAACGGCTGACCTCCTTTCATGATCCGCTGTTTCCACAGATCACCTATTGTGTATTCATTGAGCCATTGACTTAATTCCTCAGCATTAAGACGCTCAATCTGTGTCTCCCCCTCTCTTTGATCTACAGTAAGTATGTCTTCGGGCTGGAAATTGCTTATAAGTTCTGCATTCTGAGTTGCAGCGATTACTTGAGTCCCTCTTTTGGAAGCACTCTTTATGAGTCCTGCTAATTTTTCGATCGCTACAGGATGCAAGCCTAACTCAGGTTCGTCGATCACGATTATTTTGGGAAGCCTTGGCTGCATGAATAATACTGCAAGTGCAATAAACCTCAGAGTACCGTCAGAAAGATCATTCGGACCATATATTACTTCCGAATACTTATCTCTCCATTGCAATCTGATGCCATTATCTTCATTGGGCATAAAATAGAAGTCGTGAAAGAAAGGTGCAACAGACTGTATTACCTTTACTATACGCTTGTATACCAATGGATAATCATTTTTGATTCGATATAAGAAAGCAGCTAAATTGTCACCCTGTGAATACATATGGTAAGAATCATTGACAACATTAGACTCCCCCGCAAAGGGTGATTTCTTACCGGTGTCATGGAAATGGATTTTTTTTATTTGAGAGATATAACTCTTGATATAATCTCCTCTCGTCAGTCCACGATATTCCTTCAACGTAGTCTCGGGCTTATAGCTTGTTATGGTAGCATAAGTCCAATGGCCGGGATAGGATGAATATCCAAGACATTCATTCTCCACAATCATTGTACCGTCCGACTCCATTAAATCTAATCTGTATGAATTCTTATCCTCTTTAACTTCTATGGAGATACGTTCGGTAACCTTTCTTCCCTGATGAAGGAGTTTGTCTACTCCGCCCGATTGAGCAACACTTCTTGCCAGATAACCGTCGTAGGTATTGCCAAGCAGTTCAAATAGCGAAAGAAAATTACTTTTGCCGGCACCGTTTGAGCCAATCAAAATATTGATTGGCTTCAAAGGAACTGTTATATCTTTGAAAGACTTGTAGCCTTTAATTGTAATTGAATCCATAACTTCCGTTATTTTAGTTTGGTAACAATGTCGCCGAAGAGGGCGTGGTTCTTGATGATCCCGTCGTCGAGGTCGAAGACCGGGTCGCGCATGGCCGACTGCTGGGCGATGACTTCTACACGCTCGGCGTATTCACTCAACTCCGGCAGAATCTTGTTGCGGAGGTTGTCGAGTTCCTTGCGTTCCTTGGTGCTCAAATCGTTGGAGCGTGCATCGAGAGCCGCGATTTTTCGCTCAATAAAGGCTCTGTAAGGGAGAAGATACTTTGAGCGGAGCACCTCTACCGTATATCGGTCCATGCGGTGGGCATACACCAATGCCCGGAAAGCACCCTTCTTTGATGCGAACTCCCAATAAATCGGTCGGTTCTGATACATCTTCTTATGGTCTTTCCAGAAGTCTTTCATAAGATAGTCGTTGAGGCTCTTGCCCATGCACCTTTCAATAAAATTAATATTCTCTGCCAAATGCTCTTCACCCCACACTTTGCGAACAAACTCCACCACATAGTTATAGAGATTGTCGAAGAACGGAGCGTCCTGCGGAAGCACCGGAATCACGGCATCTCCGTCGATTCTGAGAGTCTCCTCCGAGCCTGAAAGATTGAAGGTATATTGCGCCAACTCCTCCTCTGAGGGGTTCGGATGTGCGATGTGCAGTCCCGGTCTGTCAAGACGGTAACGACCCATCCATACGCCAACGATATAGCTTATCAGTTGCTTGATGACAACATCGTCATGCCAGACAATCCTTTCTTCAGGGACTTTGGCAATAATCGACTTAATACCGTCAATCATAACGATGTGGCTACCATTATCCGAAACAGTCTGTTCTTTCTCTATTGATATTTCGCCTTGCTGCAGAATGGTTACTTCATTGAGAGGAACATCAGGAGTCAGCTCATCCTGTAAGCCATAGATTTCTATCAACTGACGGTTAAGCTCTTCCTCGTTGGCATGAAGTTGCATAAATTGACCTGCCCAGTGCTCTTTATAAGCATTGACGCAATGCTCGATTGAGGTATGGTCAAAGATACCATGAACTCCGGGGATAAACGTATATCCTCCACTTTCGGGGTTGCAAACATCAACTATCAGGCCGCGGCGATCCTGTTGTAGTTTCAACAACGGAGACTTCTCAAAATCCCACGATGTTTCGTGTGAATCCCAATCTTGCTTGGCTATGGAGATACAGTCTTTTACTTTTTCGACAATATTTCCTTTTTCAATGAGAATATTTATAGGCATAGATAAAACACAGCCAGGAGGAAAATTTACAGTAGGATTAAGAAGTGTAAGATAGGAGTTTGCTATTATTGAATTCAAAAGCCCCATAACACTATAAATACTAACAGAGGTCTCTTCTCTTTTTAATTGACCAAAAGGCCCGGCCGTATCAAACATAAAACCACTGGAAGCATACCGACAAGAAAACTTATCGGAGGATATGGTATTCCAAGAGAATGATTCCTTAAAGGCGAGATCTCCATTATAATTATGCGATTTACAACGTGTACCTATGAAATTATCATTCTTCATCTCATATCCATCTGCTTCCCAGTTAACAACAGATGTTTGGTTGCCGTACCAACGTCTTATGGCACCTCCATTATGTATGGGGAACCATTTTTTACCAGAGCTGATCGATTCTTCATTTGACCTAATATTGAAGCCTATTTTATAAAAATCAACCTCAGCCCATGACTTGATAAATCTATTTGAATCTCCTGTTATTAGTCCAACTCGTCCAATGGCGAAATCATCGAGTGATGGTAATGTTGAGAAGTTTACCAAACTGTTGGCTGTAACCCAGTACGCAATTGGCGAACCAGGAATTTGCTCGAATTGCTTTTGGTCGACTACAATATACCGATTGTCACCGGACAAGAATATATCTTGCTTTGATGCACAAGACTTCCCATCAATCAACCGATAATATATACCTTCTGACTGAGGCTTCTCTTTCGCAATAACGAACACTGCGTTTTGCACTACTTCACCTGAAAGTTCATCAAAGGTACGAGGTCCGAGATGAAGCAGTGAATCTATGTGTTGCTCATCTATAACCTTCTTACGCAATGCTTCAAAGGAGGATAGGAACATCCATGACTGCATATTGATCATGCCGTATTTTCCTCTGTCTTTTAGTCGGTCGATACATACGTCCATGAAGACTGAGAAAAGATCGGTTTTACTGTCGGGATAATTTTTTGCAGCATACTCTTTCAATCCTTCCACTTTGCTTGTAGGCATATATGGTGGATTCATCACGATGGCATCATAGCTATCGGTGAGCGTTAGGATAAAGTCCATCATCGGGAGTCCGGACTTGATGGCAGCCGGAAGTTCCTCTTGACGATTCCAATGCTCGACAGCCTCGACGAGCTGACGACGAGTTGAGGGAGAGAGGTCAAATTTGATGATGGAGCCAAGCGAATCGGCATCTTTGAGCAGAGCAATCGCTTCGGTCAATTGCTTGGAACATTCCTCCGTCTCAGCTCCGAGGAAGAAATGATGAAGATAACCGGCGATTGATCGGGTATCGTCTAAATCTATCAACTCTTTATCAATCTCTGGAACAGTAATGACATGCGGCAAACAGTGCGCATCGGCAAACGATGGGTCTTTCTGACACGCTTTCAGAAGCAAAGCGAATGTAGCGAGCTGCTTTGCGCGTAGGTCAATGTCGATACCGGTAAGATTCTTCGTGAAGATGCATTCGATAGCCTCGCGACGGGAATAGGCTTCGGAACGATACAGGTCGAAGAGGAGGTCGAAGCACTCGTTGAGAATATGTCCCGAACCGCAGGCGAAGTCAGCAACCTTCAGGTCTTCAAGTTCTATTTTTCTATCAGTTTTGTTTTCCGTCTTGACAAGATATTTTGCTGATTCAATAATCTCATCATCCGCATCTACCTGAGGAAGGATGGTGTTCTGCACCATATATTTCACAATCCAGTTGGGAGTGAAGATCTGCGTGGCAGCAGGGATATCATCAGCTTCTACTTTGCCTTTCTTGGCGAATACCTCATCCTTACGGTCGGATATATAGAACTGGTAGAGCCAGCCGATAAGTTCGGCCGACTTATAATCCTCCTCTGAGATGAATTGAGTTTCGTTCAGTTTGGCGATAAATCCGTCGGGACGAAGGATATTGTCGGGAAGAAGAAGCTCGACATAATCGTTGATGGAGCCGAAACAGGCATGGATGACGGGATTTGCATGACACCATGCTGTGAGCAGGAGGGCAAACTGGTCGTATGTGCGGTTGTCATCGTCCATCAGCCGGTCGAAGCGGGCTTGCTCCTGTGCGGACATTTCAGGTACTCGTCCCATACGGGCATTAGACAGCAGGAGAGGCAGACCGATGGCCTCATCATAGCGGAGGACAGGCTCGCAAAGACCGTTCATGGTCAAAATGCGGATTGCCATCATGCGGTTGAACCATATATACGACGCTTCCTCCACCACCTCGCGCACACCGCGCTCAAGGATGCGGTCGCGAAGTGTGGTCCATTGCCGGTAGAAAGCCTCGGGATATTCTTCACCATTCCAGAGTACTCCGCCTTGCAAGGGTTGCGGCTCGGCCACGACGTTACCCTCCTTGTCGAATCCAAGAAGCTGAAGTTTACGGCGCACGCCATCCATCAGATTGGTACGCGCCTCGGCGGCAAAGCGTTTTAGTTTCGTTGTCTCCATATCGGTATTATTTTATGATGGTGACGATTTTGTTGTCGTTTATTTTCTCCATAATCTTCTTTTTGAGACGAGCGAGATAGGCATCCACCGCCGCCTCATTGTCGAGACCTACCACTCGGGTGTCAAGGGTAAGATTGCAAGATGTCTTATATGGCTTCGGTTCTTGATTACCGCTATTGCCGCCTGTCTGGGTCGGAGGAGGGGTCTGTCGGCGAAGTTTCTCCTGCTGAATCTTTGCAGCCTCACGGCTGAAATACTCGTCGGTATTCAGATTATTGCGAAGGACGAGGATATTACCGGGAAGACATTTATTAGCGTAAATAACAGTCGGCTCGGCAACTATCGCCGATTCCACACCCTCATCTTCAGCGCTTTGGCGCAGAAGATCGAAGGTCTTAAGATATTCCGCCCTGATCTCTTCTCGGATTCTGTCGCGAACTTCGTTGAGCCCCTTCTCCACCTCTTTCTTCTTCTTGATAAAATCTCGTATACGGAATGGCCATGAGAGTGTACTCAATCCCTGAAGATCGGATGCAAGTTCGCGCTGTCCGTCTGAAAGGAATGGGAAGTTATCACGGTTTTCGTCGGCAAAACGGACGATTTCGTCAAACTTACCGATCTGATCATGCACGAACTCCAATACCTCCTTGCAGGAATCCATTAGCCGGGCAGCATCAGCAGAGTCTTCAATGACTGCGTTGAAGAATTTGGAGATGTCGCGGATCGGCTGCCATTTACGCAAAAGATCGACGAAATCGCTCAGCGGAGTTATGAATGCGTATTTACGGTATTTCCTTATCTCTTCCTCATAATTTGAGATGAGAGAGGTCAGTGCATCCTGTGCCGTGCGGTAGATCTGAGTCGAATCAGTGGAATGGAACGTCTGGCTAACTCCGAACACATTCTTCCACGCATCAATGAATCTATTTACCAGCTCCTGTGGTATAGCCTCACCTTCTCGCACTGCAAACTTATTGGTCTCAGTCACAATCTTAGACGCTACGGTTGAAGCATCCACATTGCGATTGTTGGCGTAGGAGAAATCACGGCGATGACGGCGCACAAGTTCATTGACCACATACATAGTGCATATCTCCAACCATCCATAGGGTGGCTGAGCAAACTTGGCGGTAATCTGCGACAGGTTGACGTCCAGACCACCCTGCTTCATCAAGTGTCGCTCCAGTTCTTGTTCAGCCGGAGTAAGAGCGGCTCCCAAACCTTCGTATTCACCGGGTTGTACAGACCTGTTTATGGCAGCGCGGAGCGAGGCCGTATCGCGGGGAATTGATGTTGAATCCACCATTCCAGCCTGCGGATATATTGCAGCGAGATGATACTTCATGGCTTCTGTATAACGTTCCGGTCCTTTCTTGCCACTCAGCAACATGGAGTCTATCTCGGAATTTCCGGACATAACCGGGCTACTGTCAAGGATAGCACGCATCTTGGGGATAATCTGAGTCTGGAGGGTTTCCAATGCGCGTTTGCCGAACTCTTCACGCACCTTTGCGTTATCCTCGTTTGCAACAGGAGTCTCGGCGTATTTCTGAACCTTGCAGTACCAGGCGAAGTCATTACGCAGGCGGCTGTCGGCGTGGAAATCTTTTCCCAACAGGAAGAGAAGACGGTTTGAAGGATTGCGAAGTATCATATCTCCTACCTCTACTCCGGCATCCATATTGAACTCCACGTTGACATCCGGATTATTCGCGTTGAGGAATGTCTTCTGCATGACTGAGCTGCCGACGGAAAATGAGCGTGTCTTATACTGTTCTTTCTGTCGCATCGAAGTGAAGTACTTCTGGATTATATCCTGAAGCTGTGTTGCCTGATAAGTAGTGTCTACAATCTGATTCTTGATGAGTTCCGCCACCTTCATTTCCTCCTCAGAATAGAAAGAGTAGAACGGATCGAGACCCTTGCGGGCTTTCTCCTCACGAATAACATTCTTTTCGCAAAGGAACTCCACGACCTTACGCACCTCCTCCTTGACAGTCACAAACGGAGTGGTGAAGTCGTCAAGAAGAAGAGTGGTGATATTTTGCAGGGTCGCCGGGAATATCAGTTTGTCGGTATCCGATATGTTGCATATCATGAAGAGGACATTGACCACGCGGTGGGCGAGTCTTTTGTCACCGGGATATTCCTCCGCCATTTTGTCGGCATTCTTTATGGCATTCTGACCTCGGTTTTGCAGACCTGTCTCGAACATATTGTCGTAGAGCTGATCAAAGGAAATAAGCTGACCAACCTCTCCCTCCGCATTGCGCTTGGCTGTAGCATGTACTACTTTGATGATGCTTCGCTCATTGCCTTTCACTTCCTTAGCGACATAGCCGAGTTTCAGGAAGTTATTGAACACCTGCATTATCAGTTTGAACTGATATGGCACGAACGGATAGAAATCCACAAATTCATCAGCCGACGTGAACCCTTTGTAAGATGCAGGCAGGGCGAAACGCTGTGAGAAGCCGTTTTCCTCTTTCTTATAAAGGGCAAGAAGGGGCTTCTTTGCCACCTCTTTCTTATCAAGAATGCGCTTCTGAGTGATATATTCCGGTTGAGTACCTTTAAGCGAAACCTGAACTTCAAATCGTCCGAGAATCTTCCCCGTACTGTCGGTAGCCTGTATTAGGTTACATTCTTCAATCACTTCCGACTGGTCCTGTTGAGCCGTACAGGCAATCCATACCTTATTACCGCAAGCCTCGGAAAGGTGTGTCACTATTTCCTGAAGATTCAGGTATCTGTCTTTGTCCTTGTTGATAAACTGCGATACCTCATCAGCAAGAAGGACAAGACGGTAGTCGTCCCCCTTATTTTTCAGCCAAGAATTCAATTCGCGAGCGAAGTTCTTGATACTCATATTGGTGTCACGATTGAGTATTCTGAGACGTATGCTCTCAAGATCCAATGTCGGCGCGAGATCTTTTGCAATGTCCAGCACCCACTGGAGTTCGTTGTCCACAAGGTCGGCAGCATCGGTCTCCCAATCGCCTCCTTCTTCTGCAATCCTCTGCTTGAAGGCTTCAAATACACCTTTCTCCTGAAGGGGCTTTTCAAGATGCTGGGCGAGTGTGATGTTGTATTCGTTGAATCCTCTCAATTTATTGAACTCATTCCAGAACACATGCAGAAACACAACCTTGTTGTCGGAAGAATAGTCTTTCGACGTTTCAAGATTGAAAATACGTGTATCTATTTCTGCCCGTTTCAACCATGTATGGATAGCCTGCAAGTCTTCTTTTGAAAACTCCAGATTATTGCTGTCGTCAAGTGGGTCTATGTCCTCCACGGCCTCGATAAGCCGCGACATTGCAAAATTCCTTGTCTCCGGAGATATGCAATAATCGAAATATTTCAGGAAATGAGATTTTCCGGAACCGTAGTAACCGTTGATCCACATACCCACATGGTCATACGGCTCATTATTGCGTATGGCATTCAATATTCTATAAATACCATTGAGAATCTCATCGGTGAATACATATTCGCCGATTTCAATATTTTTAGTCTCCTCATCAAGTTTAGTCGCGCTGACGGCAGGATTGACCTGACGGGTAATTTCCTTTTCGTATATATCTTTTAAAAGCATGGTTTAATCTTCATTTACAAGTCGAATGGCACGGTAAGTATGATGGTCGGGAAGCATACCGAAAAGAGAGAATGAGTTCTGGACACTATTGCCAGGGTAGAATACAAGAAGCTTGTAGGCATTGGAAATGTTGAAGTCCTCGTACATCGCCAGCAGGTCATTTACTCTCAAATAAGGATACATGGCTCCGATGCCATATAGAAAGACATACGGTCGTTTCAATCCGTCCTTAATCTCTTTATGCTCCATGATGCGTTCATGGAGATACTTGATAAAGTCTTTACTGTGGGCGTTGCGTGACAACGTATCCTGAACACTTCCGGCATTATCCGGATCAGTATCTTCTTTATCCCTTAAATATTTCAACATCGAGGGATGGCGCAGAAATTTCTTCCCGTCCAGGAACTTGCAGAACTCATCGAATATATCTATGGTCAGCACATCCACGTATGAAGTCGGACGTTTGAGATTCCGCTTGAATTCAATGATCTGCTCTCTCATTTCATATTCTCTTTCAGCTGAATACTGATATATAAAGAAATTGTAGAAGAGGTCTCCCTCCTCAGTATCCTGAAACTTCTTTGAATTGAGAAGCTCGTATAGTTCGGCCATCGTCATGTCTCTCATGTCGTCTGCTGCTTAAGGGTTTCAATCTGGTAAGGAGGCATAAAGGAGACCTCTAAAAACCACGGTTCGCCAAGCCCGTACAGATAGAAATCTGCATTGTCAAACTTCAGCGGTTGAAGATTGCCTAATCTGTCACACATCCCGGCTTTTCGGAGAATGGTAAGATAGGCGCTTGCTATCTTTCGCTTAGTGGCATCTGTCCATGAATCAACAAACTCATCACGGGCTGATATTTCGTCCAGCTCAATCATAAGGTCGGTCAATTCGACCTTTCTGTCAATTGACTTCCACTTCTTCATTGCCACTACTATATGAAAGTCGAAAACTATTTTATATGTCTTCAAAATCACATAGAAAAGCGCAGCCCTTCTATTCTCCTCCGACATTGCCTGGTAATCGATCCAGAAATCCGGAGACATTGTATCATACCTCCTTCGGATTTCGAGAACTGCTTTTGACCGGGTGCGTTCGGCATTCATGTGAAGCAATCGATTATGCACGATTTCATCTTTCAATAGCTCTGACGCATCCGGCGACTGAAGCAATGGCAATAAAGCTTCAGTTTCCTCAAACAGGAAACCGCCGCCACCCAAAGCCGCCGAATATGGGCTATCACTCTTTTTCTTTGCCATTGTTATTGTTTTGTTTTACAAATAAGTTCCCGAACATCCACATCCAATAGTTCTGCAATCCGTTTGAATGTATATAAGTCAGGCTGAGAAACGTTCGTACACCATTTTGATACGGTGGCCGGATCTCGTCCAACTTCTTGAGCCAACCATTTGCTTGTACGTTTTTTCTCAACTAAAACTAATTTGATTCTATTTAGATCTTCCATTGGTTTTCTATTTCATAATGTTGAACGCAAAGTTAACGATTTTGAACGAAATATAAAAGTTTTTTATTATCTTTGCAGCCTTATATGCTCAAGAACATCTTTTCCGAAACTTGACCATGAATACCCTTATAGATGTTTTGGCATATAGTAGAGAGCTACTATGTCAAGCTTTTTCTAAAGAATGTGTGACAACTTAATAGACTTTCTATCGAAATAATCTAAAAAAGTTTTTCAAAAAAAAAATCTTATCTAACAATGATTCAAGTAATTGAACAAACTGGTCAAAGAAAAAGTTTCCCAAAACGAAAAACATTACTATAGAGCAGATTTGTTATTTCGTTAGAAATAATTACTTTTGCATTCAGAACAGCGGCATATTCTGCCATAACCATATTATTACTTTATAGACCAAAGAAAAGACAGTAAAAAAAGAGAAAGAGACTGTCTTGCACACAGCCTCTTTCGATGGTTTAATTTATTCGTTTGTCCTTCGGGACCGACCAAGATCCCTTCGGCACGGCAAAGGTAGCCAATTATTTTGGCATACCCAAGCGTTTTACGACCTTTTTCGTGCCAAGGATTCTATTATTAATAAAAACTTAATAATTATGCCTATGGCAAAGAAACTAAACTTTGAAGAACAGTCAAATTTGTTCCTACACGGCAGAAGGCCGAAATGGACAACTGAACAGCAGATCCGATTATGGGTCAAATGCGGAGGATACTGTTGTATGTGCAACAGCTATCTTTTGAACCACGAGTACTTCGGTGACAAGGGTAAGTTTGGGGAATTGGCTCACATTATCGCTCACAGCCCCGATGGTCCACGTCCGAACGTAAAGGATTATCCTCAGGAGTATATCGACAGCGAAGACAACATTATGATCCTCTGTCCTACTTGTCATACAATGATTGACAAAAAGGAAAACGAAGGCAAGTATAATGAAAGTCTACTCAGAAAGTGGAAGGAGGATCATGAACGTAGAATCAAAGCTCAGACTAATCCAACCCATGAAAAATGCCGTAGAGCTGTGCGATTTTGCGCTCCTATCGGTGCTCAACCTATAACCATTTCTGATAATCAAATTCGAGAAGCCCTTTTCCCCGACTACTTTGTAGGAAACCAACATCCGGCTGAAATAATAATCCATATTAGCGGAACCGAGCGAGATAAAGATTACTGGGAAATAGCAAAAAAAGAGTTACGCGCTCAATTCAAGAATGAAGTCGCCCCATGTATTAAACAGGGAGAAAAGCTTGCAGTTTTCGGGATTGCCCCAATTCCATTGCTAATTCTGTTCGGACACCTTCTTGCAGATTTCAATGTTACCAACATTCAAAATCTTTTTAGAGGAGAAGACAATCAATGGGCATGGAAGAATGATACTGACGAAGGTGAAATAAGATTCAAAATATTTCGACCAGACCAGAAGCGTTTGAGATCTGCACGTAAAGTTTTACTTTTAAGTCTGACTTCACCAATAAGAGATAGAATCGATGACGGAGTATCAGCCATCTGGGAAATAATGCCGTTTGAGGGTCCTCATTATGAATCCATAAAATCCAGTCATCGTCTTAACGTATTCGGTGAGACGGTGCTCAACTTACTTGATGAAATTTCAAAAGCGCCAGGAGACATTATTCATGTATATTCAGCGATTCCAAATTCGGCAGCAGTCATATTTGGATTGAAATATATGAAAAAGGCTAATAACAGCCTTCGTATATACGATTTTATCTCATCATTAAATATGGACAAGGAGGCCATAACAATTTCTAATCTAGACTTTGACAGTTCCTACAAATATGAGGGCTTACCTCAGTCTGGTTCTTGAAACAGTTTCCGAAAGCATCGCGCCAACGGAAGCCATGTTTCAACAAGCAGAACAACAATACAGTGCCATAACAAGAGCACTTAATAACAATACTGTTCTTGCAGCCTTTAATCCTAAGCTTAGACCACAAGGCTCTATGCGTCTGGGGACAAGTACTCGATCTCACAAAAACGATGGTAACTTCGATGTTGATGTTATAGTCGAATTGCGAAATATCCCGTCCTCTTGGACTCAGAAAATGGTAAAAGAGGCTGTTCTCAAAGCACTTCTTAACGACCCTGTTTATGGGAAAATGCTGAAGGATAAAAATGGCGGACGTAGATGCGTGACAATAGTGTATGCTAATGGTAGTCACGTGGACGTACTACCCTGTGCCATATCAGCAGACTATATTCGTAGTATTCAAATGAAGAGCGTAAATCCTAACGATTATATACTCGCGATTACAGACAAAAAGCATCAAGGATATAATTGGGATACTTTTCGCCCCAATTGGCCTCAGAGTAATCCGATTGGGTATGCTGATTGGTTTCTTATGATTGCTCTGAAAAATGAACTGAAACATAAAAGTGCTTCCGCTTTACTTCTTAGAGCCGAGGTTGAAGCATTTCCAAAATATCAGGCACCTAAGACCAAAACCATTCTTCAAAAGATTGTAATGTTATTAAAACGTCATAGAGATATGATGTTTGATGGTCATGAGGATATGCCTGTCTCAATTCTTCTGACGACTCTGGCTGCCCAAGCTTATGACCATGCCCCGGATGGCAACCTCTTGGACACACTCGTGTATGTAATCAATAACATGACCAATTACATCACATACGATGGAAGAACGTATTTTGTGCGTAATCCAGTCAACAACAGAGAGAATTTCGCTGATAAGTGGGAAGAAAAATCCCAGAAAAAAATTTTCTTCTACAAATGGATAGAAGCACTTAAAGCAGATATTCAAGCTTTAGTTAACTTAAACGGTGAAGCTTATAAACGTAAACTCAAGGAAATATTCGGAGAGACAGCTACGGTTAGGGCTAGGGCAATCGAGGGAGACAAAATACATCAGGCTGTAAAATCAGGATTAGTAGGAATAAGTTCCACAACTGGCACTCTGACAACCGCTGCGAACCGAATATCATCTCCACCTCATACTAACCTTGCCGGTAATATGCCTGCTTTTTCTAAAAGAATATGTGCTATTCCTGTTCAAACTCAGTTGAGAAAACTAATAGATGATTATCCCGAATCAAGAGGTACTCTAGTTAAGGGGAAGGCTCAATGGTATATTACGGTAAGACCCACTCCCAAAAGTGATGAATACAAGCTACGCGTCTACTTTACCCATGGAACGTGTCCGATTATCGAAGTTGTGAAGCCAAACAATCTTGTTAGGAAGATGGAAGATGCGGATTTCAATCACATCTATAGAGATAGCAAGCATGGCAAACAGATGTTATGTCTATACGCTGAAGGCGAATGGACACCACAAAAGTTCATTTCAAGAACCATAGTACCATGGGCGGCTGAATGGTGCTATTTCTATGAAGTATGGCTTGATACTGGAAAGTGGCTTGGCGGCGGATACCATAAAGGAGTATATCAGCCTTAAACTGTAAAATATACCATCCTACTATATAAGCTCAAAACTTCATCTTTAAAAGGATGTTGTTTTGAGTTTTTTTGTGATACATTGAGGTATTACACTTTTCACTTGTGAGCACTGAGCCTCGTCCGGGTAGCGTTTTTCTGTGCAAAGTTACTGCGCCCGGGAGGAACGCCAAGTGCCGCTTTGCTTTCCGTCTGCGACTCCACACTTGCCTTTTCCTCCCTCATGGCCGCAGTGCCTGACTTGCACGAAAAGCGGCCAGCCCTACCGAAGAAACTCAATTGAGTTTCACAAAAGGGGAATGAATCAGAACTTTAAACTTTGGAACTATGCACAGTTACATTTTTCAAGTGAGAACGGCTCCATTATCAGAGAATGACCTCCTCGATTCTGACAATATCAAGGAGGGTGAAAGTGTATTCTTGGATTACACATACGATATTGAGGAGTCCGAGCGTGAGAACGCTATCAAGAAACTTGTGGAACAGACCCTTCCCAAAGGGATGTTTTCACCGAATCCTGATATGACACTGACCTATAACGGAGGATTCCCTTTGTGGAAAAAATCATACTTTGATTCCGTTATTAAAGTTACCAAGTCTATCACTCCTGCAAATGTGATGGATGAATACGGAACCATGAGAATCTTGAAAAGGTCTATTCTTAATCCGTTCAATACGCCAAACCTCTTTGAGTGTGGTGAAACTACGGCAGAAAAATCAATCGAACTTATGAGGGTGGTCGCAAATCTCAGCAAGGGGGATAAACTCTATTTCGGTTCAGTCATTGGCTATCATTCTTAATCAAAAGTTATGGATATTTGCGTCGCGCCGGCTTATCCGGAGGTGGAACAGTCGTTACCAAGAAAGCTATCATTCAGCAGACAACTTTACTGACGGCTCCAAGGAATAGTAACGGAGATGGTGCGAGTTGATACAGAGTATGCCCTGATTAATCCTGGTTCGGATCAGCCGGAATAATATTCTTCGCCCAGGTAGGCAGTTCGGTAACGTACATCTTTTCAAGTCTGCCATTACTCAATCTGAACTGAATCCGGGCATCCTGATCATTAACTGAGTTATCATAGACATACAGTCTATCTACCAATGGTGCTATAGACCCGCAGTTAATGATGGATTTTGTGTATCTTGAGATAATCTTGCGGATAGGGACATCATGACCACCTTCCATAACTCGCTTCGCTATTCTTGAAGCGTTTATTGAAGGATGATTTGTCGATATAAAGAATACCCGGATAAAGAAGCCTGCTTCTTTTGCACGAATGAGGAAGTCAATCTTATCTTCTGCAGAGAATACTGTTTCAAAAACAAAGCTCACTTTCTCCCGAAGACATCTCTCCCGCCATTCTTCACAATAATTGGCGGCCTTCAATACGGCATCCTGAGAGTTCCAATCACCAAATTTTTCGTTTGCCACTTGATCGGGATTGATATACACAGTGCCATCGGCCCATTCGTGATGAAGAAACTTTTGGGTAACGGAAGTTTTGCCGGATCCATTAGGGCCGGCTATTACTATAAGCTCAGGTTTTCTTCCGGCCTTAACCATTGATTGCTTTATTTATTCTGTCAGCCCATTTTGCCTTAACAGCTTCGGCCTCACGTCGCATTTCTGAAAAATAGGCATCAGTCGCTTGCTCCTGACGTTTCTTTGCGTCATGAGCCACCTCTTTCATAATCTGAGAGAGCATCTCATCACTTGGTTCTTGACCGGAAGTGAAACGGTAAGAGTTCATTTCCTGTTCTGACATAATAGAAATCTTTATATTATATCGCAAATTTACAAATTTTTTGCCATAGTTTAATCATTAGGCATCAGGTATTACAACTTATAAAGCCCCCGGCATCACTGCCGGGAGCTTCCGTCCTTGCATGAATATATTTGTTTTCAAAATCTGTTCTTATCAGAATTACCCGCTCCACGACCTTTATATCGTGAACGTGCGGAATTGAAGTTGTATCTTATTGTCAATGACAGGTCGCGGGTATCAAATATCTTTTTTACAGTCATCGAACTAAGGGCATCGTAAGATATGATGTCCTGTCTCCATGTGTCGAAAACGTCGTTGAGTTGTAGCTTTACGCTCCAAGTATCATGTGCAAAAGATTTATATAATCCGAGGTTGCACTGCCAATAAGATTTCATGTAGAAATTATCTCCATTTCCTGATGTCCTTGCCGAAAAGTCCACATTAAGCCACATATCCCACGGCAGATGAATTGCATTATTGAATCTGAATATACCTAAAGGCTTATTCAAATTGATAATCTTATCAGCATGGGTTAACTTGAAATCCTGAATATCTATACCAGTCATAAAGGAAGGATGCCACAATCCGAAGAATGTAGGAGAATAATTCAAGTATGCGCCGTAGGTGTTGAATCTTGGCATATTTACCATTGTCAGCATGGTCACGTCATCCACTCCGGGATATTCGGAGGTCTGCCACATGAAGTAGTTCTTGGTAGAATAGTATTCAACTTCAACAACAAGATCCTTCCATGATACGGATGCGGAAACATAATCACGGTAGATTGGTTTCAGATTAGGATTCCCAGATTCATATCGGTATCGGTCGATGTACTTTACAGCTGAACTCAATTGCGCGAAAGCAGGTCTTGTGGTCTTCCTCATATAAGATAAATTAGTCCTGACATTGCCAATCGGGAAAGAGAGATTGGCTGACGGCGCAAGATTATGATATCTGCGGCTCTGATCATCACTTAATTTACCTTCCTGCCAATACTTGGAATCGGTATATTCCCATCTAATACCCACTCCGGCAGAAACGATACCGAATGTCTGATCGGTTTCAGCAAACAGAGCAGACGTGGTTTCGTCAATCTTGATATCGCTATCAGAAATAAAATCAGCATTACCTGTATATTTATCAGTTCGGCGTATGTTGTTTATCTCGGTTCCAAATCGCAATTCGCCTTTCCATAAAGGTGTTGATGCCGTTATATTACCTGCGAGAAGTCGGTTACAGACATCATTGAAAGTTAGAAACTTACGCTCTTCATTAGCAGAGGATACTTCATTCTCAGCACTATGGCTGTCATTGTTCTGCCATAAGGCATCAAAATTGGCAGAGAGACTAAAATTGCCAATTTTGCCTGAATAATAGGCACTAACTAAATGCTGACGGTCATAACGGTTAGTTTCAGAAATATTTTCAAGAGTTTCTGAGAACACATCGTTAACATAACGGTCAGTCAACGAATTTCCTGTTAAAGTGGAAGGCTTGAATGAGAAATCATAATAAAAACCGAAATAATGGGAGGTGGCGGTGTAGTTCAGACCGATCTTTCCTTGATAGATTGGGTATTTGGCAAAATCCTTACCAAAACTGTTTTGCCTCACAATGTCAGATTTGAAATATTGTGTTGTTATGTTGGAGACACGCGGACGCTCCCTATAATTTTCATAATTCAGCATACCGAACAGGTCAAAACCATTTTTCCGCCAGTTGAAATTGACCTGTTCAAACAGATAGGCATAGTGTTTATATCCGATTGTTGTACGGTCGTTGAACGAGAAACCCTCGCCAACCGGAGCTACCGTAGTTATTCTTATTACGGAGTTGACATTTGAGGCATATCTCGCACCAGGATTGGTAACAACATCAACGTTTTTTATCTGAGTTGATGCAAGCTGATCAAGTTCCGACATATCACGAACTTGTCTGCCATTAATGTATATCAACGGCGTACCTTTGCCGAGTACTTCTATATCAGAACCGTTTTTTGTAACAAAAGGCATTTTACCGAGCACTTCAAGAGCGGTACCTGTATTGGCAAGGTATGTTTCGGAGATTGGCACCTGCACGCCATCACCTTTCAGTTTAGCCATTGGACGGGATCCTTTCACCACGACCTCACCGAGAGTATAAGGTGCCGGAGCAAGGATAATGTCTCCCAAGTTTTCTTCCGGATTATCTATGATCTTATCTTCATAGCCCATAAAGGATATTTTAAGGAACACCGGAATTTCCTTACTTAAAATGGCAAACTTTCCTGTCTGGTCAGTCACAGTTCCATCCACAAAAGTGGAGTCATTCCGGGCCAATAGAGTTACATTGGCAAATTCCACAGGACTTCCGACTTCATCTTTTACAATGCCTGTATAAGACGGTAACGCCGCAAAAAGGGTGTTGAAGTACGGGCAGAGCATTAGCCCTGCCATTAATTTCTTTAATGACATTATAATTGGATTTAGTTATTGATGTTTAGAGACCTCCGACCACTATCCACCCTCCATATTCAGTCTTCTGCAGGGCAATGTTGTGACGTTGCGTAGTTCCGTCTTTAAGTTTTAAAGAGTAAGGAACAAAAGTAGAGTTGTTATTGCCGGATTTGAAAGATCTACCAACAGATATGAGTGTCGATCCCTGAAATCTCTCCCGATAAGCAGCTTCCGAGACTTCGGGTATAAATACCTTAGTGAGAATGCTGTCGTTCCAGTCGGCAAAGGCATTAAGAATTGTGGATGCCGCTTCTTCCGCACTAAGGGAGGTTAATCCATCGGGTTGTTTCACAAGCTCGACAAATCTGATGTCCGGGATAATTTTACAGATATCTTTTCTCTGTGAATCATAATCAATGGAAGAAACTTTAAGGACCTCGATTTCTCGATTATCTGCAATCACATTGACTGTAGCACTTTTCAATCTCTTTGAATCACTGTCAATGACGTATCTGCGTATTGTTTCGGATTCAGCAATTGAAGAGTTCAGCATGTATGGATTATCGAAATTCCCTTGCGGTGAAGAATGAACGGTAAGGATAATATCTTTCCCCTTCTTTTCTACCTTATACTCTCCATTTTTATTGTTTTGACAGTTTTCCAACTCCTCTTCCAATATTTTTCGTGGAGTCAGGAAATTTGCCAAATATCCGAGAATGTTTTCATTATCATCGTCATTTATATGCCAGCCTAAATTTAGGGAGGGGATCCAAGTGTATATATTCTTACTGTTACCCACTGCCGTCCTCTCTCCTTTATCAACTCTCCAACATAACAATGAATCGGTAGAAACAGTATAGACATGATGGGATATAAAATCATCGTCCACATTGATATAGCGGAAGTTCTCAACGGGGCGTGTTCTGATATCCACCACCATCTCCACATTTTCAGTATTAACCAATGCGTTGATTGCCTCGCTCAATACTTCTTTTGCGGATAACCCGGAGGGTATCAATACAAGCAAAAGGACCGCTGCAACCGCACCGAGGCTTATCCCTCCCAAAAGCCATCTTGCTGCTTTCTTTTGGCGCCGGTTTTTTTCAAAGGCTTTCCGGACTTTGTTATGAAGTTCTTCTGAAGCCTTTATGTCACGGCGGGGCTTCAGGAAATCTATTATGTCTTTGTAATCATCCATGCTATGACATTTTTTTGTTAGAGAACAGTTTTCTCAGTTTCTCCATTCCTGACTTGTAACGGGACTTGGCTGTTGACTGAGGGATTGAAAGAATTGCGCTTATATCAACGAATGAAAGGTTGTCAATGACATTCATCCATATAACCTCAGACTCCCGTAGCGGCAATTTTTCAAGACATTCGTTTATCCGGTCGGCATCTTCAAGATCGAGAATATTTTCTTCTATATCCTCCATTTCAACATTGTCGATAAGTATCATATCGTTTTTCACAGATCGTTTCCTGTCAAGGCAAAGATTATGAATGATACGGAAAAGATACAGTCTGACACCATCGGTATTGATATTGGAGGTATCTCTTGCCAGAATTTTGAGTATGGCATCATATACAAGATCTTCGGCTTCCTCACGGTTGCCTATCCTATAATAGGCGAAACGGACATAGTAATTGAGATTTTTCTCAATTGTCTCGCTTATTATGTCGTGCTTGTTCTTCTTAAACATTTTCCGTCAATATTGATGCTTCTACCTAAGAAGACGATTTTTTGCAGAAAACGACGATATTAAATTGCAAAAAAATGTTAATCATCATCTTTGTTTTTACTACTTATCTTATTTTTGAATAAGTCCTCTAAGACTTTCCAATATCTTAGGATTTTATCTTAATATATGTCTCCAAGATGCAGTAAAAAGCTACAATCGAAGTTGGAATTTAAAATATTTTCTAGAAAATCAAAAAATCATGTAGTTTTCAATATATTCGTGCGTCTTATAATCAAAGATCTGGATTTCAGACCTGCTATTAACAAAAATTTCCACCTATATGAACTATACAGACACTGAGTTCGAGGAGCTTGTAAGAAAATATGAGAGTACTATCTACTCAATCTGTTATATGTATTCAGATTTCAAGGAACAGACAGATGATCTCTTTCAAGAATCCTTAACCAACATATGGCGTTCCATGCAATCCTACCGGAAGGAATGCAACCTCAATTCCTGGGTGTACCGGATTACTCTAAATACATGCCTCTCTTACAAACGCAAGAAACAGATCAAAACTGAGCCTTTGGATATTCATGTTGAACTTTTCAACGACAGTTCCGATATAGGTAGTCAGTCTCGTCTTTTGCATCAGAGAATCCAATGTCTGGATGTGGTTGATAGAGCCATAGTACTTCTGTGGCTTGAAAATATGTCTTACGATGAAATCGGGGATATTGTCGGAATGACTGCCAAGACTATCGGAGTAAGGCTAGTGAGAATAAAGGAAAAACTTAAATCGAAATCTAAAAACAAATAATATATGGATGAGTTGAAAAAAATGCAGAATCAGATGGAACTTCTCAAGCAATCTCTTTCCGACAGCAGAATTGCTAACCAGCATCTTCTGAAGAAAGTGGTTTCTCAAAAGATATCCTCCTTAAACCGCATTGTATGGGCGGAAGTCATCATCAATCCCATACTTATTCTCCTGATTGCTTCATTTTGCGCTGCAAAGGGAATAAGCCTATGGTTTCCCGGAATCTTCATGATCGCAAGTATCATAGATATCATAATAGACTTCAAAACCATGCGTATTCCTTTAAAGGAAATAGCGGGTCATTCCCTTATTTCAATAAGAAAGAAACTTCTTAAACAGAAAAGACAAAGAAAAATTCAAAATATGGTTATGGCCCCGTTGGCTTTGATATGGATTTTTTGTTTGTTCTTTGAGATTCTAAAACCTTTCGACTTAACTGGAGTAAATCTTACGATTGCTTGGATAATGTGCGGAATTGTCCTTTTAGTTACAGCGGTTGTTATTGTCTGGCTCAATCGTAAGTTGGATGAAACAACGGAAGAAATCGCATCTGAAATTGAAGAGGAAGAGAAATAAGGAATTATTGGCAGTTAAGAATTTATCCTTCGGTAGTGTTTCACAGAGTGTGTCTGAGGACAGTCTGCCTCAGACACACTCTGTGAAACACTACCCGGAACCTTTTCAATTCAGTGTATCAATCGCTGCAACTGTCGAGACCAAGTTGAGATATTTCATCTTCTTCTATTCTAACAGCGCATTCTGATTTAGGAGGTATAGTCTTTATCAACTTTGCGGGATTGCCTGCTACAATAGTATCAGGAGCCACATCCTTAGTGACCACGCTCCCAGCGCCGACAACTGCATTATCTCCCACCGTCACACCTGGAAGTATAGTGGCTCCGGCACCAATCCAAGCGTTTTTGCCGATATGGACAGGCCTGCAAGTTATGATCTGGCGCTCGTAAAAGTCATGATTGTTGGAGATTAACTGGACATTAGCGGCAATCATCACACCATCGTCTATTGTGATTCCTCCTGCAGACATCATTAGACATCCTGGCATCACAACCACATTCTTTCCTATCCTCACCATGTGAGGCCTTATAGCAGTTAATGGTGACTCGACACGGCTATTATTACCCATAGTCGGGAAAATCTCACGCATAAGTTCATCATATTCTGCCGTTCCTGGCATTGTATTGTTGAATCGGAAGATGAGTTGAGCGTGCTCATTGGCAAGAGCCAGTTCCTCCTCTGTCTGTTTGGTTACGTCTATTCTGATTTCTTTATTCATAATATCTTTTACAATTTTTATTAATGCATCTATATTACTTCAAATTCAACATAGTCTGTCTCGCTTTTCAAAACAAGATATGGCGAAAATCATACGTTTTGAAGTATATCTCTTCACGTTTCAAAGCCTTATCATAAAATAAAGGGCTTAACAGGAAATGAAAAGACTTATCAAAGGTTTCACCTTCCCCTTTCGTCGATAAATTCTCGATTTACCCGATATTCAAGAACACCATATAAGACCACAAAAATAATTGCGAATAGTCCTACAAAGCCTTTAAGAATTGACAAGTATAAATTTGATAACTGATTCATCCAAATCAATATAGCAATTAAAAGGGCTAATGTAATAGATATGGCGATAATAGAACAGAGTTTTATTTTTCTATTAGCCGGTTTGTGGTACAGTTTTTTTAATTCGTCTTGTGGTCCGATTTCAATCATTCCCATATAGGCATTAGTTTTTGCTTGAACGTAATTTTTTAAGAAACAAAATTAAAGAATTTTCATCACATAATCAATATCTTCCTCCAACTACATACCATTATGGACGGAATGACAGACATATTAGTGTTTACCTTTCCCTACTCTTAGGTATATTAGTTTGAAGGCAAATAAAGTTGTTATATTATAATTATGAACACTGAATTCGAATTTGAATGTTATGAGGACGGCAGATGGTATGTCGTTTTTCCCCAGTACATGGGGCCTCATGAAGATCTGGAAATGGTTGAGGGTGCTGATAAGATGCTTGATGCCCTTTCTGCCGATGGGCGGAATGTAACGGTTTCAATAAGCGAGTCGGAGTGGGATATGGACGAAGATTGCTTCACTCTCTAACTCAATACCCATGACGAAGACGGCGGATGGTATAAGGTTATCAACTGCCCATCTTTTCAGGGCACTATCTGGTTATGTAACGTAGTCCATGAGTTTTTTGAGGATCATCCTCAGATTCTATATTGTAGTATAGTGTGATGTCTTCAAAATCGACTCTTTCCTATTAATAATAACCGGCTCAGGAAAACGGGTAATCTCCAACCAGTTCGATTGCCTGTTTTCCCACTAAATTTTCTATGGTCATTTCAAGGGCTAAACATCTTGCAAAGCCTCTCTTTAATTCAGCAGAGAGAGCTTCCTCATCTTCAGCGTTACACCTACGTCCTAAAATATCCAGAATATATCTTTTCTCGGCATCATTTTCAACAATCCTTATTTTCCCAAAAGCAATTACACTCATAAAATATGTTGTATATCTTTCAGGATGAATTTCATCTTTCGCTATGACCGTAAAACTCACTTTATCATTTTGACGGATTATGTCCAGCTTGTGACCGGTAAGCGCTGAATGAAAATATAATTTGCCATTATGGAAAACATGACTTAAAGGCACGCCATAGGGGCACCTGACTTCGTCATTGCGTCACCCTAAACGCCAAGGTATTCAAACAGGGGCGTCAGTGACCGATGTTCCGGGGTCAGCATCATTGTTCGTGTGACCGTTTCATTGTTAAGTGGGAGTCTAAGTCTGATGGTGGTGATTGTCTTCGCTATCTTGATTATCTTGTCGACACTCATCCCCATCCCAAGGAAATTGATTATCCTTTCGAGTTCCTTATACAATTTGTAGGCTACAAAACAGAGGCAGACATGAGCCTCGATGCGTTTCTCTGTAAAGTGGAAAATCGGCCGCGTTTCCAGCGAACCCTTTGATATCCTGAAGGCTTTCTCCACAACCCTAAGACCGCGATATTGGGTAACGACCTCCGCCGGAGGCAGTGCAGTGTTGGTGACATATCCCTTCAGGCCGTCCCATACGTCATCCTCCTTGATTTTATCCTCGCTGATGCTGACATTTACGTCGTTGTCAAGTTTAAGAAACTTGCTGTATCCCCGTCTGTTAATCTTATCCTTGGTGATTTTGCCGCAAGCATAGGCTTTACGCAGTCTCTCAACACCCTTGTTGCGGTTATAGGTATCTTTGGCTGCACGTTTGGAACTGTATGTTACAATGAGACGATACCCGTTCTCAAGTTTCTTCTCATGGTACTGTCCATCTTCATGGGGGATTGTCTTTATCCATTGCTCAACATCTTTCGCCTCTTTCTTTATTCTTCCACCGACTATGAACTGATATCCTCCGGAACTAAGCATTCCTATATTACGTTTTATCATGAAGCCTGAATCTGCGGCTACAATGAAGTCATCAAGACCGAACCGTTGCTTGAAATCATCTATGGCCGGAATCATGGTATAGCTTTCATATCGCGCACCATTGAATATAGAGTATGAAAGAGGATAGCCGTTCTCACAGACAAGAAGTCCCAGTATAATCTGAGTCTCGGCTGTCTTGCCGTCTTTGGAGAGTCCCGGAGAGCGAAGGTCATCTTCCCGAAAACTCTCAAAGTATAATGATGTCACATCATAAAACAGCATCTCCACTCTTCCTCCCAATACGGAGAACGTATGCTCCACACTGATGCGCTGTATAGTCTCCTGCTGTGTATTGTAGAGCTTATCCATATAGCGATAGATCTTGCTGAGATTGACATCCTCGTCAAAGTGGGTCTTCAGATAATCGGCGGTTGCCATCTTACTCATAGGCTCACATAACCTTGATATAACCAGATGACGTAAAACCTCATCTCCAACCCGGTCAAAACCAACTGAATCGAACACCTTGTCCAGAATCAGTTTTGCTCCATTCAGCAATATGCTGTCGATATTATCGAGTACTTGCTCGGAGTTTCTGCGTTCCATTTCCTTTAAATCAGCTTCATCAAAGTCGATCTCTTGTATGCCTAGGTGCTTCTTGATCCATAGGCGTCCCTGAATACATAGTTGCTCAATCTCAGATCCCTCATGGCCTATGCCCACGGTATGAAGCTCCTTGAACTTGCCACCGTGCTTGTCTACGACCACGACACTTGTGCTGCCGGAACGATTTCTTTTCTTGCGGACAAACATACCGCTAAGATACAAAAAAATCTCCTTGCGTCACCCTAAATCACCCTTAAATAATTGCATATTGCTGAAAATCAGATATGGCTGTTTTTAACGTCATAAAAGTGACGAAGTCCGAAAATGATTAGCAGGTATATCAAAACGGAAACACTCAGATATAATGTAAAATGTCCTATCCGATTTTTCAAACTTCTGACAGGGATGGCTTTATACATACTCATGGAGCATATCAGAAGGGAATAGCAAACTTCCAGGCCTGAATACCAGGATTCAGATATAAGAGAAACCTCAGCTGCGCAGAGGGAAAAGCTCTGTCTTATCGTTAAGTTCTATATCTATAAATATATTATTGTTTTGTTATAAAATCTGATATAATCTGAAGAACTTCCGGTGAAATAGTTTCTTTTATTTCAGCATATTCTGTTGTTTCCCCTGTATTGGCATGCTGCATCAGGTGATTAAGTCCCTCCATTCTTTTGATTTGTGCAGTAGGAACATACTGTTTGAAAGCGGCAAGATTCTTCTCAGCATCAACTTGTGTATCAATGCTTCCGTTAATAGCCAATACGGGGCATTTTATTTTTTTCAGAGCGTCGGTTGGATCAAGACTTACAAGACTGTCAAAATATCCTGTACGCATTGCGTTGTTACGTTTCATAGATTCAAGCACAAATGCAGGTACTTCTATGGAATTATCTTTGCATAGCCGGTCAAGATCAATAGGAGTGGAGATACCTTGGTTGTATTGAACTATGATAGTATCAAATAATATTTCAATAAGCTTTAAAGATGCATCTTTCTGCTCTCCTGTGATTCCCCATTGATCAAGTGTATGCATATTCTGAGCTATCAGGGTTTCTTTAGCGGATATAACCATTCCTGCAAGTGAAACAATAAAATCGGGTTTACCATCTGAAGCTATCAGAGAGGCGAGAGTACCTCCTTCAGAATGTCCGAGAATTCCGGCTTTCCCAAACTCTGGAAAAGTCTTTACAAAATTCAAGGCGCTTTCTGCATCGCATTTAAATGTATTAATGGTAGCTTTCGCAAAATCTCCTTTCGATGAAGCAATACCACGGTCATCATAACGGAAAGATGCAATTCCATTTCTTGCAAGATAGTCAGCAATTACAGCAAATGGACGGTGTTCAAAGATTTCTTCGTCTCGGTTTTGCGGTCCACTACCCGTAACCATCACCACGATGGTAGGTTTTTTACCAATGGAATTGGCAGGAATGGTAAGTGTTCCGGCGAGAATTGTGCCGTCGGAAGAGGTAAAGACAGTATCTTTTACCTCGTATGGGAATGGAGGTACGGGAGTCTGCGGTCGTCTCTCTGACAAAGGTATCTCTTGAGAAAGGGTAAGCGGAAGATTAAACCCTCGTTGAGAGAAGGTTCCTTTTATTTCGTTTCCAATTACCTTACCCGAATAAGCGGCACCTATCATCTTGCATTCAACCGCTACACTGTCACCTTCACAATATTTAACCACAGCAGGGAGATCCTTGACATTTTGCTGTGGTGAATCCAAGGTTACTTCGGTTACACCCGCATCATTCACTTTGAAGTTGAATACCAACGGCACTTTGGCCGGACCAACGGCAATATCCCCGCGCCACCTTCCTGAAAGGGCAAACATATTGGATACACACGTCATAATCAACATCAAGGGAAGTATAATTCTAAAACTTACTCTTTTCATAATTTACAGTATTGTTATTTCAATAATTATTCAATAAATGTCTCGATATGACCACTTCCTCCAATTTGCAGGAGTTTGGATTGAGAAATAAGATATCATTGCTGATTATTAGTCTTCTATGGTATTTGCTGTATATAACCGTATATCTGAAATTACCGTATGCGAGCAATACATAATCCCTATCTTTCTCATCTTTACCTGAATTGATGAGTCGGAAGTCTTCGGGAAAACGTTTGACCAGTTCTTCTGTTTTCGTAAATTTTGCTCCTTCAAGAAATCCCTTAAGGTACATCATCCCTTCGAGAAACAGGATCTCTTCAAATGGCTTCAATATTGCCTTATTCATAATTTCTGTATATTTTCAAATACTGCATACGCTATATTAATTTTTCTATATCTCATTTAGCCGTTCCTTTAGCTTGGTGTTACGCTTTGAGACGGTTTGATTGTGGATGGCGTATGCGAGAGCTTTTGTAGTGCCTACCAGTACGCATATTTTCTTGGCGCGGGTGATTCCGGTGTATATAAGGTTACGCTGGAGCATGACGTAATGCTTCATCGTAATTGGCATGACTACTACCGGGAACTCCGAGCCTTGGCTCTTGTGGATGGTTATGGCGTAAGCGAGGGTGATTTCGTCAAGTTCGGACACGTCGTATTCCACAACTCTCCCGTCATATTTAACGGAAACGGTACGCTCCACGGCATCTACCGCACTGATATATCCGATGTCTCCGTTGAAAACGTTCTTGTCGTAGTTGTTGCGGATCTGCATCACCTTGTCGCCTTGGCGGAATGTATAGCCTCCTCGCGACAATGAGGTTCCTGATGGATTGAGGGCTTTCTGCAACTCTACATTGAGATTACCGGCACCGGTATTGCCACGCTGCATAGGTGTCAATACCTGAATCTCCTTCGGTTTGTAACCGTAAGCCTTTGACAGTCTGTCGCGCACGAGGCTCACTATAAGACCGGGTATCGCATCCGCATCTTCGGCCTTGATAAAGAAGAAATCCGTATGTTTGCCGTTGCTGATATTCGGGAATTGTCCGGCATTGATGGCATGGGCGTTCATCACGATTCGGCTCGACTGTGCCTGACGGAATATACGTGTCAATCTCACGACAGGTATCTGACGGGAGTCTATGATATCACGGAGCACGTTTCCGGCTCCGACACTCGGCAACTGGTCTATGTCACCCACAAGTATCATACGCATATTTACAGGAATAGCCTTCATCAGGTTGTAAAAGAGCATGATGTCTATCATCGAGCACTCATCGACTATCAGGACGTCACCCTCCAAAGGATTCTCGTCATTAATCTTGTATCCGTCCATCGGGTTATATTCCAGGAGGCGGTGGATGGTCTTGGCTTCCATTCCGGTTGCCTCGGTCATTCGCTTGGCGGCACGTCCGGTCGGAGCGGCAAGAAGAATCCGCTTGCCTCTCGACTTGTGCGCCTCTATTATTCCCTGCGTGGTTGTGGTCTTTCCTGTTCCTGGTCCTCCGGTGAGCACCATGATCTTCGACTCCATTGCCTTATTGATAGCAGCCTGCTGCACTTCGTCATAAATAATCCCCGATTTCGGAATACCGTATGCCGTCTCAGGTTCGGCAGCCACGGTTTCAGCTGTATCATTTGTAAAAAGGGAAGTCAGCCGTCTGGCAGACCCGCTTTCGGCATAGTAGAACGGTGGTAGATAAATTACCTCATTATCCTGAATCAGGTCTTTGGCCTCTATCATGTCTGCCATAGCCTTACGGATTGGCTCTTCATCAGCCTGAAGCAATTCCTTGGCAGAAGCTATAAGCTGCTCAGGTTCGGCATATACGTGGCCATCCTCTGCAAGCTGATTGAGTGTGTAGAGTATTCCGCTCCTGCATCTACGGGGATCATTGTTCCCATAACCCATCTTTGAGGCAATTCCGTCTGCCGTCTTGAAACCAATCCCCCAGATGTCATCGGCAAGCTGATAAGGATTATCCTGTACTGTCTTGATAGCCTCCTTGTTGTATTGGCGATATATCTTAGCGGCGTATGCGGTGCTCACTCCA
The DNA here is from genome assembly GCA_947175265.1 of uncultured Porphyromonadaceae bacterium. Lineage (GTDB taxonomy): Bacteria > Bacteroidota > Bacteroidia > Bacteroidales > Muribaculaceae > Lepagella. The sequence continues at coordinate 28,204 of CAMWMD010000011.1, read as the reverse complement.
TATCCTTGAAGGAATACCATCACCTCCTTGATGTCCTTCTGTTTCTCCCAGCTTTCCCGAATCTTTTCCATCCTCTTTTTGCCGAGACGGGGCACTTCAAGAAGCCGCTCAATGTCATTTTCAATTACATCGAGAGTCTCCAGTCCGAATTTTCCTACTATTGCCTTGGCATAAACGGGACCGATCCCCTTGACAAGTCCGCTTCCGAGATACTTCTCAATCCCATAGATTGTAGCCGGCATCACCTCCTGCCACGACTCGACGATAAACTGCTGGCCGTATCGTGCATCCACCTTCCAGTTTCCCTCACAAAGAAGGACACTGCCAACAGGAACATCCAACAGCGATCCGGTCAACGTCACGAGATCCTTATATCCCTTGACATTGACTTTCATCACCGACCATCCGTTCTCCGGATTCTGGTAAGTGATATGCTCAACTACACACCGCAGCTTGATCATAAGTCATAAAATTTCTTTATCAGAATTTATAATCATCTGGATAAACAGACTCTGTTGACCAGCTTGCTCCTGACGTTTCTTTGCGTCATGAGCCACCTCTTTCATAATCTGAGAGAGCATCTCATCACTTGGTTCTTGACCTGAGGTGAAACGGTAGGAGTTCATTTCCTGTTCTGACATAATGGAATACCAAATCTCTCAAGATCTGGTATTTCTCACCGGATTACCTTTTACTGTCGGTGGAATCACGGGTGGTTTGGCTCTGAACCTCTTGCGCTCAATCTCCGATTTGATATAGTCATAGAGAATCTCACCAACAGGCAAACCTATCTTTATTTTCCCGATCTTGACAGTTGGGGTTACAATAGGTGAAAAACGGTATCGGTTTGTGCCGAACTGCTGCTCATATTTAGCACCTACATTCAATCCGAAGGTTTCGTTAATCTGGTAATTGACAGTTCCTCCGAATGAAGATACGTTATAATATCCCATCATTGAAGGAGGAATGACCATTCCGTTTCTCATGAGTGGTGTACCACCAAAATAATAAGAGCCAAAGACAGTTACTGACAAGCGTGGATTAAACTGATACTCCATAGATCCTGTCACGCCGTATTGTGTGTGAAGACTATTAAAATACCCGTACTTATTCGCCTCGCCACCCAAATACATTGAAAAATTCCCTATACTCTGAGTCAATCCGATATTTCCGCTTTCTATCCTCATCAATCCCGGCATAGCCAAAGTATTTCCGGAAGCCACGAACGCACCGGCTCTCCAAACAGGCAGAATCATAACACCCGGCTCAACACTGTATGGATTATGGAACGATAAATTTTGCATCATGCCAAGGTCTCCATTCACCTTCGAAAGACTCTTGAAATCCTGAAAAGAGTTGGGTATCGAAATCATTGGAAGTGAGAAATCCTTATATGCAGTATTTAAATCAGTTTCATTTTTAAAGGCCGTACTGTCGAATCTCTCAAAATTCTCTGCAACCCGCAATCCCTTAATATCCTGAGCAGAACATAACGCAGGATACAGATAGGCGGATAGGAATACGGCTATGGCTATTATCGGATACTTCATATTGAATATAACGATCTATTTTTAATTTTATGATAGCTTTTCACAATCTAAGTTCGCTTAACAGTGGTAGTGTTTCTCTGAGTGTGTCAGAGGGGAGTTCACTCAAGCCTGTAGACCTCAGATGACGTCGGTCGTATTCCTCTTCCTGATCACGCAATATGGCAAGTATCTGCGGATGGAAATTGCAAACTTGTTCAGACCGGTCAAAATTTGGCTGATCCTTTTTTTGTGCTCGAATTCAGACAAACTTTTTGAAACAGTATCTTCGGTAAACATTGTCATCGGCATATTATGTACCTTATATTTTTTAAGATTATTGACTGCTAATAAAAAAGACTATCCGAGAAGATAGCCTTATATCTGAATCGAAAAGGATTTTTTACCAAGCAAACTCTGTCTGCCAGTCTTTCGGAAAACCTAAGAATTTAGATTTTGTGGAATCTACAAATGGATAAACGTTGAAAAGATTAGCAAGCTTCTTCTTAAAAGTATTACTCGGCAATATACCTTTTAAAAGTGAACCAATAACACATACGCTATAATATAACTTTGCAAGATCCTGTTGGCTCCAACGCTTGTTTCTTATTCCGAAATTATAGGCTTCGGGACGCTTCTTTATAGGCCTATTCCATAGTCGAGCATGGTGACTGCAAATATTCCTCAGATAAACCGAAGTATTCATCCAGGATATAAACCTGTCTAAACTGTCACATCCGAAGTTCTTTGCCACCTGTAGTCGCAAATCCTTATTGTTGAAGTTCCGAAACAGTTTGATGAGCGCACCGAAAGAAACTATTTGCAGTGCAATCCATGCGGGAGGGAACTCATCGCTATATGTGTCCCTGAAATGCTGAATGAAATCCTCTCTTGAATCTTCCATATCATATTGCAGATTGGCAAGAAATTCCTCACACTCCACTTTGTTGGTGAAATTACCTGAATCAGCATACCAAAGTGCTGTTTCAGTTCCCACACTGAACTTGTCGATGATAAGAGTCCTGAACGCAATCTCTATGCGTCCGAGATATGAGAAGAGCAGAGATTTCAGTGAACGGTCGAACTCATATATTGAATATACCTTCTCGAACGAGGTATTGTCGACAAATCCGCTGTTATCAATTTTATTTCTGAAGGGATAGGCATATCCGCTAAAACGGTAATAACCGATAATTGAGAGTATATGCGATGCAAAGGCACGGTCATAGAACTCCATCCCCTTGCTTTCAAGTAGGTTTATTTGCTCGCCAACTGGAATCGGCTTCTTGTCATATTGACTCTTCATGTGCGGTGCTATAAAAAAAAATGACCTACCAGTTTCGCATCGTTGAGAGGCGCGGTAGGTTCTATGGTTACAAAGTTAATACTTTTATTCCTACCAAACAAATATTCAGGCAAAAAAATGTCAGATTTACTTTTTTTACTCCCGGTTCAACACTGTGGATTATGGAACGATAAATTTAGCATCATGCCAAGGTCACCATTCACCCTGTTTGTCGTATCGACCTATCAATCCGAAACGCCATGTGTCTGTGCTTCCGGATTAAACTCTATATCCGGAAGAATGAAAGCCCTCAAATCCCGAGAACCACACATCTCCTTCTTTCAGAGATTTTAGAGTTAATTCTGTTTTTCCATAATCTTACTTTGCTGATGTCATTGCGTCAATAAGATCTTGGTAACAAGTTACCTTATGATACTTGACTTTATCGGTTGAAATATCATCCATCATCTGAGAATAGCAGTCAATCTTGGCATTCTCTATTGCGTTGAGCTGCATAGAAAGGAGCGACCCTTTAGTTTCCGCAATGAAGAAAATGTGTTTGACTCCATCTTTCTGCATGGCTATCGCCCAGTCGGGAGCATAGTTGCCTACCGGAGTTGGTATACTGAATGAGCGTGGCAACTTCGCATATACCACTACTTCCTCAGCTTCATCAAGATCATGGGCAAAGTCGCGCTCTCCTTTGCTGTCGGAAACAACATAGTCAGTTATGTGTTTCGATGACTGAATTGCCTTGTCGAAGTCGGCACGGCTCGCAGCGGTGAATATAGCGGAATCATACTTGCCGTCGGTCAGATGATAGTGGATATGGTCAACTATCATCGTAGCTTTCTGCTCTCGGATAATCTGCACCACCTTACGGATAAATTCTTCGGGGTTATTGCGGAACAAGGCAATTTTCGCCTGTCGTAACCCTTGAAGAATCTTGGCTGCGGTACGACGGGTGATATTTGCACCTTTAGCAACCTGCCCGATAAGGTCATATTTGACAGACGAAGTAGAGACATCAGTCAATTCATTGGATGTTGATCTGGTATTTCCGAACTCCGTTACATCCTGCGCATCCTGCTGTCCTTCAATCTTGATATAGCGGAGTGTACGCACCTGTAACTCATCGGTGTTGAGATGCAGGATTGCGTTCTTGATAAGTTCGTCAGAGTCGTAGCTCACCGTATAGACATATTGATGATTTATGGCGTTCCAAAGAGCCTGAAACTCCGGCTTGGCAAAGTTGGCGTTCAACCTTGGTTCCGGTAGCGTTGTCTTATTGCCGTCGCCTGTCATCTCTTTAAGTAGATTCGGGTCGAAGATAGAATTGATCAACAGCGTTACACCCTCTGCCATCGGTTCAAGTTGCTTGCCGTATGGAGCAACAGACTCGGCCGCGACATCGGCATGATATTTTGATGTGATGTTACCTGCATCATCTATATACTCATTATCTTCAAGCCATACCATAATGCGGCTTGCCTCTCGGTCGGTAACAACGTGAGGTTGCCCTTCGACAGTGATAGTCTTACCTTCAAAGTAGACGGGCGTTGCTTTGGTGGCACGCTCACGCAGTGCATCGCGGGTTTCCTTTTGTAGAGCGTTGGTAAAGTCTGCATAACTCTCGTTAGCGATCACTGTAAGGACATTGATGTTGTGAACATCATCGCCAAGCAGTTCCTTATCCTGACGCACACCATTCTTGTCTACGGCTATACGCAGTCCGCGTCCTACTTCCTGACGTTTTGCTGTGGTGGAGTCACTGTGCCGGAGAGTACATATCTGGAACACGTTGGGGTTATCCCAGCCTTCACGGAGTGCGGAATGGGAGAAGATAAAGCGAGTCGGTTCATCGAAACTCAACAGACGCTCCTTATCTCGGAGTATAAGGTCATAGTCGGATGCTTCCTCGCTGACATCGCTGCCACGCTTTGTCTTGGTGTCTATCATCTTCCCTTTCTTGTCGATAGAGAAGTAACCGCGATGCGTCTGATAGGGCGCAAATCGACGCAGATACTCGTTATAGTCCTCGTCCCAGATATGGAACTCCTCATTGACAAGACGGGCATATTCTTCCTCAAAGATAGTTTGGAAGATACCCTTTACAGGCTCTCCATTCTCATCGTATTGACGATATTTAGCCACTTCATCGATGAAGAACAGCGAAAGACACTTTATCCCTTTCTTGAAAAGCTGGCGCTCTTTCTCGAAGTGAGCCTTTATCGTCTCGCGTATCTGGACGCGCTGAAGGTGCAATAGATTTTGATCACCCACAACATCCCCCTTGCGGAGTGTCACGCCGTTGGTGAAAGTGACGTAAGCCGTCGGTTGTAAGGCTGAGCCGGGGAAAATCTCGGCTATATCGAATCCTCGGTATTGCTCCAGTTCCTTTGACTCGACAAATAAGGAATCTCCCACACCAAGAGTCTTGAACAGGCGACGTGGCTCTCCGGAAGCACTTTTAACCTCTATTGAGATACGCGCCATCGGTGGCTTATTGGGTGACAGGATAATATTGTCAAGATACATATAGCCGCTGGTACCTCGCAGGTTCTTCATCTCGAAGCCTATCACCTTTATTCGCTTCACAAGTCGTTCCCGATATGCGTCCAATGCGTCAAGGGCGTATACGGTGTCATGTTTGGTACGGTGAGTCGCGGAGTAATTCAACACGAAAAGCGGATTGAATTTTTTGAGAGCCGCTTGTGTAGCAGCGCCCTCCATTCTCTGCGGTTCGTCCATGATGATGATTGGGCGGTTGGCGGCAATCACATCGATAGGACGGCGAGAGGCAAACTCATCGCGCTTTGAGTAAATAATTCGGCTCTCCTTTGAGCGTCCACCCTCTTTGAGAGACGCTGCAAATGCCTGAGTATTTATTATCATCACGTTCAATCCGGCATCTTGCGAGAACTGGTCGAGCTGGTTAAGGTTAGAGCTGTTGTAGACAAACCATCGTGCTTTCTTTCCATACTGCTCCATGAAGTGTTCCTCCAGCATACGGAAAGACTTTGCCACACCCTCACGTATGGCAATACTTGGCACAACAATAATGAACTTGGACCAACCGTAGAGCTTGTTAAGCTCAAACATCGTCTTGATATAGACATAGGTCTTGCCTGTGCCGGTCTCCATCTCTACATCAAGGTTGACGGCTCCCAAACCATCGATCTTGCTTAGAGATTTAGAGAGCGGCACACCTGCCAGAGTCTGAACGGAGTGTAGATTTTCAAGCAACTGCTTGGAAGAAAGCTCCACGTCCGCGTTGCGGTAGCCGTCATCATCAAGTATCTCACGCATAGTACCTGCAGCAAGTTTACCCAAGTCGCGACGATAGTGGGCGTTATCGCGATTAGGTTGCCCGGTGAAGATGGCGGTGGTATTGCTTACCGCCTCGGTCTGATAGCCCTGTATCTTGAATTTGAATTTCATCTTTTTCAATACTATTATAGTCTGACCGGTCCGACATGTCCGACGGGTCTGACCAGTCAGACTGGTCGGACAAGTCTGACATGTCTGAAAAAGATTATCTGTTTTTGTTTCGATAATCTATTCTTGCCCTCGTCATCTGTTCTCTTACTCCTCCATTCTCCAAAAACATCTTCTGTTGCTTCTCTATCAATCTTCTCAGCATATATGTGGCTTGATTTATCAGGGTAATGCATAAATTGCAAATCTCCTCATCCTTAAGCCGTGGAAGTAGTACAGAATAATGCTTCATCTGCCTGCACCATCTGATCTATTGTCCTGTCTCCTTTACTGAGATAATTTTTCGTAAAGTAGTAGGTGACATCATAAATTATCTCGGAAATCTTGTAAACAATCAGATTTCTGTAGCCACCTTTGTTCTGAAGAAATGTATCCGCACTCATAATCTTGAAAGGAAAATTTCCTCAAAGATAATGAAATATATTGGCATACTTCCTAAATCACTATTCCTAATTCATAAAATCTTTCGGATGGTTTCGGGTGAGTAGTGCTTGAAGATTTGCTCGAAGTTATCAAGGACATTGTCATTAGCGGCAGAAGCGTCACGCATAACGAAGTATTGAGGCTTCATTTTGGCGATTTCAGTGACAGTTGACTCGTTAACTTCGGTGTCAAAAGTGGAAATTAGATAAGTGCCGTCAACGAAGAAAACCTTTTTGCCGTTGACATCCTTTTCTTCAATCTTAGCCGAGAGCTCGATGTCAAGTTCCGGCATTACTTGGAAAAGGAGGTCAAGCGGAGTTCTATCAGACTTCACATTATCAACTGAGTTGAAAAGGTCTGCCTCATTGAAATCCTCCGGAGTATAGAATACATCCTCCATATTCGATGAATCGAGTCTGAGGACGCGAAAGCCTGTGTCAAGATCTTGCCCATGCAATCCCGCTTCTTCCTTGATTTTCTTTCCAGCACGGCGAATGCGTTCCTTTGCAATCTGAGGTATGGTATTATACCCATCTTTCTTTGCCTTGTCATCAGTTTGCTCATTTACTTGAACAAGGATAAACTTAGCATTGAGATTCTTTTCGGAATTAAACTTCATTAAAGCATGTGCCATACTTCCTGACCCTGAAAAGAAATCTAATACGATAGAATCATAATTCAAATTAGCGAGTGTCAGTAATCGATATAGTAATCTGATTGGTTTTGGTCCATCGAATACACCTGCGCCAAGAAGCTTATTAACTTCTTGTGATCCTTCTTGACTATGTCCCACTTCCTTATAGAACAATATTGATGTTGGGGCCATGCCATCATATTTGAGTTCACTAAGGAATCGCTTTATACGAGGCACACCATTACCATCAGCACCAAACCATATTCGATTATCTGCGAGTCTCTCGGCGAAAGCTTTCGCCGAGAGACTCCAGCAGCGTCCTGCTGGAGGCTCTACAACTCTCCCGGAGGGAGTCGTTATTGGGTAATCGCATGAGGCGGTATACGATTTTACTGTAAGGTTATCTGACTGCCATACTCCGCGTGGATCATTATCTGGATTACTATATCGGGCATCAGCTTCTTCGGTTCGAGGTAATCGTCCAATCTTGAAATTCTCGATTTTTTTCGCATAGACAACTACATAATCATGGCTGTTTGATACATATTTAGCATCATTCTTTGGTGCAAAAGCTCTTTCCCAAATAAGCTGTGCTACAAAGTTTCTATCTCCAAATACTTCATCACAAACCTTTCTAAGGTTGTCTTGCTCATTATCATCTATTGAGATGAAAATTACGCCATCGTCAGAAAGCAAGTCTCGTGCGACTTTGAGGCGCGGGTATATCATATTAAGCCAGTCCGTGTGGAAACGACCGTTGCTCTCGGTGTTGCGCTGCATCGGGTCGAGAACTTGGTTGCCGTCATCGTCAAAAAGACCGCTTGACTGCTCAAACTCCTCACGGCTCTGTGCAAAGTCGTCGTTATAGACAAAATCGTTGCCGGTGTTATACGGCGGGTCAATGTAGATCATCTTGATTTTGCCGAGATAGTTCTCGCGTAGAACTTTCAGCACATAGAGGTTGTCGCCCTCAATGTAAAGATTTTCTGTGTTCCAGAAATCTTTTGAGGCATCAATATCCGGGCGGAGCGTTTTGTCAGTCGGCGTATTTGCAAGACGAGAGGCAGCCCGCTTATCAGGCCATGTAAACTGATAACGTTCTTCGCCCTCTTCGATAATTTCATTTGAGAGTTCTGCTTTCAGTTTTTCAAAGTCAATACCAAATTTGATTTTTCCGTCTTTGCCTTTCCGCTCAGTAACACATTGAGGAAACAGCGATGCAATCTTCCCAATGTTTCCTTCCGAAGCATCAGATGTTTTCATTCGCAGCCTTTCCATCATTAGACTTTTCTAATAAATGGAGCAACCTTTGCAGTCCGACCAAATACTTCAAACCCCTTTTCAGTTGGTCGCGCATTGAAATGGATTGACTTGGAAGGTGGTAAAAAATGAGATTCTACTTCATAAACCTCAACTACTTCTCCATTATATTTTATGTTAATTCTCAATATGTCAAAATCATTTCTATTGTTATATTCGCATTTATATTTACTCTCGGGTTTGCGTGATTCAAATCGAATATTCCTGTTAATTTCTTTTACTATCATGATGGGTTTTATGTTTAAGTTTTTGCAATTCAAGATACAGTTCTCGTTTTCTTCTTGGTTGGCGCGTCGAGGAGATTTTGCTTTCCAACATACGTATCTTTCTTTCAAGTTTGTCGTGTTCCTCGTTGCTGACAATCTGCTCCGTTAGGGTATTCTGTTCCTCTATCTCGAAATTTCCGATTTTTGCTACAATGTTCTCCCACACCGCGTCAAGGTCGAGACCTTGGAGAATTAGTAATGAGGAATCAGGAGTTAGGAATTGCCAGTCAGTCATAAAGAGCTTTGTGTGATAAACGGCGATTCTGACTTCTTCACCATCCCTCAAAACATATACTATCCGCTGCGGAATACTCTTTGCGAGCAATTCGATATTCCTAACATCAAAATCCCGATGTTTTAGAGTTACCTCCACCACCATTATCTCCTTTATCTCGGCTCCTACTGCCAGCGCAGGGAGGGAGCGGGGGGAAATCCAGTTGACAAAGTTAAGACGCGAGACATCTCCATCGAAACTTTCTCGTTGCGACGTTTTCCAGTCAAATTGCCGATAGAGCTGTTCCTTCGGCAGAGATTTCTTTACTTCTGTGGAAACAGGCAGCCCCAGCATTGAGAAACACATTCAATGCCACAGGCTCCCAATGGCAAGTCTTGTTTTAGGGTTAACAAAAAGAAAAGCATGGAGCCAATACCTACTTGTCCTACTAACTGTAGCCTTCGAACTTGCTATTATCGCTGGGACAAGTAAAGTAGACCCCACGCTGATATATGCAGATACCCCAAACCCATTCCAAGCCTAAGCTTGAAATGAGCCGGATAGGTATATACATACCCGTGGCGTCTATCGTAACTTTATTCTTTAGCGATAAAAAAGGAGTGTTCGAAGTTCCAGTTAGCCAAGAACAAAGCGCAGATATACGCTTTTCAAATTAATATGTCTTCAGACATCCCTACCGACCGAAGGGCTCTATTAATACTTGAGCCTTCCCCATCAGCGTGGAGGTCTATACCGCAAAATTAAGTAATATATCTTATCCCACCAAATTTATTCCAAACTATCCATCATTCTTTCACGCCGCTCTTTCATTTAAGATTATTCTTCTTTAAGGGTTTCTTCATTTAGCACAATATCGAGTTGTTTTTGTAACTCTTCTTTCTTGGGTAGATATAACTGATATTTTGCAACGAATAGTTGATTGGTAATTCCATGGAGGGCATATTCCATAAGGAGTTCATCTTTTTTTGCGCCAAGGATGATTCCAATTGGAGGATTATCGTCAGGCTGGGATATCTCATGTTGGAAATAACTTAAATATAAGTTCATTTGACCAATATCTCCATGTTCTATTTCATCACGTTTTAGGTCTATTAAAACGTAACATTTCAGAATGCAATGATAAAATACTAAATCAACTTTAAATCTTCTACTTCCAATCGGTATCACGTATTGTCGTCCAACGAATGCGAAGCCTCTCCCAAGTTCCAGAAGGAACTTTTCCATATTTTTTAGCAGAGCGAGTTCCAAATCGTTTTCAGTGTAAAATTCTTTTGTTGGAAATCCTGTAAATTCAAGCACATAAGGATCATGAATAATGTCATCAGCGGTCATAATTTGCTGCCCTTTATGGGCTAAGTCCATTATTCTTTCCTTATCCGTACTTAACGCCAATCGTTGGAACAAAGAACTTTTTATTTGTCGCTTTAGTTCTCTGACTTTCCATTTTTGATTTATGGCTTCTTTGAAATAAAACCTCATCTCTAATTCGTTCTCACATTTGAGCAATTCAAAATAATGGCTCCACGATAATTTGTGAGACAGTGTCTCACATTTTGGAAATGCAAGAAACAACTTTCGCATATAGGTAAGGTTTGACCGGCTGAATCCCTTGCCTCGGCGTAAGGATAAATCTCGAGACAACTTTGTTAAAAGATTTGCTCCATACTCAGCACGTACCATCCCTTTTTGTTCAAACTCGACAATATACCGGCCGGTTTCCCAATTAGCTAACAATAATTGTGTATTGACCGATTCAGCGGCATTTTCACGTGCGGTATTCCATAACAAGTCAATAGTGTCAAGCAAATTATTATAACTTGATGGCATAATGGTATCTTTCATCTACTATTTTACTATTAAAAAACAAATTAACTCAAAATCATCAAGACCCTTAACCTCGTTGCCGAATAGCGAACCGCTATCTCCATCGAGGAAGGAGAATAGATCGCTGGATTCCTTCACCTTGATTAGTGAAGAGATAGCATCGCCAAGCAATCGTGAATATGTGCCCATTCGCTGTCCGTCACGGGTCTCGGCATTAAACCTACGGCACAAATCGGGTATCGGCTCTGACTTACCACGGCATAGCTGACGCATCCGGTCGAGCATACCTTTCGGATCAAGATGATTGACTATTACATCGGAATCTTTGGAAATATAGACCATATAGAAAGGATGCAGACGGTTCTTCTTGTCTATATTGATGTCGTTGTTTCGATTTTTCAATACGAAGATTACCCCCTGAGGCGCATCTTTCCGTGCGGAGGTCAGGGCATGAAGCCCCATCGGAGTATGCTCTATGTCGACACCGCTTCTCATATATTCAAGGAGGTCAAGACGGAACTCATTTAGACCCAAATCCATAATTGAGACTCCGGTACTCATTTCCTCGATGTCCACTACTTCCTCCTTCAACCTCTCCAACTGGTCACGGCGATACTTCAAGTCACCCTGCTCTTCGATTGTCAGCGGATTATCATCACCGGTTGCGGTCAGCACCGAGACTTTCATACGAGCTTCCACACGTCCTTTGAGGTCAATATAATCGTCAAGATCCATGTCAGGCCAGAAGTTGACAAGCTGAATCTTCTCATTTCGGGAACCTATACGGTCAATTCGCCCGAAACGCTGGATTATCCGCACCGGGTTCCAGTGGATATCGTAGTTGATAAGATAGTCGCAATCCTGAAGATTCTGACCCTCGGAAATACAATCTGTGGCTATCAATACATCAATATCCTCATTAAGGTTAGGATATAAGGTAGCCCTATCTTTAGAGATTGGAGAGAACAGGGTCAAGACCTTATTGAAATCCAACGCCTCTTTTTTCCCTGCGGGTCCTTGCCGGAGTCTCAATGTTGACCGAGCTTCAATATCTCCGGAAACGAGTGCCGTATTAAGTCCTGTGCGTTCCTTGATAAGTGGTGCAATATTCTCATATATGTATTGGGCTGTGTCAGAAAAAGCAGTAAACACTATAACTTTCTTGTTATTGCCATTTATAGGATGTGCAAACTTTTCCCTGATCACGTCAAGGAGCATCTGAAGCTTGCTGTCATGTTCCGGCGTAATATCACCGAGCATGAAAAGGAGGGTATTGAGATTGTCAAGATCTTTTGAAAGATAACCGCGCCACTGGATATAATCCATATCCTCCAAATCAATCTTGGTCTTCTTATTCCCGATGAATACTGTATCTTCCCGTTCATCAAAATCGAGACCGTAGGAGAAATCATAGTCACAAACCATAGAGACCTCATTCTGTCGGGCCACTAAACTGTCGATAGCCTCAATCGTCGTGGCGATATATTTCCTTATCCTTTCCAGTGTCAGACGGAATGAATTGACTGAGCTTTCAAGACGTTTTAGCAGATTGATACTCATGAGCTGACGGATACCGCGCTCTCGTCCTGCACGTGAAAGATTACCGAAACGTCCGTCTTCCCTCTTCTCGATATATTTCTCCAGTTTGCTCGGCAGAATAAAATCGGAGGGGGTATAGATGGCAAGATTGAGATTGCTTACACTCACGAAGATGTCGTTGAAATCAACTGTCCTGGAAAGGTCTGTGAGTTTGGGAACTTTTGAAAGCGGTTTCAGCCGCTCCGGGAATTTACCGATGTCGGAAGTGTCGTAATACTGTTCGATATGCCTTCGGCTACGGGCTATGGTGACACTATCAAGAACTTCAAAAAAGTCGAAGTTCAGCATCTCCAAGAGTGTGCCGGTGGTACGTTGCTCCACAGGATATTTCGACCACTTGTTGAAAGCCGCCTGTGCTTGACGGAAAATATCGTCAAGCGTACTTGTGGTCTTAAGCTTTGCATCCATTTGAGAACTGTCGCCTTCGTAGGCAAGCGCGAGCTGGTTGCGCAAGTCGTTGAAACGGTTGTTGACTGGAGTAGCCGATAACATCAGTACCTTAGTCTTGACTCCGGCACGGATTACCTTGTTCATCAACTGGAGATAGCGGTTCTCACGGGGATTCTCGTCATTCTCATCTGTGGTGACTTTGCCTCCGTTACGGAAGTTGTGGCTCTCGTCTATGACAACGAGGTCGTAGTTACCCCAGTTTATATGTTCAAGGTCGAGACCATTGCTTTGCCCTGACTGACGCGAAAGGTCGGTATGATAGAGTATGTCATATCGCAAGCGGTCAGCAACAAGGGGATTATTCTTATAGTTGCTGCGGTAAGTAACCCAGTTATCGTGAAGTTTCTTCGGGCAGAGAACAAGAACAGACTTATTGCGGTTCTCGTAATATTTGATAACAGATAGTGCTGTAAACGTCTTTCCAAGACCTACCGAGTCGGCAAGTATGCAGCCGTTATACTTTTCAAGTTTGTTGATAATAGCAAGGGCAGCATCTTTCTGGAAATTATAGAGTTTATTCCATATTACGCTTGACTTGAAACCGGTTGCCTCATTAGGCAATACATCCTCAGAAATATCTTCCAGAAACTCGCTGAAAATGTTGTATAGCGTGACAAAGTAGATAAACTCCGGGGAGTTTTCCTTATAAGCGTTGGTAATGTTATCAAGCACCTGCTCTGTTACGACCTGCAACTGACCGCCGTCATTCCATATCTGATTAAAGATTTGCAGATACTGTTGAGAGAATGGAGCTTCTAACTTGTTGATGGCAGTTGCAAGTTGATTGCCACGTTCACAGCCAAGTTCCACCGTCGTAAAGCCGTTGAGAGGCATATATGTCGTATCATCGACAGTAGCAAAAGCCGGCATTCCGGCATTGGTACGGTTGGACTTGAAGCATACTTTCTTCCGGATCCAATCAGCACATTCCTTTGCAACAGCTTTCAACGACAGTTCATTTCGGAGTTTGATTTCAAATTCAGAGCCGTAAAGGTCACGTTCCCGATTCAGCCGAGGTATATAAAACTCTCGTTTCTGTTTGTCAGTCTTTTCTGTTATGAATGAAGGTGATGTGAAGATAAAACGCAGCTCTGATATATCGCTTAACTGTTCCTTCAATTCTTGGAAAGCATAGATAGAGAAACTTGACGCGGCAATCGCCACCTTTGAGCCGGAACGCAAGGTGGCAATCATATCCTCTTTGAGTGTCTTGTTTATATTATCTATAATTTCCATTCTAACAAAAAAGAACACCCATGTAGCATCTGAAGGCCGACCAAAGCCTGTAACGACTACAAGGATGTTCCCAAAGTTTTTCGGCTCTCGCCGTATGTCTCTGTTTTTACTGACTGGTCATTTTTCAGATTTGCGTTACTATAGTTGGCAAAGTTAATAAAAAAATCCACATACAGGCTGTTCAATCACCAGAAAACTTGAGCCTGAGTCCTCACATATATGCCCCTACTCTCAACCGGCAACTGCAAAATTATAAATTAAGATGCCTGATTGTATTGCTCTACGGCTCAAATTGTTGTTGCTAACAAGCTCAAATTATATTGATGAATTAAAACGTCACTAATTCTCTCCGATTCATCTTTTATGAGGAACCGAGTACCGTGGTGACGCTTGTTTCTTCACTTCTATTGCTCACGCCTCTTTGTCGATCTATGAATATTCTGGCGATATACAGTTTGAGGTTACATATTACAAGAGACCGCTAACTACAACGTTGTAGTTAGCGGTCTCTTGTAATATATTTGATGTAGAGTCGTTTGCAAAAAATACTGATAAAGTTAATAGTGATTTTGCTCTACGGCTCATTGAATTGTTCTCTACGGCTCATTTGATTTTGAACGTGTAGCAGTTGGTGTTTCATCGAATAATTGATGATAAACTCGGGAAAAATGGGAGAAGTTTTTAAACCCCAGATGACTCATTATCCTATAAACGGGCCAGTCGGTTGAGGATAAGAGATGGCGAGCTTCATGAAGGCGGCGATTTATAATCCACTTTGCCGGGGGCAGCTTACTGATTTTTCTAAAGTCTCTTTTGAAAGTCGCCAGACTTCGTCCGGTATAGTGCGCTAACTGTTCCAATGAAAGATTATACTTATAATTACTTTCCATAAAATCCATGAGATCCAGTCTCCATCGACTTGCAAAGTCAAAAAGTGTGGCATACATGGGCTTATCCAATAGAAGCAGAAATTTGATAGCTTCCAGCACCTTAAGTCTCAGCCAATGAGGCTCTGGCGACTGGTTTTTCTCCCAATATGGTTTAAACGAATCAAAGAGGCTTATGAGCAGTGAGGATGCCGAAATATTAATGAAACTCCTATCGGATGGGGTTGTTACCACCGCAAGATCCCAAGTTTGCAGATTCCTGTAATAGTCAAAAAGAATATGTCGGGGAAAAAATAGAAACACTGCGAGATTATAATCAACATTCTTGTTGACATAACTAATCAGAGTCATTCTGTGATCCTTACGCACAAATATACATTCCCGTTTCTTGAAATTGGCTACCCCCTTTCCATCAATGAGTATATCAAATTCTCCGGCAGCTACATATACCAGAGCATTTTCTCTGATATAATATATGCTTTCACCATCACTATCATGGCGGCATGTTACAAACACTTCATCTGTATTAGGTCTTGACGACTCCGGCATATTACTTACTTATTACATCTGTTACAAGATTGGCTAAAATGCAACCACAAACATACAAAATTTTAGTAACATTTACAACATAATAAACTTGGCTTTCGCCGTAAAGGGAGAAGAGTCTGAAAATGTATGGCTCGGACCTGTTACTGAAGAACAATATCTTTCGATTGAGTAAATTGAAATTCTGCCGACAATCATATAATTTGTTATAACTATACTATTGCATTGCAAACTCCAAGTCCATAGATGATAAGCTTAAAGCTACTCTTCTATGGCTTTAGAGTGAATACCTATCTTGAAAACGAGCCTGTTACTACTATTAGCCTAAAGCATTGAATTGTCAGCAATTGAATCTAAGTTAATCACGAATGTAGGTTCTCATATATTTTTTTGAGGATGGAGTTTATTTTACTGATCTGAATTAATGATATCCACAAATTCTTTGGGAAGGCGCACATTTGATTTCCCGATTGCAGCGCTGAATAAGGGAGCAATTTCCTCATGAGTGAAGCCTGCTATCCCACAGCCAATTTTTGTGACATAGAATGTCAGGTCGGGTCGGGTGTCGGCAAAGTCGATGAACTCATCAACGTACGGTTTGATTGTCTCCACTCCTCCCTGCATGGTCGGGATAGCATAAGTGTTTCCCTGTAAACCTACACCTTGCCCTAATATGGCACCGAAACGGTTCATTGCGACGCGAGCCGCACCGCCTGCATGTCGTCCTTGCAGGTTACTTCCAAAAACAAAAATATCGTCAGGACCGAGTGAGGCTATACGGTCAGGAGTATATTGAGCGTCAAGCGGGGTATCCCCCACCCCGTCGGTCTGCGGCTCTCTCGGTTGAAACATATCAAAAAGGTTCATAATATTAGTCGTCTTTAGGTGATGATTATTTGATGCAAAATTAATAAAATATCCGGAACTCCGCATAATGCCGTTTGGTAATCAGTTGCTTCAGATGAACATTTCGTCTGATAATAATTGTACTGACAATAACTGTTACATGTAACAGTTATTGTCAGTACAATGTTAAGCAGAATCTTTTTAATTTTTAATGTCCTGCGCGATTAGGGCAACTTATAATAATCTTCGTCTGAGACGGGTTCAAGCCATACGTTTTCACTTTCCTCCCCGGGGACAGAGAATGCGAGATGAGCGAACCAGGAATCTTTTGCAGCGCCATGCCAGTGCTTCACATTGGCAGGAATGTTGATTACCGTACCGGGGAGAATCTCGACAGGCTCTTTACCCTCTTCCTGATACCATCCACGTCCGGCCACACCTACCAACATCTGACCGCCACCCTTCTCTGCCTTGTGGATATGCCAGTTGTTGCGGCACGCCGGCTCAAAAGTGACATTGGCAAACGGTATCTGTTCAGTTGAGATCTGGGCAAGATAACTGTTGCCCGTAAAATATTTGGCATACGCTGTATTGGGTTCGCCGATTGGGAATATCATGCCGCGTGCGAACTCGGCCTTTGCATCGTCGCCTTTGATGTCGTCGTTCCAGACATCCTTGGCGAGACGGAATGCAGCCCATGCCTTCGGCCAGCCTGCATAGAACGCTATGTGGGTAAGTATCTCTGAAATCTCTGTGCGGGTGATCCCATTCTTCTTTGCTTCCTGAAGATGGTAGATAAGCGAAGTGTCTGTAATTCCTTGTGAGATAAGAGAAGTAATTGTGACGAGACTTCGGTCGCGCAGCGAGAGAAGGTCGTTGCGATTCCAAACTTCTCCAAAGAGGATATCATCATTAAGATGGGCGAACTCAGGAGCGAACTCACCGAGCTGATCGCGCCCTGCTGTCTGAACTATTTTCTGTTGTGCCATAGTTGGTATTATCGTTATTATACTAAGAATCAATGAAAGGGTAATACGCTTCATCTTTTGATAGTGTTTGTTATTATGTTATTTTGGTTCAAAGGTGTAACATCATCAAGAATTAACGAGTCCACCATGTGGATGGTTCCTTTCTTATACTTCTGGAAATGTTGCGAGGCGATATGACTTTTATATGCTTCTTGACTCGCGTATGTCTCCAAGATGGTGATGTTGCAGGGATTTAACTTATCCGCCACGGCATACATAGTCAATACTCCAGGCTCCGTCTCCAGTGATGTTGTGCCTACCTCAACAGCATATTTCATATACTCTTCAAGATAGTCGGGATTGACCTGAATCTTCGATAGCCGAACTATTCCATCTGACTGCATCGGAAGTTTCTCACACATAATTCTTTCTTCATTAGAGGTTTCCACTGAATGGCTACCACCACAAGCACTGAAAAGGACCGGTGCCGTCGCGAAAGTCAACAATATTCTAATTGACCGGATCATCATCAATCAATTTTACTCCAGTTACCGTGCATCTTGCGGCATTTACCTATAACGTCTCCCGACAGGATGTAGGAACCATGTTCCTAATGCTATTGTGGGTTGTGCTTTCATAATCTTCTTATTTTTTATAAATCTTTTTTCCATTCACTATATAAAGACCTTTTTCAAGGTTCTGCAATGATAACGCATCTTTCGCCACCATTGCTCCGGAAACTGAAAAAATGGTATATTTTCCGATATTTTGGTCTGTTCTGATCTCCTCTACACCTGTCATAGAGTCATAGTCTATTGTTTTCAGCCATTCTGATATCATTGCTGCGGCATTGGATGTCTGAGAGGAACGGATCCACAGACTTGGAGAAAAGAAATCACCCTCTGGAATAAGACGCTTTGCATCGCCCTCCACTCCACTGATTCCACTGCTCGCACTTGAGACGATAAGGCCTATACGTTTTCCAGACATATCCTTGCCATATTTAAAAAGGAATGATTGTAATGGGGCTGCCATATTGCTCCACCATAATGGGGCTCCTATGATGATGCAGTCATAATCAGCGAGGTTCACATTCACAGGGTCGATAGCCGGATAGGAAGCGGCATCATTAGGATTGTTGCGTATCGCGGAGATCAATGCGCTCCCGATAGCGTAGTTGTTTGCCGCATAGTTCAATCCTTTCTCAGCCGGCTGTATGCGTACGACATCCGCGTCTATCTGCTTGGAAAGCGCAGTGACTATGTCATCCACGTTGTTTGTGTAACTGTAATATACTACAAGTGTCTTTGCTTGTATGGCAATTGCCGCAACTATCAGAACGAGCGATAACAATATTCTTTTCATATTTATGTGATTTTAATTGATTTCTATCATTGAAGGATGTACACCGAGATCGCAGAACAAAGCCATCTCATTAGGAGTCAGGCAAAAGTCAGGGGCAAGCTCATCGTTGGAGTGAATTATTCCACTTTGAATAAAATAACGCTTCAGGACACGCTCCGGAGTGGTGCCGAGTCGGAAGGCTACATATCTTACGGCCTCCATCTTACAGAAGTCTTTCGACAACATGATTTTAGTTTTCATTTCGTTGATTTTTTTCATGTTGCAAAATTAGATAATGGTGGTGAGGTTTATGTGACAAATATTACTGTGGTCTAACCAATTTCTTCGGGTCTGTATTTTTTAGAAGATTTTTTGTAACTTTATGGCGTAAATCCATATCTGCACATTATTTATGAGTAAGATCCTTAAAGTTAGCAAGCCTTCCGACTATAGTTCACTGATGGGTCAGACCGATACGCATGAACTGGTAAGTGTCATAAATTACAGTGAACTCTCACCCGTGCCTCACAGCCTGAATCGCTATGAGGTATACGGGTTGTTTCTTCAAGGGAAGGAGGAGCTTGACCTTAAATACGGCACCGGGAAATACGATTATTCCGACGGGACGCTTATCTGCGTAGCTCCGGGCCAGATAGGGGGTAAGGAAGATGATGGCGAACTTGTCGATCTCAGTGGCTGGGCACTATTATTCCATCCGGATATATTGCAAGGAACAGGGCTTGAAAAGGATATCAAGAATTTCTCTTTTTTCGATTACCGAATAAATGAGGCGCTACACATGTCGGAGGAGGAACGGGATATAATGATAGGTCTGTTCATCCAGATAAGGAATGAGTTGAGATTTCCGGCTGATGCGATGCAGAACAGGATAATTGCCGGATTCATAAATCTTTTGCTGCGGTATGCCCAGAGATTCTACAATCGTCAGTTCGTCTCAAGAACCATTACCAATAATGACATACTTGCACGCTTCGAAAAACTGCTGAAAGATTATTTTGAGGAGGAGCGACAGTTGAAGAACGGCGTTCCGACAGTGCAGTATTGTTCGGAGCAATTGAACATGTCGCCGACCTATCTCAGCGATGTCATAAAGAAATCAACGGGAGACACCGCCAATCATCATATCAAGCAATATATGGTGCAACTTGCCAGGAACCGTCTCGTATCCGGGATGAACTCTTCCGAGGTGGCTTATTCCTTAGGATTCGATTATCCGCAGCATTTCTCGCGCACATTCAAGAAAATAACCGGTGAGACACCGTCGGAATACTGTGAGCGACGTTTAAAAGAATAACGGCTTATGACGGCTCTGTCCTTGCCGACGTGTATAAAATCAAAATATTCTGACGGTTACACTGATGTTACTTCTTGCATAGTTCAATTTAATTATCTAATTTTGCACTAACCAGAAGTAACCGCAAAATCAATAATTATGGCTGAAACATACAAAGTGCTCCTCATAAATGGGAGTCCAAAAATCAAGGGATGCACCGCACGTGCGCTTGATGAAGTAGAAAAGACACTGAATGAAAACGGAGTTCAGACCGAGCGTATCGAAGCCGGAACCAAAGATATCCGGGGCTGTATAGCCTGCAACTATTGTCGTACACACGGCAAATGCGTGTTCAACGATATCGTAAATGAAACCGCACCAAAACTGGCTGAAGCAGATGGTGTGATCATTGGCTCTCCTGTATACTACGCTGGCTCTAACGGGCAGCTTCTCGCTATGCTCGACAGACTTTTCTACAGCACAGCCGGGACAGTGGATCTTAATCAGAAGGTTGGAGCCGCGGTCATATCTTCAAGACGGGCTGGAAGTACCTCCGCTTTTGATGAAATAAACAAGTATTTCACTATTAGTTCAATGCCTGTTGTCTCATCGACGTACTGGAACGAAGTTCACGGTTTCACGGCGGAAGATGTAGAGGCTGATCTTGAAGGGCTCCAGACCATGCGTAATCTCGGTCGTAATATGGCTTTCCTGATTAAGGCTATCAGAGCGCAGAAGCAAGTTGAAGGGCTGCCCGAGCAGGAACATGAAAAATGGACCAATTTTCATACCGAACAACGATGAAAAAGTATCTTTGATAAATTCAAAGCTCATGGTCTTATCTTAAAGAACCGATTTGTACGTTCCGAGAAAACATACATCTCTTGTTTTCCTAAACATTTGCTTCAGATAAAGCCTGAATAATCTAAATAAATGAATATTATGGCAATACACTGAATGTACGGATAAAAGACGAGCCATATTGCAAGAGGCGACGTAGGCATTCGTGCCGACATTGCGAAACAATATCGGCTTGTCATTTGCTCCATCTTTCTGCACCACCAGTCCATTTTCAACAGGTCTCCCTCTGAAGCCTCCAGTGCGATAATACACTCCCTTACAGACACGAATACTGAAACCTCTTGTCCTGCCCACCGTTTCCCGGCGTACTTTCTGCATCTGCAAAGTCACATCCCGAAATAACCAAAGGATATGCCCATTCTTATTCAGAAGAAAGGGGAAACTGCCCGCAATATTTACATTTTCCCATTTTACACGATGGTATTTTTAGTTTTCGGGAGATATTTATGGTCAATGTTCAGTTGCTGTCGTGGCTCCTTTACGACATCTGTGTAAATCTCAAAAATGGCATTGAGGTTGTAACTACAGTATTCAGAAGTCGCCTGCTTTGATTTCATGTCTCTGATCATATCCTTGTATCTGTCAGTAATGTAGGAACCGTTGACAAGATCGATCACCTTAACCAATTCTTCCATAGCCATATCATTCCGGCCTAAAGCAAACACGGCCTTGTAGCTGTCAAGCGAATGGCATAGGAAATCCTTTATCGACTCGCTTTGCTCATTCATCCTGACAAAACATATAAAATCGTCGCATCTCGGATTGACAATAGCACTTTTGGGCGTAGGCTGCGGTTGTGGAATCGGTGCGGGGGTAGTGGCTTTCGCGCCGTTTGCCAATCTCAGCTTATTGAGAAACAGAAATATTGACTCATCAGAGATTATATCGCTATATGTTATCTTTTTAGTCAGGAAGAGGCTATCTAAAGATTTCGCCCGGCTCAGAGCCACATAAAGTTGACCGGGAGCAAAGATATGGCTGTTCAAATCGAGGATGACCTTATCAAATGTCTGTCCCTGCGATTTATGTATCGTGAAAGCATAAGCCAGTTTTACAGGAAATTGTGTGGTGCTTTGGACAAATGGTGACTTACGGACAATTTTATGCTTCCCTGCATCATACTCCAATTCATACCGATAATCAACAATCTGTGAGTTCTTGTATTTGTCTCTTGGATGGGGACAAATTATTGTCGAGCCATTATCAAGTGCGATAGTGAAATACACACCATTGAAATCTTTGACCGTACCTATATCACCATTACAGTAGCCAAACCTCTTGCTGTTTTTAGTAAGCATCACACGGGCTCCAATTTTAAAATTCAAGACGCTGTCATATTGCGACGGTAGTATGATCGGTTCAATATTGTAATCGCTTGGCAGATCACTGTGCTTGAGTTCTACATGCGACGTGCTGTTACGGAGCCTGATTTTATATTTCGCTTCTATGACCACAGTTTTGCCGGGAAGGTCGTCGAGATGCGAAGTGTTGATCTTGCTTACCTCTTCATTTGAAGACGCGATATAAATTGCATCATCCGGTAATGACATCGTAACACGTGTATTAAGAGATTCGAGAAGTTCTACCTTTTTCTCATCAGTAAGCGGCTCACGAAAAGCATCAAGCAATTCGACAAATCGGGGGTCATTCTTCTGACGATACGACTTTTCCAATTCAAAGAGTCTCACTGCGTTCAGATTATCCCGAATGACATGGCTATCAAAGAAATAAACACCACCATACTCCTTTACTAAATAGTCATAAACGGCCTCATCACTTACAATAGGAGGCAACTGGAACAAATCACCGACCACTACAACCGGGATGCCTCCGAAAGGCAACTTATTATCCATTGCTTTCCGGCATACCTGATTCATCATTTCAAATGTATCAGATCTTACCATAGATATTTCATCAAACACAAGCATTGTGACTCCTGAAAGTTCAGAAGCCATTGCATTTGCCTTCTCCGATGAGATATTGGCGGGATCCTGGTATCCTTCAATTAACTCATCAAATCCTTTCCTGAAGAAAGAATGTATTGTCCTCGCTCTCTTGTAAAGCGTTGCCGCAAGATTAGTGGGGGTGAGAACCTGGCAGCCACGATTGGTAGCCTCTATCTCGTTGATAAGATATGTCTTTCCGCATCCTGCTTTGCCATGTATAAATGTTATGCCTTCAGGATTTTTCGACAGATAGTCTGATACCTCCCGTTGTGCTGATGCAACCGGTGGGATATAAGGAATAGGCTCACTGTTTGGATTGGGGGTAGCATTATGTTGTGGTTTAGGCATAGCCGGAGCCTCAGGCTTATTCTGCAGGCTTGGTTTTGCTTTCTGCTCTGACGAAGGTTTATATTCAGGCTCCGGAGAAGGCATAATCTCCATCGAAGCCTGTAACGTCTTTCCCGACTTTTTACCTAATATAAAATCTAATATACCCATAACTGATTACTTTAACTACAGATTTACTTGGCGACAGATAAAATGCCTGTGAAATCACGTCACATTATTTTTCGGTGTTCCGTGCCGGATGAAAGATTTTTATGTTGTCGGGAAGAGGTGGCAATGACGACAGCCCCTCCCCTTCCTTATTTCTTTCGTTGACCATCATACTCGAAGTGCTTACCGAACATGACACCCATTTGAAGAATGATTTGATGTCGCCGGCGTTAGCGGAAGAGATGACGATTATATTTTCCGTGAGTTTTCTGAGTAAGTCGAAATGAGATTTCATTCCTGTGGCACATGCGACAACGGTGCCACAATTCACTTTCTTAAACTCTGCTACCGGTTTGGCGATGGGGCCTGAGTGACCGCCGTCTGAGAGGAAAAATACCAGAGGCCGCCAATCCCCTTTTCTTTCTTCGGTTGTCTTGTGTACCTCATTCTTGATACATTCGCAAAGAAGATTAAGCGCAGCCCCTAAGGCCGACTGTCCTTTTGCAATTATCTCCGGCTTCCGGAATTTATAAACTTCAGTCAATGGAACAATCTGTTGTGCCTCCGTGCTGTATGTTATGATGCTGAGGCAAGTAGTCTCCAGTGCGTATGGATCGCAACATAGGGACTGCACTAATGAGTCAATGCCATTATTTACCGCCGCAATAGGTTCGCCTCTCATTGAAGAGGAAACATCTATGACAATATAAACAGGGAGTCGTCGCATAATTGAAGGTTAATTGCCGGTTGGTACTGATGTTATTTTATTTGAGCGCAAACTTAATTAAGTTTGTATAATTGTATCTAAATTCTGCAACGTTTCAATCCATTTTTATGCATTATGGTTGTTTATGGTTGCAATATTTCAACTTTGTCCAATGCGAAATCCAGAAAGCTTAGGCTTTACCGCGCTTCGGGAAGTACGGTAAAGCCCACTAAGCGGAAAAGACAGGTTAGTGTGTCATTTAATTTCTTTGGCTTTCAGCAGGATGAGATATGGCTCAGCATCCGAGTTTATGCGCATTACCGAGTCGTTCTCTATTTCAACCGTGCCCAGCAAAGGAAGAATTTTTCGGATGGCTTCTTCCGTTTTCATATTGTCGCATGCGAGTTCAGTCCAAGCGGCATCTTCAAAAGAGATGGCATTTCCGGAAAGTTTGTAATGCCCTGCTCCGTGGTTACAGTTAGTCATGACAGAATAACTGCTGTCAGGCTCAAAAATAACATACATGCGGCTACCGGGTATCTCTTCAGTAGGACGGACAAAGTCGGAGTCGCTGAAAAATATGTTTTCAATATACCACTGGCCGAGGATATCGGCATTGTTGACGGTTACTTCTGTTGCAACATCGGTCTTGACTTCCTTTTGGCTCTGATTCTTATTGCCGGAGCAAGCTACGGCAAGCAGAGCAATAACTGGGAATAAAAAATTTTTAACTTTCATATCGCCTGATTTTCAAATTGCTTGACAAGCGCAAATTTAATAATAATCTGTAAGATTGACAAGAAAAGAGGATAGACACCTTTACATTCTTCGACTACAGCATTAACGGGGCTCCACACATGACCGAGGAAGAAAAAGATATAATCATCTACTCCTATTCTCCTTCTTTGCAATACAAAATTATATAAAGATTCTGATTTTGGCATAAGAAGTGACTAATTTAGTAGAATGAGGGTCATTTTTAGTAGACTTTGAACAAGTTTGATAGATTGCCGCTTATAGTAATAAAGCAATACTACAAGAATATGAATAAGAGAACAATCTATTCCTGTTTTAAGGAAATAGCCGATAAATATAGCGAAAACACAGCGATTATTGAGGATGACCGCAGTTTGTCGTTTTCCGAACTTGACAAAATGGTCGATGCCATCGCCGCCAAATTTTATGACCGACAACCAAAGTCGGTCGGAATAGTGATGCACCATGGAGCGGAACAGATAGCGGCGATGCTCGCCGTGTTGAAAAATGGCGCATTCTACGTGCCTGCAGAGCCATCTCTCCCTCAGGAACGCATAGACTATATGATGCAGACCGCCGAAGTGGATCTCATCATCAACGACAATTTCTGCAAGCATCTCAAAACTACCGACAAGATAATGACCGACCGTAGCGAGCCGGATGGTTTGGCATATGTGCTTTACACATCAGGCACTTCCGGCAAACCGAAAGGAGTCTGCGTGGAGAATCACTCGGTGGTCAATTACTGTGAGGCATTTGAAGCAGAGTTCAAGACCGGACCGGGCAACGTGATGCTCCAGTATTCAGTATGCTCCTTCGATATTTTCGTAGAGGAGGTATATACCACGCTTCTCAACGGGGCCGCACTCTGTATACCTTCCCACGCCATTCATAACGGTTCGCTTACAGGATTACTGAAATTTGCCGAGCGTCACGGGGTGACTATCATCGACGGCTTCCCGTATCTTCTCGCCGAAATGAACAAACTCGATTACATTCCGAAATCAATAAAACTTATAATAAGCGGAGGCGACGTTATCCGGGCAAGTTATATCACCCGCCTTAAAGATCGGGGGATAAAAATCTACAATACCTACGGTCCGAGCGAAACTACAGTCTGCTCCAACTACTTCCGCGTGGATAATGCCGAACCGCTTGCCGATGGCACTTTCCCTGTCGGGAAAGCCGTAAAAGGTGTCGAAGTGAAGATACTTGACAAGGAGCTTAAGGAAGTTCCGCAAGGTACTGTGGGAGAGATCTGCATCTTTGGCGAAGGGGTAAGCCGAGGATATATCAACAATGCTCCGGAGCAGGCAAATTTCGTCACTCTTGAGGATGGCACGCGAATGTACCGTAGCGGCGACCTCGGCTATGAACTCCCCGACGGCAACATCGCTTTCCTGCACCGCCGCGATGATCAGGTGATGATTCTCGGGAAGAGAGTCGAGCCGGAGGAGGTGGAGAATGTGCTCAACACCTGCCCGCAGGTTGAGCGTGGAGTCGTCCGTGCATTCCTTGACGACAACGGGCTGCACTACCTTACCGCATACATCATACCCAAAGAGGGGGCTACGCTTAAGGAGATACGGAAATTCCTCAGCGACCGGCTTACCAATTTTATGGTGCCGGAATTTTTTGTCAAAGTAAAGGAAATTCCCCTCACCCGCAGAGGAAAGGTAGATGTCGCATCCCTACCGGTAGTCATGAAGGAAGGGGGCGTATGATGATTATATTACGACAGATAGCCGACATACCTACTTTAATGGAGTGGCGGGCAGAAGTGATAAGGAATGTTTTCGGTGAAGAAGCCGATTCGTCTCTTCTTGAGGCCAACCGCCAATATTATCTTCGGCATATTCCGGATGATACACATATAGCCTTCGTCGCCGAATTCCAACGGGAAGACTGCGGATGTGGAGGAATTTGCTTCAGTGATGAACTTCCGTCGCCTGACAATCCTTCGGGCCGGTGCGCTTATCTGATGAACATATATGTGCGTGAGGCTTTCCGTAAACATGGAATCGCCCATAAGATTGTTTCCCACCTTGTTGAAGAGGCGAAGAAGCGGAACTGCGGTAAAATATATCTTGAAACCACTGCCGACGGCAAACCCGTGTACACCTCACTCGGGTTTCGCGATATGGCTGACATGATGAAGTATTATGACACTGAAAATTAATATAGGGAACCTAAGTTGCCTTTGTAGCACAATTGTCAGCAAGGATAAAATCGCATATATCCTCTACCCTATGGATATGCTCTCCGAATGGATTGAACAGGCGGCTGAAAAGTATGGAGTGACAATCGTGGTGATTACCGGAATGGATTGGCAGAATGTGTTCAGTCCATGGCCTGCTACCGGTGTGCCGAAAGGTGACCCCGATTTCAAAGGTGAGTCGCCGGAATTTCTAAAACTTTTGCAGACTGAAGTCATCCCACAGATTGAAAATAAACTTCAGGTGAATGGTGAAGTGGAGCGTAGCCTCGTCGGAGTATCGATGTCAGGACTCTTTGCCTTGTGGCAATGGATGATTTGCGATTCATTCGAAAATATCGCTTCGCTTTCAGGCTCTTTCTGGTATGATGGTTTTATAGACTGGATCAGCAAAATTGAGGTTCCCCATAGATCAGGGTTCGGGTTTTTCCTCCTTGGTGATCAGGAGCCAAAATCAAACGTCAAGGCTTTCCAATCTGTCGGCAAAGATACCGAGTTTATAATTACCCTGTTAAAGGAAAATGGGATACGTGTAGAATTTGAAAGCGTACCCGGTAATCATTTCTCAGATGCCATTCCCCGCCTTGAAAAAGCATTTACCGCACTTTATTCCGATATTCCTCGAAAGTAATTCCTGTATGCCCCTTTATTATATTGTATACCAATAGCCGTTCTATAATTTCAGCCCCGAGGGTTGAGAAATCAATTTTATAAAAGGAAAGGACACTGAAAAAAATCAGTGTCCTTTCCTTTTATAAAATTGCGGAATACTATAGTCGCTATTTCTTTTTATACTATCCAAATCTCTTCCTAAGAGATGCGGATAAAATTTATAATATTGATATTTAAATATTTACAAAGGTGGAAATTTTGATAAGCCAAACACATTGCAGCCGGATAGGGGTCAGAAAGGAAAAATAGGATAAAAAAAGAGAGCCGTAATTTGTTTATAATAAAAATATTTCGTAATTTTGTCATTACAAATAAGTATCTCTTAGGAAGAGATTGTTATCTAATTTCTTCCATGATGATACGCCACACTTT
>CAMWMD010000010.1 GCA_947175265.1 uncultured Porphyromonadaceae bacterium | reverse complement strand
GGAATCGGAGGAATCGGAGGAATCGGAGGAATCGGAGGAATCGGAGGAATCGGAGGAATCGGAGAAATCGGAGGAATCGGAGAAATCGGAGGAATCGGAGGAATCGGATTTTTCTGATGCTTCCGATGCATCCGATAAATCCGATATCTCCGATAAATCCGATGCTTCCGATAAATCCGATGCTTCCGATAAAAACTCCGCTGAAAAAATTCCGATAGGAATTTTTTCAGCGCGTGGCCCGGAAGGCCCTGGAGCGGAAAATGAAGATCGGGATGGTGGCGCAGATCACCATGGCCATGAGTATGGAGATCACGATGAAGCCGTTTTGCGTGAATTGCCGGAAATAGAAGTCGAAACGCTCAGGGTCTCTCCCGAGTATGCACATCACAGCTCCGCCGAACGATTTGTAGGCATAGATACCCGGAATCATCGGCAATAGGGAAGGGAAGAGGTACGCCTCCGCCGGAGTGCGCGCGAATGGAGACACGAACACCGCCAGCGAACCTATCACGAAAGCCGCGATAGCCGTAGCCACAATTATATTCATCGACCCCAACACCGGCCCCATGAGCAGGAAACGCAGCGAATGCCCTATGGCGGCGATAAGTCCGCACCATAGGTAAGCCCTGCGGGGAATACGGCTGATAGCCCCGAAACCTATGGCGGCTATGGCAGCGAAAACAGCGTCTTTTATTAAATCTATTATAAGCACGGCAATTCAGATTAAATCAAAACAACGTCACATTCATGATCTTCATGGCCAGGATAAGCCCCAAGGAGAGGCACCCCGTCAGCACCAAGGCATCCAGAAACCGGCAGATAGCACAGATATAATGCTTGTATAGGAGATCGTTGAACGAATTGAGGAACGGTATCCCGGGCACGAGATAGAGCACACTTGTGCCCACGGCTATCGCCGGAGTGTCGCCCAAGGGGAAGATATACCCCGTGGCACCTATCACGGCCGACACGAAGGCGCAGATGAAGAATATCACCCTCGCGTCGACATGGCGCGAGGCGAGCACCTGTTTGAGATTGAAACCCGCACCGGTGGCTATGAACACGATAAGCATTGCTATCCAGTCGCCACCGAATATGCCGCAGAAGCAGGCGTTGGCCATGGAGGCGAGGAGCAGGGTGAGCCAGGGGTTCTCATGATCTGAAGTTATGATCTTCCGGAAACGCCTCTCCGCCTCACGCAGGGTGAGATGGTCGTCGGCCACGTTCCAGCTCAACTGGCTCAGCCGCGTGTTGAGAGAATAGGAGATGGGCGCCGCCTTGACTGTGGAAATATAGGTATAGATGTCGTCGGCACCGGGATGCCACACGGTCATGTGAACGTGGCGCGGCATTATGGTGATCTCCACTTTTTTCCCGAATACGGCTGCCATGCGGTTGATGTTTCTCTCGATACGCATGCAGGTGGCTCCCGCGCCGAGAAGCCTTTCGGCATACTCGGTCAGGAAGAGGCATACCTCTTTCGAGCAGCATTGTCTGTCGACCGGGGTCAGAGGGTCGTCGGAAAGGTAGACCGATTCGAACGGTTCAGGAATTGTAGTACATGTCATAGTCATCACCGGGAATTAGTTCTGAATCTCCGGCCGCGAAAAACTCCTCCCTCTCTTTCCCCAACTCTATGATGTGGCGGCGTGGGGACTTGGCTCCTGCGCTGACGTGTGGGCGGACGAGGGAACGGCGTTGTTCAGACACTATACGTGCTACGAGCACAATCATGAGGATGGCGGCCACAGCCACCCATACTATAACGGATGCAATCATAATATCAGCTTCTCTTTTGCTAATAAAACGTTGCATCCGTTGTAAGTGTTCAGAATTTCAGACGGGGAAATTCAGTGCTGTCGGGTTGTCAGATTTCAAGTTTCAGGTTGGAGTAGGCGCGTTCGGCCTTCTCGCGGGCCTCCTCCACGGAGTCACCTCTTGTCAGGATCACACCCATGCGGCGGTGTCCGTGCACCTCCGGTTTACCGAAGATGCGCAACTGTGTGCCCGGCTCGGCGAGCACCTGCTCAAGGTTGCCAAACTCCACGCAATCCGTATCGCCCTCCACTACGATAGCCCTTGAGGCCGAGGGCCCGTAGAAATCTATCGCGGGGACGGGGAGACCGAGCAGAGCACGCGCATGAAGCGCGAACTCCGAGAGGTCCTGTGAAATCATCGTCACCATACCCGTATCATGCGGACGCGGAGAAACCTCGCTGAATATCACCTTGTCGCCCTTCACGAAAAGTTCCACGCCGAATATTCCGTATCCTCCCAAGGCATCGGTCACCTTCTTGGCGATACCCTTAGCCTCCTCGAGAGCCTTCTGTGACATGGGCTGCGGCTGCCAGGAATAACGGTAGTCGCCGTTCACCTGGATGTGCCCTACAGGTTCGCAGAAAGTGGTGCCCGAGACGCTTCTGACGGTGAGCAGGGTTATCTCGTAGTCGAAATCCACGAATCCCTCCACAATCACACGTCCGGCGCCTGCGCGCCCACCCTCCTGGGCCTCTTTCCAGGCTTTGTCGATGTCGCCGGCCGACTTGACGGTAGACTGTCCGTGGCCTGAAGAGCTCATCACCGGCTTCACCACACAGGGTATCCCTATCTCCGCCACGGCCTTGTCAAACTCCTCGCGGGTGGAGGCGAAACGGTAGGGGGATGTCGGGAGGCCGAGTTCCTCGGCTGCCAGACGGCGGATACCCTCACGGTTCATGGTCAGCCACGCGGCGCGTGCCGTAGGAGTGATGTTGAACCCCTCCTCCTCAAGTTTCAGGAGTTCGGGAGTGGCGATGGCCTCTATTTCGGGGATGATGTGGTCAGGACGCTCGAGTTCCACGATTCTGCGGAGTTCAACGGGGTCAAGCATGTTGAAGACGTGGCAACGGTGGGCCACCTGCATGGCCGGAGCGTTATGATACTTATCGCACGCCACCACCTCCACACCGAGGCGTTGGAGTTCGAGGGCGACCTCCTTGCCGAGTTCGCCGCTGCCGAGAAGAAGTGCCTTTCTCCCCTTCGGGGTCATGACACTGCCGATTTTGGACATAGAGTCAGAAATAAAGGAAGTTAAGAAATAAATAATGCAACAGAATCCCGACGCCGTGAACGGGGGCGGAAATCTGTTGCAAAATTATGAAAAAATGGGGAGAATCATGCAACAAGCATCATCTTTTCTTTTTACCCACGATGGCCGAGATCACGGCCTGCCCGATCTTGCGCTCGAGGCCGGCGCGGGTGGTGGGGATGCCGGTGGCTCTGGCAAACTGCTGTTTTGCACTCGTCACTCCGAGAGCACGCTTCAGGGAGAAGGAAAGTCCGGGAATTTTCATAGCGGTTGGATTTTTATTGGTGAATATCAGTTGTTCGACGGTATGAGGGGATTGAGCACCGACGGGTTGGGGAGCGAGATCCCCTTGTCGCTCATCTCCTTCACGTGAGCGGCGAAGGCATGCTTCGTGTCGAAGAAGAGGTTAAGGGTGTGCTTGAGGAAATCAGGGTCGTTCTCGGCGAAACGGGGGAAATACAGGTCGATGCGGCTGTGCACCACCACTGAACCCGAGACGTCGGGAAGGGTGTAGACCACCGTGGGGCCGAAGCCGAAATTGGTCTCGTTGATGGCCTTGAGGGCGTCGCGGAAATAGGGAGTGTCGGTGGGTAGGCGGATCCATCCGGGATCCCAGATACGCATGTAGACCCCGTTGTATTCCACAAAAAACTCCTCCCCCTGATATTTGAACGACATTGATTTGTCGTTGCTGTCTATCTCGAGTCGGCATCCTATCGCCTCTATTAAGGAGCGGAGGTAGGGTATATGGTTCTCCCGGGGCTGCGAGGAGTCGAAATCCTCGGCAGCCTTTACCCCGCCCGGCTGAATGCGGGCTGACTTTACGGCCTCCTCCAACTCCCCGATTTTGGCGTTGAACTTCGAGCGGAGTTTCCGCTCCATGAAATAGTAGGTGATTCCGTAGGCAAGAAGGAAAATGAGGGCGAGACTCAGGTAAATCATAGTTTCTGTCTTTATTATAAGGAGGGGATTGTCTTTGCGGCGACATAAATCGCCGCAAAGGATTTACAAAAATAAGAAAAATAATTCACATCCGGAAATAATATGGAGAATAAAGGTCAGGCCGCTCCGGCTTCGCAGAGTTGCTGAACCTTGCGCATCACCTGGAAACGCTTCGCCTTCACAGTGGAGGCGTTGGCGTAGTTTCGCTTGAGGGCGATCTCGCTGTCTGTCAGCCCGAGCAGATACTTGTCGGTGATTACCCCTGCCGCCTTCTCCGGGAAAGACGCCAGCACATTCTCGATGATGGCATACTTCTCCTCCCTTTCCTCAGCACCGGTTTCGCCGGCAATTGACCTCTGACGGCAATTCTCCATCTCGATGAGGAGGGTGGCGGCGTTGTCCTCACGCTCATCGTCGATTGAGAGGAGCGTCATATTCTTGACGCCGCGCATCCTCTTCGTCATCTGGCGGAATCCTACTGAGAAAAGATAGCTCCACCATTTGCTTTCCGGCATAACCTTGCCGGAGGAATAATCTTTGACGAGGATGATGAAGGAATCCTGGAAGAGATCCTCAATCTCCTCACGTCTTACGCGGGGAAAGCGGTCAGCCATCAGAGCGATGAAGCGTGAGCTGTACTCATTGAAGAATGAGAGGGGGGAAACGGAAGTGGAAGCGGCCATGGTTGTGGAGTTTTAAAAGTTAATAATTGTGTTATTGTCGGTGTGACAAGATTAGTTCGTGTTATAATAACGCAAAAATATTTAAAATTGTTTATTTGACACAAATATTTTGTAAAAATTACGCAAACTAATCATTTCTGTCTGTCTGTGAGAGAGGTAACGGAATTTAAATCCCGGCTGCCCCTGTTTCACGTTGCAAAATTACAAAGGAAAAAACATGTAAGTGTAAAAATCACAATATTGCAGAAATTGTCAGGAAAAGGTCATCAGAATAGGGCTGCAACGTTGCGGAAATTTTAACAATTCCTTATACAATGCTATATTTATAAATAAAGGGGAAAAAATTTTTAAAAAATTAGTCATAAAATTTGTTTTAATGAAAACAATGACTTAATTTTGCCGTCACAATGCCTCTTGGACGCTGATGTAAACGAGGGGCCTGCTTAACAACAGAGTGAAGTCTAACCGACTTCAAGAGCTTAACTACAAAAACAACAATAACGCATCGGTTTTCCCGATAGTTCTTACATAAATCAGTTAACCGCCGCAAGGAAAAGTTAGCCAAGCGGGAGAAGGCACGGCTCCGAATGGAGCGCGGCCCGATTCCGGACCATATACTCAAAAACATCATGAAAAGACAAACATTAATTGCATTTCTTTTCGCTTTAGCCGCAGTGTTCGCCCCACGCACGGCAGCCCAGAACGCCGGCATCAAGACAAACTTGCTCGGCTGGGCAGTCACCAATCCCAACCTCGGATTGGAATTCGGAACCGGCCACCGAGCCACTATCAATCTCTCGGGTGCCGTCAACCCGTGGAACTTCAGCGATAACAAGCATTTCCATTCCTGGATTGCAATGCCGGAGTTCAGGTACTGGTTTTGCGAAAAATTTACGGGGTGGTTTCTGGGTGTCCATGCCCTTGGCGGTCAATACAACGCCAAGAATGTCAATTTCCCCTTAAAGCCGTTCATAATCGCCTCAACGATTATTCCTGTGGCTGAAGGCGACCCCGCATCTTCAGTAAAGGGATGGCCTGACCTCGCCGGAGTTGTCAATCACGACCGCCATGCCGAAGGTTGGTTCGCCGGCGGTGGTATCACAGCGGGCTATCAGTGGATGCTTTCCAAACATTGGAACCTTGAAACTTCGCTCGGCATCGGATACGCCTACTCAAAACTGACACTCTACGGACGTTGTGCGCGAACTATAGATGAGCGCAAACTGCATTATGTAGGCCCCACACACGCCAACGTTTCCTTTATGTACGTATTTTGATAACCTACACATCAGAAAAATCTATAAAATGAGACTTATACCGTCAATCATACTCTCTTGTTCGCTGTTTATGCCATCTTTAAATGCTGTTGCAGCCAAGATGGATAAGGGCGATATGCTCGACGCCGTAAAGGTGATAGATGTGACTTTAAAGAAGCGTGCCGGAAATATGGAAGTGGGTTATCAGTTTGACCTATCCTCCCTTAACCTTGCCTCAAACCAGCGCATAATACTGACCCCGGTGCTTGTGGGCGAGGGCGACTCAATTGTGCTTACCCCTGTGGTGGTAAATGGCCGAAACGCACAATTGAAATACGAACGCGAGGCTAAACAACGCATTCCGGGTGCTGAGGTGATGAAAGCCGTGAAAGGGGGCAACATGTTGTGGAGCGGCAACGCCTCCGTGCCTTACCAGTCATGGATGGACTTATCCTACCTTACAATAAAGGAGGATCTCTGCGGATGCGGAGACCTTCAGGATCAGGCCTCACTCATGGTGGGAGTGCCGTTTGACAACCGCCCTGCTCCTATGGCGGAGGTAGCCTACATACAGCCGAAGGTAGAGGCCACCAAAGCCCGCGCCGAGGAGGGAAGCGCGTTTGTCGACTTCATGGTCAACAAGACCAACATCCTACCCGACTATCGTTCTAACCGTAAGGAACTTGCGAAGATTACCTCTACAATCGACCTCGTAAAGAACGACCCTCTCGTATCCATAACGGAAATCAACATACATGGTTATGCCTCTCCGGAAGGTAAGTTTGAGGCTAACAAGCGTCTTGCCGAAGGACGTGCCCTTTCTCTTAAGAATTATGTGGAGTCGCTCTATACGCTTCCCGACCGTCTGTTCACTTCCTCCGCTACTCCGGAAGACTGGAAAGGTCTCCGCGAGTTGGTGGCAAAGTCGGATATTGCCGACAAAGAGGCTATACTTGAGGTGATCGACTCCCCGATGGATCCTGACTCCAAAGATCTGGCGTTGCGTCAGCGTTTCCCGAAAAGTTACGCCATAATGCTTGCCGATATGTATCCGGCTCTCCGTCACACCGACTACACCGTGAAATACATTGTGCGCCCCCTTACTCTTGAGGAGACTGCCGAAGTGATGAAGAAGAATCCGAAAAACGCCTCGCTTCAGGAGATGTTCCTTGTGGCTGAGAGCTATACTCCGGGTTCTCCGGAATTCAATGAGGCCATGGCAATAGCGGCACGTACCTATCCGGACGATCCTGTAGCTAACCTTAATGCAGGTCTGGCAGCCCTGAATGCCGGTGAACTCGACAAGGCGGCACGTTATCTTGCCAAGGCCGGTGATGACGGTGATGCCCTTCAGGCACGCGGAGTCCTTGCCATGAAAGAGGGTAAGTTTGATGAGGCGCAGCGTCTCCTTGAATCCGCGAAGGCTGCCGGTGTGCCTACAGCCCAATATAACCTTGATATTCTCGCAAGAGAGAGGGTGCTGGCTGCCCAGAACGAGGAATGATCCTTATCAGTGAAATATAAAATCAAAATAATAAAATAGTGTTAACAATGACGGTAAGTGTGCCCTCGGGCAGATGAGCCGTCACTAACCCAACAAATCAAACATGGAAAAATTTAAGTTTCTGTCGGGGATTATGGGCTTGGCTCTGCTCGCTTCCTGTTCAAGCGATGCCCCGAGTGTGATTGACAACGCTCCTTCAAATGAGAAGTATCTGGCAATCAATTTCGTTCAAACCGGTGGTACCAGAGCAGACAACAATGCTCTTGCGGGAGAATCTACAATCAAGGATTTACAGTTGATAATCCTTGACTCCAAGGGCATTGAACTTGTAAGGGAGATATCAACTTCAATCGATGGCAATAAGGCTGAATTCGGCATCAAAACCGTGGTCTACAATATGCTTAAGGAGAAGACAGCAGCCGGAGAGGCCCTGAGCATATATGTGTATGCCAACGGTATTGAGAACGGTATCAGATTGGACAATCCTCAGCAATTGCTTTCGGGAGTTGCCAATATCATCACTTGGGATAAGAGCAAGGGTTTCCTTATGTCAAATGCCGAGGAGGTGAAAAATACCTTGCAGCCGGCACCCACAGGTGAAGATGCCGGTCAGCCCGGTAACGCTTGGGTGATTGCAGGAGATGTGAAACTCGCCCGTCTCGCCACCCGTTTTGACTATAAGAATAATGTGGAGAATGATGAGTATGTTGCAGGGTCAGATAAGAATCTCACCATTAAAGTGGTTGGTATGGCTCCCGTCACTCATGCAACAGCCACTTATCGTCTGCCTCAATTCTCGGCAACCGGCGGAACAACAGGCATGGCTCCTTTCAAGACTACTGACCGCCCATACGCGGTGACTGAAAATTCCACTGGCATATTGAGCACTTTCCAGGGTCATGATTTCTCTATGGTTCCGGGCACCAACGAAAAGGTTTACGGCCGACCCAATACAATCAGAAAAGGTCAGACAGCTGCTTTCAACAATTCTCCGTACGTCGCTGTCAAGGCTGA
Organism: uncultured Porphyromonadaceae bacterium; assembly: GCA_947175265.1. GTDB lineage: Bacteria > Bacteroidota > Bacteroidia > Bacteroidales > Muribaculaceae > Lepagella. Next base: position 73,347 of record CAMWMD010000010.1, on the reverse strand, counting down.
GTTCTCAAGCGCCACACTGACAAAATCAATGGCTCTTGGTGAGAATGTATACTCTGTGAATGGTGTGTTCATCGGCGGTGTGGAAGACCTCAAGGCTATGGGTGGCACTTTCAATGTTGAAACCAAGGAGGAATACGCAGATGGTTCTGACGAGATGGTGAAGATTCAGAATGCCATCGATATGGTGAATGGTTATCTCGCTGTGGCAGATTTCACGAAACCTAAAGCCCAGATCGAGGCCCGACTGAAACAGGTTATCGGTTCTGCACGCGAATTCAAGGCTACCAATGTCGGTACGGCTGAGGAACCGTCATACAAATACTATACATATTATTCACAGTTGATCGAGCATGATCCCAATCAGACAGATCAGGCTTTCAGGTATAATATCCTCCGTAACCATGTCTACAATCTCGGTGTGAATTCTATCGCATTCCTCGGCTATAACCGTGATAACAAGCCGGGCGATGCAGATGTTGTCGATGAGGCAAATGATTTCTACATCAGTCTTTCCGTCTCTGTAGCCGACTGGATTCTCAATGTCACAAACGAGAAGTTGGATCTCTAAACAAATTATGTAGGGAGTCAACAAAATGCCCTACTCTCACGGAAGGGTGATACCTTCCGTGAGAACAATAAATAATAACCGGAGGCTCTGTCCGTCAAGCGGGTGGAAATTCCCTTAATAACTAACTTGTACCGATGAGACTAAAATTAGTAGTTCCTTCACTTGTCGTCGCCGGCATTTTGGGTGGATGCGACTCCTTCCTAAAGGAGAGTCTCCCTCCGTGTCCCAGAGGTGTGGACCTTCATCTGAAATATACCAACTACCTCAATAATCCCAATAAGGTAGATGCGTTTCTTGACCAGGTGCATTGCGCACGTGTCTATCTCTATGACAGCGATGGGAATTTCAAGGGACAGTATGACGTCACCAATACAAATGTCATATCCGTTGACCTGCCGGCGGGCAACTATCATGCCGTCAGCCTTTGTGGTGTGGGTTGCCAGCAGGCAGACTTTCTGGTGAATCATCCTGACAATACTAATCATCATTATACTTCCCTTGAGGCATACTTAGCCGGTTCACGTGCTGATAATCAGACTGCGAACAATCTCCATCCCTTCTTCCACGGGGTGGGCGACTTTACTATCCTCGAAAAGGATTACCAGCATATAGTATGTGAAATCGGGCTAACCAAGAACACCAACACCATACGTGTGGAACTTGAGCACACTGACGGGAGTGCGGTGAATCCCGGAGGATTCGATTGTTACGTGACGGCTGACAATGCTGCCACTGACTATGAGAACAATCTGATTCCCTCCGGAACGAAGTTTACTTATAAACCGTATACTGCCGGCAACGTGAATGGAAATCCGAACAAGATCTTCGCGGAAATCTCAACAGGCCGCCTTACAAAGAATCTTGACGCGACTCTTCACGTCTACAGCAAGGTGACTCAGGAGACAACAACTTTCAAGATTATCCCGGCTGCTAACGTAAGTTACGAGAATGAGGTAGCCGCCGGAATGAATAATATCAGTTGGCAACAGTATCTTGATTTCAGAGATTTTTGGACCTTCACCATTAAGGTTGCCCCGGACGGTAAAGTAATCGGACAGGAGTTTAACATCAACGACTGGTCGGTAAGAGATAATAATTTCGATTTATAACTCACCAACTCACATCAGCCATAAAAAACTTAAGCAATGAGCTCTATAGCAAAACGAATTAATATATTATACTTTACAGGAGCGCTGCTTCTCGCTTCCTGTAGCAACGGTGAGCCGCAGCGGGAGCAGGTGATGAGCATTGATCCGGTCTGGGTGACTTTGGAATTTTCCCAACCTTCCGAGACGTTGACACGTGCCGACGGTGATAAGAAGAGCCCGGCTGAAACCCCTATAAACAGTGTGATAGCCCTGCTCGTGGACGGGGAGGGTGTTGATAAAGGGAAGGTATGCGGCATTTCACGCGCAGCGGATTCCGAGATTAAGGCTGTAGCTGGACAAACTGGCAAATATTCCGTGACCTTGAACATGGGTCTCTCCTCTGTATATGAGAGGGAGCATGCTTACAATCTTTATCTCTTCGCAAACATCAGCGATGGAGGTTATAACATTTTGAGAGGGTCCATCAATAAGAAGATTGCCGATATCGGTGTTATGACGGAGAATATGGAATGTATCCTTCCCAGCGAACTGGCAACCAAGCATATCAAATACACTACTCTTAACGAGGATGCAGCAAATGTTGTGGTCAAACTTGAGGAGAATACCGAATATCCAAAAGACCAACCATACGAGGCAAAGGATGCCACTGTGGCAACTCAGGCCGGGAATTTAAAACTGACTCCTATGCAGTCGCGTCTTGATTTCGTAAAGACAACCGGTATTGAGGATTTCACCTATCCCGTTACCCGTGTGGGTGAAACCGCACCGGAGGTGAAGGTGCAGTTCAAGAAGTTTGTCGTCAACTGCATAGCCGGAAAGGAATATTTCTTCAAGCAACTGGATAATGACGCGGTGAAGACTCCATTACTAGAGGCTACCGACTACTCCTCCAAAAGCGTGGATATTTCAAATGGAGCCTTTATGTATGTCAATGAGAATGTGCCTTCCGTTCCCACTTTCAGTAATGCCACATATATTGAATTTCAGGGAATTCTCGTAGCGGATGAGTCTACGGTATGCACCGCCGGTGTTAAGGACGCGATAACAGGCACCGCCCATCCCGATATTTATTATTATGACGACGGCACATACCAGTCGGCTTTGATGACCACACTCCCTGAATCGGCTGCCAACTGGCGTAAATTGAGTTACGATGCTGCTCTCGGAGGTTATAAAGTGGTCTATAGAAGAATGATACGTCATGATGCCGGCGAAGGGAAGAATCTTGAGGACGGGAAGGTGGAACCTATGGAATATGGCATCGTCCGCAATCATATCTACAATATAGGTATTAACAGAGTGACATCACTCCCGCATCCTTGGAGTGTCACAGATGGTCCGGAAAACGGCAAGGAGGATATTGACCTCAAGATTCTTGTTCCGAAAGTCTGGAAAGACTATCATCGGACAGCATCGGAGGAAATGTTTGATTGAAAGGGGTAAACTCAGCAAGATTCAAACTCACAAGAGAAAAAAAAGAACATCCATGATACGACTTATTAAAAAATCAGCCATTTTGATGATATGCCTCTCGGCGCTGTTGACGACGGGATGCCGTTCTGACGATCCGATCAACATCGGTGGTGACGGAACCACATCGCTGAAGTTGCTCATACCGTCTGCTACCATGACTCGCGCAACTGAGGTGAATATCGAGGCCAAGGAGGGGGCTGTCAATAAACTTTATGTTGTAGGTTTCTATGATTATAGAGATCAGATCCCGCAAAAACATTTTATAGAGGAGATCCATCCGGAGGCCGGTGTGGCAATCGATGGAGTTTACCGTAGTTTTTCATTTAATGTTGAACCTTCGACATATAACTTGTATCTTATAGGTAATATGAATTTGAAGGCTGACATGCTCACCGAACTTGAGGGAGAGAGCACAGCCAATGATCTTGAAACAAGAGTGAGGGATCTGCAGCATGATTATGAGGGAGGGCTACCGGAATATACCAAAGGCCTTCCTATGTCAGGTCTGAAGTCTGAACTGAAGGTGGTGAAGGGAAGTGTCACAGAAGCGAAGGTAGATCTTGAATTCCTTTGTGCGAAGGTTCGTCTTACCGTCATCCATGAGGATGAGTTGGGTAGGGCGGGGCTGAAGGTGGAGAGCACATCCGCTTCCAATCTTTACCAGCCGGTAAATATATTTACCACCGGGACAAAGACTCAATATGGCACGAAATACAATATCAGCAGTAACGTCGCTGCGATATCGGCTCATTATCCCATTGGCGATCTGAAGGGAAAAAGTGTTGACGAACTCCTGACACGCCCTGCCGATCCGGCTCAAGACCTCATTGAACTGTTGTCGAAGACCACACCGCTTACGGCAAGCGAATTGGCTACCTCACTTGAAAATGCATATCAAGGGGTAATATATGTTCCCGAATCAGGAATTGTTTCGGATGCGATTGCTACGACGATTAATGCTGTGATGGGTACAGGATCCGACAGTAAGACCTTTAATTTCAAGATTGGAAATGGAGGAAAGATTGACAGAGGCCATTTCTATGAGGTGATTGCTAAGGTCAGAGGTGGCGATTTGGAGTATTCGTGGTCGGTAAAGGATTGGGGCACACCTACGGATATCGCCATCAGCCTTGCCGGAAAGAGTGAACTGTATCTTGCCGAAACTACTATATCAAAGATTGACGGTGAAAACCCGGCGATAATAAGATATATGAGCAATGTGCCGGAACTCTCTTTTGAAAGTGACAGAGGTCCTAGCAACAAGGACTTGTTCTCTTTTAAAGAAGATAAGGAAGAGGGAACGATCGAAGTGTCGTTGAATCCTGACTATCCATTCTCCACAACGACTCTCTCCAATCAAGGCTTTTGGGTAATATCCGGTTCAATCCGAAAGAGAGTGACTGTGCAGTCAGTTGACCCGAGGGCATTCGTCAGGATTTCTCCGGATGCTCGTAGCCTCAACATAGCCCAGATTATTAATTCAGACAAATACCAGTTATGGTTTGAGTATTCCACCAATATGGATAACCTCAGTATCAATCTCGGTAGTTATGTGAATACAAATACCAATAAGGAAACCAAGAATATCAAACTTTGCGTATACACGGGGACTGAAGAGGAGCCGGAGCAATATTCGAAAGAAGCAAAATTGGTGAATGGTATGAGCATAAGTGGTCTGGAGAAGGCAGCCGGGGTTACCGGAGAATTTCCAAAGAGTGGTTTGATTTGCATAACGCTGTCAGATCCGGGCGATGTCACCGCTTTCGGCAACCGAATCAGTGGCTCGATCGACGCTAATGCGACGGCATCGGGGGCAGCTGCGCAATCTAAGTCAGGAAAATTCACAGTCAATCCGAACTCCGATACATTCACGATTCATTTTAAAGTCATCAATGCCGATTGGAAAGAACCTCATTGTTATGTCTACCAGCCGTTGACCTACAATGATTATTACGTGTTTGACAAGAAAGGAGAACTCAACTGGGTGGAATACAGTTTCACAGGAAAGATGGCCTTCAAGGGTTGGGCTTCGAATTACGGTTCGGTAACAGATCCGAGCGGTCTGCAGGATGTCACTCAAGGTGGTAAGACTTTCAAAGCCTATAAGGAATGGCAGGAATCCGCAGAAACATTCCCTGATGACAAATACTACAAGGATGTGGATTTGATTGCTGATTATAGGGAGGAACTCTATGAATATAATAGGACTCACTCCTCAAATCAGATAACCTGCGCATGTAAGGATGGGAGCAACAGTCTGCGATGGCCCGGTGTAGCCATGATTCCTGAGGAGAACGGATGGTATAAACTCGTGTTGCCGAAATTAGCCGAACCTGGTAAGGCTCTTATCATGTTTGCAGAAAAGCATGATGAAAATGACTGGAATGGCCGCGGACGTTATCCGGCAGATAAACAACCGGGTATCCCGATGCCTAATTTCGCAAGTGGCGAGGGTTGGTATCTGTTTGATGCATCAAATCGTGACAATTGTTCATTCGCTGACTTCGAACGTAACTCTTATTGAGAATAAGGACTAACAATATACACAAAAAACGATTAAACAAGAAATATCATGCGCACGCATATATCGAAATATATCTCCCTACTACTCGCAGTGCTTCTGTGGGGATGCTCGGATGAGCATCTCCCATGGGGGGGCGAGGTGAACACAGAGGATGAAATAGCTATCGCTTTCCAGACCAACGATATGGTGCTGGAGGGTTACGGCACCCGTGCCTTGACTGAACCTTCAACTGTTATATCCGAACTCACGGTAGTGATTTTCAACAATGATGGAGGGTATCAGTATTCACAGTCATATTTACCGGCAGATTTTATCGATGCTACCGGCGGATCAGGTAAGGCTGTAAAGATCAGTCGCCGTGACGCTACGGCAGGCAACTGGTATCTTGTCGCAAATGCCAAGAGTCTTATTGAGTCATGGATAGATGAAACGGACAGTAAGGATGAATCTAAATTCAAGAGACTGGTTATAGACCGCAGCAAATTAATAGGCACCGGTGTTTCATCGGCCATAATGGTTGGAAAGCGTACCGGGGTGTCTCTTCCGGCTCCGGGCACTCCTACAATGCAGGCTTTCATACTTGACCGTCGTTTCGCGAAGATTGAGTTTAAGGTGCCCGATACTTTGAAAGATAAATTTCTCGTCACCGGAGTGTCGCTTTATAAGGAAACGGATGGTGTAAATCTTGATGGTACCCCGATAGCGAAGGCTGAAAAGGATGGAGTCTATGTATCCTCTCCTCTTGCCGCCACTACAAATACAATCAGCCACCTCAAGGCGGGTGATTTGCTGGAATTCTTCACTCTCCCCGTCAGCAATAAGATGAAGGAGGAGGATGGCAACGATTACCCTGAGGCACGTCTTCTCATCAAAGGGCGGTTCAGAACAGGTACTACTGATACGGGTGAAGCCATTTATGGTGATAACGACTGTTTCTATGGATTCCTCTTCCCTTCTTCAATCGAGGCTAACCATAAATATGTATTGACCCTCAGCGATGTTATGACTGAAGGTAAGACGAATGAGGAGGCTGCTCTTGAAGAGCCTATCGGTGCTGTTGTCAAATACGAAGACAAGGTGGCGGAAATGCGTAATATTGTCACTGACGGTGAACGCGCTCTTGCTCTTCCTGACACTTTGAAACTGAATTCAAATGCAGCAACTAAATCCATCAATGTAAGATGGCGTGGTACGGCTGATGATATCCTGTCAATTAATACGGATAATCTCCCATCATGGCTGACAATAGCATTAGGCAGTAAAACAGCAGATACAGCCAATACAACAGCAGAGGAAACCGGGAAAGGATACCAGCGTTTTACGACTCCTCTAAATATACAGATCGGGGATAATAAAGGCACTGAGCGTGAGTATTCCTTTAAAGTGATGGTGACAGATAAGTCTAACGAAACTAAGGTGGAAACCACATACGTAATCTGTCAGGACGCTCCGTTGAATGTAAATCTTTATGACGATTTGGCAATAAAGTTGACGATAAAACGAAGTGGCGCTACTGATATCGTTATTTCGGATTATCTGGCTTTCATCGGAAATAATCCGAGTGGCACGGGCGACAAACTTTTAGGAGTTGGACATGAGGCAAACGGTGGCCGTGTCAGGAATGCCGGTCTTCATATACCGATGTCTAACGGTGGCGTCACATACGAATATGAGATTACCCCAAAGTCAGGGAATTGGACGATAGAGACACCCTCCGGTGTGACGAAGACAGACATAACAGGAGGATGGAAACTGACTTTTACCGATACAGCAAATCCGTTAGATGCATCTTCGGCATATTCTTACGTTGTGGCTGATAACGGAATCATGCTCAAGAGTGGAAATAAGGAATTAGGGGTCGACCTCTATCATACCGGATTCTTCCATAAGTATGATAATAAGTGGTATTATTACGAGGTGTTCTCTGCAGGTTCACAGCGTTGGCTTGACCGAAACCTATGCGCCACAGCCTCAGGTATGGCTCAACTCACAAGCAGTTATGTGGGTGGTACGGAATGGCCAATGGATCAGAATTCAGCCGGTGGCAGGTATAATTATGCAACTGTCAAGCCTGATAATAGCGGCAATTATCCTGCTATAGTTCCCGCCGGATGGAGGGTGCCCACTCAGGGTGATTTCGAGGTGCTTACAAATCGTAGTGAATTCACATCGGAGCGTGTGATGTTTGGTTCGACCACTCTTTTCTTGCCTTCATACCGTTTCCAGAACAAGACAATCCGTCCTGATGGAAGTATGCGCGATTCTTACCAGTATGCGTATTTCCCCCATAATCGCTATGAGGGTAATTCAGGTGTGACAGGCGATTCCGGTGCAGGATATTATTGGACCACAACTAATACGGATAACGAGCAGTTCTACCGCATAATGAAATTTGACGGCCAGAATGTCATCACCGAGAACAAGGATGTAAACTACAAGATGTCGGTTAGATGTGTATCCGGTGCGGAGGTTAATGAAACTTATAAGTACAGTTGCATGGTCAAAGGATATACCAACGTATTCCTTTACCATCAGGGTGCTGATGGAGTTAAGACCTACCTTAACACATGGCCCGGTACTCAGGTTGCCACAACGGCTTTGGCTAACAAGCGTTTCAACCAATTTGAACTTGAAACGTATTCTAACTATCCTGAGAATGAGATTTTTGTAATCTTTACTAACGTTACCTCTACAGGTATTACGGCCAATGTCACGACAGAGAAGGCACGTGCGAGAGAGGGTATACCTTTCAAGGCAGATAAGGGGTATGATTATAATGCTGACAAACTCGTCTATCCGGAGACAGGGACAAGCATAGTCATTTCCGGTAACTGGACCGAAGCTCCCGAGGTACCCGAGGATGAAATATTATATATTATTCGCGGAAATAATATATGGGGCAGCGGGTGGCAGAATAAGGACATGACTAAGGATCCAACAAATCCCAAAATATGGAAACTTGATAATGTTGATGTGAACGCTTGTACAGAGTTTGGCATTCAGGAATGGAATGTAACGCAAACTAATGAGAATAATTGGTATAATGGTGATGGGTCTGTAAATATTACCGACTCAGGAGAATGGACTCTTAAAACAGGCGGTACTCAACTCTCAATTGCGGCTGGAAACTATAGTTTCGAGTTTAATACCGAAACTCATGTCCTGAAAGTCACCAAGAACAGCGGCGGTATTCAGAACAATAATATTCGTATCTATTGGATTGATAGTGATGAAAAGGGAAGGACTCATTTGAATTATCAACTAAATGGTACTTGGACAATGAAACGTTATGATGGTACGGAGAAAGTTTCTTATCCCTCATTTACGGCAAATGTGGATTATAAGTATGCCGATATACAAGTTCCGCTCAGCACTTCAATTACATCTCTGATAATTGAACTTTGTAAAGATGGTAACTCAGAATGGTATAAACCTTGGGGCGATAACAATAAGTCCGGTGATCTTATTGAAGTGAGCGATAAACCATATAAATATTATCTGAAGTGTTATTAAGGCATTACAGTAATTTTAATGACTAAATAAAGAAATAGGCTGTGACATAATAATGTGCAGCCTATTTCTTTATTTGCTATGAGAAGTTTTATAGTAAGTATCCGAAATTACAAGCCGTTTTGACAGCAACTCTCGCCGTCAAAACGGCTTGTCTCGTCTGCGTGGTAACCGTCCGAAAAAAGCCGACTAAGACATGTCGTTTTTGCTTGCGAACTTTGCAAACAAAAACGACATGTTTAATTTGAATGAGAACAATCGTATAGTAATGGCGCAGCACCCGACGGATACGGTGAAGGGGGGAATGTAGTTGCCGGCTTAGCCGGGTCAATTTACCGGGAGTCGGGGCACAGCCCCTGGCTGGAACAGTTCCGCGCTGGAATTTGCCTTGCGCTTGGCTCCGCGCCGGAATTTGGCTTGCGCTTGGCTTCGCGCCGGAATTTGCCTCCGCGGGGGAATTTGCCTCCGCGGGGGAGTCGGGGCACAGCCCCTGGTCGGAACGGCTCCGCGGGGGAATTTGCCTCCGCGGGGGAGTCGGGGCACAGCCCCTGGCCGGAACGGCTCCGCGCCGGAATTTGCCTCCACGCCGGAATTTGCCTCCGCGGGGCGGGCGGAGGCCTGACAGGGCGCGAAGCTGTTGCCGTTAGCGGCTGTGCCGCGTTAAGCGGGCGTCAGGGTTTCTGCGGAGAAATCGGCGCTTTCTTGGAAATGCAGCCGAGGTTTTCAGGCCTAAATTTGCGTAAATGAAATAATTCCTTTAAATTCGCTTTTATTTCATTTAAAAGATGTTTTCTATGGGTAGGTCGCGCCCTAATGCCGGTTGCCGTTGCAAGAACCATGATTACTGCTCACGTTGCATCTATCATATCGTGCTTAATAAAAGACCGGGGTTTGAAGATTTCTCTCACATTATCGGTAAGGTCGATTCGCGGGAATGGCCTCCTGCTGTCAGCCGTCACCGCGCCGGAGAAATTATCCACAGCGCTATCAGCAATATCAATAAGGAATACCCGTTCGTCACGATTCAGCGCCGGTGCATAATGCCGGATCATGTGCATTTCTCAATTTTTATCCATGAAAACAGAGGAATCCACTTGGGTAAAATCATAGCCTCACTTAAAAGAAACTGCTCGGAGGAATGGAAGAAACTTGGATATCCTGCTGAGACCAGATTTTTCTCAGATAATTATTATGATTCTATCCTGAAAGGAAAAAATCAATTGAAAAAGATGCTCGCCTATATCAGCGATAATCCCCGACGTTGGCTTCTCAGAAATATGCATCCCGGATGGTTCAGACGTTTTCGTCTGAAGATTGACAAATACGAATATGATGCCTACGGGAATTGGGACCTTCTCGGTGAGTGGGATATTAATGCAGTGAAGATAAGCCGCCGGTATTCGGAAGAGGAATTGGTGGCAAGGAAAAGAAGTTGGGTTGATACAGTAAGAAACGATGGGGTGCTTATATCCCCTTTTATTTCGGAGAAAGAGAAAAAAGTGAGAAACTGGACAATAGAGAACGGGGGTGCCATTATCGACATTTCAACGGAAAAGATAGGTGATCGGTATAAGCCTTCAGGCAGATATTTTGACCTTTGTGGTGAAGGGAGGCTCCTTGTAATCTTTATGCCTCCAGCATCCAAGAATCTCAGCAGAGCCGACTGTGAGCGTATGAACGCGCTGGCAGTTTTTATAGCAGAAGGCGGCCGGCCGGAGATTATTCTTTGAGCCTGTATAGGGGCACAGCCCCTAACGAGAACGGCTCCGCGCTACAGCCGGCTTCGCGCAGGAATCAGCCTTTGCGGGGTGGGAGGCCTGAGTGTAGCGCAAAGCCGTTCCCGTCGGCGGCTCTGCCGCCTTTCCTGAGGTAGATTTCACAATGAAATATCGGCTTGCATTAGTCATCTCTTTTTGCTAATTTTGCAGAATTATGGCAAAAAAAGTGCAATTCGGTAGCCGTATCGGTCTGATCGCGGCTACAGTGGGATCAGCCGTGGGACTCGGAAACGTGTGGCGTTTCCCCGCAGAAGCCCAGGCAAATGGCGGCGCCGCTTTTCTGATAATCTACATCTTTTGTGTTCTTCTACTCGGTATCCCCGTCATGCTGGGGGAGTTCTCCCTCGGTAGGGGCACCCACAGCGATGCCGTGGGGGCGTTCCGCAGGCTCTCGCCCGGAAAGAAATGGTGGCTGACAGGTGCCCTCGCCATACTCGCCTCATATCTCATACTGTCGTTCTACATGGTGGTGGCCGGGTGGACTTTCGAGTATTTCTGGCAATCCCTGACAGGCGACCTTTACAGAGGGGTGCGTGAGACGGCCGGAAATGACGCCCTCTCGGCCGGATTCAAGGTGAAGATGGCCGACTACGTGGGAAGCACATGGAAACCCCTGATCGTGACATACGTCATGATCGGCCTCAACCTGTTCATATTGATGCGGGGAGTGCAGAAAGGGATCGAGAAGATGAGCAACGTCATGATGCCGGTGCTGTTTGTGCTCCTCCTCGTGTTTGCATGTGTGGCAATGACGTTCCCCAAGGCAATGGAGGGTCTGGCGTTCTTCCTTCACCCCGACTTCAGCAAGATTACCCCCGAGGTGTGCATCAATGCCCTCGGCCAGGCGTTCTTCTCCCTCTCTCTCGGCATGGGCATACTGATAACCTATTCAGGGTATTTCCCTAAGGAGACCAACCTTACAGGCACGGCACTCACAGTATCGGCCCTTGACCTCCTCGTGGCCCTGCTCATGGGCTTCATCATTTTCCCAGCCGTCATGTCGTTCGGGCTTGCGGATGAGGGTCTTGAGGGCGCTACTCTTGTATTTGTCACCCTTCCCGAAGTGTTCGCACAGATGCCCCTGACGGAGGTGTGGTCGGCGCTCTTCTTCCTTCTGCTTATGGTGGCCGCTCTCACGTCGACCATCTCCCTTGCGGAAGTGTCGATAGCCTTCGTGCAGGATCATTTCAACACGACGAGAAGAAAGGCGTGCCTCTGGGTTCTTTTGCCGCTGACCGTTCTCAGCACACTCTGCTCCCTTTCGCAGGGGGTGCTGTCAGATTTCCATCTGTTAGGGATGAACCTTTTTGACTTCCTTGACACGACAGCCACCAACATTATGCTCCCCACCGCCGCCATCCTTACCTGCATCTATCTCGGGTGGGCTGCCCCTAAGGGGTATTTCAGACGCGAACTCAGCAACAACGGGGACCTGGGCGGCAGATTCATTCCCGTCGCACTCTTCATAGTTAGGTATGTGGCTCCTTTTCTAATCGGCGTGATACTCGTGGCGAAATTTCTCTGATATTAGTTTGTGAAAGTGGTGTGGATTGTTTAATTTTGCATATTAAACCCTTTATAAAACCACGGCTATGAAAACAGACTATGAAACGATGATCACGGAGCGCGCCGGGGAGGTATTCGCCGAGATGGAGCCCCGCACTTCCGAAGCCGACATGCGCAGGCTGCGAGATGCCTTCAGTCTTGCAAAGGAGGCTCATGCGCCTCAGGTGAGGAAGACCGGCGAACCTTACATCTTCCATCCCATTGCCGTGGCCCTGATAGCCGCCAGGGAACTCAGGATGGACGTCAACTCCGTGATTGCGGCCTTCCTCCATGATGTGGTGGAAGACACACCACACCCCCTTGAGGAGATTCAGGCCCGTTTCGGCGACGATGTGGCCTATCTGGTGAACGTGCTGACGAAAAAGGAGAAGAAGAATTACGCACTGAGCAAGCAGGTGGACAATTTCAAGCAGATCCTCAACTCGATGCAGCATGACATACGCCCGATAATGGTGAAACTTGCCGACCGCCTCCACAATATGCGTACGCTCTCGTCGATGCGTCCCGACAAGCAGATGAAGATAGCCGGGGAGACCGACTATTTCTATGCCCCCCTCGCCAACCGCCTCGGCCTCTATCACGTGAAGACCGAACTTGAGAACCTCAGCCTGCGTTTCCGCTGCCCTCATGAGTTCGACGAGATAACGGCGCTCATCAACCACGACCGCGCCCAGCAGCAGGAGAGGCTCGAACGCTTCAGACAGCAACTTCAGTTTACACTCGAGGAAGCCGGCATACAGGCTGGTGTGAAGGTGGAATACAGGGAGCCGTACAGCGTGTGGAGGAAGATGCGTAAATTCGGTGATGACTTCAACCACCTGAAGTACCGCCACTTCACGGATATCATATTTAAGACACCGGATGGAGTAGACGAGAAGGAGATGGCCCTGAAGGTCTATTCGATACTGACCGACCGTTTCAAGGAGAAACCGGGCGGAATATCCAACTATATCGACTCCCCCAAGGAGAACGGCTATCAGAGTTTCCATGTGAAGCTCCTTGCCGATTTCGGTCGCTGGCAGGAGGTACACATCTCAAGCGAGAGGATGGCACACAACTCGCGCCTCGGTTGCCGGGCGGAGGGCTCGGAGGATTACATCGGACAGTGGATCGACAAGTTCAGGGGTGTGCTCCGTGAGATAGATACCGGTTCGAAGGGGATCGACTTCATGGAGAAGGTGACCTCAACATTCTATAATGACGACCTGATGGTGTTCACTCCCAAAGGGAAGGCCGTGGTGATGCCCCAGAAATCATCAGTGCTTGATTTCGCTTACGAGATCTCGACAGAGATAGGCCACCATGCCAAATACGCGAGGGTCAACGGCTTCCTGTCGTCGATAAAGGAGCCCCTTCACCGTGGCGATGTCGTGGAGATTTTCACGGAGCCTGAAGTGCATCCCACCAAGGAGCAGAAGGAATTCGTGGTGACCTACAAGGCTAAGAAAGCGATAGAGGATTACCTGAACTCCCTCCCGGTGCCGAAGTTCCACCGTTGCGACCATTGTCACCCGATTCCGGGTGAGGAGGTGGTGGGATTCAATGGCCCCGACGGCCGGCTCACGCTCCATAAGCGCGACTGCCCCATAGCGATAAGGCTCGCCTCCCAGTTTGGCGATGATATCGTGAGCGTGGATTTCGAGCCTGACGATACGCTTTATCCGGTGGTCGTCACGGTGAAGGCAGTAGACCGCTATCATCTGTTCCTTGATATTGTGGATTGCATATCCAACCGTCTTAACCTGAACATAGACAGTTACAATTCCGACTGCACCGACTCCATAGTGACTTCGGAGATAGCCTTCGGCATTCATTCATACGGGGAATTGCAGAAAATCATGAGCCATATATCCGGCATCAAGGATGTGGATGAGGTGAAGAGGAAGGTGAAGTGAGGTAGTAAGGAATCAATAACAGATATAAAACTGACAAATGAAACGGACAAGAATATTTACATTGCTGGTGCTGCTTATGGCGTCGCATCTCGCACTCTTCTCCCAGAGAAGGCAGGAGCAGGCGGATTCGCTGCATAAGACGCTAAGGGCCGGAATGACTCCCAACGACAGCATCAGGATCCTTTATGACGTCTTCGACTTATCGCGCCAGAGCGAGAAGGTGAAGGTCGGCGACGAGATGATCGGTGTGGCGGTGAGAGCCAAGCGGTTTGATGTCATCAAGGATATGGTGCCTCAGTTGGCGGCATTCGAATATGAGAATCGCGGGAGGTTTGACGAACTCCATAAGGTAGCCGACCTTCTCCCGGAGGGTAACGACAAGAAGAGCGTGCAGACTTTCATAGAGGTGCAGAAAGCCGTCTACGACGGCCAGTACGCCGCGCCGGATGAGAGACAGAAGATACTTGTGGAATACCTCAAGGAGGATATCAACACAAAGGAGGATGAATATCAGAATCTCCTTGACCTCTACAGGGTGGTCCTTTTCCTTGGTTATTCTACGGATGGAAACATGTATATGGAGTATCTCGAGAGGCTTGAGAAGATGCTCAATACTATGCCGGACAACAGCGATGCCTTCCACAGCCGGTTCTACACGACAGCGGCCAACTATTACACACGCAAAGGTTTGCCCGAGAAGGCTGTCGCGGCCGACAAGAACCTTCTGAAACTCATCGACAAGATGGACAAGAGATATAAGGAGCAAGGGAGGAGATACCGCAATTATGACCGCTACCGCTATCTCTGCTATCTCCGGATGCTGAGCAATTATAAGGCGTTGAGCCTGAAGGAGGTGGAGGATCTCTACAACAAATGCAAGGAGTTGGCTCCGGGTTCGCCTGACCTGGAGAATGATTTCTTCGTAAAGAGACGCCCGGAAGCGTATATGCTTCTGAAGAAGGGGAAGTATGCCGAGGCAGTCCCGTTGCTTGAGACGGCACTTGCCACCACTTCCAATCAGACCACCCGCCTTAACATGCTTGCCGAATTGAAGGCGGCGGCTGACTCCTCGAATAATGAGAAGGCTCTTCTCGGTGCATTGAAGGAGTATAACGAGCGGCTTGAGAAGCGCCTGCAGATGAGTTCGGAGGAGGCCATGCTCGAACTCAGGATGCGTTACGAAGTGAAGCGTATCGAGGAGGAGAAGCGTCAGGCCGAGCTGCAGAAGCATCAGCTTGAGATAGAATCTGATGAGAAACTGATAAGCATATCGCTGATAGCGTTGTTTGTGCTTGCGGTGATACTCATGTTCCTCTATAAGAGTCATTTCTCACTCATCCACAAGAGCCGCGACCTCAAGGATGACAACCAGAAACTGCGCGACCGCATAGAGGAACTTCTCTATGACGGCAACATACCCGGAAGCGAGGAATTGCCTACACGACCTAATGGAAATAAACCGAAGGGGGATAACGATAAAAAAAGTTGCAGACGCGATTAACTTTTTGAGGCCTCGGTTTGTTATACAGTAGAGTTAGGAATAAGACAATAAACTAAAATCAGGAAATAATGAAAAAGACAATCATATTTATGGCCGCCGGCCTTTCAATGCTCGGTATGGCAGCATGCGCGGGAAACGGTAAGAGTTGCAATGGTGATTCTTGCGGCAATTGCAATAAGGGCGACAAGGTTGAGGTTTTCACAGGCGTTATGCCTGCAGCCGATGCAGATGGTATCCGCTATACGCTTCATCTCGAGTTTGACGATGATGACAAGGATGGAGATTACAAACTCGTGGAGAGTGTGATCCAGGCCGACAGCACCGCAGTCGGTGGCTTCAAGGATGTAAAGACTTTCGCCAGCGAGGGTGATTTCTACATCAAGCAGAAAGACGGAAAGACCTATTACGAACTCAAGAAGGATCAGAAGGATTCTCAGGCAGGTTCGCTTGAAACTCCGGCCTATTTCGTGGTTGATTCCGATTCCACCATCACTATGGTGAACGCACAGCTTGAGACCGCTGCCGATTCAACAATGAACTACACCCTCAAGCTTGCCAAATAAATAATCTGACAATTCGGCCTCAGGGCCAACAGATAAAATAAACCCGGTCGGAATACGATTCCGACCGGGTTTATTTATCTGTCCATTTCCTGTTATTCCCACTCGATTGTTGCCGGTGGTTTGGAGGAGATGTCGTAGACTACGCGGTTCACGCCACGCACTTTGTTGATGATCTCGTTGCTGACCTTGGCGAGGAATTCGTAGGGGAGGTGAACCCAGTCGGCTGTCATACCGTCGGTGGAGATTACGGCACGGAGAGCGACACAGTTCTCGTATGTGCGCTCATCGCCCATCACTCCTACGCTCTGCACTGGAAGGAGCATCACTCCGGCCTGCCATACCTGGTCGTAGAGACCGGCTTCACGAAGGCCGTTGATGAAAATGGCATCCGCTTCCTGAAGGATGCGCACCTTCTCAGGAGTCACCTCGCCTAAGATACGGATTCCAAGACCGGGACCGGGGAAGGGATGACGGCCGAGAAGACGCTGATCCATCTCCATGGCCTTGCCTACACGGCGCACCTCATCCTTGAAAAGGAGACGTAGAGGCTCGACAATCTTGAGGTTCATCTCTTTCGGGAGACCGCCCACGTTGTGGTGGCTCTTGATTGTGGCGGAAGGACCCTTCACGGAGCAACTCTCTATGACATCGGGATAGATGGTGCCCTGGGCAAGCCAGTTGGCATCCTTGATTTTCTTAGCCTCGGCATTGAATACCTCCACGAAGTCACGGCCGATGATCTTACGTTTCTGCTCGGGATCGGTCACGCCTTTGAGGTCGTTGTAGAAACGTTCGGAAGCGTCTACACCAATCACGTTGAGGCCCATGTGCTTGTAAGAGTCAAGCACATCGTCAAACTCGTTCTTGCGGAGAAGACCGTTGTTGACGAAGATACAGGTCAGACGGTCGCCGATCGCCTTATGGAGCAGCATTGCCGCGACGGAGGAGTCTACGCCTCCCGACAGACCGAGGATTACCCTCTCATCGCCTATTTTGTTGCGCAGGTCTTCAACTGTGGTCTCTATGAATGAGTCAGGACTCCAGGTGCCGGAGCAGCCGCAGATTCCGAGAACGAAATTGGAGAGTATCTGAGTGCCGTCGGTGGAATGGTATACCTCCGGGTGGAACTGGATACCCCAGGTCTTCTCACCCCCGATATGGTAGGCAGCGGCCTTCACATTCTCTGTCGAGCCTATGATGTGGTAACTTTCGGGAAGACGGGTGATGGTGTCGCCGTGGCTCATCCATACCTGGGTGGGGGAGGGGACATCAAGCATGAGGGGATCATCGGGAGCCACAACTGTGAGCATGGCACGCCCGTATTCACGCGAGGGGGCACCCTCGACCTCACCACCGAATTCGTTGGCGAGCAATTGGGCGCCGTAGCATACGCCAAGCAGGGGGAGATGCCCTTTTATGGCAGACAAATCCGGTTTCGGGGCATCGGCATCCCTCACGGAGGAGGGGGAGCCCGAAAGGATGACGCCTTTAATGTCGGAGTCAAGTTCCGGAATCTTATTGAAAGGGTGGATTTCGCAATACACATTCAACTCACGCACGCGACGTGCGATGAGTTGAGTGTATTGTGAGCCGAAATCCAGAATAAGGATTTTTTCCATGTTTTTTCTTTTTTGGAGCACTGTGAGGGCTGTGAGGGCTCGGTTTACTCAGCGCGGGAATAGTTGGGAGCCTCTTTGGTGATTGTCACGTCGTGGGGGTGGTTCTCAATCACACCGGCGGAGGTGATTCTCACGAAGCGGGCGTCATGCAGGGCATCGATATCCTTTGCGCCGCAGTAGCCCATACCCGAACGGAGACCGCCGAGGAGTTGGTAGATAGTCTCCGCGAGAGTTCCCTTGTAGGGTACACGAGCCACGATACCTTCGGGAACGAATTTACTGCTGTCGGAAGTGCCGCTCTGGAAGTAGCGGTCTTTAGAACCGGCTTCCATAGCCTCGATAGAACCCATGCCACGATATGCCTTGAACTTACGTCCGTTGTAGATTATAGTCTCACCCGGACTTTCCTCAGTGCCGGCGAGCATAGAACCCATCATCACGCAGTCAGCACCGGCAGCGATGGCTTTCACCACATCGCCTGAATAGCGGAGACCGCCGTCGCCGATTACGGGGATGCCGTGCTTGGCAGCCACCTTGGCGCAATTGAAAATCGCGCTCAACTGAGGCACACCGACACCGGCCACAATGCGGGTAGTGCATATCGAACCCGGGCCGATGCCCACCTTGATACCGTCGGCACCGTTGGCGATGAGGTATTCGGCAGCCTCTGCGGTAGCGATGTTGCCTACGAGCACGTCAATCTGCGGGAAGTTTTTCTTCACGGCCTTGAGAGTGTTCACCACGTTGGCTGAATGGCCATGGGCAGTATCGATCACCACAGCATCCACACCGGCATTCACGAGAGCCTCCACACGCTTGAGAGTATCGGCAGTGACACCTACGCCACCCGCCACGCGGAGACGACCCTTGTCATCCTTGCATGCGTTGGGGTAATCCTGAATCTTTGTGATGTCGCGGTATGTGATGAGGCCGATGAGCTTGTTGTTATCGTCAACCACGGGCAACTTTTCGATTTTATGACGCAGGAGGATATCGGAAGCCTCTGCGAGGCTGGGGTTCTTGGTAGTGATGATATTCTCCTTTGTCATCACCTGCTCAATGGGGAGTTCCATGTCAGTCTGGAAACGGAGGTCGCGGTTAGTGACGATACCCACGAGTTTGCCTTCCTCATTAACTACGGGTATGCCGCCGATATGGTTCTCCTTCATCATTCTGAGAGCATCGCCAACGTTCTGTTGGGGAGTGATAGTGACGGGGTCGAAAATCATACCGCTTTCAGCACGTTTCACCTTTCTCACCATCGCAGCCTGCACCTCGATGGGCATATTCTTGTGTATTACGCCAATACCACCCTGACGCGCAATAGCGATAGCCATAGCGGCCTCAGTCACGGTATCCATAGCGGCCGAGACGATAGGGATGTTGAGTGAGATGTTACGTGAGAAACGTGTCTGTACGTTCACCATGTTTGGTGTTACTTCCGAATAAGCGGGTACGAGAAGCACGTCGTCGAAGGTCATGCCTTCCTCATTGACTTTTTCTGTTAAAAATGACATTCTAAATCAGTGTTTTGGTTTTGAGTTGAGAGTCGGGAGGGGAGAGTGTGGAGAGGAGAGGGGGAGCGTTTAGAAATGTTTCAGTTTTTCGGAGATGAGCATGGTCTGGGAACGGTCGGGGCCTACGGAAACTACTCCGACAGGCACTTCCGTGAGTTCCTCAATCTTGCGGACGTATGCCTTGGCGGCTTCCGGAAGTTCGTCGAAATTCCTAATTCCGGAAATATCCTCTTTCCATCCATCCATTTCGATATATACGGGTTTGCAGCGAGCGAGACGTGCGATAGTAGAGGGTGGAGTGTCGATGATCTCGCCGTCAAGTTCGTAGTGAGTGCAGATTTTCACTTTGTCGAGTCCGGAGAGCACATCGAAGAGCATAAGAGCCCAGAAGTCAATACCGGCGAGGCGGCTGGTGTAGCGGGCTACGACAGCATCAAACCAACCCACACGGCGCGGTCGGCCGGTGACGGTTCCGTACTCATGTCCGCGCTCACGGATCTCATGGGCGATTTGGTCATGGAGTTCGGTAGGGAAGGGGCCTTCACCAACACGGGTGCAATAAGCCTTAGCCACTCCCACCACATTCTCAATCCATTTCGGAGAAATACCTGCGCCAACAGGCACACTTGCGGAAGAGGGTGTGGAAGAGGTCACGAAAGGATACGTGCCATGGTCGATGCATAGCATCATTCCCTGGGCACCCTCGAAGAGTATCTTCTTCCCCTCCTCGCGGAGCGCCCTGTTGATGAGAGCGGAGGTATCCACGATACGTGGGCCGAGTATTGCCGCAATCTCCATATACCTGTCGTAGACGGTCTGGAAATCATATTCGGGCAGCCCGAGAGCCTTCAGTTCAAGATTCTTCTGCACGAGTGCATCACGCAGACGCTCGGCAAAATACTCCGGTTCGAGGAGGTCGCCCATACGGAGTCCGACACGGCTGTATTTGTCGCAATAAGCGGGGCCGATACCTTTTTTGGTAGTGCCGATAAGTTTACCCCCCTTCAGTCCCTCGTAGGCACCGTCGAGGTCGGAATGCCAGGGCATCACCATAGCCGCACGGTCGGAGATGTAGAGCTGGTAGTCAGTAATCCCCTGGTTGTGGAGTTTCTCCAGTTCGACGAGCACACTTTCCGGATTCACCACCATACCGTTTGCCATCACGTTGACGGTCTTCGGATTGAAGATGCCGGAGGGTATACTCTGGAGGGAGTATTTGTGGCCGTTGAACATCACGCTGTGTCCGGCATTGTTACCACCCTGATAGCGCACCACCATGTCAGCGCGACATGCGAAATAGTCGGTAATCTTTCCCTTACCTTCATCGCCCCATTGGGAGCCGATGACAACTAATCTTTCCGACATTATTCTTCTAAGTTATTGCGTTTGTAGATATGGTCGATATTCTTGAAATAGTAATCGAGGGTGAAGCAGTTGTCGAGTTCCTCCTCCGAGAGGGCACCCATCACTGTGGGATCCTGCTTTAGGAGATCCTGATAATTCGCTCCCACGCTCATAGCCTTCATTGCTATGGGCTGCACTGTGTCGTAAGCCTTCTCGCGTGCGAAACCCTTGTCGATAAGTGCGTTCATCACGCGCTGGGCGAAAATCACGCCGTTCGTGCGGTAGATGTTGGCCATCATCTGGTCTTCAAACACCACGATATTCTCAAGGATACCCTTCATGCGGTTGAGCATGTAGTCGAGGAGAATTGTAGCGTCAGGCATGATGATGCGCTCGGTTGCGGAGTGGGATATGTCGCGTTCATGCCAGAGCGCCACGTTCTCGTAAGCGGTCACCATATACCCGCGGAGCACACGTGCGCAACCGCAGATGTTCTCGCTGCTTACCGGATTGCGTTTGTGGGGCATGGCGGAAGATCCTTTCTGACCCTTTCCGAATGCCTCCTCCACCTCATGCACCTCTGTGCGCTGAAGGTTTCTCACCTCCAGGGCCATCTGCTCGAGGCTTGCGCCGATGAGGGCGAGAGTGGCCATATAGTAGGCATGGCGGTCGCGCTGTATAACCTGAGTGCTGACTTTAGAACTCTCTATGCCGAGTTTCTCGCAGACGAAATCCTGCACGAAGGGGGGTATGTTGGCGAAATTACCCACGGCACCGCTGATTTTGCCCACCTCGACACCTTTGGCAGCCTCTTTGAAACGCTGGAGGTTGCGGCGCATCTCCGCGAGCCAGAGCACCCACTTGAGGCCGAACGAGGTTATGTCGGCATGTATTCCGTGCGTGCGTCCGATGCAGGGAAGTTTCTTGAAGCGAACGGCCTGCTTCTCAAGCATCTTTATGAACTCCTCGATATCATTGAGGAGTATCTCATCGGCCTGTTTGAAAAGATATCCGTTGGCGGTGTCTACCACATCGGTGGAGGTGAGGCCATAGTGCACCCATTTGCGCTCTTCACCGAGGCTCTCGCTCACCGTGCGGGTGAAAGCCACGATATCGTGGCGTGTCTGGAGTTCTATCTCCTTTATGCGGGCGATATCAAATGTGGCGTTGGCGTTAAGTTTCTCCACATCCTCGGGAGGCACCACTCCAAGTTCCATCCATGCTTCGGCAGCGAGAAGTTCCACCTTGAGATATGCACGGAATTTATTCTCCTCTGTCCATACCTCACGCATTATATCTCTTCCGTATCTTTCGATCATCTTTAGTTTGTTTAGGGATTTTCAGGAGCGGGTGAGCCTTCGGAGCACCCTCAGGCTCACCCTCCTGAATCTTGTATTTATACAAATGGCTTATTTATTCTCCATCTTACGGATGAAGCATTCGAGAGTGTTCTCCATTAGGCAAGCACGGGTCATGGGGCCCACACCACCGGGGACGGGAGTGATGACGCTCGCCTTATCCTTGACGTTCTCGAAATCCACGTCTCCGCAAAGTTTTCCGGTCTCGGGGTCGCGGTTCACGCCGACATCGATGACCGCCGCGCCGTCGCCCACCATATCTGCTGTGACGAACTTAGGCCTGCCGATAGCCACAACGAGGATATCAGCCTCGGAAGCCACCTTTGGGAGATCCTTCGTGCGGCTGTGTGCTATTGTCACGGTAGCGTTGCGGTCAAGCAGCAGTTTGGAGACGGGGAGCCCCACGATGTTGCTGCGTCCGATTACCACGGCTTTCTTACCCTCGATTTCCACACCGGCCTTGTCAAGGAGTTTGATGATGCCTTTCGGAGTGCAGGGGAGGGTGCAGGGGAGTTTCTGCCACAGTGCAGCCACGTTGGCGGGGTGGAAACCGTCCACATCCTTCTCCTTCGCAATCGCCTCGATCACCTTGTCCTCGTCGATATGTTTCGGCAGGGGGAGCTGCACCAGCACTCCGTCTACAGTATCATCGGCATTGAGTTCGGCGATAAGGTCGAGGAGTTCCTTCTCCGAGATGTCGGCAGGACGAAGGATAGTGGTGCTCTTGAAGCCCACTTCCTCGGCATCCCTGCCCTTACCTTTGACGTATGACTGGCTTGCGGGGTCTTCGCCGACAAGAATCACCACGAGGTGAGGGGCACGGCCATATTTTTCCTTCACTTCAGCAACGCGGGCCGCCACGTTCTGCTTAAGTTCTTTCGCTAATTGAGTTCCGCTTATAGTCATCTTAAACAGATCAGAATTATCCAATTATCAAATTTCAATTCTCAATTCATAAAGAGGCCTTTCCGATATCGGTGCGGTGGAAGAGGGAGGGGCAATCGATTTTCTCTATTTCGGCCTTCGCGGCCGCGTTAGCCTCGGCCACAGTCTTCCCTTTCCCGACAACCATGAGCACCCTGCCTCCGGCGGTGAGGAGCCTGTCGCCCTCTCTTTTGGTGCCCATGTGGTATACCTCTGCATTCACCTTGTCAAGATTCCTTATCTCTGCGCCCTTCACATATTTTCCGGGATAACCTTCCGAAGCGAGGACAACGCCGAGATAGGCATCATCGCTCCAGCGGGTCTCGCAGTCACGCCCCTCTACGGCAGCGTCGAAGAGTTCGTAGATATCGCTTTCAAGACGCGGGAGCACCACCTCGGTCTCAGGGTCGCCGAAGCGTGCGTTGAATTCAATCACCTTCGGACCCTCTTCCGTAAGGATGAGGCCTCCGTAGAGCACACCCTTGAATGGGACACCCTCGGCCACGAGCGCGTCGGCTGTGCGCCGGATAATCTCCTCAAGAGCCTTGGAGCGTATCTCCTCGGTGACGAACGGCACAGGTGAATAAGCCCCCATGCCCCCTGTGTTCGGGCCTTTGTCGCCATCGAACGCACGTTTGTGGTCTTGGGCGACGGCGAGGGGGTAGACCTTATTACCCGACACCACGCACATGAAAGAGAACTCGGGGCCGTCAAGGAAATCCTCGACCACCACACGCCCTTTTCCGAAAGAGGCGTCAAGAAGCATGTCGCGCAGGGCAGCTTCAGCCTCCTCGTAGGAAGTGGCCACCACCACACCCTTTCCGGCAGCGAGGCCGTCATATTTTATGACGGCGGGGAGAGGGCGGTTCCTCACGTAATCCCATGCCTTGTCGAAGTCGTCGAATGCCTCGTAGCCGGCTGTGGGGACATTATATTTAGCCATTATCTGCTTTGCGAACTCCTTGCTGCTCTCTATCCTGGCGGCGGCTTTGGTGGGTCCGAAAGCCTTCAGGCCGGCAGCATCCATAGCGTCGACGAGACCTTTTGCAAGAGCCGCCTCCGGCCCCACGACCGTGAGGTCGATGGCATTGTCACGGGCGAACTCCACAAGGGCATCGACATCCTCAACACCTATGGACACGCATTCCGCATCTTCGGCTATCCCCGCATTGCCCGGAGCGCAATAAATCTTCCCTACCTGCGGAGAGCGGGCGAGGGCCTTCACTATGGCGTGGCAGCGTCCTCCGCTACCCACCACGAGAACCTTCTTATTCTTTTCCATTATCCAACGAGGAATTATCAATGTTTGAAATGACGCATCCCGGTGAAGAGCATCGTGATACCCTTCTCGTTGGCCACACGTATTGAATCCTCATCGCGGATGCTGCCGCCCGGCTGCACGATTGCCGTCACGCCATATTTTGAGGCGAGTTCAACGGTGTCGCCGAAGGGGAGGAATCCGTCGGAAGCGAGCACGAGGCCTTCGGTGATACCTGCGGCCTTGGCTTCCTCAAGGGCTATCTGAGCGGAGCCCACACGGTTCATCTGACCCGCGCCGACACCGGCGGTAGCGCCATCCTTAACCACTACTATGGCGTTGCTCTTCACATGTTTCACGATTTTCCACCCGAAGTCCATCTCATGGAGTTCCTTCTCGGTGGGCTTGCGTTCAGTGACGCACATATCTGCAGTGATATCCTTGCACTCCACGTCGGCATCCTGTACGAGGAGACCGCCGTTAACACCGACATACTGCTTCTGAGGCTCACGCACGTTGTCCATGGTCACCTCAAGGAGACGGAGATTCTTCTTGGAAGCAAGCACCTCGAGAGCCTCCGGCTCGAAAGCGGGAGCCATTACGATCTCAAGGAAAATAGGCTTCATCAGGCGAGCCACCTCGGCAGTCAAGGGTCGGTTCATTGCCACGATACCGCCATAGATGCTCACCTTGTCGGCCTCGTAAGCGCGTGTCCATGCCTCGAGGAGATCCTTACCTACGCCTGCGCCGCAGGGATTCATGTGCTTGAGCGCGCAGCAGAAAGGCTCAGAGAACTCTCGCACGATGTTGAGGGCGGCGTTGGCATCCTGAATATTGTTGTAACTCAATTCCTTGCCACCGAGCTGACGGGCATGTGCCACTGAATAAGACACCTCCTTGGGGGAACGGTAGAATGTAGCCGCCTGATGAGGATTCTCGCCGTAGCGGAGAGTCTGAATGGCATCGAAACTGAGGAACAGTTTCTCGTCAAGCCCAGCCTGACGGCGCATGTATGTGGCGATGCAACTGTCATAGAGGGCAGTGTGGGTATAAGCCTTTGCAGAGAGTTTGAGGCGTGTCTCTGGGAGTGTGTCGCCATTGGCAGCGATCTCCTCGATTACCATTGCATAGTCGGAAGGATCGCACACCACCGTCACGTCGCGGAAGTTCTTTGCCGCGCTGCGGAGCATTGAGGGGCCGCCTATGTCGATGTTCTCCACGGCATCTGCCATTGTCACCCCCTCTTTCGCTATCGTGGCCTCGAAGGGATAGAGGTTCACGCATACCATCTCGATTGTCGAGATGCCGTTCTCTGCAATCTGACGCATGTGGTCTTCGCTGTCACGGCGCGCCAGGAGACCTCCGTGCACTTTGGGATGAAGGGTCTTCACACGCCCCTCGCAGATTTCGGGGAAACCTGTTATGTCCTGGATGTCAGACACCTCAAGACCGCTTTCACGAAGCACTTTCAGTGTGCCTCCGGTCGCGATGAGTCCCCAGCCCATGTTCTTGAGGGCTGTGGCAAACTCCACGATGCCGGTTTTATCGCTTACGCTGATTAACGCTCTCATATAAATATATATACTGTATTGTGGTTACTGTTTAAAATACCGCTGTCTCCGCTGTCAGATTGTGGGGAGCACGCGGTTGATCGCTTCCGGATAGAGGATATGCTCGCGGGCATGGATCATAGC
Organism: uncultured Porphyromonadaceae bacterium; assembly: GCA_947175265.1. Classification (GTDB taxonomy): domain Bacteria; phylum Bacteroidota; class Bacteroidia; order Bacteroidales; family Muribaculaceae; genus Lepagella. The sequence goes on along the minus strand of CAMWMD010000010.1, from coordinate 47,146 downwards.
CTCGAGGTCATCGCGGTCGTTCCCTTCGTAGGATATGGCGGCTTGTGCGATGATTTTGCCGCCGTCAAGGGTGGCATCGACGTAATGCACCGTCACGCCATATACTTTCACGCCGTAGGCAAGAGCCTGCCCCACGGCATCCGCACCCCGGAAAGCCGGAAGCAGGGATGGATGGATGTTGAGGATACGTCCCGGGTAGGCCTCAAGCAAGGTCTCCCCGATGATACGCATATAGCCGGCCAGACAAATCAGGTCGACTTCCTTTTCCTCGAGATGATGCATGAGCATCAGTTCGAAATCACGTTTTGAGGGGTAGTCCTTAGGGCGGAACTCCACCATCGGCACCCCGGCGCGTGCCGCACGCTCCGTGACGTATGCTCCAGGACGGTCGGTGACGCAGAGCACAACCTCCGCATCTACCGTACCCTCCACGCACGCCTTCACGATGGCCTCGAAATTGGAGCCGTTGCCGCTTGCGAACACTGCTATCTTTTTCTTACTCATCTTCAGGAATAATTCATTTGATGGTCACGCCGCTACCTTCCACGACGCGGCCGATGACAGAGGCCTTCTCTCCTGTGCCGTTGAGGATATCAACCACTTTGGCGGCATCCTTCTCATCTACGGCAAGCACCATGCCGATGCCCATATTGTAGATGTTGAACATCTCACGGTGAGGCACCTTCCCGTACTTCTCGAGAATACGGAATACGGGGAGAATCTCCCATGATCCCTCCTCTATCTCAACGCCTTGGCCATCCTTAAGGATGCGGGGGATGTTTTCGTCGAATCCACCTCCGGTGATGTGGGCGATGCCGTGGACGTCGACCTCCTTCAGCACCTGATGCACCTGTTTGCAATAGATTTTGGTCGGTGTGAGGAGCATTTCGCCGAGAGTGAGGTCGCCGGTCTCCTCAAGAGGAGAGTTTAGGTCGAGATTATTGTCGGCTACAATCTTGCGCACAAGGCTGAAGCCATTGGAATGCACTCCCGAGGAAGCGATGCCGACAATCACGTCTCCGGCCTTGACCTTCGAGCAGTCGATGAGATTCTCTTTCTCCACGGCACCCACGGTGAAACCTGCTATATCGTAATCATCCTCATCATACATGCCGGGCATTTCGGCAGTCTCACCTCCGACGAGAGCACAACCGGCCTGACGACAACCCTCGGCCACGCCGGATACGATTGCCTCGACCACCTCGGGGTGATTTTTCCCTACCGCCACATAGTCGAGGAAGACCAGGGGCTCGGCACCCTGCGCGAGCACATCGTTGACGCACATAGCCACGGCATCGATGCCTATTGTGTCATGCTTGCCGAGCGCGAAGGCTATCTTTAGTTTTGTGCCGACACCATCGGTGCCGCTGACAAGTATGGGATGCTTGTATCCGAGGCTTCCGAGATCGAACATACCTCCGAAGGCACCGATGTTGCCCATGCATCCGGGACGATTTGTGGAAGCGACGTGCTTCTTTATGCGGCTCACTACTTCATAGCCGGCCTCAAGATTCACGCCTGACGCTTCATAACTTTTTGCCATTTGTATATAGATTATTTATTTTTTCTGAAATAAGCCACAGCGTTGGCGAATAGATTCTGGCGCTTGTTGCCGGCGATGTTTTTCATCAGCCCCTCCTCATAACGTTCGGAGTGCCCCATCTTACCGAGGATAAGGCCATCAGTGGATATTATACCCTCGATAGCCTCTGTCGAGCCGTTAGGATTCGCGGGAGAATCCATCGTAGCGTTTCCTTCGCTGTCGGCATATTGGAACGCTATCTGCCCGTTCTTGCGGAGAGTGGCTGCAAGTTCGGCGTTGGCTACAAATTTCCCTTCCCCGTGTGAAGCGGCTACCGAATGGAGGTCGCCGATTTCGAAGCCGGCAAGCCAGGGAGAGGCCACGGAGCCCACGCGGGTGGTCACGATCTGCGAGATGTGGCGGTTGATATCGTTGTGGAACAGGGTGGGCGATTCCGGGGAGAGCTCACCTATCTTTCCGAAAGGAAGGAGTCCTGACTTCACAAGAGCCTGGAAACCGTTGCAGATACCGAGTATCAGACCGCCTCTTTCCCTGAGGCGTTCGATAGCCGCCTTGACCTTGTCGTTCATTATCACCGATGCGATGAACTTACCGCTTCCGTCAGGCTCGTCGCCCTCGGAGAAACCGCCGGAGAATGCCAGGATATCGCAGGCATCGATGTGTGCCGCCATATCTGAAGTGGATTTCTCGATATCTTCCGGTGTGAGGTTGATGAATACCGAAGAAGTCACCACGGCGCCCTCTTTCTCGAAAGATGCGGTCATGTCGTAATCGCAGTTAGTTCCGGGGAACACGGGGAGATACACGACGGGATGCTCCTTCGCCTCACCTTTGTAGGAGACAGTGTTTGCTCCGGATACGGCATTCTCCACTTTCCCCCTGACGGGAGTAGAATCGGGATAGACAGCAGTGAAACGGTCGCGGTTAGCCTTGAAGGCATCTTTGATGGATATTTTCTCACCGTTAACGGAGAGTTCGGGTGCCTCCGTAGTCTTCCCTATCAGGTCAAAACCGGGGAGTTCGAGTATATCGCGGCTCTCGACAACAATCGAGCCGTTGCCATAGTTGAAGAGATCTTCCTCGCTGACGTTAACCTCGGCACCAATCTCGTTTCCGAAACTCATTTTCGCAAGAGCCTCGGTCAGACCGCCGAATCCGAGCGCGTAAGCAGCCACTATAGTCTTCTCCTTGATGAGACGGTTGAGCATACGGAAGTTTCTCATCAGAGATTCCGTATCGGGCATCAGAGAGGGGAGGGGGGTATGACGGACGATATAAAGGAAGTTGCCTGGGGTCTTGAATTCCGGGGAGATGACGTCACGAGCATCCACGGGAGCCACGCCGAAGGCAATCAGTGTGGGAGGCACGCTGATGTTGGCGAAGGTGCCGCTCATTGAATCCTTTCCTCCGATAGAAGCGAGGCCGAGTTCGACCTGCATCCTGAGAGTGCCGAGCAGAGCCGCCAGAGGCTTGCCCCATGACTCACGGGAGTTCATGCGTTCGAAATATTCCTGATAAGAGAAACGCATGCGTTCGAAATCGGCACCGGCAGCCACGGCCTTTGCCACAGCCTCAACCACGGAGTATGCGGCCCCGTGATAAGGGCTCCAGGAGGTGAGGAAAGGATTGAAACCGAACGCCATCATGGATGCGGTGTCGGTGTGGTGGCTCCCGACAGGGAGTTTCTGTACGGATACCTGCGCCTCAGTGCGCTGGGTCTTGCCACCGAAAGGCATAAGCACGGTAGACTTACCGATTGAGGAATCGAAATGCTCTATTAGGCCCTTCTGTGATGTGACGTTATCGTCGGCAAGGAGGTTGAGCATCTTTTCCCTCACATCCTTACCTTTCACCTCGCGCACGAAAGGATCCACCGGGTCTATGGTGCCTATAGTGGCTTCCGCGAAATGGCGTGCGCCGGCGGAGTCGATAAACTCGCGGGAGAGGTCGGCCACGATTTTGTCGCCGTAGAACATGCGCATCCTTCCTGAATCCGTCACGTCGGCGACATGGTTTACCTCGAGGTTCTCCTCGTGGCAATATTTCATGAACTCCTCCATATCCTTAGCCTCAACCACTACCGACATACGTTCCTGGCTCTCGCTGATGGCCAGTTCGGTAGCATTGAGTCCGGAGTATTTGGTCGGAACCCTGTCAAGATGAATGTCAAGGCCGTCGGTAAGTTCGCCTATGGCCACGCTGACACCACCGGCTCCGAAGTCGTTTGATTTCTTTATGAGGCGGGTCACCTCGGGGCGACGGAAGAGGCGGGCTATCTTACGCTCCTCAGGGGCGTTGCCCTTCTGCACCTCGCTGCCGCATTCCTCGAGAGAGGAAGTGGTGTGTTCCTTAGATGAACCTGTCGCACCGCCGATGCCGTCACGGCCCGTACGGCCGCCGAACATCAGCACCACATCACCGGGAGCGGGGCTTTCACGGCGCACGTCGTCTGCACGCACGGCACCCACCACGGCACCCACCTCAAGGCGTTTGGCCACATAGTCGGGGTGATAGATCTCGCGCACGTGAGTCGTGGCAAGTCCTATCTGGTTGCCGTAAGATGAATAACCGGCACAAGCGCGGAGTGAGATTACACGCTGGGGAAGTTTCCCTTCCATAGTCTCGCTGACGGGTTTGTAGATATCTCCCGCGCCGGTGACGCGCATGGCCTGATATACGTAGCTGCGTCCGCTCAACGGGTCGCGAATGGCGCCGCCGAGACAAGTGGAGGCGCCGCCGAAAGGCTCGATTTCCGTCGGGTGGTTATGAGTCTCGTTCTTAAACTGCAGGAGCCATCTCTCGGTCTTACCGTCGACGTCAACGTCGACATATATGCTGCAGGCGTTGTTCTCCTCGCTCTGCTCAAGGTCGTCGAGTTTACCGATTTTCTTGAGGTAACGGGCCCCAATTGTGGCAAGGTCCATTAGGCAAAGGGGTTTGTTTTCCCTACCGAGTTCCTTGCGTATTTCATGCCACTGTCGTAGCGACTCCTCAATATCGGCCGTGGCGAATGAATCGTCAACCTTGATATCGGTGAGTTCGGAAGTGAATGTGGTGTGGCGGCAATGGTCGCTCCAATAAGTGTCGAGGATGCGGAGTTCAGTCTCGTTGGGGTCACGACCCTCGGCAGAGAAATACTTCACCACCTCCATAAGGTCGTCGCCATTCATGGCGAGTCCGTTCTTCTTGCACCATTCGGGCGCCTCCTCGGGAGTGATTTCGCGGAAACCCTCAAGCACGGCCACAGGTCTGGCGGCCGCCCTTTCGGGAGCGGCGAGCACGGAGAGGTCTTTCTCGCGGCTTTCGACCGCATTTATGCAGTAGTGGGCTATCTTCTTTTTCTCCTCCTCACCGACTGAATCATCGAAAATCAGGAGTTTTGCACTTCGGATCTCGATATCGGCATCGGGCTGGATAAGTTTCACGCATTCCTCAGCCGCAGCGGCCCTCTGGTCGAACTGTCCCGGGAGAGATTCTATGGCGAGATAAGGCTTCCCGGAGAGGTCGATTTCACGGGATACGGTGTCTGTGGCAGGTTCGCCGAACACCTTCTGAGCGCTCAGGTCGACAAGTTCGGGAGAGAAACCGAAAAGGTCGTAGACACAGAGCAGTCTCAGGTCTTTGATATCAAGACCGAGATTAGCGTTGAGTTCCTCGCGCAGGCTGTCAGCCTCTACGCGATATGGCTCACGTTTCTCAACAAAAATTCTGTATGGAGTCATTTTTAAGAATTAAAGATTGAAAATGGAGAATTGAAAAAGAGATACGACAAGGTATTAATATTTAAGACTCTTGCCTGAATCTCAATCCAAAGAAGATGCGAGCACCTTCTCAGCCTGCTGCTTGCGGAAAAGATCCATTTTCTCCTTAAGTTGGGGGTCGGAAATCGCAAGCATCTCGACAGCGAGGAGGGCCGCGTTTTTAGCCCCGTCGATAGCGACTACAGCCACGGGAATTCCGGAAGGCATCTGCACCATTGAGAGGAGGGAGTCAAGGCCGTCGAGCGTCTTGGCCTTTATAGGCACCCCGATTACGGGGAGAGTGGTGAATGCAGCCACCACACCGGCAAGATGAGCCGCGCCGCCGGCGGCGGCAATCACGGCGCCGAAACCGCGGTCGCGTAGGGAGGATACCCATTTTTCGAGTTCAGCCGGAGTGCGGTGGGCACTCAGCACTTTCGTCTCACACTCTACGCCGAACTGAGCGAGAGTCTCAGGAGCGGCTTTCATGACTCCCCAATCAGAAGTGGAGCCCATAACAACACCTATTTTCACTTTTTCAAAGCAGTTTAAAAAACGAAAGGGGCGCCAAGATTGCTCAAGGCGTCCCGTCCTGTTATATTGTCATTTTAATTTTCTGCATATAGCAACCGGACATGCAGCGACGCATTTCACACAAGAGAGAACACGAACCGTCAAAAGGGAGACACATGTCCGTGCGTGTCCATCCCTGCGGGAGGACCTGCTTTCGCAGGATTCGGGATATGTGAAGGGTCCGGGTGTTCATAAGTTATGAAATATTCCTTTCCGTGCCTGTGGGCGGGGGATAGTTCGGTTGCGTGCGCAAAATTAATAATTTTTTTTGATATATGCTACTAATTCGGCCGATAGTTTATGTGAAAAAGAAATTGCTCCGCCTAATTGTGGGGCGGAGCAATTATCTTGACTGCTTTTTACTAAATGGTCTGTGTTATCGGCCAGACAAAGGCGCGGAGTCCAAGCCTCGGTTTCTCTTCGTCGAGAGCCTTAAGGCGGCTCAATAGGGTGTCCACGCGTTCGTCTTCTACGAAGGTCAGCATTGCCTGCGCCAGCGATGGCCACGCATGGGTGCCGTAGTGTGGCTCTCCCTTGTGCGATCCGCGGCCCTGCACATTGCCGAAGGCCGTGAAGCCCCGGCAAGAACAGCGGTCGAGAATATCTATTATGGCCTGATGGTGAGCCTGATCGTATGATATGAATATTGCTTGCACTTTTATGAATTGAAAATTGAAAATTGAAAATTGAGAATTGAAAATTCGGAATCCAGAGTGAGAATTGAAAATTCAGAATCCAGAATGAAAATTGAGAATTGAGAGTTCAGAGTGAGAATTGAAAATTTGGCAGGGTATCAGGATTTGGGGGCCAATGATTTTCTGTGTTTCCTCCTCTGGTTCTTCACTCCGCGGCCCGCGAATACGCAATAGAGCGTGGGGACGAACAGGAGCGTGAGGATTGTGGAGAAAGTCAGACCGCCGATTACGGCAACACCCATTGGTTTCCACATCTCCGAGCCTTGTCCTGAGCCCAATGCCATAGGCACCATGCCGAGAATAGTTGTGAGGGTGGTCATTACCACGGGGCGAAGGCGTGAACGGCCGCCGTCAACCACCGCCGTACGGATACCCATGCCACGCTCGCGGTTAAGAGAGATATAGTCGATGAGCACAATACCGTTCTTCACCACGATGCCGATCAGCATGATTGCCCCAATCATCGACATGATATTGAGAGTGTGGCCTGTCAGCCAGAGGATGAGGAACACACCGGAGAATGCGAAGAGAAGGGAGGTCATGATTATTCCCGGATATGTGAATGACTCGAACTGGGCGGCCATCACGATATAGACGAGGATAATGATGAGAAGACCCAGCATCATGAGATCGGCGAATGAATCCTGCTGATCCTCAAAACTACCGGCAATCTGGATGGTAATGCCGGGAGGCATCTCAATGGAATTCATCTGAGCCTCAGCATCTGCAACCACCTGGCTCATCGGGACTCCATCCACGACAGCCGAAACAGTGATCAGGCGTTCGCGGTCTTTACGCTCGATTGTGGGAGGTGTGAAACGTTCCACCACTGTCCCGAGTTCCTTGAGGCGTACTCCTTGACCGGAAGAGGAGTATATCATGATATTCTCAATGTCGGAAATCTGAGTACGCTTTTCAGGAGAATACATGACCTTTATATCGTATTCCTCTCCGTCTTCGCGGAACTGGGAGGCTGTGGAGCCATTGATACGGTTGCGGAGATAGTAAGCCGCAGTCTGGAGGGATATGCCATGCATAGCCAGTTTTTCCCGGTCAAAGTCTACCTGATACTCGGGCTGATAGTCAGAACGCGATATTATAACATCCGCTGTGCCTTCTATGCCACGAAGGATCTCCGCAAGATCGCGCGCCACTTTGTCAGTATTGTCGAAATCATAACCATACACCTCGAAGTCGACAGTGGATTGACCACCCATGCCACCGCCTTGACGGCCGCCCACCATTACCTGAGCCTTTTTGAATTCGGGGAAATCGCGGTCGAGGTCTTTACGCATCTCGTCGGCAATCTCCGTAATGCGTCGTTTGCGATCGCCGGGATCTGACAGACGGATATTCATTGAGATGATGTGGGGTCCATTGTCTGAGAGGGAGGCGAAGGTGTTGTCTGAACTTGCCGGTCCAACCGTATAACTCTGAACCACTATTTCAGGATATTTGCTTCTCCAGAGAGAGTCGAGCCGTGTCATTGAAGCCTCAGCCTCCTCTACACGGGAGCCAATGGGAAGTTCGAGATTTACACCAAGACGGCCATCATCCTGAGTCGGGAAGAACTCTGTGCCGACATGTTTCATCAGGAAGCAGGAGCCTATGAAGATGCCAAGACATACGATGATTGTGACGGTCTTATGTGTCACCACCTTTTGAAGCAGCGAGGCGTATGCGTCATCAAATTTATCAAGTGCCTTCTCAACGGGTCGGTACCATTTCATCCCCTTGCTGTTGCGATTGCGCAGGCGGAGCCATTGCGAACAAAGCATGGGAGTGAGAGAGAGTGCGCAGACGGTGGATATTATCATCATGATGGTGACCATCCATCCGAGCTGGCGGAAGAGAACGCCGGTCATGCCTGTGACAAGCGTCAGTGGGAAGAACACAGCAATAAGGGTAAGGGTAGATGCTATTACTGATACGGCCACCTCGTTCGTGCCGTGTACGGCAGCCTGTTTGGGATCTGAGCCGCGCTCTATATGTGTGGTCACATTCTCCAGCACCACAATTGCATCATCCACAACCATACCGATGGAAATGGAAAGCGCAGAAAGTGATACGATGTTCAGCGAGTTGCCTGTCGCAAAGAGATATATGAAAGACGCAATCAGAGATACCGGTATGGTAATGACGATAATCATTGTGGCCCTCCATCTTCCAAGGAACAGGAACACCACTATCATTACGAACAGCAAGGCATACATGACCGTCTCCACGAGAGAGGCGATAGTGTTGCGGATATTGTCGGAGGTATCGACTATGACGCCGATTTTGACATCAGAGGGAAGATTCTTTTCCAAAGAGGGGAGCATCTTCATGACCTTATTGGAAATCTCCACGGAATTGGCGCCGCTTTGTTTCTGAATGATGATCATGGCGCCCTTGTTACCGTTGATGTATGTCTGTTGTGTGCGTTCCTCAAGACTGTCGACCACCTTCGCCACATCGCGTAGGAATATGGTCTTTCCACCGAAAGAGCCTACGGGGAGGAGGGAGAGTTGCGATGAATCGTCAAACTCACCCTGCACACGCAAGGCGTATGTGTTGGAGCCGATATCGAACGAACCTCCCGGGATATTCCTGTTTTCAGCGGCAATTACCGATGATATGGCCTCAACGGAGAGATTATACGCCTCAAGGCGCGCCGGGTCGACATAAACGTGGATCTCGCGCTTCGGAGCGCCGGAAATTGACACGGAGCCGACCCCGTCGACACGCGCCAAGGGATTTGCCACGGCATCGTCAAGGATCTTGTAGAGACCGTTCATGCTCTCTTTTGCCTCTACCGAGAGAAGGCAAATCGGAATCATGTCGGTGGAGAATTTGAAGATAATGGGATTTTCCGCGTCGTCCGGAAGCATTGATTTCACCATGTCGAGTTTATCCCGGACATCGTTGGTGAGAACGTCAATGTCGTAGCCATACTCAAACTCGAGAGTAATCACTGAGGTGTTCTCCCTTGAGGTGGAGGTGATATGTTTCAGATGCTCCACTGCGTTCAGAGAGTTTTCAAGGGGCTTCGTCACATTCTGCTCAATATCCTTTGCACTCGCACCCGGATACATCGTGATTACCATTATGGCGTTTGTGTCGATATCCGGATAGAGGTCGATTGGAAGTTTTGCCAATGAGAACAGACCCAAAATGATCACGGTCACGAAGCACAGCGTGGTCATGATAGGGCGCTTTACCGCCGAACCGTAAATGCTCATTTCTTCTCGTTTTTGAGGGTTACTTTTCTGCCGTTGGCGAGTCTGGTCTGTCCTGACACCACCACCTGTGAGCCCGGCTCCACGCCTGATATAAGTTCATATTCCGAACCGAGGCGCTGACCAAGTTCCACTTTATTGTAGGAGACAGTGCCGTCGGAAGGATTGTAGACATAGACGTAATGGTCGCCCGAACCCTGCTGCTTGATTACGGATTTATCAGGAACGACAACCCTCTCTCTCGTACCGAGATTAAGGGTGGCGCGTCCGAACATGCCCGGCAGGATACGGTTGTCGGTATTTGCCGAGGTGATTTCCACTCCGAATGTGCGGCTTGAAGGGTCAACGGTAGGGGCCACCATGGAAACTGTTCCTTGGAACACTTCATCGCCGTATGTATCGAATTTGATGTTTGCAGGCATCCCTTTCTTCACATTGGCAAGTTCGCTTTCTGTGACATTTATCACAATCTTGACAGGCTGTACGCGGGCAATGGTCAGCACCGGAAGTGAGCCCGTCATATCGCCCGGATCGTAGTTCCGGGCAGTCACTACCCCTGAGATGGGGGCGGTGAGCACAGTATTCTCTCTTGCATTACGCAGTGTGCGCTCGGCAGCGGCAAGGGAGTTTCGAGCATTGATCAACTGTGTCTCCATCTGATCAACCTGCTGCTTTGTGCCACCTCCAATTTTGAAAAGTTCCACTGCACGGTCATAGTTGATCTGAACATTGTTGAGGTTTGCCTTGGCATTGTCTACCTGAGTCTGATATGTGACCGCGTTGACATCGTCCATCAACACAAGTTTCTGACCTTTCGCCACTCTCATCCCTTCATCTACATAAATCTCTTTTATGCGGTTGGGAGCGGCGGCGGAGATATTGTTGATTAGTTCGGGTTCGACAGTTGCGGTGTATTCACCGATCTGATCTACGGAGCGTTGTTCAACTGTCTCAACTGACACGACCGGATTCGATTCGGTTTTCTCGGTTTTCTCCTTGTCCTTGTCAGTTCCGGAGCAAGAAGGGAAAACACTGGCTGCCGTAAGCAGCATTATCAATGATACGGGATAGATATATTTTGATTTCATGATGAATTGTTTTCAAGAAAGATTGAACCCTTATTTGTCAGCATTCTCTTTGCCAAGGAGGGCGTCGAGTTCGCTTGTGGAGACGAGATAGTTGTATATGGATTGCAGATATGCGAGGCGGGCGGATGTGTTGGCGAGTTCACTGTCCCGGAGATTGAGATATGTGGCGGCTCCGATTTCAAAACTCTTCTGCATGATTTCATAAGCCTTGGCCGCCTGTTTCATTCCCTCTTCGCTTGCAGCAATCTGACGCACCTGACGGTTGATGTTGTCTACGGCCAGTTCAACCTGCATGTTCAGGGCATCGACGAGGTTCTCACGCTGCAAATCTATCTCCGCGAGTTGCACCTGTGCCTGCCTCAAGGCATAAAGTTTCTTGCCTCCTGCGAATATGGGGAGGTTAAGCGCGAGAGCGACGTTGCTGTAGGGATTGAATTTCTGGTTTCGGAAAGCGTTACCGTTTGACATGGCGTTCCAGTTGATGTTGAATTGCACACCGAGAGTGGGTAGCCACGCGAGTTTACGCAGCGAGACATTCTGCTGAAGCATTTTACGGTTGATGTCAAGTTCGCGTAGCGATGAGTTGGAGGAGATATCTCCGGAGAAACCTCCCGGCAGACCATACATATCCCTCTGCATATCATGGAGCCGGATGTCGGGCCAGACTTCCGCCGAGGCATCAATCCCCATCAGCACCTTCAGTTGCAATTGGCATTGGCGTATCGCTATGTCGGCCTGCAGAAGTTCGGGCTCTATATTTGTGACCTGCACCGATGAGCGGAGCACATCATACTCGGAGGCTGTGCCTTGTTCGAATTGTTTCCGGAAAATATCGGCATTCATCTTGGCGATGTCATAGTTCTGCCGAATCACCTCACGCGAATCAACGGCAAGCAGGAGCGCATAATAGGCCTTGTTTATGTTGTTGACAAGATCTATCCTTGAACCGCGGGCTTGCTCAAGGGAGGCCAGTATCTGGGTGTCGGAGATGTTTATTGATTTCCAGAGCGAGGCGTTGATGAGGGGCATTGAGGCGGAGAAACCGGTGTTCCAGTTGTTGTCCGTTCCCATCTTGATGGTGTTTGACTGTCCACCCATATTCATGCTAAGCGATTGCAGTTCGATCGAGCGCTGGTAGGCAAGGGAGAAGTCTATTGCCGGGAAAAGGGAGCCAAGCACCTCCTTTTTGGCATAATCCATTTTCTTCACCTCAAGGTCGGCGACCTTTACCGTAGGGTTATCCTGTAATGCGATTCTGATACATTCCGCTTTTGAGAGGCGTAATGTGTCGGTTGTGGCAGCAGCCTGTGACTGCGTGAAGGGGCAGAGGAGCAGCAAGGAGGAGAGCACTTTAAAAGAGAGTACTTTAAATAGGGGTCTCATTGATGTCGATCGGTAAATGAGGGTATGTTTTAAGAAGAATCGGTCCCCGGAAGGGACAGTCGCGGCTGCAATGGAAAAAGACTGCTGTAACCACACGGCAAAGTTAGAAATATTAAACGGTTTGGCAAAACAAAACATCCATTTAGGAAAGGGAGAACAAAAAAGGTAATTATTAGAACAATCTCCGGATTGGAATTATTTGATGTTAATTCCGGAATGGAAGATTTTTTATATCTTTACCTCAAAAATCAGAAATGATATGAAATTCAGGACAGAACTGGAGATAGGTAAAAGCAGTGTGGGATTGTCGCCCGAAAGGCCGGTGGTGCTCCTCGGGTCATGTTTTGCAGCCAACATAGCGGAGCGTATGCGGCGTGGATTATGGAATGCGTGCAATCCTTTGGGCACGCTCTATAATCCTTTGTCGATAGAAAGGTCGTTGAGGATGGTTCTCTCCGTTGAGGAATCGGTTCTGGAAGAGTCGCTGTTCAGTGGAGGGGGAGCATGGCGGTCGTGGCTTGCCGACAGTTCGATGTCTGCGGAGACAGTAGAGGATGTGGCGGCGGATTTCCGGCGCCGAGCGGCTATGCTTGAGGATATGCTGCGTCAGGGGGAACGCCTGTTTGTCACGTTCGGCACGGCATGGTGCTATTATCTCAAGGAGAGGGAGGGATATGTCGTAGCCAATTGCCACAAGCAGCCCGCGTCATTGTTCGAGAGGCGCAGGGCCGGTATTGGCGAGATAGCGGATATATGGAAGGCACTAATAAAGGATTTGAGAGACAGGTTCCCGGGGCTTGAGATATTCTTCACGGTCAGTCCGGTGAGGCATCTCAAAGACGGGTTCGAAGGGAATGCGGTGTCGAAGGCTATTTTGAGAATCGCGGTAGAGGAGATATGCCGGAATAATGACCATTGCCACTATTTCCCGGCTTACGAGATAATGAACGATGATCTGCGCGACTACCGTTTCTATGCCTCCGACCTGGTGCATCCGTCGGAGGAGGCTACGGAGTATATTTGGGAGAAATTCCGGGAGACTTATCTTGACGTTGCCGGGGAGGCGTTATTGCGCGAAGGGGAGAAGTTGTGGAAAGCCCTTCATCACCGCCCCCTTCCCAATGCCACACGCCATCCTTCGGAGAGCATGTTGAGAGGAGAAGAGTTGCGCAGGTCGGAACTTGAACGTCGGCTCAGGGAGTTTCATGACCATCACCCAGGAATGCTCGGCTTACATCATTAAGGAGGACGGGTAGGAGATAAAGAAAACGCGACTGATTCACATCAGCCGCGTTCTTGCTTTTTATAACTAACCTAACATCATGAAACGATTTTCTGATATTATAACGGCGAAAGAGTTGAAAAGGTTTGCCGTGGATAGTCGTTTTTTTTCAGTGGGGAGAATGTCGATGTCCTGTCAAGGTCATTTCGGCTTTGACTCACAGTAGACACACCGGTATCCTCCGGAAGAATCGTGAGCGGGGCGGAAAAGACTCTCCACGCCAACCTCCATATTTGAAATGCAGCGTTTGTTGCGGCATATAAACTCTCCGCGCACGGCATCGTCAGGCACGAGTTTTGTGGTCTTTGACGGGTCTTTGGCCCATTCGAGAAGTTTGACGATGAGTGCCATACGCACGAACTTTCCATTCTCCACCTGGCGGAAATAGGCAGCCCTCGGGTCGGCATCCACATCAACAGTAATCTCATTGACACGTGGGAGGGGGTGGAGAATGCGCATCTCAGGACGGGCGAGTTTGAGTTTTTCCGAATCAAGGATAAAGAAATCCTTCACGCGGTCGTACTCATCCTCATCAAAGAATCTCTCCTTCTGCACGCGGGTCATGTAGAGCACGTCAAGCTCGCCCATCACCTCCTCCATAGTGTCGACCTCACGATAGTCTACACCATATCGGTCGCACACCTCTTCCTTCATGTAATCGGGGAGACGGAGTTGCTCGGGTGCGATAAGCACTACCTTGACACCCGGATATCGGGAGAGCGCCTTAATGAGGGAGTGGACTGTCCGGCCGAACTTAAGGTCGCCGCAGAACCCGATTGTTATGTTGTCGAAATGGCCGATCTCACGCCTGATGGTTAGAAGGTCGGTAAGAGTCTGTGTCGGGTGGCTGTGGCTCCCGTCGCCGGCATTTATGACCGGGATGTTGGAGTTCATTGCGGAGACAGTTGCCGCCCCCTCCTCGAAATGACGCATTGCGATGATGTCGGCGAAGCAGTTGATCACCTTGGTGGTGTCAGCGCATGTCTCACCTTTGCTCACGGATGAGTTCTTGGCATCGGAGAAACCGAGCACGTTGCCGCCTAACTCCATCATAGCGGCCGTGAAGCTGAGTCTTGTGCGAGTGGAGGGCTCATAGAAGAGAGTTGCGAGTTTCTTTCCTTTGCACACCTCGGCATATTTGGGGCGGTCGGCAATTATGTCAAGAGCGAGGTCGATAATCTCCTCAAGTTCCTCTTTGGAGAGGTCAGTGGGGTCGATGAGATGTTTCATGCCATCCAGGATTCATCAGAGGGATTGGCCATGAATTTCTTCAGTTTGACCTCCTCTTCAGGGGTTATGTATTTCTCCTCGACAGCCACTTTACACAGGGTGTCGAAATTGGAGAGTGAGTAGTTGGTCACATTAGCAGCTGTAAGACGGTCGAGACCTTTCTTCATGCCGTAGGTGAAAATGCTGACCACGCCGAGCACGTCGGCACCTGCCTCGCGGAGAGCCTCGACAACCTCGATGCAACTTCCGGCAGTGGAGATGAGGTCTTCGATCACCACGACTTTCTGCCCTTTCTCGAGACGACCCTCGATACGGTTTCCACGTCCGTGGTCTTTGTTACCACCCCGGACGTATCCCATGGGCATGTCCAGAATCCATGCTGCGATGGCGGCGTGAGCTATACCGGCAGTGCTTGTTCCCATGAGCACCTCAGCCTCAGGGAATTTCTCCTTGACTGTGGCTGCTATAGCCTCCTCCACCACCTTTCGAGCCTTGGGGGAGGTGAGGATAAGGCGGTTGTCACAATATATAGGGCTCTTTATACCGCTTGCCCAAGTGAAGGGCTTGGCAGGGCTGAGGAAGACAGCCTTTATACCGAGAAGTTCAGCGGCAACTTTTTTTGCAGTATCCATAGAGAAGAAATTGAAAATTGAAAATTGATAGTCGAAAAGGAAAAAAGGGCATGGGTTTATTCTCCGAGGAAGTCTTTTACGCAGCGACGGTAGGCTGCCACGGGATCTTCAGCGGCAGTGATGGGGCGACCAACCACGATATAATCGGAACCGATCTCACGTGCTTTCGCAGGGTCAGTGACGCGCACCTGGTCGTCAGCTTTTGAATCGGCAAACCTGATGCCGGGTGTGATGGTCATGAACCCGTTGCCGCAAGCCTCCTTCACCAATGCTGATTCGAGAGGGGAGCAAACCACGCCGTCAAGACCCGCCTCCTTGGCGTTGCGGGCATATTTGGCTATGGTGTCGTTGATAGAGGCGTCGATGAGGAGTTGCTCACGCATGGCTTTCTCGGAAGTGGAGGTAAGTTGTGTCACTGCGATGAGCAGGGGACGGGTGCCGTCAGGACGTGTGAGCCCTTCGAGAGCGGCCTTCATCATCTCCACCGTACCGGCGGCATGCACGTTCACCATATCGACGTCAAGCCCGGAAAGCACTTTCATGGCTTTCTTTACGGTGTTGGGAATATCGTGCAATTTCAGGTCAAGGAAAATCTTGAAGCCACGTTTCTTAAGTTCCTTCACAATTTCCGGACCTGCGGCATAGAAAAGTTCCATACCGATCTTGAGGAAAGGTTTCCTCTCCTCGTCGTTGAATTTATCAAGAAATGCGAGGCAATCTTCGGCAGAACCGAAGTCGCAGGCAATGATCACATCTTTTGCGTTCATAAAGTCAGGTTTATATGGGTCTTCTTTATTAACGGGGGATAGAGCCTATAAATTACACTATCCCGATTATTTCGGAGAGGGAATCTATGCCGAGGCGTCGCATCACCTCAGGGAGGCTCTCCACGATCTCCTTGCAGGCATACGGATTTACGAGATTGGCGGCTCCGACCTGCACTGCGGTGGCACCGGCCATCATCATCTCAATGACATCCTCAGCCGACGACACACCGCCGCAGCCGATGACGGGGACGCCACATGAATGGGCCACCTGGTTGACCATCCTTACGGCCACCGGGAACACGGCCGGGCCTGAAAATCCACCCATCCTGTTAGCCACCACCGGACGGCGGTTCCTTATGTCGATCCTCATGCCGAGGAGAGTGTTGATGAGGCAGAGACCGTCGGCTCCCGCCTCTACGGCAGCGCTGCCGATAGCGACAATATCGGTGACGTTGGGAGAGAGTTTGACGTAAAGAGGCTTCGTTATGACTTTCTTCACCTCCTTCACGACATCCGAAACTGAAGAGGCGCAAGTGCCGAAAGCCATCCCTCCGCCGTGTACATTGGGGCAACTCACGTTGAGTTCGATTATCGCCACCTGTTCCTCCCTGTCAATCTTCTCGCAGCATTCCACGTATTCATCTATTGAGAATCCGCTTATATTTGCGATTATGGGCTGTCTGAAAGATTTCCTCATCTTGGGGAGTTCGACAGCGATGACCTCGTCGATGCCGGGGTTCTGAAGCCCTACGGAATTGATCATCCCTGAGGGGCATTCGGCCACACGGGGGAGGGGATTGCCGAATCTGGCTTCGCGTGTGGTGCCCTTGAATGATATGGAGCCGAGAATGTTTATGTCGTAAAACTCCGCCATTCCGTAGCCGAAACCGAAGCACCCGGATGCGGGAATCACCGGGTTCTGCAATGTGACCCCACTGAGTGTGACCTTCATATCTTTCATTTCCATATAAGTTCCTCCTTTCTGAATACCGGACCATCCTTGCATATCCTTTTCACGCCATCTTTTGTCTCCACTGAGCAGCATACACAAGCGCCGAAACCGCATCCCATGCGGCTTTCGATGCTCACCTCGCCCGGAATGTCAAGACCGTTGCAGAGGGCACGAAGCATGGGCATGGGGCCGCAGGCATGAAAATAGTCTCCTTCGATACCGAAACGGCGGATCACATCCGTCACGAATCCCTTTGTGCCGAGAGAGCCGTCTACCGTTGCTATGAAAGCCTCGACACCGATTTCCTCAAACCAACGGTCCATGCCGAAACTGTCGGCAGCCGTATTGTAGCCGAGAATGGCAATCGGGCTTTTCCCGCTTCTCACCAGGGCGCGGCCCAGATTAAGGAGCGGTGCGCAACCTATCCCTCCACCGAGCAGGAGAGGACGTGTCCCTACGGAGGTGGTGGAGAATCCATTGCCGAGACCGGAGAGGAGATCCACCTCATCGCCCTCTTTCATGCGGCTCATGGCGAGTGTCCCTTCGCCCACAACATCATAGAGCAGTGTGATCTCCCCCCTCTCATGCGAGTAATCGCATATAGATATGGGGCGGCGCAGATACTTCCCGGGTATTGCCACGTTGACGAACTGACCCGGAGTTGTGATGGCTTGGGTGTCGCCACGCAGGATCATGACCCAGGTCTTCCGGGTCAGTTCCCGGTTGCTTACTATCTTATAAATATTCCTGATTCCCATAAGTGAAGTTTTAGGTATTAGAAAAATCAGTCGTCGGCATCGATTGTCGATACCTTCATCGTAATGTCTTCCAGCACGTCGAGGAGCACCTCCACAGTCTCGAGGGAGGTGAATACAGTGATGTTGTTGTCTACGGCCGTGCGGCGGATATAGAAGCCGTCACGATGCGAGTGGTCAGCCGCCAGTTCCATGGTGTTGATCACATAGTTGACGTGTCCCTGGCGCAATGAAGCCGTGATGTCGTCGCTCCCCTCGCTGAGTTTGCGCAGGAGTCGAGTCCTTATGCCGTTTGCGCGAAGGAAATTCGCGGTGCCGCAAGTGGCCTCCACGTTGAATCCGAGTTGGTAGAATCGGCGTATGAGGGGGAGGGCGCGTTGCTTGTCGGAATCACCTATGGTGACGAGGATGGTGCCATAGTTGGCTACAGTCATGCCGGATGCCTGAAGCGACTTGTACAGTGCCCGCTTGAGCGACTTGTCGTAGCCGATGGCCTCACCGGTGGATTTCATTTCCGGGGAGAGGTAGGAATCCATGCCGCGCAGTTTCGAGAATGAGAAAGCCGGGGTCTTGACAAACCAGCGCTTCTTCTCCTCAGGGTAGAGTATGTCGATGCCCTGTTCCTTGAGCGAATGGCCGAGCATTACGCGTGTGGCTATGTCGGCGAGATGCACTCCGGTGGCCTTCGAGAGGAAGGGAACCGTGCGTGATGAACGGGGATTGACCTCGATGACATATACGTCGTCTTTTGAGTCGACGATGAACTGAATATTGTATAGACCCCTGATACCGATTTCACGGCCGAGGCGCACGGTGTAGTCGAGAATCTTCTGCTTCACCTCATGGCTGACACTGAAAGTGGGGTAGACACTTATGGAGTCGCCGGAGTGAACGCCGGTATGCTCCACATGCTCCATAATGCCGGGGACGAAGACATCCTCTCCGTCGCATACGGCATCCACCTCCAACTCCTTACCCATTATATATTTGTCGACTAGAACGGGATGCTCGACGTTGATTTCTACGGCAGTGTGGAGATAATGGCGGAGTTGCTCCTCATTGCTGACAATCTGCATGGCCCTACCGCCGAGCACATAACTCGGACGCACGAGCACCGGGTAGCCGATACGAGCGGCAGCCTTGACTCCATCCTCGATATGGGTCACAGCCACACCCTCCGGCTGAGGTATGCCGAGTTTCTCCATTATGGCCTCGAAGCAGCCACGGTCTTCAGCGTTGCGGATAGCCTCGATGCCGGTGCCTATTATGGGCGCGCCGAGTGCAGCGAGGGGCTCCGCGAGGTTTATGGCTGTCTGTCCGCCGAGAGATACGATCACTCCGACAGGCTTCTCAAGATCAAGCACGTTCATCACATCCTCCACCGTCAGGGGGTCGAAATACAGTTTGTCGCCCGTGGTGTGGTCGGTGGATACCGTCTCAGGATTATTGTTGATGATGATCGCCTCGTAGCCTGCATTACGGATTGTCCATATCGCGTGGACTGTGGAGTAGTCGAATTCCACACCCTGTCCGATACGGATCGGGCCTGAGCCGAGCACGACGATTTTCTTACGGTCGGAGGGGACAGATTCATTTCGGCTGTCGTATGTGGAGTAGAAATAGTTGGTCGTAGCGTGGAACTCAGCTCCGCAGGAGTCAATCATCTTGTATACAGGACGTATACCGGCCTCCTTACGCATGAGATATATCTCCGATTCAGTCTTGCCCCACACCTGACCGATATATTTGTCGCTGAAGCCTATGCACTTCGCCTCTTTCAGCACTTCAAGATCAAAGGGATTTTCCTTCAGGGTCTTCTCATAGTTGACGATGTTGTTGATCTTGTCGAGGAAGAACATGTCGATCTTTGTGCGGTTGTAGATTATTCCGGCATCCACATCCCTGCGCATGAGTTCGGCGAGGGCGTAGATGCGGTCGTCTGTAGCGTGGCGTATGTAGTCGAGCATGTCGTTGGTGGGCATCTCGTCAAACTTCTTATGGTGGAGATGGCAAACGCCAGTCTCCAGAGAGCGCACGGCCTTAAGCAGGGATTCCTCCATTGTTCGTCCGATGCTCATGACCTCACCCGTGGCTTTCATCTGTGTGCCCAGTTCGTTGGAGGCATCGGCAAACTTGTCGAAGGGGAAGCGTGCTATCTTGGTGACAATGTAGTCGAGAGCCGGCTCGAAACTTGCCGGTATGTGTCCGAGATCAATCTCGTCGAGATGAAGCCCTACAGCAATCTTTGCGCTGACACGCGCGATAGGGTAGCCGGAAGCCTTCGAAGCGAGGGCAGAGGAGCGTGACACTCGCGGATTCACCTCAATAAGGTAGTAGTCGAATGAAAGGGGGTCGAGGGCAAACTGCACGTTGCAACCACCCTCTATCTTCAGGGCCCTGATCAGTTTCAGGGCGCTGTCGCGCAGAAGCTGGTACTCTTTGTTTGAGAGAGTCTGTGCGGGAGCGACCACGATTGAGTCGCCGGTATGGACGCCGACCGGATCAAGGTTCTCCATAGAGCATATTGCGATGACCGTGTCGTTGGCATCCCTCATCACCTCAAACTCAATCTCCTTGAAGCCTTTTATACTTTTCTCCACAAGGACCTGATGCACGGGAGAGAGGTCGAGAGCCGTGCGCATCATCTCACGGAGTTCCTCCTCATTGTCAGCGAAGCCACCACCTGTGCCGCCGAGCGTGAATGCCGGACGCAGGATTACGGGATACCCTATTTTCGCTGCTATCTCGGCGGCATGGTCTATGCTTGAGGCAACATCACTGGGGAGCACCGGTTCGCCGATGCTCTCGCAAAGTTCCTTGAAAAGTTCGCGGTCCTCGGCGCGTTCGATGCTGTCGAACGAGGTTCCGAGAATCTCCACGCCACATTCTTCAAGGACACCCTTTTTCGCAAGTTGCACAGCCAGGTTGAGGCCTGTCTGTCCACCGAGTCCCGGCACGATTGCATCGGGACGCTCATATCGCACGATTTTCGCCACATATTCGAGAGTCAGGGGCTCCATATAAACCTTGTGGGCGATTTCAGGGTCAGTCATGATTGTGGCCGGATTGGAGTTTACGAGAACCACCTCATACCCCTCTTCCTTTAATGCGGTGCAAGCCTGTGTGCCGGCATAATCGAATTCTGCAGCCTGACCTACCACGATAGGACCGCTGCCAATCACCATTACTTTCTTTATATCTTTACGTTTGGGCATAGCCTTAGGAAGTTGAAAATTGAAAATCAGGTGTTACTTTACAAGGTCGATGAAATTCTCGAAAAGGTGCATGGAGTCTTGCGGACCGGGTGCGCTTTCCGGGTGGAACTGCACCGACATCACTTTATCCGCTACGCAGGAACATCCTTCCACGGTGTTGTCAAGCAGGTTGATGTGTGTAATTTTCAGTGGGGTGTCTTTCACTGATTCAGCATCTACGGCATAACCGTGATTCTGTGCCGTGATGAGCACTTTTCCGTTTGTAAGGTCTTTCACCGGGTGGTTGCCACCCCTGTGCCCCGGGTTTATGGGCACAATCTTGGCGCCATACGCCAGGGAGATGAGCTGATGCCCGAGGCAGATGCCGAACATGGGCACTTTCCCGCGCAACTGACGAATCGTCTCCACGACTTCCGGCACATCTTCCGGGGAGCCGGGGCCGTTAGATATCAGCACTCCGTCGGGATTGAATGCAAGGATCTGTTCAGCCGAGGTGTTCCAGGGCACTACGGTGACGTTACAGTTGTGGGCATTCAGGCTTCTCACCATGTTGTATTTCATTCCGCAATCGATTGCCACGATATCGTATTTATATCCTGTCGTGCGTGCGAACCAGCGTTTCTTGCAGCTTACGCGGCTCACGAGGTTGGTGGGACGCTCTACTGATTTTATTTTCTCCACGGCCTCAGCGGTGGGTGTGTCGATATCGGTTATGATTGCCCTTATCCCTCTTGCATCACGAAGTATGCGGGTGAGTTCGCGGGTATCAATACCGCTGATTGCCGGTATGTCGTTTTCCTCCAGAGTCTCCGACAAAGTCTTAGTGTAACGGAAATTTGAGGGGGAGTCGTTGTTTTCCTTCACAATCATACCTCCGATGGACGGGAACTTAGTCTCATAGTCCTCATCGGTAATACCGTAGTTTCCAATAAGGGGATATGTCATCACGATAATCTGGTCGGCGTAGGAAGGGTCGGAAAGGATTTCCTGATAGCCCACCATAGATGTGTTGAACACAAGTTCACCCACTCTCTCGGTGTCGGCGGCGAAACCGTATCCCGGGAATTCGCGGCCGTCTTCAAGTACGAGTTTTTTTGTGTAAGGCTTCATTTTGTAAAATATATGTTTGTTTGATTCTTTTTCCTCAGGGTCTCACGGAGTGTCGTGAAGTGGCGTCATCGAGTTTTGAGGGCTTATTGGAAGATACAAAAAAGGGCAACCCTCCAACGAGTTGCCCTGAAATATCAAAAAAGGAAGCGGCCGGACGGCAAAAGCTTCCGTTAAAAGACTGCACGTTAAGCACAACCAACAAGTCTCGACCTATTCTTGATGTCGCCATGTCATTCATTTTGCCCGCAAAGTTAACGAAAAAACGGGATATTGCAAAATTCAGGGGCGACAAAACGCTTAAAACGTTGAATAATGGTCAAAAAAATGTGGATTCACCTCAGACTAATGCCCTATACACCCAGTTTCCGGCATACATGGTTGCGGCGACGTTGCCGGAGAGTTCGAGCCCTGCGTAGGGTGTCGCTTTTCCTAATGAACGGAAAGTGGCGGGGTCAACGATTGACGTGCCTGCTCCGGAAAGGAGGGTAAGGTCGGCGGGCACGCCCGGTTTTATGCCTCCGGCGGCGGGAAGGCCGAGTATGGCGCGTGCGTTGGTCGACATGACGTGGGCCAACTGCTCCATTGATATCAGACCCGGTTTCACCATGGTGGTGTAGATTGCGGCGAAGGAGGTCTCGAGACCTACGACACCCATGGCGCTTTTCTCGAGTCCCTTGCTTTTCTCTGATTCGGAATGCGGGGCATGGTCGGTGGATATAACGTCGATTGTTCCGTCGGCCACCCCTTCACGCAGGGCATCCCGGTCGGCGCGGCTCCTTATTGGAGGGTTCATCTTGAATCTCCCTTCCTCGCGGAGGTCTTCATCGCAGAAGGTGAGGTAGTGCGGGCCGGTCTCACAGGTCACTCTCACGCCTCTTGCCTTGGCCTCCCTTATAAGGCTTACGCTCTCTTTCGTGGAGATGTGGCAAACGTGAAGTCGGCATCCGGTCTCTTCGGCAATCTTGATGTCACGTTCCACTTCCTTCCATTCCGATTCGGAGCATATACCACGGTGATTATTGTCGCGGGCATATATGCCGTCGTGGATATAACCGCTGTTCAGGAGAGCCTCCACCTCACAATGGGCGGCGAGTATTTTTCCTGTTTTCGCTATCTCGGTCATAGCACGGTGCATTATCTCATCATCCTGCACACCTGTTCCGTCATCGGAGAAACCGCAGACGTCGGGTGCGAGGGCCAGGTAGTCGACGAGTTCCTTACCCATGCGGAGTCGTGTGATTGTGGCGTAGGGAAGCACCTCAATCACGGCATCCTTGCGTATGATTTCCAATTGGCGGAGGAGGTTCTCCGGAGAATCGGGGGCCGGGTTGAGGTTAGGCATTGTGCAAACCGTGGTGAAACCTCCTGCGGCTGCGGCCTCGGAGCCGGTCTTTATGGTCTCCTTATAGGAATATCCGGGTTCGCGGAAATGGACGTGCATATCCACCAGACCGGGGAGGAGGTACATCCCTTTTGCATTAATGATTTCCGCTGATTCCGGCAGATGTCGTTCGGAAGCGAGCGGGGAATTAGCGACGGGATCGAGAGCCGTCACCATACCGTTTCTTATCTCAACGTCAGCATTCAGGAATTTCCCTTCTGTCCAGACGTTGGCATTCTTGATGATCGTATAATCAGATGAGTTCATAATCAAAAATCAGTTAAAACTATTTTACAATTTGTTGCTCCCGGCATTCTTCACCTATCCTCGGAAAATTTAACTTTCTTTGTCCACTCTCAATACATGCTGTCCATGCTTTACGAACAGCCGGTAAAAAGAAGCGATACTCTTGCAACTATGACTTTCCCGTTTTGATTAACTTACTGCGAAATTAAGGAAATAAATTGATATCCACAAGTTAGTGGAGTGGTATAAACTATTTACGGGATTTGTATTTTTTAGAGAAGTTTCTTGAAAAGGTGTCCTCTTCAGTGATCTTTCATAATCTTTTGGGTTGCTTTTGCCCCTTTCATCGGTGAATTAACGTGCTAAACTCCCTTTTCAAGAGACAAGGCCATCTCCAAAATCTGATAAAATCTCACTAAATAAAAAGTTTGGACTACTTCAATCGCCGAAATAAGGGAGGTGCAGGGAGAGGTGATATTTTTGGATAAAAGTAGGAATTTTTTGAGAATAATTGAAAGGCGACGGGTAATGTCGTCATGCGGGATTAATTTTGCAGGCGAAGACAATATCCCCGCCATGATATTTTGTGGTTTGGCAATTTTGGTGTAAATTTGCATCAATGGTGGAGACCATTAAATATATCCGTCACAGCCTTGAGCTGTTACGGGATCAGGATGAAAGTGAAGAACGTCCTTCGTCAGAAAGTCTGGTAAATTTTTTAACGAATGTATGGATGGCTGCTGCTCTCATCACTTGTGGTATAATGCTTTGTAAAGAAAGACTGAGTGCTATGCTTCAAGTGTGGGGATATTGTCATTATACATTCGGGTTTACCAGAGCCTCTGACGATAAGACAATTGCCCTCACACTTTCTTTATGTGTTAACCGGGACCGAAGAGGGTAGGTTCCAGAAATATAGTATCATGGGAAAAAACCTTTATGTTGACTATTGGAGAGAGTATATGCCTCTTGTAAGAGAGGTCATTTCGTCAGGAGAAAGTTCTATGATAGAACTTGACATTGAGGAGTTGCAGAGATGTAGCATGAACGGTAACAGGCAGACCTTACGATTTAGAGTAACAGTTCAAGATGGTTTTGCATCCACTAATACAAATAGTGCAATAGCTCGTGATTTGTGTGGTGTTGTAAATAGTAACAAGGAAATAAAAAATGTCTCTAAAGGAAAGACTGTTATTCTAAGCTTGGGGAGTAATGGGTATTTAAATGTTTCCGTTTCCTGAGTGGTAACCCTAAATAGCAAGTTTTACATAAACGAGATAGATACAGGCAAATGAATTGTAAGGAAGAGTTGGAGAAGTTTACTCCATTTGATCCTAAAGAGGATGACAAATCCAAAATTGCGGATTGCCCCGGAATGTATGCGTTACTTTTGCGTCACGGAAGCAGTTTGCCGGACTGCGGAGTATCTTACACTCCATGCATGGTCTCATATATGGGGGAGGTGTATGAACTCATATATGTCGGTATAAGTAAGAGTAGTTTGAGAAAGAGAGATTACCGTCAGCATTTCATGAGTAAAAATGCCGGTGGGTCTACTCTCCGGAAATCTTTGGGCTCTTTGATGCGTCTGAAGAAAACTTACAGGAATGAGAGTGAGAGGGGTAAGTCATCTCCTAAAATCAAGTTTATTGATGATGATGAAGAAAGATTGTCAAAATGGATGAGTGAAAATCTATTGCTCCTTTTCAAACCGGTGTTAAATCCCGAAATGATGGAAAAGTATATGATAGCCGAGTTGAATCCACCATTGAATATTCAGGATAACACTAACATCATCAATAGAGATTTCCGTTCGCATCTCTCCAAATTAAGAAACGACCGTTCAGATTTAGACTAATCAGAGATCTAAACAGCAACAAAAGGCAGGAAGCCCTTAAAGGTTTTCTGCCTTTTGTTTTGGAATTAATTGTATCAGAATTATTGTGGGCTTGAATTTTGTTGGCCTGATTTTTAGGAAATTGATTTACCGAAGGGGAACAGGGCGAGGCGCATGAGTTTGAAGTGCTGCATTCCGAATGGTATTCCGACGACGGTGACGCAGAAGATCAACCCCCAGAGGAGATGGGTCAGCGCAATTGGGATGCCTCCGAGGAACCACCAAATCACGTTCATCACGCCGGCGAGACATCCCGACGGCCAACTGTTATCGTCGATTTTAGTGCCGAACGGCCATAGCGCCACCATAGCGAGTTTCATGGTCTGGAGGCCGAAAGGTATACCTACGATAGTCACCATCATGCCGATGCTGGCAATCACATATTCAATGGCTACCATGAGGCCACCGAATACAATCCAAATAATATTAAGAAGGATGTTCATATTTATAAATTAAAGGATTTCAAACACTTCATTGGGAAAATCACCGATGAAGAGAAATGTGGAAAGACCTATAACAGATGAATCACTTAGTGTAATGTGAATGTAGAACAAAAATTGATGTATTCAAGTTCGGGAATGATATGCGAAAATAATATCGGGTCCAAGCCGGTTTGGAAGATTCTTTTCAGTTGGTGAAGTCGATTTTTCTTTTTTGAGATTGTATAATAATTTTATGTGGTTTGTATATTTATAGAAAATTCGCTCTGAAATCGTTTCAGGGGTGGAACGTATTGCAAGATAAGGATAGAATTGTAAGAGATTAAGATATAGTGGTTAAAGTGTGAATTTTGAAGGATAAAATATTAAAATTTTGTTAAAATCGTTCCGTTCCAAAAAATAAAAAAATGCGAAAAATTTAAATTTTGTATAGAATTTGAATATTTGAAGGGGGATAAGGGTCGTTCTCATCGCTCACAAAAAGGGGGTCGTATCAAATTGGAGAGCAAAGAAAGCAATATGGAATTAAAAGGGAGGCATATTCCACAATCGTTTTTTTTTAGTAATTTTGCAATATCAACATTGGCTGCTGCCTGGCAGCCATGACGGGAAGAATACCATATCTAACCTTATAATACTGTAAAGACTATGAATAAATTCAGGAAAATCCTGTTGGGAGCGGCTTCATTGCTTCTGGGCACTTTCAGTATGTCGGCTCTGACAGGAGATCCGCGCGAACTTACCATCTATCAGGTCATGGTGGCCTCATTTCAGAATGATTCCACGGGCGCACCCGGCTACAGGGCCATGTGGGGACCAGACAATGCGATGAAGAACGGAAATCTGAGAGGGATAATAAACTCACTCGACCATATAAAAGACTTGGGAGCGAATGCTTTGTGGATGACTCCGATATTTGACAGTTCCACGGCTTTCGGAGGAGAAAAACTACAGGCAACCGGATATTTCACCAACAACTTCTTCAAGATAGACCCTCATTTCGGGACAGAGGAGGAGTTTAAGGAGTTGGTCGACGAGGCCCACAAGAGGGGTATCTACGTCATACTTGACGGTGTTTTCGGCCATCACGGCGGCGTCACCGAGGCGTCGCCTTCAGGATATAAATTGGATGTGGCGGAGGTCTACAGCGACCGAGGGGAACGCGACGGAAAAGGGAATATAGCCTATCCCGGCTCACTCGATTATATCAAGGAGGTGGCGACGTACTGGATTGATAAATTCGGAGTAGACGGCTGGCGACTTGACCAGGCCTATCAGGCAACCCAGGGGGGACATAACTACTGGAATGAAATCAGGGGAGCGGTGGAACAACTCACAGCCGAGAGAAAGGATAAGGGAGAGCAATGGGGAACGCTCGGATATATGGTAGGTGAAGACTGGGGAAGCGCTGATGTAATAAACCGTGGTGTCTATCGTGACGGTGGTCTGGTGAGTGCGTTTGACTTTGACGGGAAGGAATTGATAAGCGGCCCGATGCAAGACACGACAAAGGAGGGGCTTGAAAACGGCTGGGCAGATGTAGTCACCATACTCTCCACGCCGACAACAAGGGGGTACCTGAACGATGAGGTTATGCCCAATCTTTTCCTGTCGAATCATGACGGCTACCGCCTCGCGGATCACTTTAATCCCCACGACCCTTACTATTATGAAAAGATGATGGCGCGCCATGCCATACTTGCCGCGTACTCCGGCCCTGTCACCATGTATTATGGAGATGAGTTTGGCGATGACTGCCGCGACGCAGTCGGAGCACAGCCGGACAACGTGGCCCGCACCAGCGGACATCTTGACGCCCGCAACTATAAAGAAAATCAGATGAGGGCCTATATAGCCTCAGTCATGAAGTTCAGGGCAGCCAATCCGGCCATGTGGCGCGGTGAAGCGGAGTTTGAAACCCTCAAGGATAAAAACGGCAATGAGATCCTAATAGTCAGGAAGAATGACAAAGAGAGCGGCAACAAAGTCGTGCTGATATTCAGCGAGAATGACACGGAGGTTTCAATTCCCGAGGTGAATAAGGAGATAAGGGTAAAAGCCTGGATACCGGAGATCAGGAGAATTGGGAATTGAAAAATGAAAAATCCGGTGTCAGCGGAAGGCTAACCATTTCATAAATATTTAAGATACAGAAGAATTAATGCAACGTAGGCCGGCCTTAATAACGGGTCGGCATACGTTGTTGTCATATTGTGGACTGTCAAGGGAGATAGGGGAGGAGGTCGGCGGTAGAAATACCGAGCCGTCTCATCTCTTCTACGAGGGATGGGACGGTTGACTGGAAAAACTCACGTCTTAACTCAAGCTCCACCTTCATGCGGGCATCAGAGGCAAGGAGAAATCCCATACCGCGTTTGGGTTCAATCAGGGATGAAGCCTGAAGTTCATCCAGGGCCTTTAGGACGGTACGGGTGTTCACCCCGAGATCGGCAGATAGTTCCCTTACTGACGGGATCCTTTCTCCCGGCGACCATGCTCCTGCCATTATTTTAGCGAAGGCATGATCCACAATCTGACGATAGATAGGTTTGTTGTCATTGAATTCCATAAGCGGATTATAGAGAGGGTTTTCGTAGCCGGCGATATATTAGAGCCACGGCTATAACAATTCCTGCGGTAATTATTCCCACCACAGTGTAAGTGGCAGGGGAGGGCTGTATAATTTCGCGGGTGAATTCTATAGGATCAAAGTCGGTAGCGTCAATCTTTCCTTTCAGGCCATCCTCAAATCCCTTTTGGAAAGCCTTGGAAGCCATTTCAAAGCCACTTAAGATTGCTCCCATTACACCGAGAATTATCTGCACGCAGAATGCGCTGAGTATACCGAACAGCATTTTGTTGTGGCGAGACTTTAGAATGACACAAAGTGATACGAGGCAGCAACAGATAGCGCTAAGGATATTGATAGTCTTCATTATCCATGAGGAATTCAACTGAAAATCAAGTACACTTTTGAAATGAGGCAAATCATTTCCCAACGATTTCAGTATGGTCAGTTCAGCAACCACGGGTAGAGTAAACTCCACCAAAGGAATAATTACCACAAAGTAAATGAGGAAGAAAGACAGTTTTTCCAAAGCTTTAGCCGGAATCAGCCTGTCGACAATTCCCGATCTACCCTTACTTGCCATTGAGAGAGGTGACAGGTACCACATCCACTGTAGGATTGTCCATGTAAGCGAAAAGAAACCTGTGCGCATGGTATCAGACCCCGGAATTAGCAGCAGTATGGTGAACAGGATTGAAACAGCAAGATATATGCAGACCTGTCGCCGTATGGCGGGTGCGTAATAAGCGAAAAGTGCCGCCACTCTTTGGAGTGAGAAAGAGTCAGGAGTGTGTTGACAAATAGTGCTATTAGTCATATTCAAAGGATGTATTTGAATTGAGGATGCCAATTATCTTATCACGTTCGGGAGAATTGAGAGCGCAGTAAAGAAGACGCCAATCTACCCTTGTTTCCTCTCCGTCGGCAATAGATATGTTAAGATACCTTCCCAATGAAGATTCGGAATACAGGGCTTCCGGATCAGGGGCAGATGAAAGAGTAAAAGAGAGTCGAGCGGCCACCTCATCTTCCAAGGCAGCAAACAGGAGACGAGATCCTGAGAGCATAACGGCGCCGTCAAATATATTTTCCAAATCAGAGACAGTGTGAGTGGCCACTATGATTGTCTGGTTGTCGGCTATGGAACGGGCAATTATTGATTTCAGGACAGACTTGCTTTGAATATCCAGACCGTTGGTAGGCTCATCAAGCAACAGAAGGTCAACCCCCAGGGCCAGGGCGTAAGAAATCTGTGCTTTCTTACGGTTGCCGTAAGAAAGTGATTTCAGAGGTTCGTGGCCTGACATTCCGAAAGCCTTAAGGTTTTCTGCAAACAATTCCGGGGAGAATGTAGGATAGAATCGGGAATGCATTTTTGCAAACTCCATGATATTTTTCCCCGGTAAGACCATGTTATCCTCCACGAGGAATGTCTTTCCCCTTTGTGATGGCACATCTGAAGCCGGATTACTACCGTTGACAGAGCAAGTACCCATCATGGGAGCGAGGGCACCGGCCATTATTCGGAGCAGGGTGGTTTTCCCTGCACCGTTTTCTCCGGCAAGGAGATAGATTCCCGGCTCAATACGGGCCGAAATACCGGATAAAGCCGGGAATCCTTTTGTATAAGAAAATTGTATGTTTTCGAGAGTTACCACTATACTAAAAGGTGTGATTGGTAGGTGGGATGTATCTTGTAAGGGATATTAGGCCTCTGAGTATTGAGGCCTGTTTTCATTTAGATGACGGGAGTAACCTTAAATCCTGCCTGACGCAGACCTTCAGCCACGCCTTTCTTGCCCGGAATGTGTGCAGCGCCAACCACAACAAGGATTGATTCCTGTGGCATTTCCTTTGAGAGGCGGTCGACCCATGTAGCGTTGCGAGAGTATATCATACGATCCATGGTCTCCTCATTTTCCTCTTCCTCCTCCATCATCTTTAGAATGGAATCTATGTCATGGTTAATGTAGGCCTGAGAGAGAGCGATAGATTTCTTCTCATTATTATCAAGATCATCGATTGTCTTCATAAGTCCTTCTGCCTGCTCAGAGATAGGGCGGTTGTAAAGCATGTTAATCTGGAAGTCCATTGTCTCAAGACCGTCTACAGGTTTTCCAAGTTCCTTTGCCCTGTTTTGCATAGTCATGTCGATACCCTCCATAGGGTTGAGCATCGGGAATACCTTCTGAGTCAGGATGGCAGCAATCTGTGTAGAAATCACCGAGGGCTTCACGCCATACATCATCTCAAGAGGAGCGGCTCCGCCGGTAAGGTTGTTCCAGGCTTCTGTCAGTTTTGCGAGCTGGGCCTCATCGAGAACCTTGTCGAGAGTGCTGTCGGAAGGAGCCATTAGAGCCATCTGCATATTGCTCATGACCTGCGGATCGCTCATCTGGGCCATGTCTAACTCACCATAGAGTTTATCTACACTGCTCAGGATTGAAGGGAGTTCGGAAATTGAGTCAACTACAGCCAGAGGAGCGAAATGGTGTGTGCCGAGGATGTAGCTGACTTTGTCAGATCCTTTTTTCTCAACCTTATAGAGAATCTGAGCGTTTGCGGTAGCGGAGAAGCCGAGAACGGCAGCGAGGGCAATGATGAAAGATTTTACTTTTTTCATTTTGAAATGCTTTTAGATGTTTATTATTAGTTTCTTTATTCAGTTTTGCAGTGTTGTGCTTTACTACAACACTGCAAAGGTAGGCATAATAATTGAAATAGCAAACATATTAACACATTTTAACAATAAAAATGATTAATGAGCATCCAGACATGTCTTGATGCTCATTAACCATAAATATTCTTTTTGATAAAAGTACTTAAGATCAAGCGATTTACGAGGGAAATATCCAAAACACCCCTATAAGTGGATTTCTCTTATATCACTTGAACAAGTGGGGGAGGAAGATAGTAAGATAATCATGCCAGTTGCTCCAAGTGTGTCTTAAGGTTTTGAGTTTTTTAATGAGACGTACCGCGGAGGGTGCTGATGAAACTTATAAAGGCTCCCGTCCTGAAAACGAGAGCCTTTAAGGTTTTTATTGCGGGAGAGGAATCAGGCGTTCTTGATATAATTTACAATCCATTCGCCCACTTCCTTAGTGCCGTATTTGGCACCGCCCTCGACCTGAATTTCGGGTGTGCGCACGTCAGCATCAAGAGAAGCATTGACAGCCTCGCGGATGAGTTTACCCTCCTCCATGAGATTGAAATATTCAAAAAGCATGGCAACGGAAAGGATCTGGGCAAGGGGATTAGCGATATTGAGCCCCTTAGCCTGCGGCCAAGAACCGTGTATAGGCTCGAACACGGGAGTGTGTTCACCTGTAGAGGCAGAGGGGAGGAGACCCATAGAGCCGGTTATGCAAGAACCCTCATCGGTAAGGATATCGCCGAAGGTGTTCTCAGTGACCATCACGTCGAAGAATTTCGGATCCTGAATCATACGCATAGCCGCGTTGTCGACAAACATGTAGTCGGTCTCTACCTCGGGATATTTCTGCGCCACTTCTTTTGCTACCTGACGCCACAGGCGTGATGAGGCAAGTACGTTTGCCTTGTCAACAACCGTAAGGTGCTTTCTGCGACGGAGGGCATACTGATAAGCCACTTCGAGGATACGCTCTATCTCAGGGCGTGTGTATGCATTTGTATCGTAAGCCTTCTCATCATCCTGATATTTCTCTCCGAAGTACATACCTCCGGTGAGTTCGCGGATGCAGATGAAATCGGCTCCACGCACGAGTTCATCCTTGAGGGGAGATTTATGGATGAGGCAATCGAAGGTCTCCACGGGGCGGATATTGGCAAAGAGGCCGAGTTTCTTGCGCATAGCGAGCAAGCCCTGTTCGGGACGCACCTTTGCTGTAGGGTCGTTATCGAATTTGGGGTCGCCGACGGCAGAGAAGAGGACTGCGTCTGAATCCATGCAGATCTTGAAAGTCTCCTCGGGGAACGGATCTCCCACCTTGTCGATAGCATCCGCGCCGCAGATTGCATACTCGTAAGACACGTTGTGTCCGAATTTCTCACAAACGGCGGACATTACCGCCACGCCCTGTGCAGAGATTTCAGGGCCGATCCCGTCGCCGGGAAGAACTGCTATTTTAAGATTCATTTTTTAGAAATTGAAAATTGAGAGTTGAAAGTTGAAAATGGGGAGAGCAGAAGCCTGCTCATTGCTTCCGGAGTTCTGTCTCCATAAGGTTGAGCATCTTGATTGTTGCTTTTATGGCGGCTTCCGTCTGGTCGGCATCGAGACCGCGAGTACGGTAAATGCGCTCCTCCCATTCCCAGGTTATGCTGGTCTGCACGAGTGCGTCGGTGCGTCCGCCAGGCGGAATCTGTACGGTATAGTTCGACAGATGAGGGAAACGGCGTCCGAGGCGTTCCTTGTATATAAGTTTCAATGCCCTCATGAAGGCATCAAACTGGCCGCTTCCGGAGGCGTTCTGCTCATATACCTCACCGTTAATCTCCAGTTTCACGGCAGCCATAGGGTCAAGACCGTAAGCGACGCTCACCATGAAACTCAGAAGATTGACATGCTGCTCCTGGGAGGAACTTTTAAGCACGTCGCTGACAATGAAGGGGAGGTCTTCCTGAGTGACCACCTCCTTCTTATCGCCGAGTTCAATGATGCGTTCGGTGACCTTGCGGGTCTGTTCCGGGGAGAGTTCGAGACCGAGTTCCTCAAGATTCCTGAGGATATTGGCCTTACCGCTGTTTTTTCCGAGGGCATACTCCCTTTTGCGACCGAAGCGTTCCGGCAGGAGGTCGTTGCAATAGAGGTTTGCCTTGTTGTCGCCGTCGGCGTGTACGCCGGCCACCTGAGTGAAAACGCTTTCACCCGTGATAGGGCGGTTCGGGGGTATGGCGATTCCGGAATAGTTCTCGACAAGTCGGCTGACCTCATTCAGCCTCTCCTCCACGATATTAGTCTTGGCGTTGAACTGATCCTTCAGGATAGCCTGCACGCTGGCGAGCGGGGCATTTCCGGCCCGTTCGCCGAGACCGTTGACGGAGGTGTGTATCCCCTTGCATCCACCGAGGACGGCCGCCAATACGTTAGATATCGCCAGGTCGTAGTCATTATGTGCGTGGAAATCGAAGTGGATGTCGGGATAGGTCTTTACCATTCTCCTCATGATTGGAATCAGCTCGACAGGATTCAGGATACCCAGAGTGTCAGGGAGCATGAATCTCTTTATTCCGCAATCCTTGAGGGCATCAATCATATCGAAGACATATTTGGGGGAATTCTTTATTCCGTTGCTCCAGTCTTCAAGATAGACGTTCACATTGATGCCCATCTCATGAGCCATGGCGATGTTGCGCCTGATATCCTCGAAATGCTCCTGCGGAGTTTTCTTGAGTTGGTTTATGCAATGGTTTTCCGAACCTTTGCAAAGGAGGTTAATGTTTACACCTCCGCACTCGTTGATCCAATTCAGGGATGTACCGTTGTCGACAAACCCGAGCACCTCGACACGATGCAGCATACCGGCCTGTCTCGCCCACTTGCAAATGCGCCTTACGGCCTCTTTCTCACCGTCGGAGACGCGGGCTGAAGCCACCTCAATCCTGTCGACGTTGAGGTCTTGCAGGAGAGCGCGGGCAATCATCAGTTTTTCATGAGGCACGAAACTGACGCCGGAGGTCTGTTCCCCGTCGCGCAGAGTCGTGTCCATGATTTCAATCTGAGCGGGATGTCCGTTCATTTGTCAAGCGTTTACATTGCTCTCCCACGCCTCGGTCTTCTCCTTGTTCTCAAGGAGGAAATCGATATCATCGAGAGCGTTCATTAGGCAATATTTCTTATAGCCGTTAATTTCGAATTTTTCGCTTCTGCCGGTGGCCTTGTTTGTTACGGTCTGGTTGGGGAGGTCGACCTCCACCACAGTCTTGGGGTCATCGTTGATTGAATCGAAGAGTTCGGCAAGGAAATCCTCGCTAACCACAACCGGGAGGACGAAGTTGTTGAGTTCGTTGTTCTTGTGGATGTCGGCGAAGAAGCTGCTGATCACCACACGGAATCCATATCCTGCGATAGCCCATGCGGCATGCTCACGGCTTGAGCCGCTACCGAAGTTTTTTCCGGCGACAAGAATCTCCCCTGAGTATGTTGGGTCGTTGAGCACGAAATCCTTGTTTATGGAGCCGTCGGGGTTATATCTCCAGTCGCGGAAGAGATTCTCGCCGAAGAAACTTTCCTCACGAGTAGTGGCCTTGAGGAAACGAGCCGGGATAATCTGGTCGGTGTCAACATTCTCAAGAGGGAGAGGCACACATGAGCTTGTTATGATGTTGAATTTCTGTTTCATTTTTTTGTGGTTTTTTTAGTCGGACGAGTCGGACGGGTCGGACAGGTCGGACGAGTCGGACGGGTCGGACTGAATTTTAGTTAAGGGTGCGGGGATCGGTTATTACACCTGTTACGGCAGCGGCGGCAGCCACGAGAGGGCTTGCGAGCACTGTTCTCGCCCCCGGACCCTGACGGCCCTCAAAGTTGCGGTTTGAAGTCGATACGGCCAGTTTACCAGCGGGAATCTTATCATCGTTCATTGCGAGGCAAGCGGAGCAACCGGGCTGGCGAATCTGGAAGCCAGCTTCCTCAAGCACTTTGTCGAGACCCTCCTCCTTAATTTGGTCGAGCACCATCCAAGAGCCGGGCACGAGCCATGCTGTGACGTTCTCGGCTTTCTTTTTCCCCTTCACGACAGAGGCGAAAGCGCGGAAGTCCTCGATGCGACCGTTTGTGCAAGCCCCGAGGAATACGTAGTCCACGGGAGTGCCGAGGAGTTTCTGACCCGGCTGAAAGCCCATGTATTCGAGACTCTTTAGGAAAGAAGCCTTACCGGCCTCGGGGATTGAATCGAGAGAAGGAATCTCCTGAGTGATACCCATACCCATACCGGGATTGGTGCCGTAGGTCACCATAGGCTCAATATCCTCGGCCTTGAAATTCAATTCCTTGTCGAATACGGCATCATCACCGCTCTTGAGGGTCTTCCAGTATTCCACAGCCTTATCCCACTCGTCACCTTTGGGAGCGTACTCACGTCCCTTGATGTATTCGAAAGTCTTCTCGTCGGGGGCAATGAAACCACCGCGAGCACCCATCTCGATTGAGAGGTTGCAGAGAGTTAGTCGTCCTTCCATTGAAAGGTCGCGCACGGCAGAGCCGGCATACTCAACGAAATACCCTGTTGCTCCCGAGGTGGTGAGTTTTGACATCAGATAGAGGGCCACATCCTTCGCGGTCACATCCTTACCGAGTTTACCCTCAATGTTGATTCGCATAGACTTGGGTTTCTGCTGGAGAATGCACTGAGAGGCCATTACCATCTCCACTTCGGAAGTGCCGATACCGAAAGCGACAGCGCCCATAGCGCCGTGGGTAGATGTGTGGGAGTCGCCACACACGATAGTCATACCCGGGAGAGAAAGGCCTCTTTCGGGACCCACGACATGAATGATGCCATTCTTAGGGTTGAGCATACCGAAATGGTTAAGCCCAAACTCCTCGGCGTTTTTAGCGAGAGTGTCGACCTGAGTCTTGCTCACCGGGTCCTCGATAGGTTTGTCCTGGTCGTGGGTCGGTGTGTTGTGGTCGGGCATACAGAAGATTTTCTCGGGACGGAAGCACTTGATTCCGCGAGCGCGCAAACCGGCGAAAGCCTGCGGGCTTGTGACCTCGTGGCAGTATAACCTGTCAATATAAAGTTGCTGCGGGCCATCCTCGACATGCTGCACCACATGCTGATCCCAGATTTTATCAAAGAGCGTATTTGCCATTTATATGAAAATTATGATGTATGTTAAAAAGAAAAATAATCTGACAACAAAAGAGCCTTTCCCGCTCACGGTGGGAAAGGCTCAGTGTGTTATGCCGGATTATCACACGCAGACCAATATTCCCACCGGTGAAAGCCGTAGAATAATGGAAATAAGTCGTATGATAATAAGACCTGTCATAATATAGCGATGAAAAGCAATGTTCTGCTTTTAATGATGCAAAGTTACTGCCTTTATGGGAGACTTGCAAAAAAAACGCCAGAAAAAAGGTAATTTGGGTTGGTGTGACGGTATTATAGAATAATTATGCACCCTAATTACAAGAATTTATCTGAAAGTCTTCATTATTTCATTCATTTTGGCAGCTATTCGGTCGTTGGCAGGATTACCGATGCTTCCGAGATGAGTGTGATGCACTTCCCTTGAGGGCTTGTATGTGCCATTCTGGACAGCCATACCGACCTGTCTGTAGGCATCGCGGAAGGGGACACCCTCGAGCACAAGGCGGTTGACGTCTTCAACCGTGAATATGTAGTCGTAGCGTGGATCGTCGAGAATGCCATCCTTCACCTCTATGTGCCGAAGCATGAAATCGGCGGTGTCGAGGCAATCGATGAGTTCGGTTGTTGCGGGGAATACGATATCCTTCATCAGCTGCATGTCGCGGTTATAGCCGAGCGGGAGGTTGGCCGTAAGGATTGTCAGTTCATTGGGAAGCGCCTGTAGGCGGTTGCATTTTCCGCGCATGATCTCGAACACGTCGGGATTCTTCTTATGGGGCATGATGCTTGAGCCTGTGGTGAGTTGGTCGGGGAATTTTATGAACCCGAAGTTGTTGCACATCCAGAGGCACACGTCCATAGAGAAACGACCTAAAGTGGAGGCCACGGCGGCGATAGCCACCGCGAGGGCACGTTCAGTCTTCCCACGGCTCATCTGAGCTGCTACTACGTTATAGTGAGGGTTGGCGAATCCGAGCAACTGAGTTGTCATCTCCCTGTCGAGGGGGAATGAAGAGCCGTATCCGGCAGCGGAGCCGAGGGGGTTCTGGTTGGCGATGTTGTAAGCCGCCGTCACCAGTTGCATATCGTCGGTGAGTGCCTCCGCGTAAGCGCCGAACCATAATCCGAAAGATGAGGGCATAGCGACCTGCAGATGGGTGTAGCCGGGCATCAATTTATCCCTATGCTGTTCGGACAGCGATTGGAGACGGGTGAATAAGCGTTCGACAGCGTGCGCTATGTTGCGGAGTTCGTCGCGGAAGAACAGTTTGAGGTCAACGAGGACCTGATCATTACGGGAGCGTCCCGAATGGATTTTCTTGCCGACATCGCCGAGGCGGGCTGTAAGGAGGAATTCCACTTGGGAATGGACATCCTCGACACCGTCCTCAATGGTGAAATTCCCATTCTCAATGTCATCGGCAATCTGTTCGAGGGCGGGAAGGAGTGTATCGAGTTCCTCAGGAGTGAGGAGCCCGATGCTCTGGAGCATCTTAATGTGGGCAATAGAGCCCTGCACGTCATATCGTGCGAGACGGAGGTCAAGTTCACGGTCTTTGCCGACGGTGAATTCCTCAATTATGTGGTCAGGCTGGAAGCCTTTGTTCCAAAGTTGTTTTGACATATATCGGAGATTAATTAATCGGAATTAATCGGAATTAATCGGAATTAATCGGAGGAATCGGAGGAATCGGAGGGATCGGAGGGATCGGAGGAATCGGAGGAATCGGGATTAATCGGAGGAATCGGGAGGGATCGGAATAATCGGAATAATCGGAGGGATTGGATTAATCTCGATTATTCTATCTTTCTTCTTTCTTCTTCATTCTTCTTCATTCTTCGGCTTATTCCTTTTATGAGGAGGGGGTAGAGGCGAAGGGCTTCATCAATCTCGTCAAGGAGAATGAATTCGTCGGCGGTATGCGAGCGGGCTGATTGGCCGGGTCCCATCTTCAGGGAGTGTATGCCGTGCATGAGGGCCATGTCGGAGGTGGTGGGGGATACGAAGGGTGTCTTTCCCAGAGCCACAGCCGATTTTACGAGGGGGTGAGAGGTGGGGATGACCGAGGCATGTACCCTCGTGGAGCGGGGTGTCATTGTTGACCATTTCACACAATCGCGTATCAGTTCCACGGTCTCCTCGTTAGAGTAGGCATCGGTAGTGCGGACATCGACCACATAGGTGCATTTGTCAGGCACCACGTTATGCTGAGTCCCGGCATTGATCATAGTCACGCTCACCTTAATGGGGCCGAGAATGTCGCTGACCACCGGTGTTGAGAAAGAACGTAGGCGGTCGATATCCTCGATAGCGCGGTATAAGGCGTTGATACCTTCATTGCGGGCGGCATGTCCCGATTTTCCTTCCGCTACGGCATCAAACACAAGGAGTCCGCGTTCTGCGATTGCCGGTTGCAATCCTGTAGGCTCCCCCACAAGGACCATATCGGGAGTCATACCGGACTCAGCGAGGTGAGGGAGGAATGCACGCATACCTTTTTCCCCCATCACTTCCTCGGCGGCTGTTAAGGCCAGGATAAGGTTGAAGTCGAGGGTAGGATCATCTTTCAGGTCAAGGAAAGTGGCAGCCAGAGTCACGCCGGATGCGCCGGCATCGTTGCTTCCGAGGCCGTAAATCCTGTCGTCAACGATATCCGGAGAGAAAGGGTCTCGCGTCCAGGATGCAGCCGGGCGCACGGTGTCATGGTGAGAATTGAGCATCAATGTAGGGCGTGAGGGATCGAATCCCGGGGCAACCGCCCATACGTTGTTGTGAATGCGTCTCACGTCAGTCACACCTTTCGATATTAGCCATTCCTGCCAGATGTCGGCCGTGGCTTTCTCCTCACGGCTCGGTGAGGGGGTGGCGATGAGTTGCCTAAGCAGCCTCACGGCAGCATCAAATCGGTGATGTCTCTGAATATTCTCCATGAAGAAATCCTTATTCAGTGCGGATTATCGTTCCGCCCTCGGTATTGAGGGCATCGGCGCGGCAAATGCGCACCTCAGAGACACCCATTGCGGCAGAGTCGAGTGCATTGTGTATCTTTGGAATCATACCTTTCGCCACGATACCCTCCTCACGCAGTTTGGGGAATGAAGCGGCCGTCACTAGGGGAATCACCGAACTTTCATCGTCAATATCCGCCATTACGCCCGGTTTCTCAAAGCAATAAGTTAGGCGCACGGGAGCGATGCGTGATGCTCCGATTGCGACGGCAGCAGCCACCGAGTCGGCATTGCAGTTGAGGAGACTCCCGTTGCCGTCATGGCAAATCGCGCAGAATACAGGGACACATCCCTCATTCAGCAGAGCCGCGATGAAACTGTCGTTGACTTTGGCGGAATCAATATCTCCCACGAAACCGTAGTCGATAGGTTCGGGGGAACGCTGAGTGGCGGGTATTACGTTGCCGTCGGCACCTGTGAGCCCCACAGCATCGCAACCGAGTTTCTGAAGGAGGGATACGATACGCTTGTTGATAAGCCCGGCATATACCATGGTGACGATGTCGAGGGTCTGACGGTCAGTCACCCTTCTTCCGTCAATCATGTTGGCTTTAATACCCAGACCTTCGCTGAAGCGGGTGGCCTCTTTGCCACCACCATGCACAAGAATCTTCTTCCCCGGCATGGCAGCGAAATCCTTCAGGAAAGGCTCCAGAGCCTCCGGATTGTCGATTATGTTGCCACCTATCTTGACGACGTTTATCATCTTATCCATTTCCATTGTTTCAGAGGTTTTCGAGAAGGCGTTTAATCACAGTCTGAGCGGAAATCTCACGGTTGGCGGCCTCCGGAATGACGATGCTCCTGTCAGACTCAATCACGTCGTCAGTGACGATCATGTTTCTGCGTACCGGGAGACAGTGCATGAAGAAAGCATTGTCGGTGAGGGCCATCTTATCGGAGTCGACAGTCCATTCACGGTCGGTGGAGAGCACTTTCCCATAATTGGGGTCCATGTATGCCGACCAGTTTTTGGCATAAACGAAATCCGCACCCTCGAGAGCTTTCCTCTGGTCGTATTCCACAATAGCGTCACCCACAAACTTGGGGTCGAGTTCGTATCCCTTAGGGTGTGTGATTACGAAATCATAATCCGTAGCGTTCATCCACTCGGCAAAGGAGTTGGGGACGGCCTGAGGGAGAGCGCGGGGATGGGGAGCCCACGTCATGACCACTTTGGGACGTGGTTTGGTCTTGAATTCCTCGATAGTAATGAGGTCGGCGAAACTCTGGAGCGGATGACGTGTTGCAGCCTCCATGCTGAACACGGGACGACCGGAATATTTTATGAACTGCTCGATCACCCTCTCCTCATAATCCTCTTTCTTATCCTTCAGGCCGGCGAAAGAGCGAACGCCAATTATGTCGCAGTAGGAGCCCATCACGGGAATTGCTTCAAGGAGATGCTCCGCCTTGTCGCCATCCATAATAACCCCACGTTCGGTCTCGAGTTTCCAGGCACCCTGGTTCACGTCGAGGACCATGACGTTCATGCCGAGGTTCATTGCAGCCTTTTGTGTTGACAGACGTGTGCGCAGAGAGGAGTTGAAGAAGATCATGAGCAGGGTTTTGTTTCTGCCAAGATCGGTGAAAGCGAATCTGTCGCGCTTTATCTGTTGGGCCTCGGCCAATGCAATGTCAAGAGGGCCGATATCGGCCACGGAAGTGAATTTTTTCATAAGCGAATTTTTTGGAGGACTGGGAGGACTGGGAGGACTGGGAGAGCTGTGAGGGAGGGGATTTTTTGCCTTTGATTTTGGCCTTTTATTAAGGATTCTCTTGGATGGCTTTTTTGAACTCAGAGAGGAAACGGTCGGCCTCCTCGCGTGAGAGGGAGAGCGCGGGGAGAAGACGCACGGTATATTGCCCAGCGCCACCCGTGAAGATGTGGTGGTCGAAAAGCAATTTCTTCCTGAGTTCGCTTCCGGTGAATCCCTCCACTTCAAGACCGATCATCAGACCTTTGCCACGGACGTCGGAAACTCCGGGTATCTTCTTGAGTTCGGAGATAAGGTACTCGCCGACCTCGGCAGCATTCTGCACGAGATTTTCCTCTTTCATCACGTCAAGCACGGCGATTGCTGCGGCGCAGGCAAGATGATTTCCTCCGAAAGTAGTGCCGAGCATACCTTTTTTCGCGGGAATCTCGGGAGAAATGAGTACGGCAGCGGCAGGGAATCCGTTGGCAATACCTTTGGCACAAGTTATCATGTCGGGACGTATTCCGGCGAACTGATGAGCGAAGAATTTACCCGATCGGCCATAACCTGATTGAATCTCATCGAGAATCAGGAGTGTGCCCGTCTTCTTGCACTCCTCGCTGAGGAAGCGTAGGAACTCGTCAGTCGGTTGGTGTATACCGCTGACACCCTGTATACCCTCGATTATTGCCGCGGCATACTCCCTTGTCTCAAGGACCGTCTTTACGGCATCGAAATCGTTTAGGGGTACGAAAGTGACGTTGTCCGCGCTGTTGAAGGGGGAGCGTATAGCAGGGTTGTCGGTAATCGCCACCGCTCCGGAGGTGCGTCCGTGGAATGCTTTACCGAAAGCAAGCACACGTTCACGGCCGGTGGTGAAGGAGGCCAGTTTTATGGCATTCTCATTCGCCTCCGCGCCTGAGTTGCAGAGAAAGAGGGCGTAGTCGGGATAGCCGGAAGCCTCACCGAGTTTGTCGGCAAGGGTCTGCTGCAATGAATTCTGAACGGAATTTGAGTAGAACCCGAGATTGGCGACCTGATCTGAGAGGGCCTTTACATATTTGGGGTGGGCATGGCCGATTGAGATGACCGCATGGCCACCGTAGAGGTCGAGATACTCCTCACCGTCATCGGTGAACACATGAGAGCCCGAGCCTTTCACAGGCTCAATATCGTAGAGTGAGTAAACGTCAAAAAGAGTCATGGGGGAATTAATTAGAAAGCCGAGGGTTTGAGGCGCAGGCCTGTGCGCTGGTCAATGCCGAGCATTATATTCATATTCTGCACAGCCTGTCCGGAAGCACCTTTAAGGAGGTTGTCTTCGGCGCACGTCACGAGGAGCATGTCGTCATGTTTCAGGACATGAATCACGGCCTTGTTGGTGTTGACAACCTGTTTGAGGTCAATCGGAGAATCACTTATGATAGTGAAAGGGGCATCCTTATAGAAATCCTTATACAAACTCACCACATCCTCCTCGGATAAATTACAAGGGAGGGTCGTGACGGCGAAAATGCCACGAGGGAAGTCGCCGCGCATAGGTATGAAATTGATTCGGGCGGAATGCTCAGGCTGGAGTTTCCGCAGGTTCATCCCTATTTCCTTGAGATGCTGATGAGTGAAGGGTTTGTAGACGGAGATGTTGTCGTTTCGCCAACTGAAATGAGTGGTGGCTGAAGGTTTCACACCGGCACCTGTGGAGCCAGTGAGAGCGGTGATGTTGATGTCGCCGTTTTCAGGGAGGAAGCCGGCAGCCGCGAGAGGGAGGAGTGACAACTGCAAGCATGTCGCGAAGCAACCCGGATTCGCAATTGACTCAGCCAATGCTATGCGGTCTTTATTGAGTTCGGGTAGACCGTAGACATATCCGTTGCTCTCGTCGCGGAAATCCTGCGCCAGGTCGATAACCTTAAGGCCTTCCGGGCGGGCGTTCTCCTCCCAGAATTTCTTGCTTGCGCCATGAGCGGAGCAAAGGAAAAGGATATCCACATCCTCGAGGGGGTGCTTGTCGGAGAATATAAGGTCGGTCTCGCCGAGGAGCCCACCGTGAACGGAGGTCACGGGTTGTCCGGCGTTACTTGTTGAATGAACGAACTCGATGCTCACCTCCGGATGGTTGATAAGC
The DNA here is from genome assembly GCA_947175265.1 of uncultured Porphyromonadaceae bacterium. Classification (GTDB taxonomy): domain Bacteria; phylum Bacteroidota; class Bacteroidia; order Bacteroidales; family Muribaculaceae; genus Lepagella. The sequence goes on along the minus strand of CAMWMD010000010.1, from coordinate 3,794 downwards.
AAACGAAGGAGTTCGCCGGCTGTATAGCCGGCGCCTCCGATAATACCTACTTTTTTCACGCTGTCACCCTCTTATTCGGCCTTGCCGTTCTTGACCTGATTGTTGTGGTAGATCTTCATCTGGTTGCCGAGAATCTTAGTGAATCCCTTCACGTCGTCGGCAGTCCACGCCTTGTTGACCTCACCATATTCGCCGAAGTCAGTCTTCATGAGATCGAAGGGAGACTCCACACCTACGAGAGTGTAGGAGTAGGGGCGTAGAATAATCTCAACGGTACCGGTCACGTTTCTCTGAGAGCTCTCGAGCATCTTCTCGATGTCGCGCATCACCGGCTCGAGATACTGAGCCTCGTGAAGGAACATGCCATACCATGTTCCGACCTGGTCTTTCCAATACTGCTGCCACTTGGTGAGGGTATGCTTCTCAAGCATCTTGTGGGCGGCTATGATTAGTATGGGGCCTGCGGCCTCAAATCCTACACGGCCCTTTATGCCGATGATTGTATCACCGATGTGCATGTCGCGGCCTATGCCGAAACGTGATCCTATTCTCTCCACCTCGCGGATGGCCTCCACTTTATCGGAAAACTCCTTACCGTTAACGGCAGAGATCTCACCCTCCTTGAAGGATATTGTGAGTTTCTCGGGCTCAGTAGCGGTCACCTGAGATGGGTAAGCCTCCTCGGGGAGAGTCTGGTCGGAATGGAGAGTCTCCTTACCGCCTATTGAAGTGCCCCAGAGTCCTTTGTTGATAGAATACTCGAGTTTTTTGAAGTCAGCCTCGTAACCGTGTTTCTTCAGATATTCGATTTCATATTCACGGGTGAGTGTGAGGTCGCGTGTGGGGGTTATGATCTCAATTTCGGGAGCAAGGATCTGGAAAGTGAGGTCGAAACGGACCTGATCGTTACCTGCGCCAGTCGAGCCGTGGGCGATTGCGTCAGCACCGATTTTCTTGGCATATTCAATAGTGGCGATAGCTTGGAAAATACGCTCGGAACTTACGGAGATTGGGTATGTGCCGTTGCGGAGCACGTTGCCGGCCACCATATACTTTATGCTCTTGTCATAATAGTCCTGAGTGATGTCGAGAGTGGCGTGAGAAGCGGCGCCGAGACGTTTAGACTTGTCGGCGATGACTTTCAGTTCCTCATCGGAGAAACCGCCGGTGTTTGCGATTGCGGTGTGCACCTCGTAACCGAGGTCTTCAGAGAGATATTTTACAGCGAAAGATGTGTCGAGGCCGCCGCTGAAAGCGAGCAGCACTTTCTTTTTTTTGTTTTCAGACATAATGAAATCGATTTCTGATTGAATGAATAATCTTGAATAGGGGCACGCCTCAGTTCTTTTTTAGGTGAAGCATCTTGTTGATGCTGTTTTTCACCTTCATGATGTAAGGGTTGGCGTGCTCTTTAGGCTTTAGAGGCTGCTGAGGGTCGTACAACATACCTGTGCAAAGGCACATACGGCGGTTGTTACGCTGCAGGATGTCGTAGTTTTTACAGCCTTCGCAGCCGCGCCAGAACTCTTCGTCGTCTGTCAACTCAGAGAATGTAACGGGTTTGTAACCCATTCTTGAATTGAGTTTCATGACGGGGAGAGAGGTAGTGATGGAGAAGAGTTTCGCAAACGGAAATCGAAGTCGAGCCAGCTCGAAAGTTTTCGCCTTGATGGCGCCGGCAAGGCCAAGATGGCGGTATTCTGGGTCGACAATCAATCCGGATGTAGCCACAAAATCTCCGTGGCCCCAGCTTTCGATGTAACTGAAACCGACGAGACGGTCGCCGTGAAGCGCCACCACGCTTTTGCCGCTGTTTATTTTCTGGGCGATATATTCGGGTGTGCGTTTGGCGATGCCAGTGCCTCGCTGAAGAGCGGATTCATAAATAAGCCTGACGATAAGGTCGGCATATTTGGCGTCTTCCGGTTCGGCGAACTTGACAGAGATGTCTTTTTTGTCCATTTTAGGATGTTCCGAATAAGATTGTTTAAAAATGAGTAAAAGACGGGAAAAAAGCCCCGCCATCCTTCTAATAAAAACCCAAGGAATCAAAAAGATTTGATGAGTTACCTGTAGAAAATTTGACAAAATTACAAATAAATATTGAGATAGGGAAATAAAAAGGTGAAATAAGCGAAATTGTTTTGAATCGCGCCCTGTGTGTGCCCCTTGTTTCAAACGGGCATACCCTTTATATAGAGGAGAAATGGAGGAACTTACAGATGTCAGAAGGGATAGTTATGAGTTATGAGGTGATAAGCAGATTAATTAAAGGAACGTGGAATTTTGGGGGATGTGGAAATCTTTTTTTGGCAAAAAACGAATAAATATTTGGTAGAATGAAAGTAAATTTATAATTTTGCGGCAAATAAACGGAAAGAATGAGAAAATGCATAAATATACGCGGTTGGTGGCGCATCGGTGATAAAACCCGATGGCATTGATTGTGTATGGGCATCCGCACAACGGTTTTCTTCCGTAGCAGCAATCAGACAGAACAAATCACTTCAACATAGAGCCGTCGGGAATAGTTTCCGTCGGCTTTTTCTTTTGAAACAAATCAGAAATACAATATATGGCTAAAAAGATTATCGACCCGTTCCTTCCGGTGGATGAGGATGGGTATTACGGACAATTCGGTGGTGCCTATATCCCCGAGATTCTCCATTCCAACGTAGCGCGTCTGCAGGAGGCTTTTGATAAGTATGCCGATGATGCGGAGTTCAATGCAGAATATGAGCAGTTGCTCAAAGATTATGTGGGGCGTCCGACTCCTCTCTATCACGCGAAGAGGCTTTCCGAGCATTTCGGGACCAACATCTATCTGAAGCGAGAAGACCTCAACCATACGGGAGCGCATAAGATCAACAATGCGATTGCCAGCGTGCTCTTAGCCAAGAGGATGGGAAAGACGCGCATAATAGCGGAGACGGGAGCGGGACAGCATGGTGTGGCTGTGGCTACGGTGTGCGCCCTGATGGGACTCGATTGCGTGATATATATGGGTGCGACCGATGTGGCGCGTCAGAAACCGAACGTGGAGCGCATAAAGATGCTGGGTGCGGAGGTTCGCCCCGTGACTTCGGGGAATATGACCCTCAAGGATGCCACAAATGAGGCGATACGCGACTGGTGCTGCAATCCGAAGGATACGTTCTATGTGATAGGGAGCACAGTGGGTCCGCATCCTTATCCGCAGATGGTGGCCCGTTTCCAGTCAGTGATAAGCCGAGAGATCAGGAAGCAACTCAAGGAGCAGACGGGTAGGGAACTTCCCGATTATGTGGTGGCTTGTATCGGTGGGGGAAGTAATGCCGCCGGGGCATTCTATCATTTCCTGAAGGAGCCGAGTGTGAAATTGGTGGCAGCAGAGGCTGCGGGTCATGGAATTGATACGGAGGAGAGCGCGGCGACCATAAAGTTGGGGCGCGAGGGAATCCTTCATGGGTCGCGTACGCTTGTGATGCAGACGGAGGATGGACAGATCACGGAACCATATTCCATATCGGCGGGTCTAGATTACCCGGGAGTGGGTCCGCTTCATGCTTATCTTGCAACGAGCGGACAGGCAGAGGTGTTTGCCGTAACCGATGATGAGGCTCTTGAAGCAGCCTTTCTCCTCACCCGCCTGGAGGGTATTATCCCTGCGCTTGAGTCAGCGCATGCGTTGGCTGTGCTTGGTCAGAAAAAGTTCGGTAAGGATGATGTCGTTGTCATAAATGTGTCGGGGAGAGGGGATAAGGATATGCAGACTTATTTAGGCGTTTTTAGGCTCGAGGCTCAAGGCTCAAGGC
>CAMWMD010000009.1 GCA_947175265.1 uncultured Porphyromonadaceae bacterium | reverse complement strand
GCCTTGTTTTTTATTCTGCCGGTGTAGAAATCACAAGATTTTTATCTACATTTGCCCACAGTTTCATTTTAAACACTACAAACACTATAGACATGTCTTCCGAAAAAAGCCGCCCCCTTCAGGCTATAGGGCGCCCTCTGTATTGGGTGCTTCTTATCCTTATGGTGATTCCTTTCGACATCATACCGGGCATCGAACGACAGTTGGTATCGCCCCCCGTGGCACTGTTCCTGGGTCTCGCCTTCGCATTCATTTTCGGCATACCGTTCCCCACATTCAATAAGAAACTCTCCAAGTATCTGCTTCAGGCTTCGGTCGTGGGACTCGGCTTCGGCATGAATCTCCAGAAATCCCTACAGAGCGGGGCTGACGGCATGATTTTCACTATAGTATCCGTAATCGGGGTCATGGTGATAGGGGTAATCCTCGGAAGATACATGAGAATCAACGAGAAGACCTCCTATCTCATATCCTCCGGCACGGCAATCTGCGGCGGCAGCGCGATAGCGGCTGTAGGGCCTGTGCTGAAAGCAGACCAGAACGAGATGGCGGTCTCCCTCGGCGTAATCTTCATACTCAATGCGATAGCCCTGTTCATCTTCCCTCCCATGGGCCACTTCTTCGGCCTCAGCCAGCAGCAATTCGGCACATGGGCAGCCATTGCGATACACGACACGAGCAGCGTGGTGGGAGCCGGCGCTGCATTTGACCAGATGTATTTCCCGGGTAGCACCGAGGCGTGCGATCTCGCCACACTCATAAAATGCACGCGTGCACTGTGGATAATCCCCCTGGCCTTCTTCACCATGTGGTTCTTCCGCAACAAACAGGGTGGCGAAGGGAAGGCAAAAGTGAGCATACCCTGGTTCATACTCCTTTTCGTCGTGGCGATGGTGATCAACACCTATACTCCCGAAAGCATGATGGGGGCGATGGCTCCGGTGTATTCCTTCCTTGTGGCCGTAGCCAAGAAAGCCCTGGTTGCCGTGCTGTTCGCCATAGGCGCAAGCCTGAGCCTGAAGGTCATCAAGCAGGTTGGTGTGAAACCTCTCATCCAGGCCCTGACTCTCTGGATGGTAATCGGCGCCACCAGCCTCTTTGTCGTGCTCTACACTATCGGATGATGATCATTCTCCAAAGCTAAACGATAACGTCACAAACAGTCAAGAATCCGAAATCACAACCATAAAATGGCTAAACAAGCAAGTCTTTTCTCAAAAGTACGTTTCAGTTCCCTCATGATGGGTATTGGAGCAGTACTCGCGGGCACAGCCTGTGCCTCCCTGTCAGGAAACTCCGAACTCATTCCGGCCACCTTATGCCTCCTTTTTGTCGTGTTCGCGCAACAGGGAGCCAATTTCTATTACCGCTATCACGACATGAGCCGCAACAGCGGGGGACATATCGACCAGCGCATAATCTCAAAATCCAAGAAAGGGTCTATCAATATCCTGCGAGAGTGCAGTTTCGCCATGTTCCTTATGGCGCTCATGATTGGTTTCACGCTCGCCTCTATGGGTGGATGGTGGACTATCGTGATCGGTATATTCACATTCCTTGCCGCATGGATGACGTGCGGAGGGAGCAATCCCCTACTTCGCACACCTTTCGGAGTGGTATGCTCGTTCATACTGTTCGGTCCCGTATGTGTGATAGGCACCTGTCTCCTCCAGGTGATTCATGAGTCGGGGGAACGGATCGACTGGTCTTACCTTGTGCCCTCGTTCTATATGGCGGTAGTGATAGGACTGATGTGTATAAACGCCACCCTGCTCTACGGATACGCCAATTATACCACCGACCTCCGTAATTCCAAGGTCACGCTGGTAGGTGCGGTGGGTCGCAAGATAGGAAGATACATATTCCTTATCAACGGATTCATCTATACGGCCGTGACTGTAGGTATGTGCCTGCAGCTGCATCTCGAGCTCAACGGCGTGGACATGCTCCCGTCGCTCATCTGCCTTATAATCGACATCTATATCTGGTGGCAGATGCGTACACGTCCGCGTTATCAATATCACCAGCTGATTGACCTTGGCAACTTCAACGTACTCCTCATGGGCTTGCTCTCATACATAATATTCGAGATAACAGGTAAGCCAGATCTGAGCAATATGACGTTCTTCGGATTATGATGACATGATACCCCGAAAGATTAAGCGCATCCCGGATAAATTCGGAATGCGCTTAATCTTTTCATATCTGACCTCTGCCGACAGGAAGGCTACGCTTCTATAAGGGGGAGATAGTCTTCATACCCCTCCTCTTTCATCTTCCCGGCGGGCACGAACCGCAGGGATGCTGAGTTTATGCAGTAGCGCATACCTCCATCCTCCACAGGACCGTCGGGGAAGACATGGCCAAGATGCGAGCCGCTGCTTGCCGAACGCACCTCGGTGCGCACCCGTCCGAATGAGGTGTCGAGATGCTCGGTCACGAGGGCCGGGTCAATCGGGCGTGTGAATGCAGGCCATCCGCAACCTGAGTCATATTTGCGCGATGACACGAACAAAGGGGTCCCGTCGGTTATGTCGACATATATGCCGGGACGGAACTCATGGTCGTATTCATTCACGAACGGACGCTCGGTAGCCCCGTTCTGGGTCACCTCCCACTGAAGGGGGGTGAGGCGCGATCTCAATTCCTCTTTCGACTCCCTACGGGGCTTCATCGCCTTGACCTCCCTGAACAATGCGGGATCCACATGGCAATAACCGTCAGGGTTTTTATATAGGTAATCCTGATGATATTCCTCAGCGGGATAGAAATTCCTGAGGCGCTCCACCTCCACGGCCAGGGGCACGTCATGACGGCGCTGCACGGTGGCCACGACAGCCTCTATCACGGGAAGATCGGCCGCATCTGTGTAGTATATCCCCGTGCGGTATTGTGTCCCCACATCGTTCCCCTGACGGTTAACCGAAGTCGGGTCGATGCTGCGGAAGTAAAGCGTAAGAATCTCCGAAAGCCCCACAACGGCATCATCATAGACCACCTCCACGGTCTCAGCGGCCTCGGTAAGACCGGTGCATACCATCTTATAGGAAGGGTTCTCCACACGGCTGTTGGCATATCCTGCCACTGTCTTCTCCACCCCTTCCAAAAGAGAGAAAAGATGCGCGGTGCCCCAGAAGCAGCCGCCTGCCAAATAAATCCTTTTTTTCATTTCTGCGGAATTTTTTATGGTATTTCTTCATCCTGAGTAATGAAGCCATGACATTTTTTGCGAATATAGCAAAAGTGTGGCTCTCTCACAACCGCATTATTCATAAATTTACTTAATTTTGCATTCCCGAATATCCGGGAGGTATCCTCAACGGCGTGCTCACCGCTTTCCTTGCCGGCCCCATAGTGCGTGTGCTTCCGGCAATCCTCTAATTCCCCCGAGGTGAGGGAAAATAAGGGATAAACGCGCTGTTTGCTTTGGGAAATAACGAAAAAGTTGATTATCTTTGCAAAATCACTTCACAAACAATGATATGGAGATTATACAGCATATAGCAGAACGTATAAGGGAGCTTCGGGATGCCCTCGATCTCTCTCAGGAGGAGATGGCCTCACAATGCGGCATAGCCCCTGAGACTCTCGCGGACTATGAGTCTGCCTCTACCGATATTCCCGTAAGTTTCATCCATAAGCTCTCAGCCGTCTACGGTGTGGAGATGGCGGCCCTGATGTTTGGCGACGAGCCTAAGATGCAGGCCTACTACATCACCCGTGCAGGGCATGGCGTCAAGGTAGAGCGCACGGGAGCATACAGTTATCAGGATCTTGCAGCCGGTTTCCAGCACCGCATAATGGCTCCTTTCATGGTGACTGTGGAACCGTCGGACGACAAACCCCTCACCCTGAATACCCACGAGGGCCAGGAATTTAATTTTGTCGTAGAGGGGAAACTGGAGATAAGTGTAGCCGGAAAGACCAACGTGCTCAATCCCGGCGACTCCATAATGTTTGATGCCAAAAGACCTCATGGCCTCCGTGCTCTTGAAGGGAAACGTGTGAAATTGTTGGCCATAATATCATAATGCTATGCTTGAGAGATTTCTTGACAAGACCAAATTTGAATCATACGAGGATTTCATGGAGAATTTCCATGTGAATGTCCCGGAAAATTTCAATTTCGGATATGACGTGGTCGATGCATGGGCTGAGAAGGAACCCGACCGCCCCGCTCTGCTCTGGACCAATGACAAGGGGGAGAAGATACAGTTCACATTTGCCGACATAAAGCGGGAGAGCGACAAGACGGCATCCTTCTTCCAGGAATTGGGTATCGGGAAGGGGGATATGGTGATGCTGATACTGAAACGCCACTATCAATTCTGGTTCTCGATAATCGCCCTCCACAAACTCGGGGCCGTGGTCATACCCGCCACCCACCTCCTCACGGAGAAAGACGTCAAATACCGCTGCCAGATGGCAGGTATAAAGGCTATCGTAAGCGTCGGCGACAAGGTTGTGACCGACCATATCGAGAAGGCGTTGCCTGAATGCCCGTCAGTGAAGGCTCTCATCTCCACAGGGCCGATAGTGCCCGAGGGGTGGTATGATTTCAATAAGGGTATCGAGGCGGCGGCGCCGTTTGTGCGTCCCGAGGCACCCAATACCAATGATGACGTGTCGCTGCTCTATTTCACCTCCGGAACCACGGGGCAGCCTAAGATGGTGGCGCATGACTTCACATATCCTCTCGGACATATCATCACCGCATCATATTGGCACAACATAAATGGGGATAGCCTTCACCTTACTCTCGCCGATACCGGATGGGGGAAGGCCGTATGGGGGAAACTTTACGGGCAATGGATTGCCGGGGCGAATGTCTTCGTATATGATTTCGAGAAATTCGAGCCGGTTGACGTGTTGCACAAGATTCATGATCATGGCATAACATCTTTCTGCGCACCTCCTACCATCTTCCGCTTCCTTATCCGCGAGGATCTGTCGAAGTTTGATCTGTCGACTTTGAAATATTGCACCATCGCGGGGGAGGCCCTTAATCCGAGTGTGTATGAGGAATGGCTTGCCCTGACGGGCATAAAACTAATGGAAGGGTTCGGACAGACGGAGACAACCCTGACAATCGCCACGTATCCCTGGCTTGAACCCAAACCGGGCTCCATGGGTAAGAAGGGACCCGAATATGACATCGACCTCATCACTCCCGACGGTCGAAGCGCGGAAGACGGGGAGCATGGCGAAATTATCGTGAGGGTGCATGGCAGAAAGCCCCTTGGCCTCTTCAAGGAGTATCTCCACGATCCAGCCTTAACGAAAGAGGCATACGACAACGGGATATACCATACGGGCGACGTTGCCTGGAGGGATGAGGACGGTTATTATTGGTTCGTGGGACGCACTGACGACGTAATCAAATCTTCGGGCTACCGCATCGGGCCTTTCGAGGTGGAGAGCGCGCTGATGACCCATCCCGCCGTTGTGGAGTGCGCCATAACAGGAGTGCCCGATGAGATACGCGGCCAAGTGGTGAAAGCCACAATCGTATTGGCTAAGGATTTCGAGCAGCGTGCCGAGACCGACCGTGAGAATCTGATAAAGGAGATACAGAGCCACGTAAAGCGTGTGACCGCCCCCTACAAGTATCCCCGCATCGTGGAGTTTGTGAAGGAACTCCCCAAGACCATCAGCGGAAAGATCAGGAGGGTGGAGATACGCGACGGCAATCAGGATTGACCCTCCCGTAGGCGATATTTGAAATTGGAATTGCGGGTGGAGTCGGGAGAATTGCCTACAGCGTAGCGTAAGGCCTCCCCTTCCCCTACCAATACGCATAATTCTGTGGCACGGCTGACTCCGGTGTAGAGCAGGTTGCGGTAAAGCATCGGTTTATGCGCCATGGTTATCGGAAATATCATATATTTTACCTCAGAGCCTTGCAGTTTGTGGACCGTGGTGGCGTATGCAAGCACAAGTTCGCTGAGTTCACTTCCGGAATATTCCGACAATCTCCCGTCGGAATATTCCACTTTTAATATCTGTCTGTCGGTATCAACATCGGTAATTCTTCCAATCTCTCCATTATACACCCGGCGCTCGCGTGAGTTGGCCGTCTGCATTACAGGGTCGCCCAGCCGCATCACGGTGGCACCCCGGCGCAATGCCGGCCCTTCAGGATTAATACGTGCCTGGATATCAATATTGAGTTGACGGGCTCCCAGAGGGCCTATCTGCTGCGGAGTTACGACCTGAATCTCCCACGGGTTTATTCCATACTTTGAAGGGAGTTCATCGGTCATCAGCCTCAGGATACGGTCATGTATACCTTTTACGCTGTTCTCCTCAACTATCATGAAATCCCTCTCCGGGTCTGACTCGGGAATTTCTCCCGAATTGATGGACCTCGCTCCGGCTGCTATGAGACTCCCCTCACCCTGACGGAAATTTTCCGACAGACGGGCAACAGGTATAGTTCCCGACTCTATCATATCTCTCAAGACATCTCCTGCTCCTATTGCCGGAAGTTGGTCGACATCTCCTACAAGTACGACCCGCGTTCCGGGCGACAGGGCCTGCAGCAGATGATCAAACAACACCTGCTCCATCATTGACCCTTCGTCAATGACAAGCATATCTGTATCAATCCGCTTATTATAATAACCCTCCCCCTGACGGTAGCCAAGGAGCCTGTGTATTGTCGTGGCATCTGCACCGGTGAGATTTGCCGCCCTTTTTGCCGCCCTTCCGGTAGGGGCTGCCACAAGCACTTTCTTCCCTGCTTTCTCCATCACTTCAAGCACACCTTTCAGCACGGTTGTCTTTCCCGATCCGGGGCCGCCGGTAAGTACCGACACGGGCGAACTCAATATCATCCCAAGAGCCTCTTTCTGTTCCGCGCTGTAATGATGACCCTCCTCGCTCACTTCCGGCAGATTTTCTGTAGGCAACGGTTGGACCGGAGTCGCGGCAAGTTCTGTGAGTTTCCCGGCTCCCTCCTTCTCGGCGTTGTAATACACGGGGAGATACAGGCCCCCCCGGCTTTCGATAAGTCTTCCCTCTTCCACGAGGTACGGTATCTCATTCCTTACCTTATCATTCTCGCATTTTGTGAAGGTGGAGGCAAGATTGACGGCCTCTTCGGGAGTGGCAAACAGATGTCCGTTCTCCGCATATCTCTTGACTGCCGTGAGCAAGGCGCCACGGAGCCGGCGGGGATCATCTTCCGCTATCCCTAACCTTTTCCCTACCTTATCGGCTGAAAAGAACGAAAACCGCCATACATCCTCCACCATGCCGTAAGGATCAGAAGTCACGACCTCTTCCGTGCGCTTCCTGTATTTTCCGAATATCTTTCCGATTTCAGTGTCATTGAGTCCGCATGAGAATAGGAATGCGAGGAGATTGGCCGGATAAGGAAGTGCCTTCAGACTCTCAGAGGCAACCTCCACTCTTGTCTTTCCGAGTCCCTCCACATCCATCGCCTTCGCCGGCTCCTCAGTCAGCACACGTATCGCATCCGTGCCGAATCTGTCCACAAGACGGTTTGCATACACCTCTCCTATCCCTTCCACCCATTTACCGGCGAGAAAGGCTACGACCCCTTCCCGGGTCAACGCACCAAGATAACCGTTACCCTGTGTGGTCCTCTCTTCCTTCTTATCTACATCTTTATCCATACCTTAGCAACGCCCCAACCCCACCATCGGTTTGAAAAAAGCGACATCCCGCTGAGAAGGAAGAGAATTTCCCCGGGGCTACGATACTCTTGCTTTGCTTATAGTGACGAGCCAGACACCCGAGAATATGAGGACTATGGCCAATGCCTTCATCGGTGTGAAGGTATCAAGTCCGAGAATGATTCCTGTTATGGTGGCTACTATCGGCTGCACGTAATTATACATACCTACTACCGTCGGACGAAGTCTCTTCTGGCCGATCATTATGCAGATATATGCCAGAAAAGTACCACACACGACAACGTATGCGACGCCGCTCCATTCCAATCCGGTGATAGAACTCCAGGATGTGTCGCGCAGCCAAGTGAACGTCGCCGGCAAACCCACTACGGAAGCCGACAGGAACATCCATTTCATCAGCGTCACCAGACTGTATTTCCGTATGAAATTACGGTAAAGGGTAAGATAGAGGGCATAACTCAATTGCGCGCAAAGCACAATGAAATCTCCCAACGGAGGGTTTTCTCCCGCTACCCTCACACCGCTTCCAAGTATCAGAATAATTGCGCCGGCTGCCCCGACCACAATGCCTCCGGCTTTTTTCAAGGTAATTGGCTCCCTGAGGATGAGCCATGCCAGAAGCATAACCCACATCGGCATGGTGGTGGTGACAAGGGAGGCCTCCCCGGGCGACGTGAGGCTCACTCCGAATATGAAGCATCCCTGATTAAGCAATATGCCCAACATTCCGGCTCCGAAAAGACGCAGCAAATCTCCGACGGGAACCTTCTCCTCCGGGAGAAACACCGAGGCTATCCAAAACAGCAACGCCGCCCCGGCCACCCGGAAATCTACCATAACGGCAGGAAGCACCGTCCCTGCCGCAAACACCATCTTCGCCACCGGCGACATCAGGCCCCACATCACGTTGGCACCCAACATTGCCAGATGACCTCCAATTTTTCTCTCCATCTGAATATAGGTTTATATCAGCATAAAAGATTTCTCACAAATACCCCGACCCACTCCCATCTCTACGGCATTCACGGCAATCCGTCGCCCTCTGCCGCCATTGCAAAATTAGTCATAAAATTTGTGATTATCATTTTCCATACAGTTCATTCATGAAGATTTTTTTGCTTTACCCCCTCAAATAATCTTGTGGACGACAAGATAGGTCGCCTTTCTGATATAATTTTGCAGCCGGAAACATAATATAAAATCGCCAAGCCATGTCCACAGAATCGGGAGTCATCATAAGGCAATTGCTCATAGTCCAGAAACTCAACCAGGCCGGAATCCCCGTCCCGGCCGATGACCTGTTGTCATATCTTGAAAGCAAAAAACTAATCCACGATTATTCATATCCTGAGAAACGGAGATCACAGATGCGATTACTGCAAAGAGATATCAACAGTATCTACGAAACCTTCAGGATTGAGATAGTCAGGGCCGGTAAATCATCCTACAGCATCGCAGGATGCGATAAGGATTGGCTGGTAAGTTATGAACGCCTGTTCACCGATTTTGACCTTCTGACGGCGATACACCCGGACTCCGACATCAACCGCTATATCAAACCGGAACGTAGCCGCAACAAGGGCTCGCATTACCTCATGGAGATTCTGAAGGCCATAAAAGATAAATGCAAGATAGAATTCGACTATGTCAACTACCGTTGCGGAGGCCGGGAGAGACACCATATCCTATCACCGCATTTCCTTAAGGAGGATCAGGGATTATGGTATGTGGCCGGATATGAAAACGACCGTCTCCTCATTCTCGGTCTTGACCGCATAAAGAATCTGACTATTACGGATGAGGATTTTCGATTTGATGAATCGTTGGATCTCGAGCGACTCTTTGAAGACAGTTTCGGTATCTGGGCTGACCCCGCTATGCCGGTCGAGGAAATTACACTCCACTATGACGCTCTTGACGGGAGTTTCATAAAGGCAAAGCCCCTGCATCCCTCACAGAAGATATTGACCGACGATGATGAGGGGGTGACCGTAAAATTGAATCTGAAAATCACAAATGATTTCGTGATGGCACTGTTGTCGAGGGCACGTTCTCTTGAGGTAATCTCCCCTCTGCATCTACGTGAACGCATACGCCAGACACTTTCCGATGCCCTGAGACGAAATTCTTGAAACAACATATCCCAACAACTTAACGCATTCCACTGATATGAAGACTAAATGGTTAGTATTGACAACAGTTCTCTTGATAATTGCAATCTCGCTATTCAACTGGCTTGCCGCCCAAAACCACGGCTCCAAGCCAAAAGCCGCCCCCTCCTCCAATAAGGAATTGCTGCTGGCAAAGACCAACTCTCCGGGTTATTATAAGATTAAGGATGAGAGGGTGATGGAATTATGGGATGACGGCACGGTAGCCGACACATATCCATTGGTCGGAGGATACAGTTCAGTTGCGGAACTGAAGAAAGTGATGCCGGGAGTAAGGATATACGACCCTCTGCATCATCTCGACGCAAGCAAGATCAAAAGCATGATGCTGTATGGACCAATCAATGACGACTATGACGAGGACTTGGGCAAGGCATACGATGTCTATGGGCTTATAGCACTAACCGACAACGGATTCAAATATTTCATGAATACGTTCGGCCACTCCAAGGTATTCACCTACATACAAGACCTTAAGGTGATGCGGTGATTGCCGCCTCAGCCCCGGATGACCGTGAAGACCATATACGCGATGTAGAGCAGCACAAAGACTCCACCGAACGCGCGAGTCACACTCTTTTCCTTGGTAAGCAAGGGGAAAAGCCAGAGCAACGCCGCTCCTCCCACAAGAGTAATGAAATCTACGAACCCTATCGTATCGGCCTTCAATGGTATCACGAGGGCACTCAATCCTATCGAAAGCAATGCGTTGATGATGCAGGAGCCCACGATATTACCCAAGGCTATTCCGCTTGCACCCTTAAGGGCGGCCGTCAGCGACGTGACAAGATCAGGGAGGGCATTGCCGATTGCCACAACTGTAAGAGCAACCATCCCCTGGCTCATACCCACTTTAAGGGCTATCCCGCTTGCTCCGTCCACAACCCAATTGCCACCTACAACCAATGCGGCGAGTCCTGCCACTATCAGCAGCCATGAGAACCAACGCTTACCCTGAAGGGTGGATACCTCCTTCTTGATTCGTTGAATCTCACACTTCCAACTGTGAGCCGTGGCTATTCCGCACTTTGTACTCCCCGCTGTCAAAGCGGAGTTCTCCGTGGCCTCCGAAGTATCGGATACGAGAGTGCTTTTCTCTTTACGGGATGAAAGGATCATGAACCACATGTAGAATATGAAAACCATGATGAGCATAATACCCGACGACCTGTTGACGACGTTGTGATGTGCCCCATCAAACAGTACGGTGTCTCCCGCCACCCATAAGGCAACTGAGGCAATAAGAAGAATGGGGAGATCCTGATAACGCATCACCTCACTGACTTTCCACGGACGGGCAAGTCCCATTATGCCTATTACGAGCAACAGGTCGAAGATGTTTGACCCTATCACCTCCCCTATCGCCATGGCGGGTCTGTCCTGGAAAGCAGACTCTATACAGACTACCATATCGGGGGCCGTACTCCCGAGCGCGACCACCGTAAGGCCTATTATCAGATTGGAGACATGAAAGCGTCTGGCAACAGCCACGGCACCGTCCGTGACGTAGTTTGCACCGACCACCAAAAGCAAAAGTCCGAGAAGCAGGAAAATTATATCGTGTATCATAACATCTGGTTTCCCATATCAACGCCCGTTTTACGCACACGGTTCGCACATCACGCGATATCAGGGCCTGACAGCACGCAGCACCTCCCTTTTCCCACCCGGAGGCCCGGGAAGACGCTCCGTAATGAATCCGATATGCTGAAGCATGCGGCGTATACTCCCTTTCGCGCAATAAGTGGTAAGCACTCCACCGGGATTCATCGCTTCATATATCTTTCTGAACACCCTCTCCTCCCACAATTCCGGCTGTTTCTCAGGGGCGAAGGCATCGAAATACATCAAATCCAACCTTTCCGGTATATTCATGTCCAGAAGATCATCATTGATTTTATGCAACCTGAAGAAAGGGTTTATCACGGCTTCTTCATTCCAGGGAGCCTCATTCACAGCCTTAAAATCATCGTCGCCTGCATATTCAAGTCTTTCGGTGATACCGGCCGGAAGCGGATACAATTCAACGGAGAAATATTCCGCTGATTTTTCCGAGCGCAGGGCGGCTTTGGCAGTTAGTGCACAATTTAATCCGGTGCCGAATCCAACCTCAAATATCCTGACGGCATCTTTACCGGAGACAGCCCTCTCCCAACCGAGATTGAGATACACATGTTCGCTTTCCGTCAACGCACCCTTCACCGAATGGTAATGCTCGTTGAGATCCTTGCGATAAATAGTGGTGGAGCCATCGGCTGTAGCCGTTATTTCTACATCTTCCATATCCTTAACTTTACGTTATCATAAATTGCATCTCTCAAGATAAAGCATAGCCCGGAATCATAGTCTTCAGAGACGAAATCATCAGAATGCAAATATAGCGTGATTTTTCCCAATTATCAAAACCCCTCCATTCTCCATTTTCAATTTTCAATTCCAATTTAAAAAAATGGTTGACTACTCAACCATTTTAAAGTGGCGGATGTTATAATGACGATGAATAACGAAAAGAACATATACGGAATGCCCAATATGGGTTGCCTGATAGGAACTGCATATCAGGTACTCCTCGGGCAATTGACCGCGGCTCTGA
Source organism: uncultured Porphyromonadaceae bacterium (assembly GCA_947175265.1). Classification (GTDB taxonomy): domain Bacteria; phylum Bacteroidota; class Bacteroidia; order Bacteroidales; family Muribaculaceae; genus Lepagella. The sequence goes on along the minus strand of CAMWMD010000009.1, from coordinate 71,614 downwards.
AACAGGCCGGCCTGAAAATCAGTGCTCCTGAATATCTGGTGCTCCGTGCCCTTTACTCGACCGACGGAATGCAGCAATGTGAAATAGGGGATTTGATTGGGAAAGACAAAAGCGCGATATGCCGTACGGTTGCAGCTATGGCGAAGCGCGGACTCGTCAGGACGGAACCGGTAAGTTACAAGTGCCTGCGTGTATATCTGACAGACTCCTCCAAAGAGATGAGAGCCACGATAATGGATATAGCATGTCAGCGGCAGGAGGCTTTGGAAAGGCTCTGTTCAGACAAAGAACTCGCAGTGTTCAATCGTGTTCTGCATAATATTATAAATCAATAAAATCTAAATAGAAAGAAAGGAATTATAACTATGATGACACTCACAATCTGGAGCGACTTCGCTTGTCCTTATTGCTATATCGGTGAGAAAAGACTTGAATGTGCTATTGAGGATCTTGGCATGAAAGAGGATGTGCTGATTGATTACAGGGCATTCGAACTTGACCCGACCGCTTCGAAGGAAGTGGTAAGTTCTACCCCCGAACGTTTCGCAAAGAAATATGGTCTCTCGCTTGAGGGTGCCAAACAACAGATTCAGCAGATTTCCGAGCTCGGTCAGGAACTCGGCATAGATTTCCGTTATGCCACTACCCAATATTCAAATACCCGCGATGCCCACCGTCTCATGAAACTTGCAGAGGCAAAATATGACCGTGATACTGTGGCGCGCCTGAACGATGCGCTGTTCAAGGCTTACTTTGTTGAGAATCTCGTGTTGGCCGATCATAAGGTGCTTCTCGACAAGGCTATGGGTGCCGGAATGAAAGAAGATGAGGTCAAAGAGGTGTTGGAATCCGATAAATATGACGATGAGGTGAGATTTGACGAGCGCGAGGCTGCAATGCGCGGAGTCCGTGGCGTACCCTATATCGTTTTCGGAGGAGACTTCGCCGTGCCGGGTGCCATGAGCATAGAAGGATTCAAGTCTGCTCTCGAAAGAGAACTCAGGAAACAGAAAACAGAGGATGCTTCCGGCGAACGTCCGCACACCTGCGGGCCGGAGGGTTGTCAACTTCTCTAACAATACGTCAGATATCTCTGTAAATTCAGTTTAACACCAGGAAGGAGTAAAGATTATGATCAAGGAATTAATGGTGGAAGGCGTGTTTGCCGAAAACACCTATTTCTATATCGATGCCCACACCAAATCGGGATTCCTCATAGATCCCGGCGCCCAAGCCGGCCTCATCTACGAGGCCATTCAGCGCAACGGATGGAATATAGAGAAAATTCTTCTTACCCACGGACATTTCGACCATTTCGGTGCTGCGGAATTGCTACGGGAGAAACTTGAAGCCCCAATATACATCTATCCTGAGGATGCCCGGTATCTTCTGGATCCATACCTCAACCTGAGCGGCAATTATAATCCTATAACCGTGCCGCATTACGAGGAACTTCATGATGGGGAGATAATCCGGCTGAAGGCTAATTCGGGGTTCTACCTTAAAGTGATACATACTCCGGGACACACTCCTGGGTCTGTGACCTACTATTCGCCGGAGGAGAATGCCGCCTTCGTTGGCGACCTCCTCTATCAACACGGTCCCGGACTGACTAATTTCCCGGGTGGCAACCGGCGTGTGCTTGAGGAGTCGATAGTGGATAAGATATTCACACTTCCCGACAACACACTCCTCCTTTCAGGACATTCCTCACCTATTACGGTAGCAGAAGAAAAACAAATGCTCATCAGATAACTTGGATAAAGGAAAAGAGTTTAGTTAAATATGAATTAGAGGCGTTCTCAGGATGTGATCAATCATGTCACGGGAACGCCTCTTTTTTAGGATGAGAGCAACTGTATCGATTCAAGACTAAGGCCCGTGAACCGGCTTATATCTTTTGGATCCATTCCCTGTTGCTTCATTTTAAGAGCAACGCTTACCATTGCCTCTGATCTCCCTTCTGCTCTCCCTTCTGCTCTCCCTTCCGCTCTCCCTTCCGCTCTGCCTTCCGCTCTGCCCTCCGCTCTGCCCTCTTCCCGCGCTGTATCGAGAACATCGTTTTGAACCATTATATTGTCTATATGTTCATCGTATGCTCTCCTTTCTTTAGGAGTCATCGAAAGCACCCGCAACTTCTCCCTCACCTGCTGGAGTCCGGGGGTGCGCGTATCCTCTTTTATCTTACCTGTCTTCAGATACGTCATCCACTCGTCAAGAGGATTCTCCGGTATCTTATCATAGGCGTTGACACGAATAAGATAATATTCAGGGAAAACCTCCCTGGGCAGATGCGGAACTATCACTCCCTGTTCCTTTATATTGACCAACAGATCATTTCCCGTATGGATGCCCTTGAAGACGGTCTGACCGTGATAGACGTAATCGTCTCCCTGGCCATAATCACAATAAAGGACACTTATGGAATAGACCTTTTTGACCTGATCATACTTGTCGCCTATGTTTATATGTTCCGTTATAGCCTTACAAGTACCAAAAAGAATACGCTCCAGATAGTACAGCTGACGCGTCAGCTGCACCTCAACTATGATAATATGACCCTTACTATTCTTTGCCTTTATATCAACCCGGTTGAATTTGTCGCGTGCGCTTTCCTGATTAGACTCACTCTCAAGAAGTTCCTCTATCCTTACTTCCTCTCCGAGCAACACCGATATGAATCCTTCAAGTATGTCAAAATTTGCCTTATCCCGAAGTATATGCTTTATCGCCCAGTCGAACCTGATATATAGATCATTCCCCTCCATAACTGATGTTTTACTGATTTTAGTTTCCTGCTACAAATTTAAGTATTTCTATCAATATGGCAAATAGTTCCGTATCTAAATAACCCCTCTTTAATTCAAAAAAAGCAGACATCGGACTTTAATCCGACATCTACTTTATTCTCAGAATCTTCTGTTCAGGAGTTTTATACCTGGTCAAGCGCCTGGGAGAGATCGGCGATAATGTCGTCGATGTGTTCTGTGCCTATGCTGAGGCGTATGGTGGAGGGTGTTATGTGCTGACGCTCCAGTTCCTCAGGTTCAAGTTGGGAATGTGTGGTGGTGTAGGGATGTATCACGAGGGATTTCACGTCTGCGACATTGGCAAGGAGCGAGAAGATCTTCAGGGCATCTATAAATTTCCAGGCATCCTTCTCATCCCCTTTGATTTCGAAGGTGAAGATTGACCCGGCTCCGTTTGGATACAACTCTTTATAGAGAGCATGATCCTTATGCTCGGGAAGCGAGGGATGATTCACCTTAGACACCTTCGGATGCTTTGCAAGAAATTCCACCACCTTGAGCGCATTCTCCACATGACGCTCCACACGCAGGGAGAGGGTTTCCACGCCCTGAAGTATGATAAAGGCATTGAAGGGAGAGATAGCTGCTCCCGTATCGCGGAGCACTACAGCACGGATACGTGTTACGAAAGCGGCTGCTCCTGCCACATCTGTAAATACCGCGCCGTGATAACTGGGGTCCGGTTTGGCAAGGGTCGGGAACTTATCAGGATATTTAGCCCACGGGAATGTTCCGCCGTCAACTATTATGCCACCGAGTGATGTGCCGTGACCGCCAAGGAACTTGGTGGCAGAATGGACCACAACGTCTGCGCCCTGTTCAATGGGGCGCGCAAGGAACGGTGTGCCGAACGTGTTGTCAACAATCAGGGGTATATTATGCTTGTGGGCTACGTCTGCAAGTTTGTGGAGGTCGGTTACGTCACAATTCGGATTTCCGAATGTCTCCACGAAAAGAAGTTTAGTGTTCGGGCGTATAGCCTTCTCAACAGCCTCAAAGTCGCTTACATCGACAAACGTACTTTCCACACCCTGTGTTGAAAGTGTATGGCTTATGAGATTGGTGGAGCCTCCATATAGGTTGTCGGCTGCCACGATATGATCGCCGTTCAGGGCGATATTCTGCAAAGCATAAGTGACTGCGGCTGCTCCGCTTGCTACTGCCAGACCTGCCACTCCTCCTTCAAGAGCCGTAACACGTTCTTCAAGAACTCCCTGAGTGGAGTTGGTGAGACGTCCATAAATGTTACCCGGGTCACGCAAAGCAAATCTGTCGGCTGCATGTTGGGAATTACGGAAGACGTAAGAGGTGGTCTGATATATAGGCACTGCGCGTGCGTCTGTTGCCGGATCCGGCTGTTCCTGACCTACGTGAAGTTGAAGTGTCTCGAAGTGTAGCTTGTTATCTGCCATATTGATGGGTATTTAATTGTCCGACATGAAAGCGGTCACACATCTTCAACGGGCCTTATGCCAACAAGAGTCTGCTAACCGCTGATTTAAATTTGATTTTCGGTTGCAAAGTTAGGTCATGTAAAAACATTATCCAATAAAATTCCGAATTATAGAAAATATAACTAATTTTGCATTATATTATGGAACATTTCATCAGTACCATATTATTATTTCAATAATTAAAAGAAAATAATTCCGACAAACTCCAAAGACCAGAATATCATCATGAACGATAAACTTGACAAGACTGACCTGTCTATACTGGCAGAATTGCAGAAAAACGGCCGCCTCACAAATAAGGAACTGGCATCGACCATACATTTGTCGCCTACGCCCACCTTCGAACGTGTCAAACGACTGGAGAGGGAGGGATATATCCGCAAATATGTGGCGCTCCTTGATGCGGACAAACTCGACTGCGGATTTGTGGCCTTCTGTTACCTTAAGATGAAGCAACATACCTTCGAGAACGCCACCCAAATCATGGATGCTGTAAAAAGAATACCTGAGATTGTGGAATGCTACAACATATCGGGAGATTACGATTTCCTCCTGAAGATATACACGCGGGATATGAAAAGTTATCAGAAATTTCTGCTCCGCATCCTCGGTGAGATAGACTGCATAGGCTCCCTTAACAGTTCTTTCGTGCTCGGCGAAATCAAGAATGATAATCTACTCCCCTTCTGAACCAATCTATCCACCAAACTTTTGTTGCCGAGAATGCATTCAACAAGGGTTGGTTCAGCAATCGTGCGGGTGGAAATTTCAAAGGAGGACCCACAGATGGAATCATGGGAAAATATTTCCATGTATCCTTTAAGGACTCCCTTCCGCCTGAAGATTTTGAGAATACCACTCTTGAAGGACAGAAAGAAGTCCTAAGGAAATTCTTCTCTGAAGTAATGACAAAGATAGCTCTCTCAGAACCGCTTGAGGATGAGAATACCCTTACGACAGCCCCTGCGGATTCCAGCCTCTCCGGTGAGGAAGAAAGTATGGAAAACTAATAACTTAAAGAGGACAGGAATATAAGTAATATATAAGTGACTCCGATCCATAAAAGACTTGATATAGCTTATCGGTCATTCCAAACTATTCCAATATTTGTTAGATTGGAATAGTTTGGGTATTATCTGTACAGTTTCTCTACCTCCTCGTGATACTTATCACCACGAATATATCCTTTTTTCTGTCTATTCAAAGATATTTCTGTCAGTAGACCTCTATTTACCAATTCTACAATATCATGTTTAGCAGTTGTCGGTGTTATTAAAAGTTTAGAGGTAACATCCTTTACTGTTAAGACCATATCCTCATTTTTAAGCATCATATATAATATCTCAGCTTGTCTTTGTGTGATATTCCCAAGTTTTAACAGTCTGTTTTGATCATTCTGTTGTGCTGTTTTCCTTGATATATATTTTTTCAATTCTTCAAAAGCTTTATGTAAAGCATTTAAATGGTATGTGATGAAGTAGCCCATATCATTATGGTCTGCTTCTGCAAAAAGAAAAGATTTTTCATACGAGGCTTTTGACTTATATATTATTCTCGATATCGACATGTACTCTGTAAGCCAATATCCCTCTTTAAGCATATACCAATGGAACAAAGCTCTCGCCGTTCTTCCATTGCCATCCACAAATGGATGTAGGTATGAAATGAAAAAGTGTATAATAATTGCTTTAATAATAGGATGAATGAAAATGCTTGCGGAATCATTATTAGCAAACTCAACCAACCATTCAAGTGAAGAGGGAATTTCAGTGTAACTTGGAGGTGTATGAACAATTTCATGAGTTATTGCATTCTCGACCACAACATTATTATTTTGTCTGAATTTCCCACTATCCTCAGCCATTTCTAAAGTATCCTTTGTAATAAGGTCATGGATTTGAAGAATAAGGTCAACCGATAATGGTATTCCTGTATGTTCTGACAAGTATTGTATGGTTTGGAAATTATTATAAATCATTCTCTGCGATTTATCTTTTGGCGTGATATTTTTACGCAGCATCTCTTTTGCTATTTTTCGTGTGGTGGAGGCTCCCTCCATTTGGCTTGAAGAGATCGCCTCTTCCATGATTGACCCCACAAGATAGCGACGAGAATCAGCCTTAGGAAGAATTGACTCACTTCCCCATTTGCCTCCGAAATTCATATCAAAAATATGACATAATCTCATCATTTGATTTGTGAGAGAAAAATGGAGATTGTATTTTGGGAACACATCGATTGCCTTAGTAGCTCTTATTGTTTTTAGAAGAGACCACAAAGACTGAGCATCCGGAATACCATCTATTTTTTTATACTTTACCTCACTCCAATATGCATAAGAATCCTGAAGTCGATTAAATTCCTTTGCTACATTACTATTTTGCAACAATATTGCCGGAGAGAGATGTGTTTCCACATATTTGGGAGGTGATTCTATCATAATATTAATTTTTGCACAAAGATAGCCAAACTATTCCAATCTAACAAAGATTGGAATAGTTTGGAATGACTGATGATTTAGGGTTAGACTAATTCACCTTTTAAAACGGTATAGGCGATTCAAAACAGTAATGATGCCCGTCGATAGGAAAGGTAAACTCTATTTTGTGGGCATGCAGACACAGACGCTTCGTTTCTTTTACCCTCTGCTTACCATACAGACGGTCGCCCGCGATTGGGAGCCCGAGACCTTCAAGAGATGCTGCATGAACTCGCAACTGATGTGTGCGCCCCGTGAGTGGATGAAAGATTACACGACTATACCCTCCGGATACCTCTATAAATTCGTAATCAGTGACAGCCTCTTTACCCTCATCAAAGTCTACACGCTGACGCGGACGGTCAAGCCAGTCAGGAGATAAAGGAAGGGCTATGCGTCCCTTTGCCGGAATATCCTCTGCCGTGTAATCTCCTTCCAAGTCGGCTATATAGGTCTTCTTAACTCTACGTGTAGCAAAAAGCGACTGCATAACCCGAAACGGCTCTTCACCGAACGTAGCGATGATAAGTCCGGACGTGTCCTGATCAAGACGATGGGCAACCTTAACATTCCTGTCATGACCATATTTCTCAACGAGCCATTGTTGCAGGGATAGTTTTTCACCCTTTCCAGGCACAGAAAGCATACCTGAAGGTTTGTCAACAACACAAAACCATTCATTCTCATATATTATCTCCGGAGAAAAATTCTCCTCTGAGTAATGGTCATCCTCAAGAGGTGGGTTGATGGAAAGACCCTGAAGCATCCAGCGAAGAATCGGCAGGCATCTTCCGCGGCATGCCGGATAATGATTGCCATGCATGCGTATGGTGCCGGATTTTGGTTTCCCATACCAGTATTCAGCTATCGCAACAGGAATCAGATTCTGAAGATAGGCTGCCTGCAAAAGTTTAGGAGCACAACATTCACCGGCTCCTGAAGGGGGGACACCTAATGGTGTCTCAGCGAATATCTCACTCAGATTCTTTCTTTCGCCATTGGCATTTAATAGGGAGAAATTTGTAAACAACCATTTCTGCAGGGCTTCAGAATCAGACCGACGCTTCTCTTTCAAGGCATTAAGGTTAGACTGCGCTTTTCTCAAATTTCCGGCTAAAGGGTCGAGAGCCAAAGCAACCCTCTTTTTCAGACGATGAAGTTCGGCTTTCTCAAATTGACTCTGACGTATCATGGCTGCATTTTCCGCCTCGTCGACTCCACCCGAAGCCCTTTTGGCTGCCCTTTCTAATTTAGAAAGCCTGTACTTTTCCCTATACATCTCAACCTCTTCATCCCCTCTCTTCTTGGCTGCATCATATTCCTCCCTTGCTTTAGCCAATTCTGACTGTTCGAATGTGGCTATCTTCTTATTTTGACCGGAAATCTCCTTCTCTTTTGTTTTGAAATAACCGTCTGGCTGAAGATAATCGAACACCGGCTCCACAAATCCGGGATAATGGAATCTTGCCTCTCCTAACTGCCCGGAAAAAGCGTAGAGAGTATGGCGCTCTCCTGCAGAATCGATTGCAATGAGTACGCCAAGCATACATCCCTCTTCAAGCTGACGGCAGAAATTAATATCATTAGGCTGGAGACTCCCTTTGAGAGTCTCCAGCCTAATGAGAAGTTTGCGGAATGCCTCATCACACTCGGCATCCGGAATATAGTCGAAAGGATTATTCATTGTCAGAATTCCCCTACAATTCTCCTTTCGTTGAAATACCGGCTGATTTAAGAAATGCACTGCATTGCTCGCAGAAACCTGTGGTCTGAGGCAGTTTATTCTTATGCTCCGCGTCTACCATATAGCATTTCTGATCCGTACAATGAGGCAGACCGTAGGAATGTCCGAGCTCATGAAGGGTCAGTTTTATAAAATTTTCATCTTTCTGTTGCGTGCCGCTTTTCGGAATAACAGTAGATGCCACACAAAGACCTGATTTAAGATAACTTATACCCATTATCCCGAAAGTAGGACTTAGTTCATTACTCGTGCATATTATCTTATTTGTCAATCCAAGAACCACGTTACCATCCTGAAGTTTTCTCAAATCATCCAACAGACCCGTTCCGCGATAGCGGTTTCTATCCTTGACGAATGCCTCTTCAGGAAGGGGGAGACGAGTCTTCATAAGCTCAACATCAGGGAAATATCTTTTCAATTCCTTACAGAGCTTCTTTGCTTTACCTACCGGGAAATCCTCATAAAGATAAACACACAGTTTCTTACTTTCGGTTGCCTTGGAGCCGCTACCCTCTTGTGATGTATTTCCACACCCAATATATACTGCCAAACTGAAAAGCAGGAGCAACCATGCTCCTACTCTTCTATATCCTCTTTTTATTCCTCTCATTTCACCACACTATCTACAACCACAACTGGTTCTTCAGTCACTGCCATTTCGGATTCTTCTATCAGACAGCAAGGACACATATACTCATCAATTGAATCCGTATCAGAAGATGACGCATTACCTTTACCACTACCGGTACATCCAACGGCAGATATAAGCAGACTGCCCATAACTACCGAAAATAAAAATATTTTCTTCATAAATATAACTTGTTAATTATAACCTGAATATTAATTTCATACTTCCTAAAATCTACTCTATTCAGGAGAAGTACATCCTTTAATACCTATTGCACTCAAAAGGTAAACAGTTTCCTCTGTCTTTCCAATCTCTTTTAAGAATCATATCATCTCTTAATTTTTGCAGAAGATTTATGATGTACCATTAATTATAATTTATCCAACAGTTCCGAGCCTGTCATTACCTCCATCTTGGAGAAAGCGAATAGTTTCTTACCGAGATCCTTCAAAGAGGCTCCGATATGGTAGACTTCTTCATCTATTATAAGAAAACGGTCATGAGCCTTCACATATTTATGAAGTGTTACGCCGGGATATTGTTCGTTATGTTTTTCGACATCCAGCCGCAGTTGTTTGGAAATCTGTCCGTTGTATATATCTACTGTCACTCCCTGCTTTCGTTTGGACAGCTGAACAAGAACCGAGTCATCAATGTAATTGTCGATTAAGACAATCCGTTTATTAGCCTTGCGGATAAGATCTGCCACAAGTGCATAGGCATCGAAAATCTGTCCGTTGAAAAAGACTCCCTCCTTCGGTTGAAGAGAGGAGCGCACAAAGAAATCTACCTTTTCATCAAGTTGGTGCAGATGACGGTCATATTCTGAAAATCGGCGATCAATCCTATCCTCAAGCAGCATTAAACGTTGATTGATAGAATAACCCCGGAGAAGATAGTCTTTGAGAATTTGAAGTGCCCATATTCGAAATTGTGTACCCCTAACAGACTTTACACGATAGCCTACTGATATAATCACATCAAGATTATATAATTTTGTCCTATACCTCTTCCCGTCTTTAGCAGTTAGTAAGGATTCCTTACTAACTGAATTTTCCTCTAATTCTCCTTCTTTAAAGATATTGCGAGTATGAAGAGTGATATTATTTCTAGTGGTTTGAAATAATTCCGCCATCTGTGCCTGAGTCAGCCACACAGACTCATCCTCCACTCTCACATCAAGAGTGAGGGTTTCATCCGGCTGATAGAGAATTATTTCGTTTGCCTGATTCGATTCCATGAGGCAAATTTAAGCAATTTTTCTAAGATTAAAAAGGTAAACAGTTTTCTCTATCTTTCCAATCTCTTTTTAAGAATCATATCATCTCTTAATTTTTTACAGAATATTTATGCACCACACATTAACACGCATTTCTTCTCTATCACAAATTCATTAATTATTTCTTGTTGCATTTTTTCTATCAGCATAATGAATTTTCTGCCAGAGTTGCAAACTTCTAGCCCTCTTAACTTCATTATATTCCTCCAATTTTGCATTATAGCCTCCCATATGCCATCGAATTGTCAATCGTTCTTCTTCTGTAAGTTTTAAACCATATTTTTCAAGTAGTTTAATAGATCTATAACCGTGTCCTTTTATATGTATATGATTACGCATAACTCTCCCCTCTCTATTGTAATATAACATACGAGCTTTACAGATATCATGAAGAATTCCACAGATTATTAAGCTCTCTCGAGAAAGCCCTTCAGGTTTTAAAGAAGCTATTTCAAAAACACGAAGACAATGTTGAGCTAAACCACCCTTCCAATTGTGATGTCGGTTTATTGAAGAGGGTGCTGTGTAGAATCCACTTGTTTCTAAATACTCCAATACCTTATCCATACCCTCTCTCCCGGTAGACTGCAACAAGTCTATTATTCTTTTTTTATTACATTCAATATGGTGATCTGTAAGTGGCATTTTGTATTGTATTAGGTTTATAAAACTTAAGAATCCTGTCAAAGTTCAACGTAATATAAATAAAATCAAGTAGTTAAATTTAGTAATTACCGATATGAATATTGAATATATAAGGCAAAATATTAAATTAACACTTTTTACGTTACGCTCTACGAAGACAAAATTACTAAAATTTTTATAATGGCACATGAATCTTGAGCTTATAAAACCGGAAATAAATTCAATAATGTACCATTAATTATAATTTATCCAACAGTTCCGAGCCTGTCATTACCTCCATCTTGGAGAAAGCGAATAGTTTCTTACCGAGATCCTTCAAAGAGGCTCCGATATGGTAGACTTCTTCATCTATTATAAGAAAACGGTCATGAGCCTTCACATATTTATGAAGTGTTACGCCGGGATATTGTTCGTTATGTTTTTCGACATCCAGCCGCAGTTGTTTGGAAATCTGTCTGTTGAAGAAGACTCCTTCCTTCGGTTGTAGAGAGGAGCGCACAAAGAAATCTACCTTTTCATCAAGTTGGTGCAGATGACGGTCATATTCTGAAAATCGGCGATCAATTCTATCCTCAAGCAGTATTAAACGTTGATTGATTGAGTATCCACGCAACAAATATTCCTTCAATACTTTATTTGCCCATTGACGGAACTGGGTACCTCTTAGAGATCTAACTCTATATCCTACAGAAATAATCACATCAAGGTTATAATAAGATATTTTTCGTTGTACATCTCTTTTACACTCCTTTTGAACTGTCAAGTATTCCTTGACAGTTGCCTTCTCATCTAATTCTCCCTCTTTAAAGATATTTCTGATATGCAGACTTACATTTTGCTTAGTTGCCAGAAATAACTCAGCCATCTGTGCCTGAGTCAGCCACACAGATTCATCCTCCACTCTCACATCAAGAGTGAGTGTATCATCAGGCTGATAGAGTATTATTTCGTTTGCTTGATTCGATTCCATGAGGCAAATTTAAGAAATGCAACCGTGCAAATGTTTCAACTAAATTAGGAAAGAACCACTAATATTTACTTTTTCAGGCTTACCGGTATATTATACCATGAAGAAAAATACAATCAAATTTACAGTAATCTTGGCAATAGTGGCCATGATGGCCTTCTCTCATACCGCTTGTAAAGACAATAAGGTCAAAGACAATTCATTGTTGATTGAAGCATCAATCCCCTATGAGAAGAAGGAAAAAATCGGGGATTACTGGGAATATACATGCCCTACTCCCAATGTCCATAAGGGCAGAAACCAGGTTAAGGCAATCGTACTCCATCACACTGCCACAGAATCCACCCTTTCCTCTCTTAAGATAATGACCGGCCCGAAGCCGGCCGGTAAAGTCAGTTGCCATGTCGTGATTGCCCCTGACGGAACCAGATATATCCTCGCACCACCCGAATCAATAACCTGGCATGCGGGATGGTCGATGCTAAACGGACGTAACAATTGTAACCGGTTCACCGTCGGGATAGAATTTCAGGGCAATACTATCGAGCAGCCGCTGACAGAGGATCAGGTCCGGAGCGCAATAGACTACTGTCTTCCCATAATGAAAAAATACGACCTTAAGATCTCTGATATTGTCACCCACAAACAAATCAGGGAGGAATATCTCAGAAACCATCATGCCAAGAAGGTACCTGCAAAACCCGATATAACAGATGAGGAGCATAAGCGTTTTAAAGAAGCCTTGAAGAAACGTATTAAATAACTATTCTCAAGCAGCATCAAACGTTGGTTGATAGAATAACCCCGAAGAATATATTCCGACAAAATATTTATTGTAAACGGCTTGTGTCCAGTCCTGAAAAATCTGGTTCTTTCCTACTTTAGTTGAAAATCCATGTTGTCATTACCATCTTTATCTTTAACAGGGGCAATTTGGCTTTCCCATACATAACTCTTTTGATCGTCTTAAGCTTATTGACGAATCCTTCCGTAATTCCGTTGGAAACAGGGTAAATCATGGCGTTCTTTACAGCCTTTATGTCCATACGGATACCCCTTACAAAAGTCCTTATTCTGGGAAGAATGGATTTATCATACTTAGGGATATTCAGAAAATATCCCTATTTAGACTGTAAAGTTACAAATTTCCCTGAATCTTCCTGTCTTATCCACCACTTTTAAGAAGGGGTAACTTCATGGCTCAAACCGCGACAAGTTACTGTAGGCCGCAGACTACAGAGCAGACTTTCTCTTAATTAAAGATGTAGCAATACGTCATACATCAAAGCGCAGTTCCCATACATTCCGGCACATAGAAATCTCATTATTCGCATTTAGTGTTTACCTTTGCGGTATCAAGGGAATTAAACACTAAAAAATCCATCTTATGAAAAAATATACTTTCTATCATCTTTACCCTCATAGCAGTTTGATGCACGGGTTTTGATTCCGGTCCATTGAGTAGTTCAAGCGAGAATTCATAAGACACAATAAAATTTCTTATTCTCGGAAAAATTTTTATAATATCCGTTTACCTTTTACTGTTGCATGGTATTACAGGTTATATTATCTTTGTAAAGTGTATCGGAAACGGTCACAAACATTCTTCATACTAAGGTTTAGAGAAGCCGACAATCTTTTTTGTCCGGTCCGCTCAAAAATCAATTTTTCTATCAATGACAGCCATTGCTATGTACTAACGGCAGGAGTCAGACAGAAGAGGACATTGACATTTTGAACGGACATCCGAAGGAGAGCCTTCGGAGAAATCAATCAACATCGGTTGCAGCCACACCCAGTCCGCAGTGGCGTTTGCAATCGGTATTTTTTAACTCTAAACCAATCAAAAAGTATGAAGACTACTATCAAAAATTTCCAGACAATCGATCAGACTATCTCCTCAATCTTCCGCATTCTCTCCACAACTGCCTCCGACAACTCGGTCGTAGTTCGTGAGAGACCATCAAAAACTGCCACCTTCTGCAAAGGGATAATAAGCGTCTTTGACCGCAACGACATCCGCAGGCAGGAGGAAGACAAAACTTTCCGGGCTACTCCAATCGTGAGATATGCCTTCTACCCAGACACATACAATCCTTCCAGAATCGGCTCCATCGCCATTTATGGAGAGAATGCTCACACACTCTGCGCCATAATCAGAAAGCAGAGAGCCATTTTCGGCCAGAGCGTAATCAGTGTTTCCATAGAAAAAGGTCTCCGTCCCTTTATCGATGTCAGGCTCCGCGCCTGACATCCCTTCCCGAAGGGATAATTCCTCTCTTTTTAAACCCTAACATATCACCTCATCATCTTAATTTCTTATTATATGGATAAAAATCCAACATTCATCGGGAGCCCGGAGCAAATGTATACTGTTCTTGTATGTCCATTCTGTGGTGACAGAAAAGAAATTCTTAACCTTATTTGTGCCGGCGGTCTTATCGAAGAGTTATGGAGCGACACCAGAGTCATTATGCCCTATATGCCGGTAATCTTCCCTATCCAAAAATGCAAGCATTGTGGAAAGTATTATTTTATCAATGAGGAGCAGTATATCAACGTAGATATCGATGCCTTCGTAGAGAGACTATCCTTTTCTCAACTAAAAGAAGCCAAGGTTCAGTTCGGCTCCCAGGCATTGACCCTCTGGGATAAGGAGAAAATGTATATGGAAATACTCCGAGGTTATAATGAAACTTTTCGCTGCCAGTACAACGACCGAACAGACCAGCCGACAGGAGAAGATGTCATGCTCTTCTATGAGACCATTGACTGGCTTCTTCATGAGAGCAAGGAAGTGAAAAAAGATTACATATTGTATTCCGAGATTTTGCGCGAAGGAGGATATTTCCAGGAGTGCATTAACATGCTTAACGGCGTCACTGACCAAACCAATATGTGGATAATTAGGCCCATTCTTGAAAGAGCGAAGAATGGCGATACAAATCCTGTGCTTCTCATCAAATCAGGAAAAAAACTTGCCAACGATTAATCGTTGGCAAGTGGGATAACACTCTCCCCTCGCTCTTGTTCTGTCTCCCGATAGGGAAGCGGGAGCGATGACTATTTGTGGATTCTCTCACGCACTCCTCAAATTTCCGAAAAGACAAAAAGCCTGATCCTCGACGAAGCCCAAAAGCGTGGTTACGACACGAGTAAACTAATATGGGTGAAACGGTAAGTATGATTTGCCTGAATTAGTGTTTCAAGAAGTGAGCCTCCGACCCACTTCCTGAAACACTACAATTTTTGAATATTATACTTTTAATTCTATATTTTTTTTAGTCTTTCCAGATGTTTTCCCAGGCATCTTCACAACTTATACCTTCCAACGGATTCTTGAATTCTCCATGGAGTTTATTTGCCTTGTCGGATTTTCCTTCCATCCACCTTATATACAATCCTGACGGAGCAGTGACTTTAACCCCGTTAATGTAGGAGGGATCATTAATGGTCTCTTCTATGACTTCTCTGCTATAATCATAGACGGCATATTGGTGAGCGGCGTATATGAGGTCAATAAACATTCTTCTGGAGAGGATAAAATAGCGGAAATCATATTTTTTGTCACCAATTTTCTTTGCAGAGACAAATACGTATGGACCCATTACATTTTTATCAAGGTATTCTTTGTCCAGGCATTGAGCCATGGTAAAACCTGCCGGAATATTATGCTGACTACTTGTTTTTACCTGTACGAGAGCTATATTGGGTTTCCAAGGAGCCTTAGGGTCAGTAGATTGACCATCGATACAAACTACATCGATGGTCTTAAAGTTCTTTATCGTACAATTTGCATTAAAGGCATCCCAGCCTCTCTCCATTAGTTTGGCAACTACGAGGCTTTCACCCAGAGCCCCCATTCTTGCTTTTTTTGATTGATCCTTTTTCTTTTCCATGTAATTTTTATTTATTCCAGTTAAATTCTATTTCAAGCACATCCAATGCTTTATATTTCCATATTTCCTGATCGAAATTCGGAGTGAACCTGGCCATCAGTTTCTTCAATTCTCTGGTTTCATTCGTATCATAGGGTCCTTGAAACATTTTGGTCCTGTCGTTTAAAGAACGAACCGGCGTTTCACTTTTATCAAGTTGATAGAATACGGTCCCAACTCGTTTTAATTTCTTGTCAATGCAATCCGAAAGGAGGAGGGCGCAATTATCCAATATGAAAGCGTAATTATCGTTAAGTGTGCCAAGAGCATATATGGAATCTCCAATTTCATCACCGATTTGGAGCACATCCCCCGTGTAGATCATTTCACCATTACAATCTGTCACGCCTGTGGCCACTCCGGCAAAGAACACCCTATGGGCATATCCCCTGCCATAACATTCGTCGCCGAAAGTCAATTCCACCAAATCCTGATTATGTTCCTCTTTCCACCTTTCGTCACTGTCCCAGACATACATTCCACCGTCGTCAAAGAAAAAACAGTTTGATAAGGTGGTATACCCGAACTCACCCCTATCCTTGACATATCGGATCTTCACATCCGGCACGTGTGTGTAGAGCTCAACGCTGATAGGATAGACATATTTTTGTGCGAGTTCATGCAATATTTCTTCCGAAACTACCTTTGGCGGTTCCGGACGATTAAATTTGTTTACCTTTATCTTTTTATCCATGCGAAGACGGAGGTAGGCGGTAATCCATTCTTGCGGCAAGGCTACATTGGGAATCCTCATGCCCTCAAGGAAGAGAGGGGCAATCTCCTCATCTTTAAATCCGGCAATGCCACATCCGACCCTAGTGACCAGAAATCTTTTCATCGGATTATCTTTGGCATACTGAATAAATTTATCTACATACGGCTTGATTTCCTTTACTCCACCATGCATCGTGGGGATTGCATAACATTTCCCGGTGGGACCATTGCCCACACCCCACTCTGCTCCAAATTTTTCATAGGCAGTTCTGGCGGCGCCTCCTCTGTGTCGTCCTTCAAGGTTACTCCCGAACACAAAAATCTCACACTTCGATAATTCGGAGACATAAGCGGGAGTGACCTGTTTCTTGCGTGAATCCATAATAAATCAGTTGGTTAAACATTTAGTCAGAAATGGCAATTGTGTCATAACGCACTTCCGGCTTATATTATTGTCAAGGAGAGAGAATTTTGTTTACCTTTTCCACCCGAAAGGTATATTATAATGAGATTATAAAAGAAACGACAGAAATTATGAATATCAGACATCTTAGCAACCTTACCCACCGCTTATCCCCCAGAACCATCTCCGGCATTATGCCTATGGCTCTCAACTTCGGAAGTTATCTTCCAACCGTCATGAAGGCGGCCACGGCCTTAAAGAACATGGAAGGGAAACCCGATGCGCAATGGGCACGAAATGAACCACATCCCTTTGACAATCCGGAAGAAAAACGTGATATCCTCGACAGGGCCAACTGGCTTTGCCAGGAAGTCATGGTAGAGCCCCAGGCCCTCATTGACAAGATGCCGGAGATTATTGGCAGGGAATATCAGGGTCAATGGGCTTACTATGCCATTTCCATGACCACGGTGGCACTCTCCAACATAGCTTACCTCTATCCTGAACTACGCCAGCGCTGTCTCACGAAAATGCCTAAACTGATCGATCTCGCAATGACTCCGACCATTAAACTCTACGACACCATGAAATGGAAAGAAGATCCCATTGACTCTTTGGCAGGCAATAAAAGCCACATGACCTATATAAGCATACTCGCCTGGATGATTGGCCACTATAAGTTAACCGGAGGAGACTCAAGATATGACAATCTCTATCACAGACTTTGTGAGGCTTTATATCGCCGGATGTTGAAAAGCAGGGATATGAACCTCCCATCATTTCCCAACGGAATAGTTTTCTTCCCCGACATGATGTTTACTCCACTCGCGTTGAGCATTTACTCAAAAATATATAGCGGCAAATATGCTGACACGGTAGAGAAATGGGCTTCTCTCACCCACGAAAACTGGATTGATAAAAATACCGGATTAATTATCTCGCGCTACTATAAATCAGGAAAGCGGAAAGCACCTTGCGGTTCCTACGCTGCTCTCAATTGTTCTTGTCTTGCCTGCTTCGCGGAGGGCTTCGGACTGGAACAATACATCAGGACAAAGGAAATACTTGGCAGAGTAGACCCTACCGGAAAGTATGCCGCTATCCGGGAATACTTCAATAAATCTCCTAAGATTGCTTTTGATGTGGATGCCGGAGTCATATTAAACGGCATGAGTCCTTCAGGCACATCTTTCATTCTCGGTGCTGCCACTTATTTCGGCGACTGGAAATTTCGGAGGCAACTGCTGAACACCGCAGATAAAGCCGGAGGCACTAAACTGGAGAATGGCAAACGACACTATAAACTCGCGGAATTCATGTTGACCGGTGAGGCTATAACACTTGCGATGCGCACAAACGTGAAACGCCAATATTGACCTCCCCGGAGATTACTGATGCAATCATATGAATTCTATCGTTTACCTTTTTATATTTTATGGTATTATCTTATGCAACTAAATCTTGAATTATGAAAAAAGTATCCGAAACTTTTGTCAATCTTGGTATGAAGCTGGTATGCTCAAAAGCAGCCCAGTTTGTACTGAACCGAGTATTCGATATCAATACGTCAAACTTCAAAATGGGATTTATCCGTGAGGCTGACGGCAGATGGTATACCGATATCAAGCATTGACCCCGTATGTTCCATTCCAATCTGGAAATGGTGGCAGGAGCTGACGACCTTTTGGAAGCGTTCGATAACGGAAATGGGTACGTCAGATTAGAAGTAGCACTCGATCCTGTCAACAAACGTGATTTCTTCAAGATGATAAAAACAAATCAGACCTATCTTGGCGCCACCTATGATGTGCTTTATTGCGATAGATATCATAAAAAGGCTTGGTTATGCAACGTAGGGAAATTTGTCATGGGCAAGCATCCTGATGCCCTTTTCGTTCGCCAGATAGAATAATTTAAAGTAATAACAGCCATGTGATGCATATCACCGTTCCATGTCGGCAAGCGAGGGGAGACGGCTGGCTTTCCATGCGAGCAGGAGGGCTATCGCTGTGACTGCCACAAAGGCTATCGCTGTGGAATGGAACATGTTGCCCAGGCCGACTAATGGCGATACCACCGCCGCAAAGGCGTATTTCACAACGCTCAGTATCGCGGAGGCTGTCCCCGCCTCGCTGCGCCCGACTTCCATCGACAGGGTGTTTGCACTTGAGAATATCATACCCGAGAATAACAACATGGGGACTGCAAAAATCTCATACCACACGAAGGAGGCCTCACCCCACATCACAATTGCCTCCGCAACAGCAAATATGAACATACCGATACACCCTACGACCATACCCTGTTTCATCACCTTAAACCGCAATGCCAGTGTGGAGCCCACACTCATGGCAAGTGCATTCCCTCCGAAAATCAGACCGAACATCAGCGCGCTGAATCCATAATGACTTTGCAGGATAAAGGGCGCGGAGGCTATATAGGCATACAGCAGACCGATGGCGACTGCCTTAATCGTAACATATATCATGAAACGTCCGTTGGTGAGAAGCGTACGGTAAGCTTTCAGATAATCAGAAAGACTATGTGCCTGCAAACGTCGCTGAGGAGGAAGGGTCTCCTTATATCTTGTAGTCCAAACAGTCATCACCACCCCGATTATAAGAAGCACCACAAATATGCCGCGCCATCCCATACAATCAGCCATCAAACCACCGACAACTGGAGCCACCGCCGGCGCCACACCATTAACAACCCCTATTATCGCCATCAGTTTTGCAAGTTGACGCCCCATATAGACGTCGGCGGGAATAGATGTGGAGAGCACCATCGCTCCTCCGGCTCCCACCCCTTGGAAGAGACGGCATACTATGAAAAAGATGATGCTTGTGGAAAATAGCGACACCACTGTCGACACTACGAAAATTATAAGTGATATGATCAAGGTCGGTTTCCTTCCATAGCGGTCGCTGGCCGAGCCCCAGAGCACCGAGCCTATCCCCATACCGGCCATTGCCATAGATATGCCCATCTGCGTCATTGACGGCGTAGTGTGAAACTCCCTCATCATCGTTGGTATCGTTGGAAGATACATATCATTGACGAATGATGAGAAAGCTCCTATGATTGCGATGAATGCAACAAATAGCCCGTAATTACCCGGCGCTGCTGACACATCCTTAGAAGTCGGTTTTGTAGTGGAAGAAACTGCCATCTTTATTTTTATAAACAAATTTTTACTTTCTTTATGTTTCTAACAACCTATCAAAATATGTGGTTCACTCCCACCTCTACGGCTACTCATCCCTCCCGTACAGCATCCACAATGTAGGTGCAAACGTTCCAACAACAATAAAAGTTCCCGGCAAGATATTTTCCGAGGAGGAGATTTTTCAGCGGTAATTTTTTTGGATAGGGTAAGAACCTTGAAATGTGGCCACTCGGTTAGCAGCCAGAAAATAGATGTGAGACAAAATCTACTTTTTGAGGCTGGTACAAATGCAAAATGAAGCATCACAAAAAACTAAAGCCAAACACCGCAAAAAACTAAAATAAAACACCGCAAAAAACTAAAACAAGCTTTGATAATAGACTTTTTTCACTACCTTTGCAGGACAATGTGACAACAAAGATACGTCTTGATATCGGTAATTACGGGAGGAACCCTTAGCACTTATACGCCTCCAGACGGTGTAAAAGCCATTCCTCTTGCGTGCTTAAAAGATTAAATCCAAGTATAAATACCCAATGGCTTAATAGATAGGAATGAAGGTATTCATTGATCTCAACGAATTGATTAAGCGGCTCTATACGGAGCGGAAACTTCTACATGCTCTCTTTCAGGCAAGATTGAGATACGACTTCAGTTATGAGGAAGCCGCGGCATTAGTAGAGAATGAGAAAAACCTTCGTCTTTTAATCGATTATGGCGTTATCAGGCAAGAAGGTGACCTCATCGAATTAGAGGAGACCTATCAGCATTTCTTTGAAGAAGTGCTTCGGCTTAACGAAGACATCACAAGTTCTTCAGTTGAGGAAAATCTCCGGTCGCTCAAAGAGAACATCGATTTCTATCTCAAGGAACGCACCCATCCTGAAGCTCAAGGTAAATATGTGCGCAAGATCATGCGCTACCTGCGTAATATCTCAACCCAAGCATCCACTAAGGCCATAGAATTAAAGCATGCGATTAACGACACTTTCCGTCAAGAACGTAACTACGAAATCAAACGCACAAAACTGGAGAATTATCTGGCGACCCTCGACAGTATATCGTCACTTATACGACAGACCGAGCGTTTGCTCGAGGAAAGAAGGGAGACGATGGAAGTAATGACTCCTGACGACCGTATTATCTGCCTGATTCTCGATGTCAAAATACAATTCAAAGATGTATTCCACTCCCTCATTGAATTGGAACGCACCATACGTGACTATCTGAACCAAATTGACGCACACAACCGGCTGGTGAAACATATCAGAAAACTCAAATATCTCAAGGATCAACTGACGTGGGAAAGAACCACAAACGTCCGTGAAATAATTGAAAAATGCAGCAATCTCATTCTTGAGACAACTGCTTACTATACCACAAAGGTATCTCTTTCATTTCTTCGCAACTCGGATGAAGCAATCGGAATTATCAGTGACGCGAGAAAGAGCATCTCCAAATTTAACACGCTTAAGAATACACCCTCTCCTCCGCTTAAAGAAAGCGAATTGAATGCAAAGTGTATTGTCGAGGATTTCGTTGACACTGAATCCTTGGCCAATGCCTTCTTCGCTTCATCACAAGACCTATACACATTTGTGATAAACTATCCCTATGCCCAACCCCAACAGAAAGAACGAAAAGTGGAATATTATTTGGAAATAGTGCAGAATCATTACAGCAAGCTTCACATTACTGACGATTGGCGCCGGGATGGAAATGTGGAATATCCTCTAATATACAATCTGCCATGAAATACGAACAGCAAGTTTTTGACCGACTGAGTAAAGGAGGCTTCATATATTCCGACAGCGTGGATGAGTCTACACGCCGGATATTCCTTGACATAGATGATTGCCGGGATGAATATGCCGATTATTTCTCCCGAATAGGATTTATACTCGAGGAGGGCAACCAATACTACTATTTCTCCCGTAAGGAATCCAAAAGCGCCACAACTGACAAACTTAAAAAATTCGGTCACTGGGTAGATGTGCTTGATTTCCTCAAAGCGTGGGAACCTTCTTTTGGACCGGGATTCACATTTATGACTGCCGACCTTATTGTAAAGACTGATTCCGACATTGAGTTGCGTGACAAAGCCTCCACTCTATATGACAATAAGGCGCGCCATGATGAAATTGCAGAACGGCTTGTAGAGGAGTTATCCAAACAAGGATTCATTGAAATCGTCGATGATGTGGCAAGACGGTATAAAGTCACGGCAGCATACAGATATCTTGAAGACATGGTAAACCTCATAGCATTTAACGACTACGATGAGATCTCTGACTAAAATCGTATTTATCAATAGCGCACATATCCGCTACGGAGAAGTGGCATTAGATGGGAATATACATTTCACGGGCACGCAAGGAGTGGGAAAGACTACCCTGCTACGGGCTCTCCTATTCTTCTACAATGCAAGGAAAGATAAGTTAGGCATACGCAATCAAGGACAGCGTTCATTCGATGATTACTATGTGCCGACTCCCTCTTCATATATTGTATATGAGGTCTCACGCGGGGAAGAGCAGCCACCTTTCTGTGTGATTCTTTTTCGCCGTCATAATAAGGCTGCATTCCGATTCGTGGATGCGGCGTTTGACAGAGGCTGGATAATTGATGACCTTGGTGTGGTGGCTTCAGATCCACTGACTGTCAGACAGCGGATTCAGGACAAAGGTATTGACCTCAGCATAATAATAGAGCGCTACAATCACTATCTTGATATACTTTACGGCAACCGTACCGCAAAGATATCGAAAGACCTGCTGAAGTATTATCTACTCAAAAGCCCGCAATATCAAAATATTCCGAGAATAATCCAGAATGTGTTTCTAAACGAGCGCGTTGATGCCGGATTTATCAAAGATACCATCATCAGCAGCATTTCCGATGATGATGCCGAGATAGCCGTCGACCTCAATTTCTTCCGCAGCAAACTCGTGAATTTCAGCGATGAGCTCAAGGATATATCTTTATGGACTCAAAAGAACAAACAGGGAATCGTAGAAACCCGTCGTGATGCTGACAATATAATTGAGATTGCCCATAAGATTTCTGCCGGCGAATTCTCGATGCGGGAACAATGCGGTATGCTCGTTTACTCAAGAACTAAAGCAGAAAGGAATCTCCCTATCCTGAAAAGCAAGATTGAGAAAAAGAGAGATGCCATAGATAAACTTGACGATAACATAAAATCGATAGAGTATAATTTTACCTTGGCTCACGAGAGACTCATCAAAGAAATTGGAGGATTAGACAGCAAACTTAAAGAGGCCGCCAAACAGAAAAAAGAGTATCAGAAGATTGGCATCTCCGAAATGATCGTCCGTGTGGAGTCATTGCCTTCGTTGCGTCTCTCATTGCAGCAGAAACAAGGATTGCTCGCCCAACTGAACGCAGAATACCTATCTATAGCCCAGAAATACAAGTCTCTCCGAGACCGGCTGGACCTTGACTTTCAACAATACCGTCAGAAAAGGAATGATGAGATCAATAAGGTAAGACAGGAAGCATTCGATAGGAAACTCACACGTCTTGAACAACGGAACAATCTCGAAAATGAAGTGAAGGAGAAATACAAGACGCAAAAGGATGAATTTGAGTTGAAGTTAACTGAATGTCGTGAGCGTAGGCATGAACTGGAATTATCGCGTCTTGAAGCCTCAAAATCATCCCCTCTGAAGGGTGAGATGGAGGAGTGCAGGAAAAATCTGTCTAAGTTAGAAAAAGAGGAGAATAGACTTAAAGAAGAGACGCTGCGGAAAGAAGGCAATCTGGAATCAATGAGAATCCGGTCGGAGATGGAATGCCAGCAACTTGAAAATGAGTATACCACACAAATTATATCTATTGAGAACCAAATCGATATTCTCAAAGAGAATTTGGATGCAGAACGGACATTGCTTGAGAAATCAAAAGGTTCTTTCTGTGAATGGCTCGATAGCAATATCGATGGCTGGGCTTCTTCAATCGGTAAGATTGCTGATGAGAAAGATGTGCTATATAGCCAAAATCTCAATCCTGAGATCGCTCCCGGGAACACCTCCGATACATTGTTTGGGGTTAGGATTAATCTCGATGAAATAGACAAAGAGGTGCGGACGCCGGCAATGATCAATGAGGATGTAAAAGTTATCGAGACCAAGATAGACTCCTTGGCCAATGAAATCAACCGTCTCAGGAATGAAAAGGAAAGCCGTATTTCCGAGAATGGAAAGAAACGATTCTCCGCCGTTAAATCATTGCAAGCTGAGATTGACGTATTAACCCAAAAGATACAGATATGTCAACAGCAATATCGCAAGGAGAAGTTGCGTCTGGATGGTATAGAAAATGATGAAAAGGCAAGATTGAATGAGATTGATGCCGATTTTAAGGATAAGATACAGGCACTTACTCTGGAAATTGACTACAATGTCGAAGCAATCAAGAGGAGTGACGACCTTTGCAAACGGGAGTTAAACGCTATCTCAAAAGATGCAAAGGATGAAGATAAAAAGGATAAGAACCTTCTTGACCTACAGGTGAAAGCTGTCGATAATGACATCGTGCATTTCAAAAATGAAACCGACGCTAAAATCAGACAACTTGATGAAGATGAGCGGGCGGAACTCTCGAATGCCGGGGCCGATACTGGGATGATCGAAAGGGTAAATAATGAAATAACTGAAACCGAAGCACGGATACTTATAATTGAAAAAGAGAAGGATAAAGTGGTCGAATATAGAGTTCTCTGCGAGACTCTGCTTGACCACGTACCGCAATATCTTACCGACAAAAAGAAACTGAAGGATAAGGATGCATCTCTCAGACAGGCTTACGACAGACGAAAACAGAAATATGAGTCAAACCGTAAAGATGAGTTGGGTGCATTGTCGGAATTGCAGTCTACCTTAGATAAGGCATCTGAATCCATAAGTAAGACCGATGAATTCATTGCCTCCGATTCATGTCCCCCGGAATTGAAAGAAAGCGTGCAAATTCCTACAGATCTTGATTGCATATCTCTTGTGGAGTCGATAAAAGAACAGATTAGAAATTTATATCGTCTTTCTGACTCACTCAAGACCTCGGTGAATGATTTCAAACGTCGGTTTGCTCAATGCAATACATTCAATCTCCCTACTGAATTCGAGACAACAGCACATTATCGTATTTATGCTGAAAAACTTGAGGAGTTTGTGGCAAATGACATGATCAAGGATTTCCAACAGGTCACCAGCAATGTATATCGTGATGTATTGTCGCGCGCTGCTGCTGATTTCAGCATCCTTCTTGGTCGGGAGTCTGAGATACAGCGGATCGTTAAAGATATTAACTACGATTTCTCCCGCAAGACCTTTGCCGGAGTGATCCGCAGTATTGAACTTCGTCTGGAGCGGAGCACTATGCCTATTATCACGCAGTTGCAGAATATAACAGATTTCTGGAATGCCAATCAGTACGATATAGGCGAACTTAATCTTTTCTCCGGCGAAGAACACAGGGATATCTCGCGTGATTCAATAAAATATCTCAAGTCATTGACCGAAGCCCTGAACCACGCTCCCGAACTCAGTAAACTTCCTCTCGAACAATCTTTCACCCTTAAATTCAAGATCGAAGAGAATGACAATTCAACCGGTTGGACCGAAAACATCAAGGCTGTAGGCTCGGAAGGTACTGACACACTGGTTAAGGCCATTATAAATATCCTCCTGATAAGCGTTTTCAAGAAACGTGCGGGTCATGCAGGAGACTTTCGTCTGCATTGCATGATGGATGAGATAGGGCGGTTGTCGGATGAAAACATTCAGGGAATTTTGAGTTTTGCCAATGAACGTGGGATATTCATCGTAAACTCCTCTCCCAAGGCGCATAGACCCCTATCCTATCGGAGATTATACGTGCTTTCAAAAGATAAGGAAGCGAACACCATCGTACAACCGATTCTCTCAACCCGAGAAGCCGAACTTCTATGAAACTGACATTGCGACTGATTGGAAACCTGCAATGCCTCTTGAGAGGAGAATCTATCCCATACTCCTCCCTACCGAATTCTTTTGCTGAGGATTTGGTCAGAGAAGGGTTATTGTCAGTTGTATACCGTAAGACCAAACGATGCTTAATCTCACCCAATTCAATTGCTCTGGCAGGAGCATTGCCTCAATACAACGAAGCACTAATAGATTTGGATGCAGCCAAAAGGTTGCTGACAGAAGACAATTCCCGGGCAGCCCAAGCGGCATTATCAGGAAATTCAAAAACGAGCGACAAAAGAACCATGCCGGGATTTCTTGTGAACAGTTACACCCACATTGACTGTAGACTTGATGGACAACCGTTTACAATCCACCCTACAGAGGGAAGCGCTGTATATATAGCCCACTGGCAATCTTTCGTACCGCCTCCGTCTACTCTAATTATTGGGATAGAAAACGCTGAGAATTTCCTTTGTATAAGAAAACAGGAACAACTTTTCAAAATTTTCCTGCAACCGGAAGAATCGGGAGTGCTGTTTGTCTCAAGATATGCCTTTTCCTCAGATCTGATGAATTGGTTAGCAAGAATTCCCAACCGTTATGTTCATTTTGGAGATTTCGATTTAGCCGGCATAGACATCTATCTCAATCAATTCAAGCCATTTGTAGGAGAAAGAGGATCTTTTCTGATTCCATCTGACATAGAGACAAGACTTAAAAATGGTTCAAGGAAACGATACGATGAGCAATATCAAAGATACGCAAACCTCACCACCACAGATGAAGCCCTCAGCCGTCTGATCTCCTTAATCCATAGATACCGCCGCACCTACGACCAAGAAGGCTATATCTTATAGCCTCACCTCCATTATCGGGTCATCAATAATGGATATAATCACGGTTCTTTCTTATTCTTCCACGGCTTATCTAAAGCATGAATAGAGAAAGGCGTGCCCTCTGAAAATACATCGGGAAGGATCTTAGCCATATATACCAGTTTGTCAGTATCATTCTCAAAGACCTGATCGTCAGAGGCAAGGAGAACAGGCGTGTGGAGTTCGGAGCCAAGGTCAACAACATCCAGATTGACGGCATCTCCTTTATCGGGCATCACTCCTTTGAGGCTTTCAACGAGGGCATACGCCTTAAAGAATAAAGAATGCATCGAGTATCAGGAAGTCCTGACGGGAGTACAGGTCAAACGAGTCGGAGCCGACACAATCTATGCCAACAATGACAACCGCCGATATTGCACAGAGAACGGCATCACTACATGCATCATCCACAAGGGTCCAAAGCCGAAGGAAGAGATGGTAGTGATCAGTACCGCCCGGCGAATAATCGGCACTCTGCGCTCGACAGCAATGGAAGGGAGCTTCGGAAATCAGAAACAACACTACGGTGTCGGCCGAATAGCTGCCCGCAACTCCCGCAGTGAGACACTGTTGCTGTTTTTTGGAATCCACACGGCAAATGCCGCTATACTTGCCGCGCGAAAAATAGCCGAAAAGGAAAAGGAGAAGCAGCGACTAAAACAGCGAGCATAAGAAATCATGCGCTCACCTGACCTCCGAAGCACATCGGAGGCAGAGGAAATAGCTTATCTTCGTCAACGTGTGTCTGTGTTGGAGAGCAATAAGAATAGTCTTGAGAAAGAGAAAAGTAGTCTTGAGAAAGAGAAAATATCCTTGATTCGGCAGCTCGACTACTGGAAGAAACGCTTTTTCGGTCGCATGAGCGAGAAGAGACACCTTCCTCTTGATCCCAACCAGCTGTCGCTCTTTTCAGCCGGGGAACTGGCTCAGATGAGTCCGGAAGAAAAGACCGGACTTGAGGCAGAGTCTCACAAACAGGAAGAAACCATCACAAAGACTGTTACAGTCAAGAACCAGCCGAAACGCAGAAGTCTCGACACCACCGGTCTGTGGTGGTGGAAAAGCATCTTTATCCCGAAGGCACCACCGATGCGGAGGGTAAACTTCTGGAATCATACATTGAAATCGGTATGGAGACAAGTGAACGTTTGGAGATGGTCGCTCCCAGACTCTACGTGGAACGTACCGTACGTCATAAAGTCATTTGCCGTGAGGAGATTAAGAATAATCCCGAGGACACGACCATCATGATCGCCACGCTGCCGCAGACTCCAATCGAACATGGTATGGCCGGGGCCTCGCTGCTGGCTGATATCATACTTGGGAAGTACCTTTATCATCTGCCGTTCTATCGTCAAATCAACCGTTTCAGAGAGTTTGGTCTGCGCCTGCCGGCATCCACCATAGGCGACTGGTATGAGAAATCAGTCGAAAGTCTCAACGTTCTTTATAAGTTACTGCGGCAACAGGTTATGTCAAGTGAATACATACAGGTTGACGAGAGTGTTGTGCCGGTTCTTGACAATAAGAAGCACAAGACACGCAAGGGCTACGAATGGTGTGTGCGCGATGGACTGACAGGATCCCTTTTCTTCTGGTATGACCGTGGCTCACGGTCGAAAAAGACTGCTCGGGAACTCCTTGGCGGCTACCGGGGTACGTTCCAGAGTGACGGATACGAAGCATACGAGCAGTTCTGCGGCACCCCGGGGTCGTAGGGGCAGCCTGCCGGGCGCATGCACGGCGAAAGTTTGTGGACGCGCTCAAGGAGAATCAGAAACTCGCCACGCAGGCAATAGTGATGATCGGCAAACTCTATGAAGTGGAGAAAAAAGCGGATGAAGCCGACATGACACCGGATCAAAGACGGGAACTGCGTCAGAAAAAATCATATCCTGTGATACAACTCATGGAGAAATGGTGTGTCGATAGTTACGCCACTGTCCTTGAGTCGAGTCTGTTGGGGAAAGCAATCACCTATACCTACTCGTTGATAGACCGCCTGGCCGTATATGTAAACGATGGACGCATCAATATCGACAACAATCTTATCGAGAATGCAATCCGTCCGCTGGCACTTGGCCGTAATAACTGGCTATTCTGCGGCAACGATGCCTCCGCCTACAGGGCCGCGATAGTCTACTCCCTGCTCGCATCATGCCGGGCAGCCGATGTGGATCCGCGACAATGGCTTGAGTATGTGCTGGTGGAGATACCTGCCAGAAAGAAAAACGGAATGCCGATGGATGACCTGCTCCCTATGGCATACGCCATACATCCCGATGTCAGGCGATGGAATCTTCCCGATCCTGACTGAGCCAGACACAGACAAACATCCCCAAAATAGCACGAAGTAGCCTGAAGTTCCCCAACCTCCGGGCTACTTTGCTTCATTTTGCCAAACTGTGTAATACGCGCTTCACCGTATGCTTACGTTCCAGACCATAAAAGACGATAAAAAATCAGCCATACAAACAAATAATTTTGCTTATATGGCTGATTATAAATAAATTAAATCTCCATCAACACTTCAATACTCCTCCTCGTTGAAGAAGAAGTCGTCTTTGGAGGGGTAGTCGGGCCAGATTTCCTCGATGCTTTCGTAGGTCTCGCCCTCATCTTCCATCTCCTGGAGGTTCTCTATCACTTCAAGTGGTGCGCCGCTACGCATAGCGTAGTCGATAAGCTCGTCTTTTGTTGCGGGCCAGGGTGCGTCTTCAAGTTTTGACGCGAGTTCAAGTGTCCAATACATAGTTATAATATTTTTGAGTTCTGGTTATTTCTTTTCCTGACGCCAGACTATCTCCTCCACGCCGGCCATATAATTGAAATACCGGGCGAGGATAAAAAGATAATCAGAAAGTCGGTTGACATATTTCATCAACAGCGGATCCACATACTCCAGGGATGCGAGGGCAATGATACGTCGTTCAGCCCTCCGGCATACCGCCCTGGCCACATGCGTGCGGGCAGCCAGCATACATCCTCCCGGAAGCACGAAGGCATTCACCTTAGGCGTCTCTGCATCGAGAGCGTCGATCCATCCTTCCAACTCCTCTATATGACTGCTGCACAACACCCATACCGGAGGACATTCACCCTCCTTCACCTCACACGCCAGATAGCCTCCGACGTTGAAGAGCATGTTCTGCACCTCCAGAAGTTGCCTCCGTATCTCAACGGGACATTGAGGGTCAGAAAGCACACATCCGAGGAAAGAGGAAAATTCATCAAGTGTACCGTATGCCTCCAGTCGGGGACAGTCTTTCGGTGCGCGGGCACCCCCCACGAGTGACGTGGTGCCGGCATCTCCGGTGCGTGTGTAAAGAGCGCTTTTCGTCATATCAGATATTGTAGGCTTCGAATTTCTATTTTTTAACGCATAGCGGGGAATAATGTTGCGGAAGGAGGGAAAAAAGTGTTATATTTGCAGATTGAAACCACCACCTTAACATGTCAGAGCAAAAACCATATATAGTATCGGCGCGCAAATACCGCCCCGCCACATTCAAGAGCGTGGTGGGCCAGCCGGCTCTCACCGCCACACTGAAGAATGCCATCGACAGCGGGAGGCTCGCACAGGCCTACCTATTCTGTGGCCCTCGCGGTGTGGGCAAGACCTCCTGCGCCCGCATCTTCGCCAAGACAATCAACTGCCTCTCCCCCACGCCTGACGGCGAGGCGTGCGGTGTGTGCGAGTCATGCCGGGCAATAGAGCAGGGAAACTCATTCAACCTTGTCGAACTCGACGCCGCCTCCAACAATTCCGTAGACGACATCCGCTCAATAACGGAACAGGTGAACGTCCCCCCGCAGAACGGACGCTACAGGGTGTTCATCATCGATGAGGTCCACATGCTCTCCAATGCAGCGTTCAACGCTTTCCTAAAGACTCTCGAGGAGCCTCCCAAGAATGTGGTCTTCATCCTCGCCACGACCGAGAAGCACAAGGTGATACCCACCATCCTCAGCCGTTGCCAGATTTACGACTTCAAGCGGATCACCGTCAACGACATGATCGACCACCTTGAATATGTGGCAAAAGAGGAGGGTATATCCACCGAGCGTGACGCCCTCGGCATAATAGCCCTGAAGGCCGACGGCGCCATGCGCGACGCCCTCTCCATTTTCGACCAGGTGGCAGCCTCATCAAGAGGCGACGTAACCTACCGTAACACCATCGAGAATCTCAACGTACTTGACTACGACTATTATTTCCGCCTCGTTGACGCTTTCCGTGCCGGCGACGTCCCCGGCGCACTACTCATATACAAGGATATCCGCGATAAGGGTTTCGACTCCCTCTTCCTCGTAAACGGTCTTGCGGCTCATGTGCGCGACCTCATGGTCGCCGCCGACCCCCGCACTCTCCCCCTGCTGGAGACCTCCGAAGAGATTGCCTCCAAATATAGAGAACAGGCGAAGACTCTCCCCGCCCAGTGGTATTACGCCGCCATGAAACTTCTCAGCGACTGCGACCTCAATTACCGCACGTCAACCGGGAAACGCCTGCTTGTGGAGCTTACCCTCATACGTCTCTGCCAACTTCTCAAACCGGCCACGCCCCCTTTTGATTCGTTGGATCGCACGGTGCCGCTCGGCGATCCCAACTCCATGCGCGGCAATGCCCCGGCCGGTGGTCAGGCACCTGTGGCAACTCCTACGCCCACTCCCTCCCCAGCGGCCGCTCCACATCCGGCGGCAACGGTCACCCCGGCAGCAACGGCTACCCCTACAACACCACGGCAGACCACACAGAATGCCACCACTCCGGAACCGGCGCCACCGCGCCGCACTGTAAAAGGAGCGGGCCGCCCTACCGCGTTCCGTCTCAACGAGCAATCCTCCCGTCCTGCCACGACGGCCGGACACACACAGCAACGCACCACGCCCATCGACCCTGCGAGATTTATCGCAGGCTGGAATGAGTTCATCAGCGGAAACCCTTCGCTCCACATCCTGGTCAATGCCATGCGTGCCGCCCAGCCACAGCCGGCGGGGCCGAACGCCTATCGCATAGTGGTGGACCATCCCGCCCAACTCCAGGCCTTCGAGTTGTCGATGCCCCGCCTAATAGAATACCTCCGCAACTACCTTTCCAACGACCTCCTCACCCTGAAAGTAGAGGTGGCGGAAGTGCCGGAAGGTATGAAGCAACTCCCGGCAAAAGAGTTCCTCAAGGAGGTGGTGGAAAACAATCCCGTGCTTGCCCGCGTGCTTAAGGCAGTCAACGGGGAATTGGTATAAGGGTGTTAAAAATATAATCTGGATATTAAATATTGTTAATTTCGCAATAAAAAGCGTGTAGACTCTATCCGCGAAGGGGATAAAGCCATAAATATTTATTATCTTTGCAAAAGCATTCCGGAGGGGACATCAGTCTCCTCCGCATTTTTTACCCCAACCCACTAAAAAAGAAAGGAGAACACAGATGATCGACAAGACCGCGCTTGCCGCCTTCATAGAGAAACAGCTTGAGGGCACCGACCTATACCTTGTGGAGCTGGAAATAGGATCCGGCAATGAGATAAGGGTCGAAATCGATTCCGACACAAGTGTAGACATAGACCGCTGCGTGCAGCTCACCCGTGAAATTGAGGATGAGTTCGACCGCGACGTGGAGGATTACGAACTTGAGGTCGGCTCCTCGGGAATCACATCCCCCTTCAAGGTCGTGCGCCAATATGTCAAGAATATCGGCAACGAGGTGGAGGTTCTCACGAAAGAGGGTAAAAAACTGAAAGGGATGCTGAAGGGCGCAGACGAATCAGGCTTCACGATTGTGACTGAAGAGAAAGTGAAACCTGAGGGCGCACGCCGTCCCGTAGTGGAGAAAGTGGAGCAGACATTCCCCTACGGAGATGTGAAATATACCAAATATCTACTACAATTCTAAAAGTCTTATGGCAAAAAAAGCAGAGACGGTCAACATGGTAGACCGGTTTGCAGAGTTCAAGGAGCTCAAGAATATCGACAAGACCACGATGATAAGTGTGCTCGAAGAGTCTTTCCGCAATGTCCTCGCGAAGATGTTCGAGTCTGACGAAAACTTCGACGTCATCATGAACCCCGACAAGGGCGACTGCGAGATATATCAGAATCTCAAGGTGGTGCCTGACGGCGAGGTGGCTAAGCCCAACATGGAAATCGGCCTCACCGAAGCCCGTGAGATTGATCCGGAATGTGAAATCGGCGAAGAGGTCTCAAAACAGATATTCTTCGAGAAATTCGGACGCCGCGCCATCCTGAATCTCCGCCAGACACTCCAGTCGAAGATTCTCGACCTCCAGAAGGAGGCGATATCCTCCAAGTTCAAGAACCTTGAGGGTGAAATCATCAACGGCGAGGTGCATCAGGTGTGGAAGCGTGAGGCCCTCCTTATAGATGAGGATCAGAACGAACTCATCATGCCCAAAGACGAGCAGATTCCGAGCGATTCATTCCATAAGGGCGATATGGTCCGCGCAGTCGTGAAGCGCGTTGACAACAACAACAACAACCCCAAGGTGATCGTATCGCGCACCGACGAGCGTTTCCTCCGCCGCCTGTTCGAGCAGGAGGTGCCCGAGATTCACGACGGACTAATCACCATTCGCTCGGTGGCACGCATCCCGGGAGAACGCGCCAAGATAGCCGTAGAGAGTTATGACGACCGTATCGACCCCGTAGGTGCATGCGTCGGCATAAAGGGCAGCCGCATACACGGCATCGTACGCGAACTCCGCAACGAGAACATCGACGTAATCTCATATACGGCCAATCCCCAACTGTTCATCCAGAGAGCCCTCAGCCCTGCCAGCATATCCTCCATCCGTCTCAATGAGGAGGAGAAGAAAGCCGAGGTATTCCTTCATCCCGAGGAGGTGTCGCTCGCTATCGGCAAGGGTGGCCTCAACATACGCCTCGCCACCATGCTCACAGGCTACACCATTGACGTCTACCGCGACATAGAGGAGGGCGAGGAAGACATCTACCTCGACGAATTCCGTGACGAAATCGACGGATGGGTAATCGAGCAGCTCAAGAACATAGGCCTCGGCACCGCCAAAGCCGTGCTCAACGCGACTCCCGAGAAACTTGAGCAGGCCGACCTTGAGGATGACACCGTGCAGCATGTGCTCAATGTCATCAAGGCCGAGTTTGACGAATAAGCGGACCCTGCCTCCCCTCTCCCCCGAAATAAATAAAAGAAAACAACCCTTCACCAATATATGCGCACTAAAATAAGCAAAGTAGCAAAAGATCTCAATGTCGGAGTGGGCACTGTGGTTGACTTCCTCAACAAGCACAACATTGTTGTCGAGAACAACCCTAACGCGCGTATCGACGACAGCGCCGTGTCCATGCTGATGAGCGAATTCAGCAACGACAAGGCCGACAAGCAGAAAGTCGAAGGCAACATCCAGAAACGCAAGGATGCCAAGAAAGAGAAAAACGAGCGCCGTCCGGAACAGCCGGGGTCTGCCCCTACTGTGACCGGGCCGAAAGTGCTCGGCAAAATTGACCTGGATGCGGCGCGCCGAGGTGGCGCCCGTCCATCCAAACCGGCTCCGGCACAACCTCGTGCGGCTGAGCCTCAGCCTGCCCCACGCCCTGAGCAGGAGCAGCCCAAGGCTCCGGCCGCTCCCCGACAGGAGCAGGCTCCCAAAGCCGAACAGAGAGAGAACGTGCAGAAAAAGGCGGTGAAGCAGACAGCACCCGAGCCCGTGGCTGCGGAGGCTCCCCGCAAGGAGGAGAGCGCGCCTGCCGAGGCTCCCGCGCAGGAGGCTGAAAACAACGTCTTCCGCCTCGGCGCACCTGCCGAAAAGCCTGAACTGAAGGTGCTCGGCAAGATCGACCTCTCCTCGCTCAACCAGAGCACACGCCCCAAGAAACGCGGCAAGGACGACCGCCGCCGTGGCGACAAGAACCGCCAGGGTGCCGGTGCCGCTACCCAGGCCGGTGATGCAAACTCCGACCGCAAGAAGCGCAAACGCATCGGAAAGGAGAAGATCGACATCGAGAAGGCTGCCTCACAACCCGGATTCGGTGCCGACCGCAACAAGAAGAAGAATGCCGAGGGCAAGCAGGGTCAGGGTCAGAACGGCGCGCAGGGGTCAAAACGCAACGACCGCAAGGGCGACGGCGCTCAGAAGAACCGCCGCAACGACCGTCAGCAGAAGCAGGAGACAAACCAGGAGGATGTGCAGAAGCAGGTGAAGGAGACGCTCGCACGCCTCACAAACAAGGCTCCCAAGAAAGGCGTGAAGTGGCGTAAGGAGAAGAAAGAGGCCCTTCACAACCGTGAGCTCGAGAACCAGCGCCGTGAAGAGGCTGAAAGCAAGGTGATACAGCTCACCGAGTTTGTGACTGCCAACGACCTCGCCAACCTCATGGAGGTGCCCGTCAACAACGTCATCGCCACATGTATGAACATCGGAGTGATGGTGTCGATCAACCAGCGTCTCGATGCAGAGACTATCAACATCGTGGCTGAGGAATTCGGATTCACCACGGAATACGTCAGCGCAGACGTGACGGAGGCCATCGCTCCTGAGGAAGACAGCGAGGAGGATCTCGTGCCGCGTCCCCCGATTGTGACCGTCATGGGTCACGTAGACCACGGTAAGACCTCACTTCTCGACTATATCCGCAACGCCAACGTCATCGCCGGTGAGGCAGGTGGCATCACCCAGCATATCGGCGCATATAACGTGAAACTTTCCGACGGACGCCGCATCACATTCCTTGATACCCCCGGTCATGAGGCCTTCACTGCCATGCGTGCCCGCGGTGCCAAGGTCACCGACCTCGCCATCATCATAGTGGCTGCCGACGACGATGTGATGCCCCAGACAATCGAGGCCATTAACCACGCCTCGGCTGCCGGCGTGCCTATGGTGTTCGCCATAAATAAGATAGATAAGCCCACGGCCAATCCCGACAAAATCAAGGAACAGCTGGCCAACATGAACTACCTCGTCGAGGAATGGGGTGGTAAATACCAGAGTCAGGACATTTCCGCGAAGAAAGGTATCGGCGTGGATGAACTCATGGAGAAAGTATTGCTTGAAGCAGAGATGCTTGACCTCAAGGCTAATCCCGATCGTCTTGCAATAGGCTCCGTGATTGAGTCAAGTCTTGACAAGGGTCGCGGATACGTGGCGACCGTGCTTGTGCAGAACGGCACCCTCAAAGTGGGCGACGTAATCCTTGCGGGCACACACTATGGCAAAATCAAGGCGATGTTCAACGAGCGCAACCAGCGCATCACCGAGGCCGGACCCTCCACCCCGGTGCTTATCCTCGGCATGAACGGTGCCCCGACAGCCGGCGACACTTTCAACGTGCTCGAGACTGAGCAGGAGGCCCGTGAGATAGCGGCCAAGAGGGAGCAGCTCCAGCGTGAGCTCGGACTCCGCACCAAGAAGCGTCCCGGCCTTGAGGAACTCGGCCGCCGCCGTGCCCTCAACGACTTCCACGAACTCAACCTCGTCGTCAAGGGCGACGTCGACGGTTCGGTGGAGGCGCTTTCCGATTCTCTCATCAAACTCTCCACTCCGGAGATTCAGGTCAACGTGCTTCATAAGGGTGTAGGCGCCATATCCGAGAGCGATGTGACTCTTGCCGCCGCCTCCGATGCTATCATCATCGGCTTCCAGGTGCGTCCTTCCGGGGCTGCCCGTAAGGAGGCTGAGAAAGAGGGTGTGGAAATCCGTCTTTACTCAGTCATCTACAAGGCTATTGAGGAGGTTAAGGATGCTATGGAGGGTCTTCTCGCCCCCGAAATCAAAGAGGAAATCACCGGCACCGCAGAAGTGCTCCAGACCTACCACATCTCCAAGGTGGGCACAATCGCCGGCGCTATCGTGCGCGACGGCAAGATCAAGCGCACAAGCAAAGTGCGCGTGATACGCGACGGCATCGTGATCTACTCCGGAGAACTCGGTTCGCTCAAGCGTTTCAAAGACGATGTCAAGGATGTCGTCTCCGGCTACGACTGCGGTCTCTCCGTTCAGGGCTACAACGATATCCGCGAAGGGGATATGATCGAGGCCTACGAAGAGGTTGAAGTGAAAAAATCTCTCTGATGGCTTTCGTCATTGTCAATATCGGGAGCAATCTCGGCAACCGCCGTCTGCATCTGAGCCGTGCCGTGCGCATGCTCGGCGAGCGGTTCGGTAATTTTGAGATAAGTCATGTGGTGGAATCTGCCCCCTGGGGGTATGATTCCACCCATTCTTTTTTGAATCTTGCCCTGGCTTTCCATTCCGATGAGGAGCCGGAGGCAATTCTGGAGGCAATAAAGGAGATTGAGCAGTCGCTTTCTTCCCTCCCTCACCGCACCCCCACAGGAGAATACGCGGACCGGGAGATAGATATCGACATAATCGCCATTGACCGCTTGGTGGTTGACACTCCGCAACTGACCGTGCCACACCCGAGGCTTCCCCTGCGCCGTTTCTTCCTGGAACCCTTGGCCGAACTGGCTCCCGGCTGGACACATCCCGCCTCCGGGAAAAACGCAGTGGAAATGCTCCGTGACCTTGAAGAATTGGAAAAACAGGATGATAATAACTGACAGACCGATGACAGAACTTTTGCTCACGGGCTCATCCCATATCTTGCTGATGAACGACGGCGGGCGGCTCCGCCTCCCGAAAGAGGATGAGATTTCCATACCCGAAGGGACTGAGACCTTCGTTTTCCCCGGCTACAAGGCTGCCCCAATCAATGCCGTGGCCGTCTTTCCGCCGGAGTGCGTGAGATACGGCCTCCGGGAATCATGGGAAATACTCCCCGATGACAAATACAGGGCTGCCGCAAAAGGCGCGGAACTGATAAACTGGAGTGAGAGCGAACTATTCTGTAGCCGCGACGGACACAGGCTGGAAAGAGCCTCCGAAATAAGCAAGAGATGCCCGGAATGCGGCCATGAGTATTTCCCGCGTCTGAATCCCGCCATCGTGGTGCTCGTCCTCAAGGGAGACGAAGCCCTGCTCGTGCATGCCTCAACACTCCGCAATCCCGAGGTCAAGACTCTCGTGGCCGGTTATGTGGAGACGGGGGAAAGCCTCGAAGAGTGCGTAAGAAGGGAAATCAAGGAGGAGACCGACCTTGACGTGACCGATGTCAGATATTTCGGAAGCCAGGCATGGCCTTTCCCCTACCAGCTCATGATGGGTTTCACCGCAAAATACGCCGGAGGTGAACTCCGCTTCGCCGACGGCGAGATAACCTCCGGAGGCTTCTTCTCCCCCGATGATATGCCGGTGCTCCCCACCATGCCATCCCTCTCGAGGGTAATCATTGAGGCTTGGCGAGATGGTAAATTCTCCAATTATAAATAAATGTTAAAACATTTGCTTATCCACTTGCGTTAATTAGTCACGGGACGTGTATTCAGTCATCCGCAACAATAGCAACAGCATGAGACAATCTTCAATAAAGAAAATTATGGATTGGCTTGCCGGCATCCCGGCTGCCCTCCTCTCCATGCTCACTACCCTGCTCATTCTGTGGCTTACCCTCAGTCCCGACCCGTTGGGTCCTGATTCCCCACGCCTGTTCCCGGGTGCCGACAAGGTGGCCCACGCCCTGATGTTCGGCTTCCTGACCGTCATGATACTTCTTGACTACGTCAGAAAGACACAATGGCGTCCGGTAAAACCTCGAATTGTTGTGGGTGCGGCCGCCTGCTCCACCATTTTGGGTTGTATCATAGAGGTGGTGCAAAGGGAAATGGCTATGGGCCGGGGGTTCGAATACACCGACATGCTGGCCGATTTCATCGGCGCCGCCATTTGCGCCGTCGGTTGGATTATGGTGATTAATCCGCTCTTGAAACGACTCATTGACAAATCAAATTGATTCCATACCTGCAAACTCCACTTCACGATGAACGATTCAGATAAGACTCCACTCCCCGAAGGGGAACAGACTGTCAACGAACCGGCCGCTCCTCCGGTCAAGAAGGGGAAGAGACATTTGATACGCCCCAAATGGCTCCGGGTCACTCTGAAAACACTGATGTGGATTGTGATCGCGGTGCTGTTGATTCCCGTGCTCCTATACGTCCCTCCCGTGCAGACCTTTGTCAAGGACATCGCCTGCAACATGGTCCGCAAATCTACGGGTATGGATATCGCCATTGACAGTTTCCGCTTAAAATGGCCGGTCGACATATCCCTGAAGGGGGTGACGATTGTAGAGGCCACCGGCGACACGATGGTGTATGCGAAAGAGGTAATCGCCGACGTGAAACTGCGTCCTCTGCTCAACCTTGACGTTGACATAAACCGTCTGAAACTCATAGACGGAGGATACCGCATGGTCGCGCCCGATTCCTCCATGATACTCAAGATAAAGGCCGGATTGCTCGAAGTCGACGACAAGAGCGCGGCAAACATCGCCAAAAGTGAGATTCTGCTGAACAAGGCGTTGCTGAAAGACGGCAACCTCTCCCTTTTTATGGACGTCTGGAAAAAACAGCCTTCACAGGATTCAACATCCACACCGTTCCTCATAAAGGCAAACGACCTCAGGCTTGACAATTTCACATTCTCTATGGGGATGCTGCCCACCATCGACACACTTACACTGACCGCCGGAAACCTGCATCTGCGCAAGGGTGTGATTGATCTTGGGAAAAACCTTGTCACGGCTGAATATCTCGGCGCTTCAGACGGCGATGCCGTCTATCTGACCCCGACTCCGGAATATGTGGCCGCGCATCCAGCTCCCGCCGCAGACTCCACCGCCACCGCCTCCCCTCCGATGATAATAAAGGGCGACACCGTGGAACTTAACCGTTTCAAGGCTCTCTATGCCGTAAAGGATGCGAAGCCGCTCCCAGGATTTGACCCCTCATACATACAGGTCAACGATGTCAACATCACCCTCAACGACTTCTATAACGCCGCCTCGACTGTAGAACTCCCCATAACCCGCATCACTGCCAAAGAACGGAGCGGACTCGCCATAACACAGGGCTCGGGAACAATCGGAGTGGATTCCACAGGACTGAGCCTCAAAGGGCTCGAGATGAAGACCCTCTATTCAAACATCTCGGCTACCGCGGGGATACCTTTCGCCCTGATGCAGTTGAATCCTTCCGCACCTCTGAAGGCCGACCTCTCCGGAAGCATCGGCTTCCCCGACATTGAGGCTTTCATGCCTACACTGAAACCTTATACCTCCCGCCTCCCAAAACGCTCGCCGCTGAATCTCGCGATAGCGGCCGACGGCTCCTTGGGGGATGTCGACATACCCAAATTTGATGTCGCCGTGCCGGGTGTATTCTCCCTGAATGCAAAGGGGCGCGCCGCAGATGCCCTTGATTACAAGAAGATGCGTGCCAACCTCTCTTTTGACGGTGCCGTCACCGACCCCTCTGTCATAGATGCCTTCATGGGCGACATGGGCTTCAAGGTGCCCTCCATGAAACTCAAGGGCACAGCCACCGCTGACCGGCAGACATACGGCGCCGACTTCTCCCTCCTGACCTCTGCCGGAGATGTGGCTGCCGATGGCAGGGTGAGTTTGACTTCCGAGAATTATCAGGCCGACGTGAGCCTGCGCAACGTCAATGTGGCGCACTTCGCCCCGACGGTTGGGGTTGGTCTCGTGACGGCTCACCTCAATGCCCGCGGCGCCGGATTCAACCCTACCCTGCCGCATGCCTCCACCGACGTGAAACTTGACATAAACTCCCTCGTCTACGAAAAGAAGGTGCTCCATGATATTGTGGCTGACGTGACCCTGCATGACGGGGCATTCACGATAAACGCACTTTCAAAGAATCCCGGAGCGGCTCTACGTCTTGACGGAAGCGGCACGCTGGCACCCGACCTCTACACGTTTGACCTCGTGAG
This sequence comes from uncultured Porphyromonadaceae bacterium, assembly GCA_947175265.1. Taxonomy (GTDB): domain Bacteria; phylum Bacteroidota; class Bacteroidia; order Bacteroidales; family Muribaculaceae; genus Lepagella. Next base: position 30,687 of record CAMWMD010000009.1, on the reverse strand, counting down.
CCGCATTGACGAACTTGACCTCCACTCGCTCGGACTCTCCCCCGAGGAGAACCATGGAAAGGGGGAGATTTTCCTGACCGGCTCGGCAAGCCCCGACAAATGGCTGTATGACGCGGATATCCGTGTGGAGAACCTTGAATGGACTGCCGGAAACCAGTATTTCGCTGTCCCCGGCACAATAGATGCCAATTTCAAGAGCACTATCGACAACGTATCGGCAAGTCTCGATGCACTCATGGCAAGTGTGCGCTTCAACAGCCAGTCCGGCCTCAAGCACCTCATCGACTCCTTCACCCTCGCCTCTGATTCCGTAATGAAGCAGATCGACAGGCGTGACCTCAATGTCGAGCAACTCCAGCATACCCTCCCCCCCTTCATACTCGACCTGAATGCCTCCGGGAAGGGTATCGTGGGCAAATATCTCAACACTATGGGTATGAGCCTTGACACGGTATACGGTCAGATCACCAACGACTCCCTCATTCAGGCACGTCTCGGGGCTATAGAGATTTCCAACACCTCAATGCGCGCCGACACACTGACTTTCGACATGAAACAGCGCGGCACCCTCCTCGACTACCAACTCCACATGGGGAACAGGGCCAACAACCCGATTTCAGAGTTCGCCGATGTCAGCCTCAACGGATACATCGGCTCCAACCGTCTCCTCCTCTCCCTCTCACAGAAGAACCAGAAAGGGGAGACCGGATACCGCCTCGGTATGACCGGAGCATTCACCGACTCCCTCATATCCGTCCACTTCACCCCGTTGAAGGCCACAATCGCCTACCTCCCCTGGAAATTCAATACGGACAACCATATTGAGTTCAACATGCTCAACCGCCATATCTCCGCCGACCTGAGCGCGGAGAGCAACGAGAGCAGCATATACCTGAAGACGCAGACCGGAAAGAACGGCAATGACGAAATTCACCTGACCCTCAACAACATCAAGGTTCAGGATTTCCTCCGCATGTCGGTGTTCGCGCCCCCGTTGACCGCTTCGGTGAACGCCGACCTCAACATGGGCTACACCAACCAATGGTTCTACGGAAACGGCACAATCGGTGTCACCGGATTCACATACGACAAGATACGCGTGGGAGATTTCGACCTCGGTCTCAGAGCCGGACATAACAACGACGGCTCAACAGGGGCATTAGCCTCTCTCAAAATCGACGGGGAGGATGCCCTCGTGGCTAAAATGATGCTCTCTCCTGATTCAACAGGCAACATCGTGCCACGTAAACTCGGCATCGAGCTCACGGAATTCCCCCTGAAGATAGCCAACGCTTTCCTCGGACGTGACGTGGCAAGCCTCTCGGGACACCTTAACGGAGCAATTGACATGAAAGGCTCATTCAACAAGCCTCAATTCTTCGGCAGCATAGCCTGCGATTCCGTGGGGGTATATATCCCGATGATGGCCTCAAGCCTGAAGTTTGACAATGATTCGATTACCGTGGCCGACAACATCGTCAACTTCAATGACTTTGATATCTGGGGTCAGAACAGGAATCCCCTTACCATCAACGGGCAGGTGAACGCCTCCGATTTCTCCAACATACTCTTCAACCTTACGGCAAACGCATCCAACTTCCAACTCATAGGGAATACAAAGAAGAGCAAGGGCGATATCTACGGCAAGGTGTTCCTCAACCTGAATGCGGGAGTCACCGGGCCTATGGCGCACATGAACGTGAACGCGAATCTCGACATTCTCTCCACAACCGACGTAACCTATTCCGTGCCACAGACCACGGTGGAACTAACGCAGCAGGATGCCAGCGGAGTAGTCAAGTTCGTCAACTTCAATGACACGGCACAGGTGGCGAAAGCAGATAGCGTGACATCCCCCTTGTCCATGCGTATAGTGGCGGGAGTGACCATCCAGCCCGGCACACAGGTTGAGGTGGATATCCCCGGCACGGCCACAACAGGCAACGGAAAGGTGGAGATCTCCCCCTCAGGCACCCTCAACTATTTCCAGAACTATATGGGCGACATGAGGCTCAACGGCCAGCTGAACATCGGCAACGGATACGCCAAATACAGCGTCCCTGTGGTGGGTGAGAAGAAATTCACGTTTGACCCTGAAAGTTACGTCCATTGGAACGGCGACATTATGAATCCGCGTCTCAGCATCGCCGCAACTGATGAAATAAAGACCAATCTAATCGAGGGGGGCAACTCTCGCCTCGTCAACTTCCTCGTCAAACTCTCCGTGGGGAATACCCTGTCGGCCCCGAAAGTGCTGTTCGACCTCAGCACTGACGACGATATGAGCATACAGAACGACCTCCTCTCCATGAGCCCTGACCAACGCAGTATGGCTGCCATAAACCTCCTCCTTACCGGCCAATACTCCGGCGGCGGCGTAAAGACGGCAAGCAGCGACATGCTACAGGGTGCCCTCTACGGAATGCTCACCTCTCAACTCAACAGTTGGATGGCAAACCATGTGAAGGGTGTCGATCTCAGTTTCGGTGTGAACCAGTATGACAAGACCGTCAACGGTGAGACGGGAAGCACGACAAGCTACAGCTACCAGATGTCGAAATCACTCTTCAACAACCGTTTCAAGATTTCCGTCGGCGGCAACTATTCCACTGACGCTTCGGCCGATGAAAACTTCTCGGAGAATCTCATAAGCGACATATCTTTCGAGTACATACTGAAGCAGACCAACTCCATGACGATGTATGCCCGCCTGTTCCGCCACACAGGTTATGAGAGTATCCTTGAAGGTGAGATCACGGAGACAGGTGTCGGCTTCGTGATGAAGCGCCGTCTGGCCACTCTCCGGAGGCTCTTCCGTTTCGGCCGGCGTCGCCGCAATGACGACGCCCGGAATGAAAAGAACGACACCGCCCCACGTGAGGCCACCCCGTTCCTCGCGCCGCTCCCCCCGGCATCACTTGATTCAACATCCTACAAAAATAACAGATGATGAGAAACCGTGTCATACGTCATATTTCCCTCTCGGCAGGATTCATTTGTATCCTGACGGCATTGGTAATGTCTTCTTGCTCCACCACACGCCGCATTCCTGAGGGGGAGACCCGATATACCGGTGTCGGCAAAATGGAGGTCATTAAGCCTAAGGGCACAAAAGTGCCCGGAGAACTCATGACCGAGATAAACCATGCCGTAGACTGCGATCCCAACAACTATATCTTCGCTTCCTTCATAAAGATTCCGGTCGGCCTATGGGTCTACAACAACTGGAACGATTCCACAAAAGGTATCGGAGGCTGGCTCTACAAGAAACTGGTGAAGCAGCCGGTGCTCATAAGCGATGTGCGCGCCGAGATGCGTACGAAACTTATGGAGCAGATTCTTGACAACAACGGCTATTTCGGCTCGAGCGTGGCTTACGACGTGGTTTACGACAAACGTAATCCCAAAAAGGCGGCAATCGACTATAAGGTGAATCTTTCCGAACCATACCGTTTCGATTCCATAATATATCTTGGCGGGAAAGACAATATGTCGCGTTTCGTCGATTCCATAGCGCGCAAGAGCCATTACCTGAAGAAAGGTGAGATCTTCTGCGTCGACTCCCTGGAAGCCGAAAGAATCAGGATTGCCAATGTGATGCGCAACAGGGGTTATTATTATTTCCGTCCTGACTATATCGAGTTTCTCGCCGACTCCCTGATCACTCCCGGAAGCATCGCCATTAAACTCGACATAGCCGACAACATGCCCTCCATGGCGCGCCAGCAATATCGCGTCGGCAATATCTATACCACCGTGCTGCGGAAGAGCAAGCGCAACCCGGGAGTGCCCGATACGATAAGCACAAACCGTGGGGAAGTGATTGTCATGAGGCCCGCACGCCTGAGAAAGAACCTTATCCCCTCCTGCATAACTTTCAGGAAAGGGAAACTATTCTCCGTGCGCGATATGGACCGCACGCAGACCCGCCTCGCGCGTCTCGGCATTTTCGGCAACATACAGATTCAGCCTGTCCCGGTCGACACTACGGCCGGACACGCCTTGCTCGACGTCTATACCACCTGCCAGTTTGAGAACCCTATCGAGGCTTCAATCGAGGTGAACGCCACATCCAAATCAAACAGTTATATCGGTCCCGGTCTAATACTCGGACTCTCACACAACAACGTGTTCGGCGGCGGCGAGAGATTAAGCCTCGAACTTGATGCCGAATACGAATGGCAGACGGGTAAGAACCGCGGTAGCGTGTTCAACAGTTACGAGTTTGGCCTCACAGCCACACTTGCTTTCCCGCGTATGCTCGCGCCTAAGTTCATAAAGCGCACACAACGTGAACTCAACTGGACCACCATATCCTTGGGCGCAAGTATCCTCAATCGTCCCCATTACTTCAAACTTGCCGAGTTCAATACCGGCATATCCTACGAATGGAGGGCGTCTCGCCACTCCCTGAATCAGTTGACCCCTATAAAACTGTCGTATACCAAACTGATGAGCACCACCCATGACTTCGATTCCATCATGGCGCAGAATCCGGCGGTGGCCCTCAGTTTCCAAAGCCAGTATATACCTCAGTTGTCGTATACCTACACACTCGACAAGTTTCTGGAGAGGCAGCGCATCAACGGCATCAATTTCACGGCTTCATTCACTGAGGCGGGCAACATTTTCGACCTTATCTACCGTGCCTGCGGCGTAAAAGGGGAGAAACGTCTTTTCGGGACCCCCTTCTCGCAGTTCGTAAAGGGCCAGGTGCAACTCGTCTACAACCGCCGTCTCATCCCGGGAAGCGACCAGTGGCTCGTCTCAAGGGTAATGGTGGGTGCCGAACACGCCTACGGAAACTCACGGCAAGTCCCCTATTCCGAACAGTTCTACATCGGTGGTGCCAACTCTATCCGTGCTTTCACGGTGCGCTCGCTTGGCCCGGGTTCATATCGCGCACCCCAGTCGGAGAAAGACGGGTATTTCGACCAGACAGGTACCTTCATACTTGAACTTAACACTGAATACCGCTTCCCTATCTACAGCATCCTCCACGGGGCTGCCTTCATTGATGCCGGCAACGTCTGGCTCCTCAAGAACGACCCACTCCGTCCGGGAGGTCTGCTCCAGGGAAATACTTTCCTGCGCGACATCGCCCTCGGCACCGGAGTTGGCCTACGTGTGGACATTGGTATGATGGTGATTCGCGGAGACCTCGGATACGGCCTTCACACACCCTACTACAACGGCACTCCGCATTATTTCAACGTGAAGTTTAAGGATGCTTTCGCTTTCCACCTTGCGATAGGCTATCCTTTCTGATTTATGGCAAGACATCCTGTATCGGCCTCCGAACGCCGCGGCATTCTCGTTGTCGCGGCGTTGGCTTTACTCATCACGGCCTCCGGAATAATCACATCCGAATGCTCTCGCATAAAGACAGCCGACCAAGAACCAACCATGACCGTAATCAACGTGAAAGCCGGAGTGGAATCACAAGACTCGGCTAAGGCCGGAACGACAGTTAGGAAAGACTCTCTGCAAGGGAAGGGGAAAAAGAGGAAAGGGAGTTCATCCTCACGCTCACCGAAAAGTTATCGCCGGCGCAACCCTCTTGATGAGCCCGTATAGCGAGACTCGTTTTGCAACATTCACTTTTTCACCTCATTTTCTTGCACGCCAACAGTTTTTTTCATAACTTTGTGCCTGTGAGCGGTTCCCTTCTCTCCACTTCTTTAATCAGCCATCCCCACTCACCTAATGTCATGACCCAACAAATAGCCCGCTATGTCTCCGAGGGCGTCGACCTGGCCAAAGCCGGAAAAGCATTGGAGGTATATAATCAAGTCATTCAGTACTCCGGCAATAATTCCCTCCCCGAGAAAAGCCATTACGCTTTCGGATGGATTATCTATTATGCCCTGCATCAGGCGGCCGATTCCGCCATTCATCTCCGCAAGACCATGCTTGCCCGTTATCTCAGGCTGAATGTGCCGAAACCCCACAAACTCCACTCCATGATACTGACACAGGCCTTGAGACTGTATAAGGATGCCGGGACACTGTCATTTAACCGTGGTAAAGAGGATGTGGTCAGATTCTCACTGATACGATTCGCAGAACTGTGGGATATATCCAACTTCCGCCCCGGCGACTGGCGTCGGAAGGAGTATGAGGGGAAGCAACTCGGTTCAACGGTAGAGAAGTTCATAACTCACTATGTGGATGAACTCACGGAAACCTCCACTACCCCCTCCCCGGGATTCAACAGGCTTATCGACGATGCACTCGCCGCTTTTCCCGACAGCCACAACATCCTTTATCAGAGGGGAATGGTGCATATCATTGAGAAAAACAAAGCCGATGCCATCGCCACACTCAAAAAGGCCGTACTCCTCGCCCCGACCAAACATTACCTCTGGTACAGACTCGCCACCCTGATTGACAGCGGAGAAGACCTCCGCCTCCATATCTCACTCCTATTCAAGGCTTTGTCCTCACCAGGCCCTGAGCAGTTCAAGGGGAAGATACGTATCGCTCTCGCAAAGGCTTGGGCTGGAGCCGGAATACACAAATTCGCCCTTCATGAATTGCTGACGGTAAAACGGGTGTATTCGCTCAACGGGTGGCACCTCTCACCCGAATTCAATAGGATTTTCAAATCAATTCCTGAAAACACATCTCCCGAAGACCCTGAGAATGCCTACCGAAGGGCCGAACCCTCCGCCGATTCCTTCATCTATGACGCACTGACTCCTCTGGAGGTGCGGAAGACGTATCATAAGATGCCTAAAGAGGGGGAGACCGATAAATTCGGAAATGCGGAGATTGCATGGCGGGTTACTGATGAGAATGGGGGTAACTTCTGGTTTCAGCCCCGCCGCTTCGGCATAGATCCCCAACTCCCGCTCGGCACATCCCTACTCATAAAGATATATAATGGTAAAATCGTAAAGGCTGAACTATCCCCCTCCATTCGGAAAGAATCATGAATCCAATATTGATAGCGGCTCTGCTGGCTCTCCCTCCACTTACCGACCCTCCCATGTTGGCCGTGAAGACAAATATTCCTCCTTGGGGAATGACGGTGATGAATATCGAGCCTGAACTCTATTTCTCCCCCTCCCTCTCCGTTTCCCTCCCTCTCTACTGGTGCCCCTGGTTTATCGGGGAGAAGAAGGCATTGAGGGTATTCGCCTCACAACCCGAACTTCGCTTCCGCTTCCGGAGGAAGCCTACAGGCCACTATATCGGGATACATGGCTCATTAGCATGGTTCAACATCCGCTTCGACAGTTACCGTTATCAGGATGTGGGGCGTCCTCTATTAGGTGCCGGCCTATCTTACGGCTACGTTTTCCAACTCTCCTCCCACTGGATTGCCGATGTCTCCATAGGGGCAGGCTACGCATCCATGCGATATGACCGTTTCTATAACACCGAAAACGGGGCGAGGGTCGATATGAGGCGCACCTCCTATTGGGGTATCGATAAATTCTCACTCTCTATCGGCTACATAATAGACCTCTGACAATCATGAGAAAATTCACCGGCAGACTCATCATATACCTCCTGTCTATCCTCCTTCTTACAGGGGAGACAGGGTGCATACATACCTATCCCAAAGGGGAGCCGGATGATCCCACTCTCGTCACAGCATCCCTTTCCCTAACCCTCGACATTTCCCTCTCTCACGTAGGGGAACCGACGAATACCCCCTTGGAACTCCCGGGAGGGTTATACCGTTTTCTGATAACCGTAAGCCGGGAGAACAGAAATGAGGTGAATTTCGTGACGACACACAGGATTGCGGGAGGATCTATTCAAGACGTGACCGTCACGCTCCCCGCACTCCTCAAACAGGGTAAACATGAAGTGACTGTCTGGTGCGACCTTGTCGAATCTGTCAATGAGACTCCTCTCCACTATAATGCCGACAATCTATCGGCAATTTCCATACTCCCCTTCACAGAAGGTGTGACGGCTACCCCTGCCAAACTCGCTCCTCCACTATGCGCATGCACCGCAAGGGAAATCGACCTTAGAGGTGCGGGGCGGAGTGTCACCGTACCCCTCTCCCTCACACCTCCTATCGGAATGATACGCATAGAGGCCACTGACGCCGCTGTTTTCCTACGCCATTACCCTGAGGCTGCCTTCTCGGCAGACGCATACACGGCAACCTTGGCGTTCACGTCTCCCGTGGGTTGCACTTACAATATTTTCTCAGGACATCCCGCGGCATATACTTCCGGTTATGAAGTGGCTTCATCTCTGCTGATAACCGAAACCTCCTCACCGGTCATACTCAACATTCCGGTGTTCCCCGACCCTGAGGGGGAGGACCTGACAGCCGACCTCATCATTTATGACAAGGCGCGCCAGATTGTGGCAAGGACAAAAGGAATCACTATCCCTGTGATGCCTGACCGTACCTGTGTCGTCAGGGGTGAGTTCCTGTCAAATTTCTTCGAAAGCCCGCTGAAGGTGGAGTTTGAATGGGAGGGGGAGATTATAATAGACCACAAACAATAATAACTTTAATAAATATGACATCTTTATTCAAGACCTATGGCCTCATGACCATGATTGCCTCCTTGGCGATATGCCAAAGTTGCACATCTACCGAACTTCTGGACAATATGGGGGATACTGATTATAAGCCTGACGTGATCTCACTATCCCTCTCCGCGCCAAGGGTGGAGACACGTGCCGACGCGACGCACAAACTCCGTTACACCGCCCGTCTCTTCAAAGGGAATACTGAAACCGGAAACATACAGTTCGTGCAGAAGAAACAGATGCTGGAAGGAGAATCTTCCACTGTGCTTGTCTTCGAGGGGGTGGAGGAAGGCACCTACACCATAACGCTTTTCGCCGACTACGTACCCTCCTCTACTGTGGCTGACGAAAACGGTGAATACCCTGACCATTATTACGACACCTCCCAAAATGAAGACATCGAGATGAAGGAGTTCGGTAAGGAATTCATCAACAACGACCACTACGATTGCTTCGGTAAATACATCGTGGTCAAGAAAGAGGCTGAGGAAAAGAGGGAGACCGTAGCCCTCCCGAGAATCGTCGCGAAGGTGAGGCTGGTAGGAAATGAATCATCGATGCCCGTGACCCCCACAAAGGTAAATATCACCAGATTCTCCACCCTCCTCTCCTATAAACTGACCTCCGGCTTCGCTTCCTCCATCTACCGGTATCCTCAGGGGGATGTGCCGGGTGGCAACTGGGAGATTACGCCCTCCGCGAATACCGACAACGAACTTTTCTATTTCTATACTTTCGCCGCCACCCCCTCCATCAACAACGGGAAGGCCCAGACTCTGGGTTACCTGTCATTCTCGGTTGAGGCCGACGAACTTGACCCTGTCGCCACCGACATTAACAGCGGGGAGATTCAGGTCCGCCCCAACTACATCACCACCGTAAATGGTGATTTCGTTCCCGCCCTTCCGGAAGACCCTGAGACGCGCACCGACCGCATCATCCTCGACCTGTCGTCGCTCGGCGGCTGGGGAGATTGACCCGCGCCGTCAGCGTCTGAACTTGGCGAGCACGTCGTAGCGTATGTCGCTGAGCATGGAGCGCAGCGGGGAGACTATCGGCTTGAACTCAGCAGGCGACGAGGGGGCGAAGATCTTCAGAGCCCCCGGCTCGCATCTCACCTCCACATTCTTTCCCATAGTGAGGGGGTCGCCGTCTACGTGTACCGGTCCCTCCTTAAGCCTCGTGATGGTGGCCGAACTGACCCTGAAAGTGTCAATGTGGGTATTCTTGTCGAGCGAACCTGCAAGAAGGTCCACCCCCACAAGCATCGTGGTGAAGGGTGAGCCGGAGTGTATCACCGTTATGTCGAGAAGCCCGTCGTCAAGTTTGGCCTGAGGCGCTATGTAGGCATTGTTCCCATATTGAGGGGCATTGCATACTGCGATAAGGAAAGCATTCTCCGTGAGCACCTGCCCCCCTATGGATATGGCATACGGCTGGCTCTGGTAACTTATGAATTCCTGTATGACGTTCTTTATGTAGGTCATCCTCCCCCGCCGCTTGTTCTGGGCGAATTTCTCGCTCACGGCAGCATCAAACCCTATGCCGAATGTGCAGTAGAAAGGATTGTCGCCGGCAATGCCGCGGTCGGAAGTCAGGATATGTCCGTCAGTGATTATCTTGAGGGCCTCCCCCACATCCTGGGGAATCCACAGCGACCTTGCAAGCCCGTTGCCCGAGCCGAGCGGAAGAATTCCCAAGGCTGTCTGAGTGTGTGAGAGCGCGCCGGCAATCTCATTGACTGTGCCGTCGCCCCCGGCGGAGATAACCATGTCGTAGCCCTCTACGGCAGCCTGCGTGGCAAAGGCCCCCGCATCCCCGCTACCCGCTGTCTCTACCGACGTCACCGATATGCCGTGTTCACCAAGACGCGACTCTACCATATCCGCCAACCCTTTCTTTGACCGTGTCCCGGCCACAGGATTAATCACCAGCATTGCTTTCTTTTCTTTCATATCTTAAGTATGGAGGGTGAAAAAGGTGGGTAAAGTTACGAAAAATTTGCGAAATAGCGAGAAAAACCCTAAATTTGCATCTGATATGGGCCATTCAGCGGGCGCTCAGGTGCGTCGCGCGCCCCTGTCATCCTTAAAATTCGCCAACCGGAAATAACATTTATCGTGAAGATTCATAGAGAAGGCACCAACATCCTTATTCTCCTCTTCCTTGTGCTCGCCGCGCTCAACGCTCCGGTGTGGCTCTTCATGCCTCCATACACCATACCGATAATTTTCTCGGCCATATCCCTCGTGGTCTACCTCTTCGTATTCAATTTCTTCCGTTGCCCGAAACGCCATTACCGCGGTCCGCGCAAAGACATGGTGATAAGTTCGGTCGACGGCCATATCGTGGCTATCGAGAAGGTATATGAGCCTGAATATATCAAGGGGGAGGCTATTATGCTATCCGTGTTCATGTCGCCTCTTAACGTACACGCAAACTGGTATCCCGTCGACGGTACCGTGGAATATGTGCGCCATCATAGAGGGCGTTTCCTCTCGGCTTATCTCCCGAAGGCAAGTTCGGAGAACGAACGAAGCACCATCGGCATTGTCACCCCTTCGGGTGTACGCCTCACCGCCCGCCAGATTGCCGGCGCAATGGCCCGCCGAATCGTGACGTATGCTCGAAAAGGGCACGAGGCTAATATCGACGGACACCTCGGCTTCATAAAATTCGGCTCCAGAGTTGACCTATACCTCCCTTTAGACACTGAGATTCTTGTAGAAATGAAGCAGAACGTCAAAGGGGGCATTACACCTGTGGCCCGTCTCAAATCCTAATCACACAAACAATGAATTTCATAACCCGAAATATACCGAACTCCATAACCTGTGTGAACGTCCTCGCAGGCTGCCTCGCTATTGTATGCGCAGCGAAAGGAACCGACATCCTCTGGGGACTACCCGCATATCAGTGGGCATTCATTTTCATTGCTATCGGTGCGGTGGCCGATTTCTTCGACGGATTCGCCGCGCGCGCTTTAGGGGCGTACTCGGAACTCGGGAAAGAACTCGACTCCCTCTGTGACCTCGTCACTTTCGGTGTCGCCCCCTCCATGATTGTATATCAACTCCTCTCCAACGCCGGCACCGACCCCTGGTGTGCCTGGTGTGCCCTCCTAATACCTGTGGCCGGTGCGGTGAGGCTCGCTCGATTCAATATCGACACCCGACAGGCCACGACTTTCATCGGGCTCCCCATTCCCGCTAACGCAATATTCTGGATTGGTTTCGCACAGCAATTCATACAGGGGCAGACCTCGCTCTCGATTTGGTGGATATTCCTACCTATCCTCCTGGCCGAATGCTGGCTCATGAACTCCAATCTGCGCATGTTCTCACTCAAAATAAAAGGATTCTCACTCCGCACCCACTATCCGCAGATTCTGCTCGTGATTGCCGCCGTATTGTTCTGCGTTTTCCTCGGAGTGGCAGGGCTGATGTGGTTCATCCTCTTCTACCTCATCCTTTCGATACTACTGTGTAGATAAACACATCATCACTTTTACGACCATATCTCCCTGAGATACGGTCTTTTTTCTCACTACTGCAATTTCTGATATATATGACACCAGTCATCATCATAGTAATAATCATACTCGTATGGTTAATTTTCGGGGCGCGCATACGTGCGTGGCTCACAAGGCGCATCAACAATTTCATAGCAAACCGCACGGAAGACTTCATCCGCAAGGCCGCAGGGATGCCTCCCCGCGATAAATCGGAATCCAAACGCAGGAAGACCGAGCGCACCGGAGATGAAAGGACACGACGCTCCTCCCAACGCCGCCGGGGGCGTTCACGCGACGAATATTACTCCCGAGGCCCCATAATACCAAAGGAATATGCTGAAGATGTGGAATTTGTAGAGATTAAGGAATTCTCCCAGACGGATATTGAAGCCCGCTTCAACGACAAGGAGACAGTGGAATACCACGAGAGCCAGGTGAGCGATGTGGAATGGGTGGAGATAAAGACCGATGACGCCATCTCAAGAAAAGGGAAAAAGAGATGAAGACCTTATACGTAACCGATCTCGACGGGACCCTCCTCAACCGTGACACCCTTGTCTCCGACGCATCGGCCGAAATGCTCAACGAGGCTATCGCCGGCGGCGCGCTCTTCAGCATCGCGACGGCACGCACCCCCTCCACTGTATCTACGCTTATGGCTTCCGTAGGTAGCCATCTCCCATACATCGTCATGACCGGAGCGGCGGGTTGGAACCCGGCCGACGGTCTGTTCTCACATACCGTCACCCTCCCTCCCCAAGAGGCCGCAAAGATTCTCGGCATATTCCGAAGCCATTCCCTCCCGGTCTTCATCTACTGCTTTCACGGCGGCATGATTCAAGTCTACCACAGCGGCCCCCTTTCCGATACGGAACGCAGTTTCATGGTTGGACGTGAAAGCCGTTTCAAGCATTTCAATGTCCCCGCCGACGGTGAGTCGGCGCTTCCCGACCCGCTCCCCCCCGTGCTCCTCTTCTACAGCATACAGCCCCCGGAGAAGGGACGCCCCGTTTATGAGGAGATAAAGGAATCATGCCGATGCAACCCCCTGTTCTATCACGATGTTTACGGAGATGAGTTGGCCGTCCTCGAGACCTTCGCAACCGGGGCTACGAAAGCCGATGCCATAAAATGGCTCAAGGACCTCTCCGGAGCCGACCGCGTGGTGGCTTTCGGCGACAACGTCAACGATATCCCGATGCTGCGCGCCGCCGATGTGGCCGTAGCCGTGGAGAACGCCATTCCCGAAGTCAAGGAGATGGCCGACATAATAATAGGCGACAACAACTCCGATGCCGTGGCTCGTTTTATCCTGACGGATTCCCAATTCTCCACTCATGAAATTTAGCAAGGCGGAAATATACGAGCGCAGACGCACCGGAAAATTGATTTTCCTCGGCATATCTGCCGTGGCGATAATCCTTTTCCTCCTTGTCAGCAACAGTCTCGTAAAGGAACTCGCACAACAGGAGCGGGAGAGGATGAGGATATGGGCCAGCGCGACCGAGAAACTCGCCAAGGCTAACATTGACACCGATTTCGATTTCCTGCTGGCCATAATAAGCCAGAACAATTCCATTCCCGTGCTTGTGGCCGATGAAGACTACACAATCATTGATTTCCGGAATTTCGACCTCCCGGAGAGGGAGAAGATGGAGAAGACCGTCTTCGAGGAGTTGTCGCAACGAAACCGCGACTATCTCAACTCACGCCTCCGGGATGCCGGCAAAGGGCTACCTCTGAGGGAACTGTCTGAGACTAATCCCCATTTCATCCGGGTCGAGGTCTACCACAACACTTTCCAGTATATATATTACGAGGATTCAATCCTGCTGAAGCGTCTGAGCCTGTATCCCTACATACAGTTGGCTGTGATGATTATTCTCGCGGTCATAATTTATTTCGCCGTGGTCTACACCAAGAAGGCTGAGCAGAACAGGGTCTGGGCCGGACTTTCCAAAGAGACAGCCCATCAGTTGGGCACACCAATATCCTCACTCATGGCATGGAACGAATTTCTAAAGGCTTCCGGCTCCGACCCTGAAATCACCGACGAGATAGAGAAGGATATCAACCGCCTCTCGGTCATAGCCGACAGATTCTCGAAAATTGGCTCACGCCCTGAACTTTCCCTGGAATACATCAACGAGATAGCCGAACGCTCCCTGCGCTACATGAGAAGCAGGATTTCGGGGAAAGTGGAGATAAGGATGGAGATGGATTCCGACGACCACGGCCTGCTCCTCTCGCCTCCCCTTTTCGAGTGGGTGATGGAGAATATCACCAAGAATGCCGTCGACGCCATGGGAGGGGAAGGCACGATTACCATCAGGACAGGTCTCGAGAAAGATAAGGTGTGGATAGAGGTGTCTGATACCGGGAAAGGGATTGCCCGTAAGAATTTCAAGAATGTGTTCTCCCCGGGGTTCACCACCAAAAAGCGAGGCTGGGGACTTGGCCTAACATTGGTGAAGAGGATTATCGAGGAATACCATGGAGGCCGCATCTTCGTCAAGGAATCCGAACTCGGCAAAGGGACCACTTTCCGTATCGAACTGCCCTCGGCCTGACCCCGGTCTCTGACAATATTCTTAATTCTCACGTTAGGCATAGACTATATTTTCACTATAAAAAAGGAAGGGGCGGGATTCCAGATTATCCTCAACATAGACTGAACAAATATTTCCCCGCCCCCTTCCTCTACCATATTCCCGATGTAAGCGGCCGGGAGATATGATGGTGGTCGAGAAGACAACTTCAATATGGACGTCTGTATACTGTACCTAACGTTGCCTTGACGACACAAAAATAAAAATATTTGGCTTCTTTCACCAAATATTTTAGTTGACAAAAATTAACCTCCGTCAATTTTATCTTTAAATCACTGATTCTCAGCATCTCATTTTTACGCTCAGATTTCTTCTCCTCCCTCTATAGAGTCTCGAGAAATTCCTTCCAGTTCTTGAAATTTCCCTCCGGACTCCACTTCCTGAGCAATCTTTTGCGCGAGTTTACCAGTGCCGAGGGGGTCACTCCGAAGAATGAGGCACATACTTTCTGCGGAACTCCGATACGCAGGAGCAGGGTGTCATGGTAATCCTGCTGACGGAGGCCCATGCTGTCGATTCGCTCTATGAAGGTAGGGTAGACCGCCAGAAGCGCGGAGCGCAATCTCACGAAATCCTCCTCTCCGACGCTCTCCTCAGCACTCAGCAAAAGTTTCACCATACGCTCCTTCTCCCTTGCCAGATTGAGGGCAGCCGTCAATTCTTCAGTCTTCTCCCCTATCTCCTCGCTCCCTTTCCGGCTCTGCTCCTCCCTCATTCCCCTGATTTCGCTCTCAAGTTCCCTGATCCTGAGATTATTCTCGGCATTGAGCCTCTCAAGTTCAAGCGTCACGGCGATTCTCCTCATCCTCATCTTCACGATCAGTACAGCCGAAATGCCGGCTGCGAGGATAAAGAATATCACTATGACGAGTATTATCACCTGCTTCCTCTGGTTGGCGAGGCTCAACTGGAGGTTCTCGTTCTCAAGGTCAGCCTCCTCCATTATCTTCTCCATCTCCACAATCGTGGAATTGTTGAATTTCTTCTGTGTCTCCTTCATCTCCTTGAAGGCACGTTGGGTATATTCCAGCATCATCTTAACGTCGCCACGCGCCTCAGCCCCTTGGGCGATATATTTCGCTGCCATAAACCGAATCCCGGGGTCAGTGTCATCCAGCAACGACATGTAGAAATCCTCGTCGATACCCTTCCCTTTGCATCTGCGGTCGATCTTATTCTTTATGCACAGCACCGAGGTCCGCGTGCTCTTATCATACTTCAGCGTGGTGTTGTTGATGATGGAATCCGCCTTCTCTACCCTATCCGAATAATAATAGAATATTGCAAGCTGGGTATAGTAGGTGGTAGCCGTTACCGTGTCGCTGCACTCACGTGCCATTTCCGCCAGGCTGTCGTATACCAACTCGGCGGAATCAGGCTCCACACGTTTTAAATACACATCGGCCAGATACAGTTTTCCTCCTATGATGTTCACCGTGTCATTGTCCTCCTCCGAGAGCCTTATCGCCTCCTTTATATGGCGGGCACTGTAATTATAGAGGCGATGGTCAAAATAGAGATAGCACATCTGAGAATGTATCCTCCCCTGAAGATCCCTATCCTCACCTTTTTTCAAACTTCGGAGCGCCTTCTTGAAATAACTGAGTGCCTCGGCATCACGTCCCAGATCGTAGTACACCCTACCCGCATAATAATACACCTCGGGATGAAACCTTTTCATGCGGTTCTTATATATAAAGTAATCCAGAAGTGCGGAAACCTCCTTGTCATCCTTATGGGTCTCATAGAGTTTATCGGAAATCTCCAGCATAAACAGTCTTCGCAGCATAGTGCCGTCTTCATCAAGGGAGGTGGTATCAATTCCGGCCAACACGATCCGGGCTGAATCGGGGTCTTCATCGACAAGCCTCTCCACATCCGCCAGACACTTCCGGGAAGGGTCGGCGCCACACGAAGGGAACAACACCCCCGCCGATAATAGAGATATCACGACAATGGCATTTATCAAAAGCAATTTCATAAAGTGGCGCCCTATTCTGCGCCTTGATTCAAATCCATACTGTCCCGCAGTATAATCCATATTGTTTTCCATGAACCTCATCATAGGTTAGCATCAATTAAAAAGAGGGGGCAAAGATAATAAATTTTCTGTAAAACAAGCCGGGAGGTAGGCTCAATTCTTGAACTCCTATTTTCTATTCTCATTTTTTTTAATTACTTTTGCACCCTCGGAAACAATACTTCTTTCCAACCCTACTCACGACACTTTCGTTTCATTATGAATATCTCTTACAAGTGGCTTAAACGCTACATAGATTTCTCTCTTTCTCCCGTCGACCTCACCGCCGCACTAACTTCTCTCGGTCTTGAATGCGACCATGTGGAAGAGGTGGAGAGCATACGTGGTGGTCTACGCGGCATCGTCATCGGTAAAGTCCTCACTTGCGAGGAGCACCCCAACTCCGACCACCTGCACATCACCACTGTCGACCTCGGCGGTGGAAACGTGCAGCAGATTGTCTGCGGTGCGCCGAATGTGGCTGCCGGACAGACCGTGGTGGTCGCTACCGTAGGAACCACCCTATACGACGGCGACAAGGAATTTCAAATCAAGAAATCCAAAATCCGCGGAGTCGAGTCTAACGGCATGATATGCGCCGAAGATGAAATAGGCATCGGCAACGACCACGCCGGTATTATGGTGATTGAAAAGGAGGTCGCTCCCGGCACCCCTGCCGCTGAATACTTCAATGTGGAGAGCGACTATTGCCTCGAGGTGGAGCTCACCCCCAACCGTGTGGATGCCGCAAGCCACTTAGGTGTGGCTCGCGATCTGAAGGCTCTCTTCACACGCGAGGCATTCAACGAAAATCCGCAGTCTATTATGCCCGAAGTCTCCGTTCCTGATGTCGAGGCATTCTCTCCCGACCGTCAGGATGGCGCCGTGAGCATAGTGGTGGAGGATAAGGAGGCGTGCCCACGCTACAGCGGCGTGACTATCCGGGGCGTGGAAGTGAAGGAATCCCCCGAATGGCTCCGCAACCTGTTGACTACTATCGGACAGCGACCCATCAACAATATAGTCGATATAACCAATTTCATACTCAATGGAATCGGACAGCCCCTTCATTGCTTTGATCTCGCAAAAGTGAAAGGTGAGAAAATCGTGGTGAAGAAATGTCCCGAAGGCACTCCCTTCACTACCCTTGACGGCGTGGAGCGCAAACTCTCGGCTGCCGACCTCATGATATGCAATGAGGAGGAGCCTATGTGCATAGCAGGTGTCTTCGGAGGGCTCGACTCCGGTGTGACAGAGGCCACAAAGGATGTGTTCATCGAGAGCGCATACTTCAACCCCACATGCGTACGCCTTACAGCACGCCGTCATGGCCTCAGCACGGATGCATCATTCCGATATGAGCGCGGCGCAGACCCCGACATAACGGTATATGCCGCCAAACTGGCCGCAATACTCATCAAAGACCTCGCCGGGGGTGAAATCTGCGGCGGAATTGACGACGTCTGCTCCGCTCCCGTTGAGAAGGCCCGTGTGGAACTCTCCCTCGATTATTGCGCATCACTTATAGGTAAGGAGATTCCCGAACCCCTCGTGATAGCCATCCTGAAGGCTCTCGACATTACCGTGGAGAAAGACGCGAACGACCCCGACCTCCTCCACCTCACGATACCCACATATCGTGTGGACGTCACCCGTCCCTGCGACGTGGTAGAGGAGATTCTTCGCGTATATGGATATAACAATGTGGAATTCGACACCGAGATGCACGCCAACCTATCTCCCGAGGGCGACACCGACCTGAGTTACCATCTCCAGCAACTCGTCAGCAACCGCCTGACTGGGGAAGGATTCATGGAGATTCTGAACAACTCCCTCTCAGCGGCTTCTTATTATGAGAATTCAGAAAGCTTCCCGGCCGACCGCTGCGTAAGGGTGATGAACCCCTTGAGCGGCGACCTCTCGGTGATGCGCCAGACTCTACTCTACGGAGGCCTCGAGTCGATAGCACACAACATAAACCGCAAGGCCCCGAACCTGCGCTTCTATGAATTCGGCAACACCTACACCAAAGACCCCTCCAAGGAGCCTACCGTAGACCGTCCGCTTGCCCCCTACTCCGAAGAGATGCAACTCGCCCTGTGGATGACGGGCGACTTCACACTCCCCTCTTGGAACACTAAGGCTGCCGAAGCTTCCGTATTCGATCTCAAGGGTATAGTATTCAATATATTCAAGATCCTCGGCCTCCCCGAGAATGCCGTAGTTTGCTCTCAGGATTCCGACGAGATATTCTCCGCTCGCCTCAACATAACGGCGCGCTCCGGAAAACGTATCGGCGAACTCGGAATACTGCGCATGGACCTCCTCAAGAAATTCGACATAAGTCAGGGTGTGGTGTATGCCTCTATCGACTGGAACAACCTGTTCCGTCTCGTGGCGAAACATAAGGTGACATTCTCACCCCTCCCCAAGACACAGCCCGTGCGCCGCGACCTCGCCCTACTCATCGACTCCGACGTGAAATTCGCAACTATCGAGGAGACCGTGCGAAAGGCCGAACGCAAATTATTGAAGAGCATCACCCTCTTCGACGTCTATGAAGGGAAGAACCTCCCCGCCGGCAAGAAGAGCTACGCAATAGCAATCACACTTCAGGACGATGAGAAGACCCTCAACGACCGCCAGATTGATGCCGTGATGCAGAAGATAATAAACGCACTCCGACAGATGGGTGCCGAACTCAGATAATTTCGATTTAAACGATTTAAACAAATTTCATAAATCTCTCTATCAATGGGAAGAGCATTTGAATATCGCAAAGCAAGAAAACTGAAACGCTGGGGCAACATGAGCCGCACATTCACACGCATAGGCAAGGAAATCACTATCGCCGTGAAAGCGGGAGGCCCGGACCCCGACATGAACCCGCGTCTCCGTGTCCTTATGCAGAACGCCAAGGCTGCAAACATGCCCAAGGACACTGTGGAACGTGCAATCAAGAAAGCAACCGATAAGGATGCCGGCGACTATAAGGAAATCGTATATGAAGGATACGGCCCCCACGGTATCGCTATCGTGGTGGAGACGGCCACCGACAACAATCAGCGCACTGTGGCCAACGTGCGTTCTTATTTCAACAAGCACGGCGGCTCTCTCGGCACTCAGGGCTCCCTCTCTTTCCTTTTCGACCACAAGAGCGTATTCCATGTCAAGCCTAATGCCGACACTTCGCTCGAGGAGTTCGAGCTCAACCTCATGGATTTCGATGCCGAAATTGAGGCTGAGGATGAGGAATGGCTCATTTATGGTGCGTTCGACCAGTTCGCTAACCTCCAGAACTTCCTTGAGGAGAATGGTCTCGAAATCCTTTCCGCTGAGTTCGAGAGAATTCCTAACGATTATAAGGAGGTGACTCCCGAACAGCGTGAGGCTATCGAGAAACTTCTCGAGAAATTCGAGGACGACGAAGACGTGCAGAACGTTTTCCATAATATGAAGGAGGAGGATTAATCCTACATTCCAACATAAATCCGGGTCCCGTGGGTATCAAGCCGATTCCCTCGGGACCTCTCTATTTTTCAAAAAAATTTCTCCTTGTCTGATTTTTTGATTAACTTTGCGTCAAAACAACATGACCGCGATTTATGAACAGACGACAACCTGAAATACCCCGGCATCCCGATTCCATACCTGGTGAGTATACATATAAATACCCAAGACCCTCCGTAGCCGCCGACTGTATTATTTTCGGCTTCGACGGTAACTCTCTCAAATTGCTCCTCATTGAGAGGGGGAATCCCCCTTTCTTAGGGCATTGGGCGCTCCCCGGGGGGTTCATGCACCAGGATGAGTCGATCGAGGAATGCGCCGCAAGGGAACTCCGCGAGGAGACTAATCTCTCCGACGTATATCTTGAGCAATTCAAGGTGTTCAGCGACCCTGACCGCGACCCGAGAGGAAGGGTTATCTCTATAGCCTTCATCGCGCTCGTTCGTCCTTCCGATTTCGAAATCATTGCCGGTGATGACGCCGCCAACGCTCATTGGTTTGACGCCGACCAACTTCCACCCCTCGCTTTCGACCATAAGAATATCGTAGTGCAGGCAAGAGAGAGGCTGAAGGAGATACTCCATCTAAAACCTATCGCTTTCAACCTCCTGAACAAATATTTCTCTCTCGGAGAATTGCAGAAAGTCTACGAGGTCATAAACGACACCACCTACGACCGCCGCAACTTCACCCGCTCCGTGCAGGATGCAGGTATCGTGGAGGCCACCGACGTAAAACCCGTGAAAGCACGCAACCGTCCTCCACGCCTTTACAGGGCCTCCTCAAGAATCATCGTTCAGAATACTCAGCATGAGCAGGATCTAAGCATTGAAGTAAACGAGGAGATGGTGGAGTGCGAATATGAGGTGAAGCCCGACATGACAATGATGGGCGACTTCGGCATGACGGACAAGCCTATGCTTGATGAGATGGAGGAGGCCGATTTTGCCGCTAAAAATATTGTCAAGGAGAGCCCGACAAAAGGGCTGTTCGACTTCCTCAGGAGATACCTGAAATAATAAATTTAAAAATAATTGTCAGAAATACGCATTCGGCTGTTTACCTTTATTCCATTTTGGTATTTCAGTATGTAGGGACAACGGAAAACACATTTCCCCGACCCGCCAAGACAAATTATAATTACTGAAAACAAACATCAACGCCAAAACAAAATGGGAAAGACCAAAACAACCTGTTTCAACCTCATCATCCTTGATGAAAGCGGCTCAATGTCGCCCCTCGCTCCTCAGACAATTGCCGGATGCAACGAGACTCTCAACGTAATCCGTTCTCTTCAGGAGAAATATGACGACTCACAACGTCAGCTCGTAAGCATCTACGTATTCCAGTCGGGCAACCCATCTCTCCCCTCACGCTACTTGTGCAAGAACGTCCCCGTGCAGGATGTGAAGGATATAACCGATAAGGATTACCGCCCCTCCGGTTGCACCCCCCTGCTGGATGCCGTGGGCGCCACACTCGTCGACCTTAAGGCCGTCGCTGCAACTCATGAGGATGCCGTCGCTTCTGTCACAATAATTACCGACGGCATGGAAAATTCTTCTGAGGAATATTCCTGGCAGCAAGTTTCAAACCTCATTTCGCAACTGAAGGAACTCGGCTGGAATTTCAACTTCATCGGTGCAAATATTGATGTCGATATGGTCTCCAGAAGAATGAATATCGACAATGCAATGGCCTTCCGGGCCTCTTCGGCGGGCACGAAAAACATGATGGATAAGTTTGCCTCTAATCTCGCCTCATATCACGAAGACCGTATCGCTTCTGAATGTGCCATGCCTCCGGCCGACAGGGTGGCATACCGTAAGGAACGCTCGAAATCCTTCTTCCACCCTGACAGCACTAAGAAAGAGGATTTTGACATGAATGAACCCTTCTGAGACCCTCCTGACACCTTGAGGATACTTTTCTCACAATTTTAATATCTTTAACCACGTTTTAATAATCAGGCTGCCCCATGTCGGGACCGCCTGATTATTCTTGTATTATGGCTGAACGTATTCTTCTGTGTCTCTGCCACATGAGCGGGCGTGAGATGGATTTCATCAATGAGGCTTTTGCCGACAACTGGGTCGTCCCTTTAGGACCTAACGTCACCGGTTTTGAGAAAGACCTGGAAAAATTTTTCTTCGGAAACGATAAGCCACACCGCATTGTGGCGCTATCCGCCGGGACTGCCGCAATTCATCTCGCACTCGTCGCGCTCGGCGTCGGACACGGCGACGAGGTGATGGTGCAGAGTTTCACGTTCAGTGCCTCCGCGAATCCCGTCACTTACGTCGGAGCCACTCCCGTATTCGTCGATTCCGAGCCCGATACTTGGAACATGGATCCCGAACTCCTTGACCGCGCCATAGCCGACCGTGTAGCAAAGACCGGAAAACTCCCCAAGGCGATAATTCCGGTATATCTCTACGGTATGCCCGCAAAGATTTCGGAGATTCTCAAGGTGGCTGAGAAATGGGGTATCCCCGTCATCGAGGATTCCGCCGAGGCGTTCGGCTCTAAATACAAAGGGCAGTACTGCGGCACATTCGGGCGGTTCGGAATACAGTCGTTCAACGGCAACAAGATGATAACCACCTCCGGAGGCGGCGCATTGATATGTCCCGACGAGGCCACCGCACGACTCGTGACATCCTACGCCACGCAATCACGCGAGCCCGCGCCATGGTATCAGCATGAGCGCGTGGGATTCAACTACCGCCTCAGCAACATTTCGGCAGGCATAGGACGCGGACAGATGACCATAGCCGACAGCCATCTTGCCCACCACCGCCATGTTCAGCAACTATACCGCGAACTTCTCAGCGACATTCCCGGAATAATCCTCCACGACAATCCCGGGCCCGATTTCGACAGCAATTTCTGGCTCTGCGCCATAACTTTCACCCCCGACCTGACAGTATCGGGTGATGACGGATGCGGACGCCCCGAGGCGCTACGCCGCGCTCTCGAGAAGGAGAATATCGAGACCCGACACCTCTGGAAACCAATGCATCTCCAGCCTTTCTTCCGTGATTGCCCCGCCTACGTCAACGGTGTCAGCGAAGACCTCTTCAGCCGCGGCCTCTGTCTCCCCGCCGGGCCATGGGTCAAGGAGCCGGAAATAGAACGCATTCTCTCCGCTATCCGGAATGCCGTGTCTACCCGTTAACCACTGCAGTTTTGACGGCTTCATTAATTCATCCCAAAAATTACGACATTTTATTTTGTCTAAATGATTAAAAAACCTTAAATTTGCAGATATTTCCCCGGAAAGTAGGCTCCCCTCCCCTCCCCGCCTCTCTTCCCGGGCAAAACAAACCTGCTCAAACAAACTAAACAACATCAAATAAACTCAAATTTAATTCAGAACTGCTATGTGGTTATCAAGTTCATCTGTAGGACGTAAGTTCGTGATGGCCCTCACCGGCGCCGCGCTCGTCCTATTCGTCACATTTCACTGTTTGATGAATGCCGTAGCAATCTGCTGGCCGGCCGCCTATAATTCCATTTGCGAATTCTTAGGCGCTAACTGGTATGCGCTCATCGCGTCGGTAGGTCTTGCTGCCTTGCTCATCATCCACATCATCTATGCGGTGATGCTAACTCTTCAGAACCGTAAGGCCCGCGGTAACGACCGCTACCTTATCTCAAAGACTCCGAAAGGGGTGGAATGGTCAAGCCAGAACATGCTCGTGCTCGGTATCGTCATCCTCGCCTTCCTCGTGGTTCACATGATCCAATTCTGGGCTAAGATGCAGCTTCAGGAGATTCGCGGCGTGCACGACGTGCTCCCTCCCGCTGCCGGCACTCTCTTCATCCAGGAGGCTTTCTCTCAGGTCTACACTCCGATCGTCTACATCATCGGCTTCGTTGCCCTCTGGTTCCACTTCAACCACGGCTTCTGGTCTATGTTCCAGTCTTGCGGTTGGGACAATCAGGTATGGATCGGCCGCCTGAAGAAAATCGCTTGCTGGTGGGCTACCATCGTTGTGGCCTGCTTCATCGCTCAGGCTATCGTATTCACCGTTAAGGCTCATCAGAACTACTACAAGACCAACGAAGTGCTCCGTCAGCAGTACAAGGAGATGCTAATCCCCATGTTCGAGAAAGATTTCGGCCCTGACGCCGCCAACGCTATCACTGCCGCTCCTTTCGACCAGATGAAACAGATGGTGAAGGGCACTCTCGCTCAGATGGAAAGCCCCGAGGCTAAGGCTTACTTCCAGAACGAACCCGGCTTCGAAGGCAAACTTGAGACCCTCCGCGCCGCTTCCGACCTCATCGACTATCTTGACGTTGATGCCGTTGTCGAGGAGGCTGCTCCCGTAGAGGTCGTTAACCCCGGTGCAGAAAACCACAACCATAATTAATTAGCGATATGGAATTGTCTAAAGAAAACATTAAAGTAATGAATCCGGCTGATTCTAAAATCCCGGAAGGTCCTATCGCTGAGAAATGGACCAACTATAAGGCTCATCAGAAACTCGTCAACCCCGCCAACAAGCGTAAACTCGACGTAATCGTTGTCGGTACTGGTCTTGCCGGTGCTTCTGCCGCCTCAACTCTTGCCGAACTCGGCTTCAACGTCCTCAACTTCTGCATCCAGGATAGCCCCCGCCGCGCTCACTCTATCGCCGCTCAGGGTGGTATCAACGCAGCGAAGAATTATCAGAACGACGGCGACTCCGTCTACCGTCTTTTCTACGATACGGTTAAGGGTGGCGACTATCGTGCCCGTGAGGCAAACGTTTACCGCCTTGCCGAGGTCGCTAACAATATCATCGACCAGTGTGTGGCCCAGGGTGTCCCCTTCGCACGCGAATACGGCGGTCTCCTTGCTAACCGTTCTTTCGGTGGCGCTCAGGTGAGCCGTACTTTCTATGCTAAAGGTCAGACAGGCCAGCAGCTCCTCCTCGGTGCTTACTCCTCTCTCAACCGCCAGATTCAGGCCGGCAAGGTGAAGAGCTTCAACCGCTACGAAATGCACGACGTGGTCCTCGTAAAGGATAAGGACGGCGTGGAACGCGCTCGCGGTATCATCGCCAAGAACCTCGTCACAGGCAAATTCGAGCGTTTCGCCGCTCACGCCGTTGTTATCGCTACCGGCGGATACGGCAACACATACTTCCTCTCCACCAACGCTATGGGCTGCAACGTCTCTGCTGCCATGGCTTGCTATAGGAAGGGTGCTTACTTCGCAAATCCCGCTTACGTCCAGATCCACCCCACTTGTATCCCCGTGCACGGCGACAAGCAGTCTAAACTGACTCTTATGTCTGAGTCTCTCCGTAACGACGGCCGTATCTGGGTGCCCAAGAAGAAAGAGGATGCCGAGAAGCTTCAGAAAGGTCAGATCAAGGGCTCCGATATCCCCGAGGAAGACCGCGACTACTATCTCGAACGCCGCTACCCCGCTTTCGGTAACCTCGTGCCCCGCGACGTGGCTTCTCGTGCTGCAAAAGAGCGTTGCGATGCCGGATTCGGCGTCAACAACACCGGGCTCGCAGTGTTCCTCGACTTCTCAGAGGCTATCAACCGTCTCGGTATTGACGTCGTGCGCCAGCGCTATGGCAACCTCTTCGACATGTATGAGGAGATCACTGACGTGAACCCGGGCGAACTCGCTCGCACTACAAACGGAGTGAACTACTACAACCCGATGATGATATTCCCCGCTATCCACTACACTATGGGTGGTATCTGGGTTGACTACGAACTCCAGACTTCTATCAAGGGTCTTTTCGCTATCGGCGAGTGCAACTTCTCCGACCACGGTGCAAACCGTCTTGGCGCTTCCGCACTCATGCAGGGTCTCGCCGACGGTTATTTCGTGCTCCCCTATACTATCCAGAACTATCTGAGCGACCAGATCACCGTGCCTCATTTCTCCACTGACCTCCCCGAATTTGACGAGGCTGAGGCCAAGTGCCAGGCTGAGATGGATAAGCTCATGAACATCAAGGGTAACCGTTCTGTCGATTCTATCCACAAGGAACTCGGCCACATAATGTGGGAATATGTGGGTATGGCTCGCGATAAGGAGGGTCTGGAGCATGCCATCAAGAAACTCGGCGAACTCCGCGAGGTCTTCAACAAGGATCTCTTCATCCCCGGCTCGCAGGAGGGTATGAACGTCGAGCTCGACAAGGCATTCCGTCTCAACGACTTCATCACTATGGGCGAACTCATCGCTTACGACGCTCTCAGCCGCAACGAAAGTTGTGGTGGACACTTCCGCACTGAGTATCAGACTGAGGAAGGCGAGGCTAAGCGCGACGACCAGAACTGCTTCTATGTAAGCTGCTGGGATTACGCAGGTAGCGATTCTAAGGCGCCCACACTTATCAAGGAGCCTCTCCACTACGAGGCTATTAAGGTACAGACACGTAACTATAAGTCATAAACCGGGAAAAGGTCAATTCCTACATTCCCAATAACTGTTAGAAATTTCAATCATGGAAGAAAATATAATGAAAGTCAACCTCAAGGTTTGGCGTCAGGCTAACGCCAAGGCACAGGGTGGGTTTGTGACTTATACAGACGTTGAGACCACTCCCGACACCTCATTCCTTGAGACTCTTGACATCCTCAACGAAACTCTCGTTGAGAAAGGCGAGGAGCCCATCGTCTTCGACCACGACTGCCGCGAGGGTATCTGCGGTATGTGCTCCCTCTACATAAACGGTCATCCACACGGCCCCGCAACTGGCGCTACCACCTGCCAGTTGTATATGCGTCGTTTCCAGAACGGCGAGACTATTACCGTGGAGCCCTGGCGTTCCGCTGCTTTCCCCGTTATCAAAGACCTTATGGTCGACCGTAACGCTTTCGATAAGATTCAGCAGGCCGGCGGTTACGTTTCGTTCAACTGCGGTGGCGCTCAGGATGCCAACGACCTCCCCATCTCTAAGGTTAACGCCGACGAGGCTATGGACTCCGCAAGCTGCATCGGTTGTGGCGCTTGTGTCGCTGCTTGTAAGAACGGCTCCGCTATGCTCTTCGTCTCCGCGAAGATCAGCCAGCTCGCTCTCCTTCCCCAGGGTGAGGTGGAGAAAGACCGCCGAGTCCGCGCTATGGTAGCCAAGATGGATGAACTCGGATTCGGCAACTGCACCAACACCGGCGCATGCTCCGCTGAATGCCCCAAGAACATCAAACTCGCCAACATCGGCCGCATGAACCGTCAGTTCATCGCCGCTAAGTGCAAGGAATAATATTCCCCGCAATGCACATAATACCCAAAGCCGGCAATAAGGTTGTTAAGGTGAATCTTTAATCTAACTTTTTTATCAGGGATGAGACATGGGGGATACCCCCGGCCTCATCCCTGTCTTTTTATAATGACTGTCTCAATAGTTGTTCATAATTCCCCCCTCCCTCAGATTGAGAAGGCCCTCCACTCACTGCTGCGCTCTGAGGCGGTAAGGCGTATTTATATCCTTGACAACGGATCGGTTCCTCCGGAGCAATCCGTCATCAGTAACAAAAAAATCATCTATCGGAGCATTCCAAACGACGGTTTCGGGGCGGGTCACAACATCGCCATGCGCGAGGTAATCCGGGAGAACCCCGACGGCTTTCACCTCGTCATGAATGCCGACGTCTCATGGGAGGGTGATGCGCTCACCCCTCTGCTCGATTATATGAAGCGGCACCCCGATGTCGGCCTCCTACAGCCTCGCATGGTCTATGCCGACGGCACTCTCCAGTATGCCTGCCGCATGCTGCCGACACCCGCCGACCTGTTTGCAAAACGTTTTCTCCCCCCCTTCCTCAGGAAGCGCAGGATGCACCGTTATCTTCTCGCCGGACACGACCACAGGAAGCCCCTCAACGTCCCTTACATGCAGGGTAGTTTCATGCTTATACGCAACAGAGCGTTATTGGAGTGCGGCCTTTTCGACGAACGCTTCTTCATGTATCCCGAAGATATCGACCTGACAAGGCGCATACATGAAAAGTGGCAGACCCTCTTCCTTCCGGAAGTCGAGATCTGCCACCTGCATAATGCCGAATCACGTCGAAGCCCAGAACTGTTCGGCATACACTTAGTCAATATGATACGTTATTTCAACAAATGGGGTTGGTTTTACGACAGGCGAAGGAAAGAGATCAATAAGCGCGTTGCACGGTCAATAGTGCCCCCGCCCCCGGGGCAACAGGAATCTGGAAGAGGTTAGTCGCTCCCCCTTATCCTGCCGTCAATCCTGCTCCACACGCTGTGGCGCAGGGAACGGGTCTACAATGACTATCGGCTGCCCCGACGCCTCAAACAGTGAGCGCAAGGTCGCCTTGGCATCATCACGCGCCTGGCTTACGTAGCCTCGCTCATAGAACCTCTCACGCGCCTTATTCTGCCATCTCCGCTTGATGATGTTCTCCTCCTGTGCCGTCATAGTCCTGGAGAACAGCGAAGGGCGACCGTCCCATGTATCGAGCACCTTATAGGCATCCTTATCCGCGCTCTCGAGGATATCGATCCTCTCGGGAGGAAGATACACCACCAGCGTATCACCCTGTTCCTCCACACGCAGGCTGTCGAGATTGAATCTCACACGCCCCTCTATGGTCTGGCGTGCCACAATCCATTTCCCGTTGATGGAATCCTTTATCGCCATCTCCTCATGCACGTCGAGCGTGCAGAGTTCCACCATCTCCTTTATCGACTTTATTCGCGCCTCCCGGAGTTGAAGACCCTCATCAGGTGCCTCCTCGGAAAACCAAAGCCATCCTCCGAGACCCGCAAGGATAAAGAGCAGTATCACTATTATCAGAATCAGATATTTCTTCATGATTTTCAGTCTGGAATCACCACCTCTGCCTCATAGCCCAGATTCCCTATAAGTCGGGTTATCCATGCCTTGGCTTTTACCTCTGCGGTGGCCTTAAGTTTGGTTTGTCCGTTCTTATCCGCTGCTATCTCCCTCTTCACTTCCGCAGCCATACGGCTTTTGAGGCGCGCTCGCTCCTGCGGAGTTATCTGCGACCGGAACCCCGTGACTCGGGAATGCTCCTCATGAAGTTCCACATCACGCCCGTCTGTCTTGATCTCAACAGGGGGGAGGGTGACGTAGACTTTCTTCAACTCCTCATCCACCGTGACGTCTCCGGGCTGAAGACGCGACAGGTCGATGTAGGCCACAAGATAAGTATCGTATGAATAGACTCCGATACGGCTCCCCACCTTGAGGGAGTTCAGCATCGCCTCCGTCTTTCCGAGCAGACCCTTGCCGTCGGAAGTTGGTGAGTCGGTTATCATCCCGACCTTGCTTACTGTCATACGCCCCAGTTCGAGGCGGCTTACACTGTGAAGTTCGTCATAGAAATTCAGCGTAGGTTCCGCCTTCCTCTTTCCGCACCCTCCCGTCGTGAGAAGGAGGGCGGAAACTAATATCGTTATCAATCCCCCTTTCATCTCCCCTCTTTAGAATGCCCTTTTTCACTAATGAGACGCTGAAGGGTCTCAGGCTCATTGGTGGTTATGTAGTCTACCTGCTTGTCAAGAAGTTCCTGCATCACCTCCGGAGAGTCTACGGTCCATACGTTCACCTCGAGCCCCAGACTCTTTGCCTCGTCAATCCATTCAGGATGTTTCGACAATGCCTTATAGGAGTAATCTATACCTCGGAAACCCAACTCCTTCACCTCTTTCGGCGATAGGTCTCCGTTAAGATAGTACACCGCGCGATCCGGCGACAGGCGGTGAAGCTCCTTGCACGCAAACAGGGAGAAGGCGATATAGTCAACTCTGTCACGCAGCCCCGAGGCATCCACCATTTCCGTTATTTTCTCACAGGCGAGAGTCTGCCGGAGGGAATCGTTTCCGTAGGTCTTGACCTCGAGCACAAGGCGAGGTCCTTCGTGGCGACCGGCATTCGACAGATACTCCGCAAGCGTCGGCACACTCTCGCCATTGTCAAGACGGATTGAGGCAATCTCTGCTGCTGGGGCCTCCGCAAAATTTACGCCCTTGAACACCCGGTCATGATTCACCACAAGGGAGTCATCCCTCGTCAGCCAAACGTCAAACTCGCTGCCGTAGGCCCCGATTGAGTCTGCCTTATTGAAGGAAGCGATGGAATTCTGGGCCGACCCCGCCGTCTTCCAATATCCACGGTGAGCCACCACCTTCGTCTCCCCCTTTGCCATAAACATGGGGAATGCCACGGAAAGCATCAACAAGACTATTACGGATTTTTTCATAAATGATTCGGGATTTAGAGATGTCGGCCGGCATTCGTCCGCCCTCCTGTTTTTATTATTGCAAAACTACATAAAAAAACCGAAATCACCATAATTACCCCCAAAAAACTTTCTGCTCCAACCATCCCTCCAAAATTCCCCTCCCCAAACCTACAATACCACCTTCCTTGGGTTTCTCACTTTTTGTACAGAAGAACCTTTCCGGTACAATCCCTAAATAGTCGGAAATATCTCTCATAACAAAGTGAAGATCCCTTACAACAAAGAATATATTTCCTATGACGGTATATTCACAATTTGAATAAAATATCAAA
>CAMWMD010000008.1 GCA_947175265.1 uncultured Porphyromonadaceae bacterium | reverse complement strand
CCATTGTCATCAGTATATGGCATGATGTCATCTGCCACAACCACAATCTTCCGGAATGAATCGGATACTTTAAGAAGTGAGGCCAATTCCTGCTCTCTCTTTTCTTCAGTTGGAATTGAGTATGCTGACTGGATATAGTACTTCTGATCTCCTTTGTTTACCACAAAGTCAATTTCCCGTTGAACAAACTTCAGTTTTCCGTCTTTCATTTCGCGGCTTTCCACAACTCCGACGTCAACAAGGAAACCGAAGACACGAAGATGGTTATAAAGCACATTCTCCATGATATGTGTCAGTTCCTGTTGGCGGAAGTTCAATCTGGCATTTCTAAGTCCTACATCAATGCAATAGTATTTCTTAGTAGATTCGAAATACCGCTTCCCCTTAACATCATAACGCTCCGCACTCTCAAAAAGGAAAGCATTTTCAAGATATTTTATGTAGGAAGCTACTGTCTTGGAATCTATCTTCATTTTCTGAACAGTTGCAAGTGTATTGGCTATTCTTGCAGGGTTGGTCAGAGAACCTATTGAACTGCACAGAGAAGTTGCCAACCTTGATAAGGCAGCCTCGTTCTTGACATTGTTCCGCTCCACTACGTCATCAAGATATGTCTTGTCCCAGAGTCTCTGAAGATAATTAATCTTTTGCTCATTATCGTTATAGTGCAGCAATCTCGGCATGCCTCCGAAGGTATAATACTCTCTCCATGCCTCACTGATGCTGTCATACATCTGACTGAACTCCCTGAAGGAAAGAGGAAACACACGTATCTCGTCCCCCCGACCCCGAAAAATGGTACTTATATCTTTTGAAAGAAATCGTGAATTGCTTCCGGTCACATACACATCTATGTTCTCATGGCCATTTAATCCATTCACAAAGCGTTCAAAATTATCAAGTTCCTGTATCTCATCAAGAAACACATAATAATTCTCATCTTCGTTTTTTATGAGCGAATAGATGTATTCTTTGACAGCCTTATGGTCAAGCACGTCAAAATCGTGTTTATCATCATCTTTGTCGAAATCTACGGTGATTATGTTCTCTGCCCTTACTCCGTTCTCAATCAGGTAATCGCGGTATATATGGCTTAGAAGCCACGATTTTCCACACCGACGAGGGCCCGTGATGATTTTTACCTCACCGTTAGCTCGCCTTAGAATCAGCTTTTCAAGATAGATGTCTCGCTTAATGTACCGGTTATGATTCATGTCTATTCCATTTTTACTGCAAATTTACAGTATTTTCGGAATACTTACAAATTATCTCCTCATTTATTGGGGTTTAAGAATTTATTCCCCGTCGCCATGAGTCTTTCCGCAAAGTTAATAACTTTCCCCAACATTCCTCATTTATTTCCTTATAAATTCCGTTAAATCCATCTTTTTCAAAGTGTATACAAAAATACCCGCAAAGATTTTTGCTTTTTCATTTAAAAGTTTTCTCCTGAGATTGTAGCGTCAGGCAATAGTTTTTGGGAATGATCAATTCAAAATTCATATCGAAATAAGCGCGATGCGGTTGCATCGCTGTAGGAAATCGGCCGGTAGCGATATATTTTAAATATTTGCACTTCCTTGTTTAATCTGCGAGCGGTTGTCGGTCTGCTGAATTTGGATTTACAAACTTTTTTTCTTAATTTTACGCCAAATTCCACTTTTTGCGAACAATGGCCGAAGATATAGAGAATACCGTAGACTCACTCTCCGAGGAGACTGACATCAACAACATTAACGGAAATTCCGACTCATCAGAGCAAACGACAAAACCGGTTGCAAACGATCCTACTGCAAAGAAGACCATACTTTCAGGAATGTTTCGCAACTGGTATCTCGAGTATGCGAGTTACGTTATCCTCGAGAGAGCCGTCCCCCACATCGAGGATGGCCTGAAGCCTGTGCAGCGACGTATCCTGCATTCCATGCAGACGCTCGACGACGGCCGATTCAACAAGGTGGCGAACATCGTGGGCAACACAATGCAGTATCATCCCCACGGCGACGCCTCAATAGGCGACGCACTCGTGCAACTGGGGCAAAAGGAGTTGCTAATTGACACCCAGGGAAACTGGGGCAACATACTCACAGGCGACTCCGCAGCCGCCCCACGTTATATCGAGGCACGCCTCTCAGAGTTTGCCTTAGAGACAGTCTTCAGCCCGAAAATCACAGAGTGGACACCCTCCTACGACGGACGCAAGAAAGAACCGGTGACACTCCCGGTAAAATTTCCTCTCCTGCTCGCACAAGGAGTAGAGGGTATCGCCGTAGGTCTATCATCAAAAATACTCCCCCACAATTTCAATGAAATCTGCGATGCCGCCGTCGCATATCTCAAAGGTGAGGAGTTCCGGCTTCTCCCCGACTTCCAGACAGGTGGTCTGCTCGACGCATCTCGCTATAACGACGGCGCACGCGGCGGGAGCGTGAAGGTTAGGGCAAAAATTGAGAAAATCGACAACAAGACCCTCGCCATAACCGAACTCCCCTTCGGCAAAACCACTACGACCCTTATCACCTCCATACTCTCCGCCATGGAGAAAGGGAAAATAAAGATCAGGAAAGTTGACGACAATACCTCGGCAACGGCTGAGATTCTCGTACACCTCATTCCGGGCACCTCTTCCGACAAGGCCATAGACGCCCTCTACGCATTCACCGACTGCGAGGTGAGCATCTCCCCCAACTGCTGCGTGATTATGGACAGTAAACCCCACTTTCTCAGTGTGTCGGAACTGCTGCGCCATTCCGTAGACCATACCCGAGAACTCCTGCGCCGCGAACTGGAGATAAAGTTGGGCGAGACCCGTGAGACCCAACTCTATGCCTCCCTCGAGAAGATATTCATAGAGGAAAGGATATATAAGGATAAAGAGGTGGAACAGGCACCCGACATGGATGCCGCCATCGCTCATGTAGACAGACGCCTCGAGCCTTTCAAACCCTCCTTCTTCCGCGAGGTCACACGCGACGACCTCATACGCCTCTGGGAGATAAAGATGGGGAGAATCCTTAAATTCAACACGGAGAAAGCAAATCAGAGAATAGCCGATCTCGAGAAGGATATCGAACGCCTCCGCTTTGACCTTGACCATATCGTGGAATACACCACGGCATGGTACTCCCATCTTAAAGACAAGTATGGAGAGGCCTTCCCCCGCCGGACCGTGCTCCGCGGTTTTGACTCTATCGAGGCCGCGAAGGTGGCGGAAGCCAACAAACGTCTGTATTATGACAAAAGCGGCGGCTTCATAGGGACAGCCCTGAAAGATAATGAATTCCTTTTCACCTGCTCAGACATCGACGATATTCTCATAATCTATCGCGACGGCACCTACAAAATCGTAAAAGTGCAGGATAAATTATATGTAGGTAAGAAGATAATCCACATAGGCCTGTTTAAGAAAGGTGACAAACGGACCATCTACAATGTGGTCTACCGTCACGGAAAACCGGGCACAATGGATGAGGATGGAAAATATCTCGGATATTCCTATATGAAGAGATGCTATATCACCGGCCTTACACGCGAAAAGGAGTATAACCTCACCAAAGGTATTCCCGGCTCAAAACTGGAATGGCTCACCTGCAACCCCAACGGAGAGGCGGAAGTGGTGAAATGTGTGCTCAAGGATGAGCCTAACGAGACGGGAAGACGTCCGCGCGCCAAGGAGGTGATGGTGAATTTCGCCGACCTTTCCATAAAGGGTAAGGAAAGCCTGGGTAATCTCGTGACCAAATATCAGATCGACGACATACGCCTCGTGGAGAAAGGGACAAGCACACTCGGCGGACGTGAGGTATGGTTCGACCGCGACGTGCTCCGCCTCAATTATGACGGGCGCGGTGAAAGCCTCGGAATTTTCCAGGGTGATGACCTCGTGCTCATAATCACGAAAGAGGGGGAATACTTCACATCCACATTCGCCGACAGCAACCATTACGACGACAACATACTGCGTATCGAGAAATTCGACCCGCACAAGGTGTGGACACTCGCCCTTTTCGATGCCTCCCTCGGCTTCCCCTACCTCAAGAGATTCATGTTCGAGCCCTCCTCCAAGCCCCAGCGTTTTGTGGGAACCGACTCCACTTCCCGGATAATGGTCCTTACCGACACACCCTATCCACGCCTTGAAGT
This sequence comes from uncultured Porphyromonadaceae bacterium, assembly GCA_947175265.1. Classification (GTDB taxonomy): domain Bacteria; phylum Bacteroidota; class Bacteroidia; order Bacteroidales; family Muribaculaceae; genus Lepagella. The sequence continues at coordinate 84,703 of CAMWMD010000008.1, read as the reverse complement.
GAAATTCGGGGGGAACGACTCCGTCAGGCCCGCTGTCGAGATCGATGCCGAGGAATTCATTTCTGTCAAAGGTTTCAAGGCAAAAGGGAAAAGGATATCCAACTTCACGGTTGATTCCATCGCTGAACTCGAGCCCGTGAGATTCCCGGAGCCGCCGGCTCCCGAGCCTGAGGACTACACCCCCGCGGAGGAGACAACTGAAGAAACGGGTATACGTGTCGTGCAGGGTGACCTTTTCGCCCTCGACGGAGATACCGATACGGATACAGAATGATTTGAACTATTAACAGATTGAGAATATGATTGCCAGATTCTTAAGAGCCATACCGGTTGTGGCTGCCTTGATGCTTATGTCGTTCGGGGTGGCGGCAGCCGATACGGTTGAAAATGCCGATACCCTTGCCGGTAAAGGAAGTTCCCGCCCTGTGACGGGCATATATTCCTTAGAAATCGGCAGAACATCCCTGCTTGCCACCTACCTCTCCCCCCTCCACTACACCGGGGCGCATTACGGCGTAAACGGGGAATGGAGCAAGGCCATGCCATTCAATCCTGAAAAGGTCATGATGCACTTCGACGGTGGATTTGAGTTCTGCTCCCTCCTGAATCCCGCGCATACGGCAAGGATGATGGGTCTCACGGGTGAATTCCGCTGGGGAATGTCGTGGCGCACCACCTTGCCATACAAGATACTGCTAACGGCGGGAGGATCTGTCGGAATCGACGGCGGCGCATATTATCTCCTTCGCAACAGCAACAATCCCGTGCAGGCCATGGCCACCGCATCCTTGGCCTTGCGTCTCTCGGGTGCGAAATCCTTCAAGGTAGGGAAGATGTATCTCCTTCTGAGGGATGTGGTGTCATTGCCCTCAGTCTCCGCATTCTTCTCCCCCGAATACGGAGAGACTTACTATGAGATATATCTCGGAAACCATAAGGGACTCGCCCACGCCGGCTGGTGGGGCTACAATTTCTGCATTGACAACAGGCTGACCCTCTCGGTAGACTTCGGCCGCACAGCCATGACTCTGGGCTACCGCTTTAACGCCCACACCCAATGGTCTGACCACCTGAACACGAAGATATTCACACATTCCTTCATGATTGGAGTCATTCCGGGTGGACTCGGACTGAAACCGAGACACAAGAAAGCCAACGTTGAAACAATCCACTCACTTTACTGACTATGCCTATAAATAAAAAACATAGGAGACTGCTCCCGCTTCTCTTCCCGATTTTCAGTATGCTCGTCTGCTCAAGTTGCCATGAGTCTCCCGAGTATCCCAACAACCTATACGGCAATTTCGATGCCCTTTGGGAAATAGTCGACTCCCGATACTGTTTCTTCAGCGAGAAGGGTATCGACTGGGATGAGATAGGGGAAACCTACCGCAAGAAAATAACTGCAGAGACAACTCCGACCGAACTCTTCTTCATCTGCGCCGATATGCTCGACGAATTGAAAGACGGGCATGTGAACCTGTCGTCGCGCTTCACAACAAGTTATTACCGCCAATGGTGGACAGATTATCCGCAGGATTTCTCACTGAGAACCCTTGAGGAATATTATCTGAAATTCGATTGGCTGTCGACAAGCGGGATTATGTATACCCAACTCCCCGGGGAGATCGCCTACATGTATTATCCCAACTTCTCGACCACAGTCGGCGAAACGTCGCTCGACTATATCCTCGCCATTCTCCACAACAGCCGCGGACTGATAATCGACATCCGCGACAACGGCGGAGGACTCCTCACTAATATCGATACTTTCGTAGGGAGATTTATCGACAGGGAGATATGCGGGGGCTACATCACCCACAAAACGGGTCCCGGACACGAAGACTTCTCCAAGCCCTATCCCATCACCTACAAGCCGGCGAAATCAGGCCGCGTGAAATGGACTGGGCCAATCATACTCCTCACCAACCGTTCGTGCTATTCCGCAGCCAACAGTTTCGCCTCCGTCATGAAATCCCTGCCTAACGTGAAGATTGTCGGCGCACGGACAGGTGGAGGGGGAGGACTCCCCTTCAGTTCTGAGGTGCCTATCGGCTGGGGCGTCCGGTTCTCGGCCTCACCGGTCTATAACTCCGATATGGAGTGTATAGAATTCGGCATTGATCCTTCCCCGGGTTGTGAGGTGCATTGCACGGCAGAAGAGTTGGCCGACGGTAAAGACAGGATTCTTGAATTTGCCATCAACCAACTTAAGGACCTACCCCTACCTGAAAATAAAAAGTGAGCGGAAATTCCGCTCACTTTTTATTCAGAAGCGTATGAGAGAATTGTGGGGCTTTCCACATCAACGCCGTATTCCTTTGCGAACCTCAGTATGGCTTTCGCAAGTTTCGGTTTCAGCTCCTCGGGACAGTAACGGAAATAAGACTCCGCCGCCCTCACATGGGCCGCGTCAGGCATAGGATATTCCCTTCTCTCAGGAAGTCCGAACACACTGTCGGGAAGTTCCTTTTTCTCTTCATAACTTAATACGTCACTCATAATTCAGTGTTTTTCAATTAAGATTTCAAATGTAATATAGGGTGTGGGATTGACCCTCACCCTATATTACAACACTTTGCCCTATAGTTAAGTTTTGATGATTTCAGAAAGAAGGGTAAAACGTCGGGAGGTAATTATGGGGGGTGGATGAATTTTTCACATTAATTAGTGGGAAATACGCGAATTTCTATGTAAATTTGCACGTTAAAACCGAATGACGGTCCGGATGGCTTCCAACAGCCTGCAATCCGTCAGCAAAAACATAAAGAATCCGATATGTATAGAGACAAGACTTGCGGGGAACTTCGTCTTTCAGACGCCGGTCAGAAGGTCAAGATAGCCGGATGGGTTCAGCGCAGCCGAAAAATGGGCGGCATGACATTTGTCGACGTCCGCGACCGCTACGGAATTACCCAGGTTGTTTTCAACACCGGTGATACCGATGCAGAGAAAAATCTTTTCAACGCAGCCAATCAATTGGGCCGCGAATTTGTAGTGCAGGTCACCGGTCAGGTCGCCGAGCGCACAAGTAAGAACAAAAACATACCGACCGGGGAAATCGAAATCATCGGAGAGACTCTGAAGGTCTTGAACCGCAGTGAAATTCCCCCCTTCACAATCGAGGACAACACTGACGGCGGCGACGACCTCCGGATGAAATACCGTTATCTTGATTTGCGCCGTCCTTCGGTAAGGAAGAATCTCGAACTCCGCCACAAGATGGCTTTCGAAATTCGCCGCTATCTCGATTCCAAGGGATTCCTTGAGATTGAGACCCCTATACTTGTGAAGTCTACTCCCGAGGGTGCCCGCGACTTCGTCGTGCCTTCACGCATGAACCCGGGTGAATTTTACGCCCTTCCGCAAAGCCCTCAGTTGTTCAAGCAGCTCCTTATGGTGAGCGGATTCGACCGTTATTTCCAGATTGCGAAATGCTTCCGCGATGAAGACCTCAGGGCCGACCGCCAGCCGGAATTCACTCAGATCGACTGCGAGATGAGTTTCGTGGAGCAGGAAGACGTGATAGATATGTTCGAAGGTCTTGTGAAGCATATCTTCAAATATGTAAAGGGTATCGACTTCACCGAGCCTTTCCCCAGGATGACCTGGAACGAGGCCATGACCCTTTACGGAAGCGACAAGCCCGACATCAGATTCGGCATGAAGTTTGTCGAACTGACCGACCTTGCGAAAGGTAAGGGTTTCGCCGTTGTTGATGATGCCGAGATTACGGTAGGCATCAATGCCAAGGGATGCTCAGGCTACACGCGCAAGCAGATCGACGAGCTCACCGAGTTTGTGAAGCGTCCCCAGGTAGGAGCCAAAGGGCTTATGTGGGTGAAAGTGGAGCCCGACGGCTCTTTCAAGAGTTCGGTAGGGAAATTCTATACTCCCGAAGACCTTAAGGAATGGGCCGACAGGATGGACGCCGAACCGGGCGACCTTCTCCTCATAATGAGCGGAGAGAAGATGAAGACACGCAAGCAACTCTGCGAACTCCGTCTTGAAATGGGCAACCGTCTTGGCTTGCGAGACAAGAATGTGTTCGCTCCCCTCTGGGTGGTAGATTTCCCGCTCTTCGAATGGGATGAGGAGACACAGCGTTTCTATGCGATGCACCATCCTTTCACCTCCCCCAATCCCGAGGATATATCCAAACTGAGGACCGACACAGGCAACGTAAGAGCCACAGCCTACGATATCATCGTAAACGGCACGGAACTCGGTGGCGGCTCAATCCGTATCCACGAGCCGGAACTCCAGAACGAGATGTTCGAACTCCTTGGTTTCACACCCGAAAAGGCTCAGGAGCAGTTCGGCTTCCTCATGAACGCCTTCAAATATGGCGCGCCCCCTCACGGAGGCCTCGCATTGGGATTCGACCGATTCGTGTCGATTCTCGCAGGGCTTGATACAATCCGCGATGTCATCGCCTTCCCGAAAAACAATTCCGGGCGTGATGTCATGAACGAGAGCCCCTCCCCCATTGATCCTGCTCAGCTCGACGAGCTCCAGCTTGAACTTAAACCCACTGAATGAAAACAACAGTAAGAGAGATTGCAGAAGCCATAGAGACATTTGCTCCCAAAAGGCTTCAGGAGTCGTATGATAACGCCGGCCTCCAGATCGGGAATCCCGATATGGAGGTCTCGGCCGTGCTTCTATGCCTTGACGTGACTGAAGAGATCCTCAACGAGGCACTTGAACGCCACTGCAATCTCATAGTCTCCCATCATCCCCTCCTTTTCAAAGGATTGAAGGAGATAACCGGAAAGACTGCTACCGAGAGGATTGTCATGAAGGCGATACGCGAGAATGTGGCGATCTATGCGGCGCATACCAACCTTGATTCCGCAAGGGAAGGGGTAAGCTACGAGATGGCCCATATCCTGAAACTGTCTGACCTTAAAGTGCTCGACCCCAAAGAGGGTGATGCCTCAACAGGGTTCGGTATTTTCGGGGATGTGCAGCCTACACCCAAGATAGAGTTCCTGAGGAAAGTGAAGGAAGCCTTCAAGGTGAAGTCGCTGCGCTATTCCGGCCAGTCGCCGCAATTGGTGGTGAGGAAAGTGGCTGTCTGCAGCGGCTCGGGAGCGTCGCTCATCAAGGATGCCATATTCTCGGGAGCGGATATAATCGTGACCGGGGATGTGAAATATCACGACTTCACTTCCTACGGCCTTGACATAATCATAGCCGATATCGGCCATTTCGAGAGTGAGATCATCACCAAGGAGATTTTTTCAAGAATCATTCGTGAGAGTTTTCCGGGATGCGTCACGTATTATTCCGAACGCGAGACCAATCCTATAAAGTATCTGTAAGAAACAAATAACACAAAATACGCCTATGGCTACCGATAAAAAGATTGATAAGGAACGCAGCGTGGAGGAACGCCTTCAGAATCTTTTTCAACTCCAGACCTACCTGTCAAAGATTGATGCAATAAAGATTCAGCGCGGCGAACTGCCTAATGAGGTGAAAGACCTCGAAGACGAAATAATCCGCTATCAGACCCGTATCCAGAAACATAAGGAGGAGATTGAGAGCCTGAAGGCTTTCGTGGTCAAGAAGAAAGGGGAGATTGAGGAGCGCAAGGAAAAGATTGCCCGCTATGAGGAGCAAATCGAGAACGTACGCAACAACCGTGAGTTTGCTTTCCTCGAGAAAGAGAAGGAATTCGAAGGGCTCGAGATAGAACTCGCCGAGAAGAATATCCGTGAGGCTAACGAGAAACAGGAGCAGAAGGCTGCTGAGATAGTCCGCGCAGAGGAGGGTCTGGCCGACAACACACATATCCTTGAGGAGAAGAAGAAGGAACTTGAGGATATCGTCAACGAAACCCGTCTCGAAGAGGAGAATATAAAGATTAAGGTGAAGGATCTTGAATCCAAAATCGACGACTATACCCTCGCCGCCTTCAAGCGTATCAGGAAGAATGCGAGAAACGGCCTCGGCATCGTGACCGTGCAGCGTGAGGCTTGCGGCGGTTGCTTCAACCGCATCCCGCCTCAGCGCCGTCTTGAGATAAAGATGCACAAGAAAGTGATTGTCTGCGAGTATTGCGGACGTATCATGGTAGACGGTGCCCTCGTGGGTGTGCAGCAGGATGAGCCGGAAGTTGCACCGGCAAAACCGAAGAGGAAATTCTCCAAGAAGTCGGAGGCTTGACCTTAAACAGACGCATAAAAATGGCGGACATCTTTCGGGATGCCCGCCATTCCTTTATTTACAGAGAATCTATTGGATTATGGAATATCAAGAAACCTGTGCATCTGAACGGAAAGGGTCCAACGAGGGTCGGAAAGCACTCGGCGTATGGTCCTCTCCCTGTTTGCGACACACTCCCCGACATCTTCCAAGAAGCAGGGTTGCAGATACATCCTAGTAGCTTCATCCACACAAGGGAGATGGAAATACCCTTCCAGATCCTGACCCACCTCCACAACCTTAAGTTCATCTGCCCTCGCTGCCCTTATGGGGTTATCGCCACCACCGGGGAAACCGTTTTTAGGGGATACCGTAACCCAATCGACCGATTCCGGCACGGGATTCGTTCCGTTGGTCTCTATGGCTATCCTCTTCCCGGTCTTTTCCTTAAGGAAGGACACAAACTCATCATCTATGGACAGTGTAGGCTCACCACCCGTAAGGATTATCCACTCCGCCGGATATGACGCAGCCTCGGTGGCGATCTCCTCATCGGTCATATCCACCCCTCCGCTATGGTCGGTATCGCAGAATGAGCATCTGAGATTACATCCGCAAAAACGAATGAATACGGAAGGGACACCCGTATGGGCACCCTCCCCCTGCAGGGAATAGAAAATCTCCTTAATCCTTCTCATAGATTGCCGTGTTTCCCTCGCTTTCCTGCACCTCACATCTCCAGCAGTTCGGAACGGTGTCAACTATCCACTTGGCTATGTTCTCGGCCGTAGGATTACCCGGCACGACATCGTTGATGACCGCATGATCAAGACGGTCCATCACCAATTCCTTGATATGGGTGAAATCCGTCACCATCCCCTCGCTGTTCAATTCGCGGGAACGGCATTCCACGGTGACAATCCAGTTATGGCCGTGAAGTCGTGTGCATTTGCTCGGATAGGATAGCTCCAGACGGTGAGCAGCACTTATCTCAAATCTTTTCCTAACGTAATACATATCGAAGTCATCATTCTTAACATCCCCTCATCACTCCTCATATTCTGTAGGGTCGTCTATCCCTGCCTGAGCCATGGCCTCCTTACGCTCGACACAAGTGCCGCACTTGCCACAATGTTTCTCCTCACCCTTATAGCAGGAGTAGGTGTGGCTGTAGTCGACTCCGATACGCTTACCCAACGCCGCGATATCCCCTTTGGTGATGTGGGTGAAGGCAGCCTCTATGGTGATTCCATCATAAGTGCCATATTTCATCGCATCACTCATAGCCTCCACAAAATCAGGTCTGCAATCGGGATATATCGAATGGTCGCCCCCGTGATTTGCCATCATCACATGCTTGAGTCCCCTACTTTCGGCGAGGCCACACGCGATAGAGAGCATTATACCGTTGCGGAATGGCACGACTGTAGACTTCATGTTTTCGTCGGCATAATGCCCCTCCGGTATGCTGTCGGCACCTTCAAGGAGTGAACTCTTGAAATACTTCCCCATAAATTCAAGGGGGATGACGATATGCTCGATACCGAGCACGGCGCATTGATAACGGGCACACTCTATCTCACGGTGATTATGATTCGAGCCGTAATCAAAACTTACGGCAAGGGCTATCCTCTCCTTACGATAGTGGAGGAGGGTCACACTGTCCATTCCACCGGACAAGATTATCACGCAATCCTTCTCCATAATCATATCTTCTTAATGTCGAGAGCCATCGCGCGGCGACTTCTTACAAGATCCTGATGCTCCTCATCACCCATATTGGCAAAAGGATTAATGGAAATGCCACCACGGGGCATGAAAAGACCCTTCACCTCAATATAGCGGGGCTCCATGAGAGCCCAGAGGTCTTTCATTATTATATTTACGCAATCCTCATGGAAATCTCCGTGATTCCTGAAACTGAAAAGGTAAAGTTTCAGGCTCTTGCTCTCCACCATCCTCAGCCTCGGGATATAGGAGATGTAGATATGTCCGAAATCAGGCTGTCCTGTCTTGGGGCACAGCGTGGTGAATTCGGGACAGTCAAAGTTGACCACATACTCGTTTTCGGGATGCTTGTTTTCAAAAGTCTCAAGCATCTGAGGGGCATAATCCGTAGGATAGGCCACCCCCTGGCAGCCTAATAGCGTTACGCCTTCAAGTTCTGATTCTTTTCTCATAATATCTGATATGTGAAATTCCTCAGGGAGCTGCCACCATCCCTGATTCGACGTTCTGGCCACAACCGCGGCTTCGGAGCGTTGTTTCCGGATGCACGGAAGTGATTAAGTGCAAAAATAAAATATTTTTTACTTATTTCAAAATAAAAACGCCATTTAGCCCCCTACTCCATCAAGGACTATTTTCATTGAAAGTATTTCACGGGAGGAGGAATTACTCCGGAAGCGTTCCGGGGGTGGAACGTGTTGCAAGATAAGGAGAAATCTGTAATGAACTAAGCGACAATAAGTAATAAAGGAATTTGAGTATAAAAAACCTTAAAAATATGTTAAAATCGTTCCGTTCCAAAAAATAAAAAAATGCGAAATTTTCAAATTTCCTGTTAGATCAGGAGAAATTTGGAGAGTTTATAGGTATGATTATTATGAAATTGAAAGGTAAAGAAAGCTAAAGGGATTCAAAAGTGAGGCTTATTCTGCAACATGAAAAGGATATTAAGGACAAGAATCTTAAATGAAAGAGCCATGCCACTCCTTTCAGGGCGACACACCGGGAATTGGGAGTATTGAATATTTTTACTAACTTTACATAAACAAAATGGCATAAATAATACCACAGTATCTTAAATATGAAGAAAACCGAGACAATCGCTCTTTACAAAGAGTCATTCCTTGCCGGGAAACCGGAGGAGGTGCGCCGTAGATTTGAGGAGAAGGATATGGAGAAGCAATATTCCTCCATTATCGCATGGCGTCGTCGCCAAAGGAAGTCAACACCCGAGGAGCATGAGGAAACCCCTCAGCCGGAACTGACCCCTACCTCAATCATCTCCACTTTGGAAAGAATAAAGGCGGCTATTCCTGAATTTGACAATATTCCCCACGAGGACAGAGAGGCTATGCTTCGTCTTACCGGGGAGATAACTTCCGACATCCAAAACTTTGACCGTATTAAGAAGAGTCAACTTCTCAGCAGGCTGGAAACTGAACAGGAGGAGATGAACCGCCAGAGAGAAAGCCTGCAACAGAGAATCGATTCTTTGAGACAGGAACTCAGTTGGTGATTTAAAAGTTAATGAATGTTAATTATCACATAACCTCTAAACTCTTTTCCGAACACTGCGTTATAGTAAGTGAAAAGAAAGAAGATAGATTTTTGTTCATTAAGTTTAAGCACTAACAGATTCATTATTCTGTTAACAAAAGGAGTCACTCGTGAGAGCGGCTCCTTTTTGTATTCCAACGGTTTATACCGCCGATTTATATCATTTCCGATTCATATTATCTCTACTTCAAATTCATGTCATGTCATTTCATTCCGGTTCGGACGGCGAGGTATTCTCCGATGCTTCCTCCTCACTGAGAATATCTATTATGGCCTCGCATACCTTTGACACCTGGCGAAGTTCATCCTTAAGATTTTTCTGTGCCTTTAGCCCGATAAGATAGAGGGGGATACCGATGGGGAACAGCCACAGGCAAATCTTTGCCACAATTTTTGACGAAGAGGGGTGATAAAGCCAAAGATTGCGTATCACGGGGAAATCCATAAGTTTGTTCACAGCCAAAGAATTCCGGCAATCCGTCATATAATCCACATCATCCTCCAGATTCTGGCTTATGATATTGAGCACCGGAGCCGGGTAGCCTTTCGTCCAATACGCCGCATATCCGAGCCTCTTCTCATAAAGTCGGCAAAAATCAAGACATTGCTCCGAGAGGCGGCCTAAGCGTTCCTTCGCCTCCGGTATGGATATATCGTTTATTATCACCTCCTTGTAACTTACGTTTCTCTCCACTTTCTGCCCGATGAGTTTACGGAAGAAGGATTTGTAACGGTCGGCATCAAACACAGCCGAATCGTTCATGGCCTTATAGGTGACATATACGCCAAGGGGAGCCAGAACGAAAGTGGAGAGCCATATTCCGCACCATACTATCCAGTGCCCGTCCCTGGCCATCTTATAGCCCGTATTGTCGATTATGTAATAGACAAGGAAGAGAAGCACAGAAATGACAAGGGGAGTGCCGAGACCACCCTTCCTTATTATAGCACCCAAGGGGGCACCTATAAAGAAGAATATAAGACAGGCCACCGAAAGAGTGAACTTCTTCAGCAATTCTATCTCATGCCTACGTAGATTCCTCTTGTCGTCTGACACATTCATTGATTTGAACTGGTTCTCGTTAAACTGGCGTATCGAGATGGATTCGGCCACATCAAACACCTGAGCCCTTTGTGTGGCAGTGAGCGCGAGGATGAGCGTATCGATAGCGACAGGGGGATATTCCTTCTCTTCAAAGGTAGCCCTGGCTCCGGAGTTGCGCCCGCTGCTCAACGCCACGGGAGCACGCAATATCGGGAAAGCGTCTTTTCTCAACACACCCGCATATTGCCCCCCTATCGAGTCAAGCCGCTCCCCTATGGAATCTATGGAGTGACGGAGTTCGGCAATATTCTTACCGACATACTGCCTTCTCATCCCCCCCTCGTCAAGACGGTTGAAATTTGCGTCGAAAGGTATCAGCACCTCCTTGTCAAGGAAAGTCTCCCGACGAAAAGGCACATTCTTGTCAATGCTACGCTGCTCGCGGAGATTCTCGAACTGTTCCCCTTGGAACAGATGAAGATACAGGTATCGCATGTCAGGGGTAAAGGCAAGACGCCCGGAATCGGCCACAAGTATCGTGGAGTTGTCGCCCCCCTTGCTGATATCATATATCATCACCTTATAGAGCATTCCGGTCTCCCTGTTCTTCCCCTCTACAAAAAGGTTATAGCCGGGAATCTGATCATAGAAGACACCTTCGGGAATCTCCAGTTCCGGAGATTTCTGCCTCATGGAGAAGAGAAGGGTCCACATCTTAACCTGTGCGTGGGGGAGCACGTCGTTCTGAAAGAAGAATGCCCCTACCGCAATACCGGAGATGAGCACTATCAGAGGGCTCATGGCCTTAAGAAGGGATACTCCCGACGCCTTCATTGCCGTAAGTTCGAACTTCTCTCCGAAATTACCGAATGTCATGAGGCTGGCGAGGAGAATGGCAAGCGGCAACGCCATAGGCACCATACTCACGGCAGCATAAAAGAAAAGTTCGCCTATGACTGAGAGTTCAAGCCCCTTCCCCACCAGGTCATCGATATATTTCCACAGAAACTGCATGAGCACTATGAAAAGGACGATGAAGAAAGTCATCGCAAACAGGGGAAGGAAACTTTTTAATATGAAGCCATACAGGCGTTTGATTATTCTCATTTCTGTTGTTGAAGTCGGTTCAGGGTGTAAAATTACAAAAAAATTGACATAGAGCCATGATTTGAGCCGATGTAAAATAAGAGGCGCATATACATTTTAAAGGGGCGTGATAGAACTGATAAAAGCAATTTGACAAAATTTCACTTAATTTATCACTAATTTCCTCCGTTTCTGAAAATGTTTTTATATCTTTGCATCAACCTTACCGACAAGATGCCCGCCCCGCTTCCGGCAGCCGGTATCTCAGTCGGCACTGATACATGAATTATAAATCAACAAAATAACCCATTTGGCCATGACTTTATTTGAAAGGCTTACAAAGAAGGCGCAGGAAAATCCCCAGCGTCTTGTGCTCCCGGAATCTACCGAACCGCGTACACTCCAGGCAGCGGAACAAATTATTTCTAAAAAAATAGCAAACGTCATTTTCCTTGGCAACAAGGAGGCAATCCTCGCCAAAGCGGAGGAACTCGGACTCAGCCATATCGCCGAGGCTGAATTCCATAATCCTGACGATATCGAATTTACAGAGAAATATGCCGAACTTTTCTGCGAGCTCAGGAAAAAGAAGGGCGTCACCTTACAGGATGCCCGCTACACGGTAAAGAATCCTCTGTATCTCGGTTGCCTTCTTATCAAGGCCGGCGACGCCGACGCTATGGTGGCCGGCGCACTCAGCCCCACCTCAAGCGTGCTCAGAGCCGCTTTCCAGGTGCTGAAGACAAAACCGGGCATCTCTGTAGTGAGCGGTGCCTTCATCATGCTTCTCCCCGAGGGTGTGCCTTTCGGAGAAGACCATAGGCTCGTGTTCGCGGACTGCGCCGTAGTGCCCGATCCCACAGCCGAGGAACTTGCTCAGATAGCCATTTCCACAGCGGAGACGACAAAGAATATCGCGGGTCTCGACCCTGTTGTGGCGATGCTCAGTTTCTCAACCCGTGGCTCGGCAAGCCATCCGCGTGTGGACAAGGTGCATGAGGCTACACTTTTGGCCAAGCAACTTGACCCGACTCTGAAAATGGACGGCGAATTGCAGGCGGATGCGGCCATCGTCGCTTCAGTAGCGAAATTGAAAGCACCCGACAGCGAGGTGGCAGGGCATGCCAACACCCTCATCTTCCCCTCTCTTGAGACTGGCAACATCGCCTACAAACTTGTGCAGCGTCTCGCCGGTGCCGGCGCAGTTGGCCCGATTCTTCAGGGTCTCGCGGCTCCCGTCAACGACCTCTCACGTGGCGCTACGGTGGAAGATATCGTCAACACAATCATCGTCACCTGCAACCAGGCTATCGGCGATAAAGAGGCTTCTTCAAAGTGAAATGATCAAGCACGTAACAAACATATATTCTTATTCCGACTTATGAAAATTCTTGTGCTCAACTGCGGAAGCAGCAGCGTGAAATACAAACTCATTGATTCAGCCAATAAAGAGGTGCTTGCCGAGGGCGGCGTAGAGAAGATCGGCCTACCCGATTCATTCCTGAAATTCAAGAGGCGCGACGGCTCGAAGGAAGTGATCACTACCGAGATGCCTACCGCTAAAGAGGCAGTGAAGAATGTGCTCGACATCCTCACCGACCCGAAGGAAGGTGTCATCAAAAGTTTCGATGAAATAGACGCCGTGGGCCACCGCGTGGTGCATGGTATGGAGGAGTTCAACAAATCCGTGCTCATCACCCCCGAGGTCATCGAGAAAGTGAAGGAATGCTACCCTGTGGCACCCCTCCACAATCCGGCCAACGTCACCGGAATCGAGGCAGTCTCCGCCCTCATGCCCGACAAGCCACAGGTAGCGGTATTCGACACTGCCTTCCACCAGAGCATGCCTGCCAAGGCTTACATGTATGCCCTCCCCTATGAAGCGTATGAGAAATATGGCGTCCGGCGCTACGGTTTCCACGGCACCAGCCATCGCTACGTATCACGCCGTGCATGTGAATTCCTCGGGCTACCCTACGAGAAGCAGCGCATCATCACCTGCCATATCGGCAACGGGGCAAGCATCACAGCAATCGCCGACGGCAAGAGCGTAGACACATCCATGGGTCTCACTCCCACTGAAGGCCTCATGATGGGCACCCGTGTGGGGGATGTCGATCCCGGTGCGCTCGTATATATGATGGAGCGCGAGGGGCTGGATGCGGCAGGCGTCAGCAAACTCATCAATAAGGAATCAGGTGTTGCGGGCGTTACGGGTCTCTCAAGCGATATGCGTGATATAGAGGCTGCCGTGGCTGCCGGAAACGAGAAGGCTGCATTGGCTCTTGATATGTATGAATACCGTATACTGAAATATATCGGCGCATACACTGCCGTTCTCGGCGGAGTAGATATCATCGTCTTCACCGGCGGCGTGGGCGAGAATCAGATCGGCACACGCGAAAGGATATGCAAGCAACTTGCCTTCATGGGGGTCACCTTCAATGAGGAGGCCAATAAAGTCCGCGGTGAGGAGATTGAGATTTCCGGTAAGGATTCGAAGGTGCATGTGGTAGTCATTCCCACAGATGAGGAGATGATGATCGCACAAGACACGGCAGCCATTGTAGGCTGAGCCTTATAGACTGAAAGTATAGGGAGGCCATGATTCCAGCAAGGAGTTATGGCCTTTTTCAGATAATAAAAGAGGGCCTCACCGCGTTAATCCTTCAGACGCAGTCCGAACCCGGGGCGTCCGGTTCTTTTATTGAAACTTATCTGATATTATATGCTTGACTTCATTACCTGGAATGCAGATCCGGTGCTTTTCAGTTTTGGTCCTTTTTCAGTCCGTTGGTACGGATTGGCATTTGCCGTAGGCTTCATCATCGGTTATAATATTGTGGGGAGGATGTTCCGCCATGAGGGTGCGCCCGAGAAATGGCTCGGCATATTGCTGGCCTATATCGTTGTGGCCACAATAGTGGGCTCCCGCCTTGGTCACGTCTTTTTCTATGAATGGGATTTCTATTCGAAGCATCCCGCCGAGATTTTCAAGATCTGGAACGGTGGCCTCGCTTCTCACGGCGGCACGATCGCCAATATCATAGCCGTGTTCCTTTTCTCCTGGTTCGTGACCAAGAGGCCGGCCTCCTGGACGTTTGACAAGTTAGTGATAGCCATCGCTCTTGTCGGCGGTCTTATCCGCCTCGGCAACCTGATGAACAGTGAGATTTATGGTGGGGAGACCGATCTGCCCTGGGGATTCATTTTTCTGCGTGACGGAGAGACGGTGCCCAAACACCCCACCCAGATATATGAGGCACTCTGCTATTTCGCACTCTTCGGCCTTCTGATGTGGATGTATTGGAAAAAGAATGCCGAGGAGCGTCCTTACCTCATCACAGGCATTTTCTTCATCGGTATCTTCCTACCCCGCTTCCTCATCGAATATGTGAAGAATGTGCAGGTGGCATCCGAATACGAGATGATTGAGAAATACGGTATGAATTTAGGCCAGATGCTGAGTATCCCATTTATCCTTCTCGGAATAGGGCTCGTGATATGGGCCATGAGCCATCCGCGTCAGCATTGGACCTTCCCCAACCATTTCGCCGAGGAATTGGAATCGTCCAAGCCCCGTAATCCCTATCGCAAGTAAGCCAGATCTGACGGTCTTTATGGATGGGATAGGTTTCTCATATCGGAAATATATAGCGGTCATCGCCTTGCAGATTGTGCTGGTGATGACCGTTCTTGATGTGACGGTAGTGAATGTCGCGCTTCCTATTCTGGCTGAAAAATTCTCCATAAGCAATTCATCGGCAGTCTGGATAATCACGATTTATCAGTTGGTCATAACCATGCTTCTGCTCCCTGTCAGTTCCATGGGGGATATCCACAGCTACAAACGCATTTTCCTCACCGGTGTGGTGATTTTCACCATATCGTCGGCCCTGTGCGCAGCCTCACAGAATTTCATCATGGTAGTGCTCTCACGCGCCGTGCAGGGTGTGGGCGCGGCATGCGTCATGGGTGTGAATATAGCCCTCGTGCGTCTCATCTATCCCCGGGAGATACTGGGGAGGGGTATGGCCCTGAATGCAATGTGCATTGCGATAGCCACGGCCGCCGGCCCTACAATAGCCGGAGCAATCCTTTCGATAGCGTCATGGCATTGGCTTTTCCTTATCAACGTCCCGTTGGGATTCGCGGCTTTCATCATAGGCTGGCGACTTCTTCCCGAGAATCCTCCGAAAGACCATATCCCCAAATTTGATTGGGTCAGTGCATTGGAAAATATGGTGGTCTTCGGGTTGATATTTTTCGCTTTAGGCAATTTCTCACGCAAGGGGGATATAGCGTTGAGTGCGGTTCTGCTGATTATAGGGGTCATCACCGGAGTGTTTTATGTGAGACGTCAATTCCGTCATGAGCAACCACTTCTTCCGGTCGACCTTTTCAGAAATTCGATGTATGCCATGAGCATCGCCACCTCCGTATGTTCATTCATAGCGCAGAACATCACCATGATTTCACTTCCTTTCCTCTATCTGAACAATTATCATTTCTCAGCCATAACAACCGGTCTGCTCATGACCCCGTGGCCTATTGCCACAATGATAGTCTCCCCTATCGCCGCCCGCTATGTGGAGCGGCATAATCCGGGAGCGACAGCGGCTTTTGGTATGGCAGTATTCATCTGCGGCATCGTGCTTCTGCTGTTTGCCGGGAACGAACCGGCAGAGTGGAACATTGCATGGCGCATGGCTATTTGCGGTGTGGGATTCGGTATGTTCCAGACTCCCAACAACATCGTGATGGTAATGGCTACCCCCGTCCATCGCACCGGGGGAGCGGGCGGTATGCAGAGCACCGCCCGCTTGGTCGGTCAGACCCTCGGCGCGACCATTGTAAGTTCAGTATTCGCATTGCTTGTTGAGTATAAGGCAGTCACAGTTTGTCTATGCCTCTCGATGGGGTTCGCTCTGTGTGCCGGAATATTCAGTTACACCCGGACCCTCGGGCATAAGAAAGAGTTGCACCTCTGACAACCCTTTCCCTGCCGATTTCCCTGCAATCTTCAGCGGCCTTAGGTACGAACGGCCTCATGCAGGTATTTTTGTGTCATCCTCATGCTTTTCATCCGAGATCATTTCGGGCATACGGTCCGGCATTCTTTCGTGCCCGATATGCCACTTGCCACAATGTTCACACTTATAAGTGGTCATGGGTCGCGGATCGTCAGGATGGCTTTGGATATATCGTTCACATGCTTGCATAGCCTCCTCTGCTGAATTGTAACTCAACTTAGCCTTGAGCATCTTCTTCCCTTTACGGGGAATGCTAATTACTTTCCAATGTGTACCGGTGACACGCTTCTGAGCGTCATATTCAGTGAAATTAACGTTGTAGAGGCTGAATGATGTCGCACGCCGCACGCTCTGACGAAACCTATTGTTATCACGGTTTCGGCCGAAACCGATACGGTGTACCGTCTGGGCGGCTCTTTTCTCCACGATACGTCTTACGAGTCTGTTTGTCCTCGGATCATCTGTTTGGGAATCGGTATATATCAATTCTTTACCTATCTTCCTTATCTTCTCTTTCTGAAGACGTTTTGTAAGCGGTCGGTAACGTTCGGACATACCCTGATCTGCACGTTGCTTCTTTATAATATGTGTCTCACGGTCTTCCTGAGCCCTACACATTATTCGCAAAGCCCGGTTGAGAGCCTTTGTGAAATCCCCAAGATTCAACGCCTTTGCAAGCGCGTAATCCCGGCAACGTTTCACGGCACGTTTTACTTTTTTATCGATGCCTTCTGATTTAATCACCTTGGAAATGACAGTGAAATCTGATCCGATCTCTGTCAAGTCGAGTTTTCCATAACTGGTCAGCAACTTCAGCCAACGGTTGAAGATTCGTGTGAGGTGATGGAGATCGGAGTTCAGGATTTCTGACTTGGTGACGCAAGGAAGTGTTGTCGTGTTGCGCATGGTGAATGATTTTAAATTTGTTATATCGGTATATACCAATTTCCATGTCAGAGTAAATCCCTTTGAAAGAAAAATATTCCCGTTCAAGTCAGAAAGCATCACTATCAGCAATTTCTTACGGATTTCTTGTATATTCCGAGGATTCTGACGAAATTTGCCTTGTGGTCATACACACTCAGTTATCAGTTATGCTTGTAGAATATCAGGATAATTGATTTTGTGTATGGTTTCATTCAAAGAGATTAGACATTTTTTGATTAACAGAGAAACAATAATAAAAATGAACTCAGACAATTCGGCGGAAATGTTTCCGATTGTAGATGAAAACGGGAACATCACAGGTGC
Source organism: uncultured Porphyromonadaceae bacterium (assembly GCA_947175265.1). Classification (GTDB taxonomy): domain Bacteria; phylum Bacteroidota; class Bacteroidia; order Bacteroidales; family Muribaculaceae; genus Lepagella. Next base: position 66,850 of record CAMWMD010000008.1, on the reverse strand, counting down.
AGCCTCAAGGGGAGAATGCCATAACGGAAGCAAACTGCTTCATCCGGTGGTGCATCTTCATGTATTTGACTCATTGGGGCGACTGTATCTTCAGAAACGACCTGAGTGGAAGGATATTCAGCCCGGGAAATGGGATACAGCCGTCGGAGGGCATATCTCTCTGGGTGAGAATGTCGAAATGGCCCTTCGTAGGGAGGCAGCAGAGGAATTGAACATCAAGGATTTCAAACCGGAATGCATCAAGTCGTATGTTTTTGAATCCGACAGGGAGCGTGAACTTATCAACGCATTCAAGACCGTAATTGATGGCGATATTGTCCCATCCGATGAACTTGACGGCGGAAGGTTCTGGCCCATTGAGGAGATTCGCTCGAATATCGGCAAAGATGTGTTCACGCCCAATTTTGAAAATGAATTCCTCAGTATCCTCTTTCCTGAAGTTAAACCTCAATAACCCAATCCACATAGATAAAATTTAAATTCCTCATTGGTAAGGGTCGGGATCTCATTATTTTTATTTATTTTTGCACTTAAACAATTATGTAAAGGGGAACATGGCGAATGAAATAAAATACCCGGTCGGCATCCAGACTTTCTCCGAGATTATCGAGGAGAAATATTTCTATGTGGATAAGACAGCCCTCATACATAGGCTGGCGCATAGGGCGAAGTATGTTTTCCTGAGCCGTCCGCGACGTTTCGGGAAAAGCCTTCTGATGTCTACTCTGGAGGCTTATTTCAAGGGGAAGAGGGAACTTTTCAAGGGGCTCGCCATTTCAAACCTTGAATCCGAGTGGACCGAATTTCCCGTTTTCCGTCTTGACCTCAGTGGAGAGAACTATGTGGACACATCACGGCTTGTGGAAAATATCGGGTTTTATCTTGACAGAATCGAACTCCTTTATAACCTGACATCTTCGGGCAGTATCGCCACCCGCTTCAAGCAACTTATCCTAAAGGCTCATATTAAGTATAATAAAAAGGTAGTCATCCTGATTGACGAATATGACAAGCCTCTGCTCGACTGCCTACACGATGACCAACTGCACGAGACTCTCAGAAATGAACTCCGCAGTTTCTATTCCTGCATAAAGGCTTGCGACGAATATATCAGGTTCGCCATGCTGACGGGAGTCTCGAGATTCGGTAAGGTATCCATTTTCAGCGGTCTTAACAACCTCCGGGATATATCCATGCTCCCGGAATACAACGACCTCTGCGGCATCTCGGAATCCGAGTTCCGGAGGGATTTCAACCGATCGGTCGCAGATTTCGCCGAAGTGACAGGTATGCAGCACTCAGAAGTCTGGGATTCTTTCAAGACAATGTACGACGGATACCACTTCGCCCCCACGGGTGAGGATATCTACAACCCTTTCAGCGTTCTCTACGCATTTGAAGAAAACAGGCTTGACAGTTTCTGGTTCGCCACAGGTTCACCCTCCTACCTGATAAGACTGATCGAGAACAACTCATATCCCCTTGACCGGCTTGACGGCCAGCGTCGCACCGAGGCACAATTGGGGAACATTACAGACCTGAGGTATGATTTCGTTCCACTGCTGTATCAGACGGGATACCTGACCATAAAGGGTTATGACCACGAGACGGGGGAATACACACTCGGTTTTCCGAACCGAGAGGTCTACCAGGCTTTCTGGACCTCGCTAAAGAACCATTTCTTCCGCACAAGGGGTGGTGGAAGCGACTTTGACGTGAGGACTCTGACCGACGATTTCCTTGAGGGTAGACCCGATGACTTCATGCGTCGGCTAAGGGCACTATTCGCCGATCTCCCATCAGAACCTGAACGGAACAAGGAGATACATTTCCAGAACATGATGGCAATAGCAGCCAAGATGCTCGGCCTGAACGTCAGGACCGAGATTCATTCGGCTGCCGGAAGATGCGACATGCAGGTCATTACCGACAGGTTTGTCTACATCTTCGAGTTCAAGATAAACGGCATTACTCAGGTTGCCTTGGAGCAGATTCTCGATAGAGGCTACGCAATACCCTTCTCCGCCGACAAGCGCAAGGTGTTCCTCATCGCCGCCAACTTCTCCACTGACGACAGAACGATTACCGACTGGCTTATACAGACAATTAACTAAGTATAAAAATTAATTTCCCATCATCTTCTGTTTAACATTAGATGATGGGAAATTAATTTTATGTCGCAGAAATATCTATTCAAGTATGGCGGCTGCTCGGGTGAGTGCCTTCAGAAACATGTCAGCCTCCTCAAATGTATTATATACAGCAAATGATGCCCTGACCGTACCCGGTATGTCGAGGCGATCCATCAGCGGCATCGCGCAGTGATGACCTGTACGGACCTCTACACCTTGTTTGTCAAGAAGCAGACCAAGATCATACGGATGAGAACGACCCACAAGGAAAGAGATAACGGCACTTTTATCAGGGGCCGTACCGAAAATCCTCAATCCGGGCACTTTCTCCATCTTTTCCTGCGTATATTCAAGGAGAGCATGTTCATGGGCGGCTATGTTGTCCATGCCTACTCTCTCAATGAAATCTATCGCTTTGGAGAACGCCGCTATTCCCACGAAATCAGGGGTTCCGGCCTCGAATTTAAAAGGTAATTCGGCGTAGGTGGTGTGTGCAAACGTAACTTTCGCTATCATCTCGCCGCCACCCTGATAGGGAGGCATCTCCTCAAGCCAGCGTTTTTTCCCGTATAGCACACCTATACCCGTCGGGCCATACATCTTATGGGCAGAAAAGACGTAGAAATCGCAATCCAGATCCATCACATCGATAAGGAGATGCGGGGATGCCTGGGCTCCGTCGACCAACACCGGCACACCCTTGGAATGGGCGAAGGAAATCATCTCCTTCACCGGATTGACCGTACCCAACACATTGCTGACATGACAGAATGAAGCCATGACAGTGCGCTCGTTGAAGAGGGAACGGTACTGTTCCATATCAAGTTCCCCCTTGTCGTTTATATCCACCACACGAAGCACAATCCCGCACCTATCACGCAACAGTTGCCAGGGTACGATATTGGCATGATGCTCCATGACGGTAAGTATCACCTCATCCCCCTCGTGGAATCTGCTTCCGAACGAAGAGGCCACAAGATTTATAGCCTCTGTCGTGCCCCGGGTGAAAATCACCTCCTCACGCGACTCCGCATTTATATATTTCCTTATGCGCTCACGGCTCTGCTCCTGAAGATCAGTCATCTCCTGCGACAGAGTGTGAACGCCACGGTGTACGTTGGCCTTCGATGTGGTATAGATACGGTGTATCTCATCCACGACGGAACGGGGTGTCTGGGAAGTAGCGGTATTGTCAAGATACACCATCTTCCTGCCCGACACTTCCCTTCCGAGTATGGGGAATTCCTCACGCAACCGTATTATGTCGCTTTCGGTCAACATTCCTCACCCTCCTCTCCTTGCGGGCATGCCGAATGACAAGAGGAACAATTAAGCGGATGCCCCGCAAATCGACGCTCCACGAGAAGTTGAAGACGTTCCTTCAACCCTTTCATGCGGACACCATCTATGACATCTGCCATAAACGCCTGCTTCAACAACAGTTTGGCGGTATCTTCCGGTATCCCTCTCGTACGCATATAGAATACCTGAGTCTCGTCAAGTTGTCCCGTCGCGGCACCATGACTGCACTTCACGTCATCATCATATATCTCCAACTGAGGCTTGGAGAACATCCGGGCCTTGTCTGACCCCACAATATTCCTGTTGCTCTGATAAGCCTCCGTCTTATCGGCCCCTTTCACCACGTGCACCAACCCTGCGAACGCACCCACGGCCTCATCATCAAGCACAAACTTGAACAACTCATCCGTATGGCATTCCTTATGCAGATGATCCACCTTTGTATAAGTGTCGAGACGCCGGCTGCGGTCTTCTATACCCATACCGAGGAGGCGCAGCGAGCCTCTTTCCCCTTCAAAGCGACAATAATACTCATTCCTTGTCCTTCCATTATAGAGGGTCATGCCGTCGATGAGCACATTGCTGTCGGCACCCTGTCTCAAATATAGGGAGGAAAGCCTTGACGTCTTCTCTGTCGACTCCTCAAGATCATAGTAATCAAGCCGGCTACCCTTGTCAACAAACATCTCAACAGTCTGTAAAGCCAGAAATTCGACATCCGGATTCTGGGTATGGTCACAACCGAGAATAGTCACCTCTGCACCTTCCTCCACAATCACGAGAAGGCGTCGCACAGCCATTAGAGGCACTCCGTTCTGGAGAATATTCACAATTTGCAAAGGCTTTTCTACCTTCACACCCTTTTTCACCCACACGGCGACACCATCCTGTGCAAGGAGTGTGTCGAGAGCCACTATAGGATTTTCAATATCCGCACAGGCACCGTAATATTTGGCCGCCACTTCCGGATATTCCGTGGCAAAACGACGCAGACTGCCGGCATAGACACCCTCCGGCAAACCCTCATGCGACCTTTCCGTCTCAGCATATATATCGTTGACGTTCAGAAAAAGAGCCGTCGATAGATTGGGCACCCCGCAATGAAATGTGGCGGCAGGATTCACGTCAATGTCCACTCTCGCTATATTCACGCCGTAATCCGGCGAGAGTATTGCCTCGAGATCGGTAGTCTCATAATTTTCCGATCCGTAAGCCGGCAACCTCATATTCTCAAGAGCCTCAAGCGCGCCCGGACGGAGAGCGTTGAGCACCCCGGCACTATTACCGTCGACAAGGTCATTATGTCGTTTGTAAAGGTCTATATATTGTTTTAGAGCATTCATTTCCCTTCCTTGTTATCCCGGAAATACGTGAGTCAGAATTCCGGCGAAGCATGTCAGTTATTTTCTTGGGCATCCACCTGCTGTTTTATCCAGTCGTAACCCCTCTCCTCAAGTTCAAGCGCGAGTTCAGGGCCACCTGTCATCACAATCCTACCTTTATAGAGGATATGGATAAACTGGGGCTTAATGTAATCGAGCAGACGCTGATAATGGGTAATGACTATAGTGGCGTTGTTCTCGGTCTTGAGTTTATTGACCCCCTCCGCCACAACACGCAGAGCATCTATATCGAGACCGGAGTCAGTCTCGTCAAGGATAGAAAGCCTCGGCTCAAGCACGGCCATCTGGAAAATCTCGTTACGCTTCTTCTCACCTCCCGAGAAACCTTCATTGACCGAACGGGAAGCGAGTTTGGTATCGAGTTCCACGACCGCCCTCTTCTCCCGCATCAATTTGAGAAAATCGGTAGCACTCATCGGGCCCTCCCCGAAATACTCCCGCTTGGCATTGACGGCAGCACGCATGAAATTCACCATAGAGACTCCGGGAATCTCCACGGGATACTGAAATCCGAGGAAAAGGCCTTCATGGCTTCTGATTTCAGGCGACATGGCAAGCAGATCCTTGTCGTAGAAACTTACGCTCCCTTCCGTCACCTCGTATGTAGGATTCCCGGCAAGCACCATGGAGAGCGTTGATTTTCCTGACCCGTTGGGGCCCATTATTGCGTGCACCTCGCCGGGTCGCACTTCAAGATTTATACCTTTCAGAATTTCCTTACCGTTGATGCGGGCATGGAGATTTTCGACTTTAAGCATTTTCTATCTTTATTTTATTATCCGGAAGTCCGGCTTCTGAATTTATAACGCAGGGATACACCCGATGGTTGACACTAATTTTCCTTGCCTCACGAAGTTGGAGTATGTGGGCGAGATCGGTGAAACTGTAACACCCCAGGAACTCCGGAGCAAGAAGCATCACACCCTCCACAATGTTGCCGTCGTCGGCATTCGCATATTTCATCAGTGGAGAATGCGGATTGATGCAGACTATGACGTTGTAGACTATGGAGAGGAGGAGCAAGTATTTCACCACGCAAAAGCCCGCGCCGAGAAGGCGGTCGAGAAGGCCAAGCCCGAAGACCTGCATGGCGCTGCGCAAGACCCCCGTAAGCATCCGGAAAATCACGTACACGCCAATATATATCACCGTAACGGCCAAAACACTATATATAAACGTGTTGCCGGGGACATGACCGATACTCGGGACAAGCCACCTTATGAAACCCTCCACATCGTCAGAAAACACGTGGGAGCAGACAGCACCGAAAGCAAACCCCAGCACCCCCGACACCTGACCTGTAAAACCGCTGCTGTAACCCTTGAAAAGGGCCACAGCCACTACCGTCAAGGCTATGATATGATATGCGGCATCGCTCATCGGAGTATGCGTGTTTCGGTTATTTTTCTCAGTTTCTTAGGGGATGCAAATTTAGTTCATAATAGCGAATTATCAAAATCATGATGACTAATTCCCGCACACCGGTTGCCAATCAAAATAATTTCACTAAATTTGTATCATGAAGTTACCTTTTACAAATCGTCCATGGAAAGATGTCCTTGTCGCGGCGGGCTTCCTGCTTGTATGCGGGCTGCTTGTTTTCGCCGCTTTCTGGGCTTATCACCAGTTCATGGTCACGCCGCCATACGTAGACCCCGACAGGTTTCCTGTCAGGGGTATCGACGTGTCGGCACACAACGGCGACATTGATTTCGTGAAGGTAAAGAAGAGCGGAATAGATTTCGTGTTCATAAAGGCTACGGAGGGGGGTGATTTCAAAGACCGCAATTTCCGCATCAACTATGAGAATGCCGGCAAGGCGGGATTGAAGAAAGGGGTCTACCATTTCTTCAGGTTTGACCGCGACGGTGTGGAACAGGCCCTTAACCTAATGCGTGCCGTCGGAAGCCGGAGGCCTGAACTCGGACTTGTCATCGACATTGAAAAGGCCGGCAATCCGGATTCCATACCTCCGGAAATCATCAACACACGCCTCACCGAGATGGTAGACTACCTGAACCTATTGGGACACCGGGTGATGTTCTATTCCAACCGCGCAGGTTACTACGATTATCTCGCCGAGTCATTCCCGGGTTATCCACTCTGGATATGCGGTTTCTCCCAAAATCCCATTTATGCCGAATGGTCTTTCTGGCAATTCAACCATCATGGAAAGGTCGACGGCATAAAGGGCGACGTGGATCTCGATGCCTTCTGCGGCTCAAGGGAAGACTGGAAACGCTACCTCAGGGGCGACCTGTGGCCGTATACCGCCGACAGGCACGAATGACAAGTAGCAAACCACAACGCCCTTCATAACAATATACACGGTAATCTCAACGTTATCTTATTACAGGGCTTAATATTCAATACCGTCCTCTACCATTATGTCATCCATAATCAGCAACCTCATCATAAATACCAATATATCAAGCATGAAACGTTTCTTTTCAGGAAAGAGATTCCTCATGCTTCTCACGACCATTCTCATATCCGCATATTCCGCTCTGACTGTTTCGGCAATTTCTCCCGATTTCTTCGCCTCATCATCAAGATTGGCGTCAGGAAACTGGGCGAAAATCGAAGTGAAGGAGACGGGGATGCATCTCATCCCGAATTCTTTGTTGAAGTCGCTTGGTTTCAACAATCCGGAGAAAGTGAACGTCTACGGCACAGGAGGGCGTATGCTCTCCGAGCGTCTCGACAAGAATATGACCGACGATATCCCCGTGCTCCCTTCGTTGGTGACACCGGATGGAATAGTATTCTTCGCGCAGGGTATCGTGACTTGGACCGCCTCCGCCCAGATGCCCTCCCACAAGATTAACCCCTACTCCCAGTCGGGCTACTATTTCATAAGCGACATTGAGGAAAGCAGACCGGAACCGGAAATTCTTCCTTCCGTGACGGGTAGGGCCACGCTCACCACTTTCATGCACAGACTCCTGCATGAAGAGGAGCTCACCGCACCTTCCAATTCAGGGAGATTGATTTTCGGTGAAGATTTCCGTACGCAGAATAAACGCTCTTTCCATTTTAAACTTCCCGATATCGTCGACGCTCCTACCGTGAGAGTCACTTTCGGCGCGAAAGTGACCAACGGAAAATCAACCGTCGGCGTTACCTTGAACAATAATCCACGCTCCACTTATAGCATCAGCGGGGTCGTCTCATCAGAAACATTCCTGTCAAGGCAGACATTCTCCCAAACCGGTCCGGCGGATGAAAACCTTGATGTCACCATCGATTATTCCAACACCGGGGTTGCCTCATTTGCGGCTCTCGACTATATTGAGGTGTTCTATCCCCGTCAATTGAAACTTACGGGGAACGACCTTCATTTCTGCATGAGCAATTCCACTTCCTTCAATGCCAAACTTGAAGGATGCAAAGAAGATACAAGAATATGGGATGTCACGGATCCCATTCATCCGAAGGCTGTGACGTTCACACTTGAAGGCTCCACCGCCACTTTCGGCGCAGCAGCAGGTTATCATGAGTTTGTCGCCTTCAACACGGGGCGACCTGCCCTTTCCGTGTCGTCGGCCGGGAAGGTCTCCAACCAGGATATTCATGCCATGGATATTCCTGATATGCTGATAATTTCTCCGGAACCGTTCATGAATGCCTCCCGACGCCTTGCCGACCTTCATCTCAAACATGATGGTCTTAAGACAGCAATTCTCACCCCGGAACAGGTTTACAATGAATTCTCCTCCGGCACACCGGATGTCACGGCATTCAGGAAACTTCTGAAAATGTGGCATGAGCGGGCAAAACAGGCAGGAGTAAAGCCCACCGCGTATTGCCTGCTGATGTCGCGCCCGACATACGACAACAAGATGGTGACGGCTGCCGTAAAACGGAATGGCTACCCCTGCATTCCTATATGGCAGACGGAAAACATGTTTTCCGAAAACACATCCTACTCCACCGATGACTATATCGGTATGCTTGACGATAACGCCACAGATATCAACATGAGCACTGCCAAAATTCGCGTTGCAGTAGGACGTATGCCTGTCAAGACCGCAGAAGAGGCTGAAACCGCCGTGGATAAACTTGAGAAATACATGACCAAGCCAAACCTCGGCGCGTGGAGAAATTCTATCATGATCATTGCCGATGATCAGGACAACGGATTTCATCTTGACCAGGCTGAATCCGTATGGAGCAACCTTTCCAAGAGCGAAAAAGGCTCAAACTACAGATATGAGAAACTTTATCTGGATTCCTACAGGCTCGGTTTTTCAGGAACCGGTGCGGTATATCCTGAGGCGAAGACAAGGATGCTTGATAAGATCAACGAGGGTGTGGTGTTCATCGACTATATCGGTCATGCCAATCCCAAAAGTTGGACTCACGAGAATCTGCTGACCTGGAACGACATCAACAATATGGACAACCGCAACCTCCCTTTCCTCTATGCGGCGACATGCAATTTCTTGCGCTGGGATGCCGACGAGGTGAGTGGAGGGGAATTGCTCTGGCTTAATCCCGATGCCGGCGTGATTGGGATGATATGTCCGAGCCGTACGGTCTACATCTCGCTCAACGGCACCCTTAATTCCGCCACTTCCCGCTACCTTTTCAGCACTGATGAGGATGGCAACCCCCTCCGTATGGGCGACGTGATGGTGAATGGCAAGAATGCTCTCGATAATGACAACAACCGTCTGCGTTACGCCTTCTGCGGCGACCCGGCTATGTCACTCCCTATCCCCTCTCTCGAACTTACAGTTGACAAACTAAACGGAATCTCCACACAGGGTGCAGGTGATTTCCCCGTTTTCGGCGCCAGATCCAGAATCGAGGCTGAGGGACGTGTGACCGACAGCAACGGAAACACGATTGAGGATTTCAATGGAATTGCCGAACTCAGCCTATATGATGCGGAAAAAGTGATTGAGACGTTCGGCAATGGTTCGGAGGGTAAGGTGATGTACTACAACGACCACAAGACACGCCTCTACACAGGACGCGTGAAAGTGGTGGATGGAAAATGGAACACCACAATCTTCCTCCCCTCCGAAATTGAGAACAATTACACCGCTCCCCTTTTGACGGCATACGCCTCCTCCGAAGACGGACGCGAGGCCAACGGCAGTTTCAACCGTTTTTACATTTACGGGTTCGACACTGACGCAACCGAGGATAACGACGGACCGCTGATTTCGGAGTTCACGATAAATAACCCCAACTTCACGGATGGCTCGTCAGTCAGCCCCAACACCGTCATACGCGCCTCGTTCTCCGACCCCTCAGGAATAAACATTTCTGACGGCGGTATAGGACACCAACTGACACTGAGCCTTGACAACAAGACATTCTTCGAGGATGTGAACCTCTACTATACCCCGGATGCAGAAGATTTCACTGCCGGAACCCTCTCCTATCCTATTAACGGGATACCGGCCGGCGAGCATTCCCTTACTCTCACAGTCTGGGACAACGCCAACAATTCATCTTCCGCAACACTCACCTTCAAGGTTTCCGCCGACTGGTCGCCTTGCATCACAAGCCTGTATGCCGACGCAAGTCCTGCTGTATCATCCGTCAACTTCATAGTGGCAACTGACGGAACAAAGGGGGAGACAAGATGTGCGATAGACGTTCTTGACCTTAACGGAAAGATTGTATGGCACGGTCCGGTGTCAAGAATCAATGATTCTTCATGCTCGGTGAAAGTGCCTTGGAATCTTTGCGGCGACAATGGGGCGAGGGTACAGCGCGGCATATATCTCTACCGTGCTACGGTCACCGGTGAGGACGGATATATCGTCACCCGAACCCGGAAACTTGCGGTTGCCTCTGAATAATGTCTCAATAGTTAACATCCCTGCTTGGTCATGCTCAATAACATAATACTTCCCGAACCGACGCTGAGACGCCTTCCGTGGTATCTCGCCTACATCGACATCCTGAAGGCACAGAAAGTGGAACACGTATCCTCCACCCAGATTTCGCGTGCGCTGAATGTCGACGCATCCCAGATAGCCAAAGACCTGTCATTCCTTTCCCTCAAAGGGAAGACGCGCATAGGTTATGAGGTGGAGGCTCTTGCGTCAACACTCTCCGATTTCCTTGGATTCCACACTCCTCATAAAGCCTACGTATTTGGTGCGGGGAGCCTCGGGAAAGCATTGATGCAAGACTCCGGCCTTGCCAACTACGGACTCAACATTGTAGCCGGCTTTGACGTGGATCCCGACAAAATCGGGACGAAAGTAGGTGATGTCCCCATTCACCATATCGACAACCTCGAGGAAGTGATGGAGGAAGAGCCCGCTACTATCGGCATCCTGACCGTGCCGGCCGATAAAGCGCAAGATACAGCCGACATTGCCATTGGTGAGGGTATCAAGGCAATATGGAACTTCACCCCTTATCGTGTGAAAGTAGCCGAGGGGATAGTAATGTCAAACACATCTATCTACGCTCATCTCGCCCTCATATATAATAGGCTGAACGCAGAAAGATAACTGTCTCCCGGCTCTTGAAATGAAAAATATAAGATTGCAATGAAGATTTTCGTTGTTGATGAGAATAATTCTCTTACGCCGCCCGAGGGGTGGTATTTCCTTCCGGACTCGTCGCTGACGAATGCCGGAAAACCCTTCTTTATCCCGGAAAACACTCAGGTCATAGAAGCGCACCCGGTTATGGCAGTCAAGGTGTCGCGTCTCGGCAAGACCATCTCCCCCCGGTTCTCGGGACGCTATTTTGAGGAGGTGGCCGTCGGGATTCATTTCACCGCACCCCTACTGAAGACGCGCCTGCTTGAAAAGGGTCTGAGTCCCGATCGTGCCCATTCCTTCGACCGCTCCCTCATACTCTCCCCCTTTCTCCAAAAATCCGCATTCACGGATGCCGTGCCTGTGAGGATGTTGAAAAACGGTGAGAAAATATTTGAATGGGTGCTTGATCTTTCCGAGCAATCTTTAGGGTCTGTGTTCTCCGCAGTTTCGGCAGAAAATACCCTTAAGATGGGCGACATCATCATTCCTTTCCTCCCCGGAGGACCGGATGTTGAAATCGGCGATGTGATAGAATTGAATAAAATGGATGACAATCTCCTGCGTATTGAAATCAGATAAAAATGTCAGAATTAAAAAAATTACTCCCTGGTGCCCTACTGTGTTTTTCAGCAGTTGCGATTGCCCAGAATGATATTAAGAATGAGGATTTCAACCCTGTGAATACGGGTGTGACCACACTCGGCATCACCCCGGATGCGCGAGGCTCCGGCATGGGTAACCTTGGTGCGGCTACCGACCCTGACGTCAACTCACAGTTCTGGAACCCCTCGAAGTATGCTTTCGCCTACAGCAAGGGTGGTGTGGCCGTATCCTATACCCCCTGGCTACGCAAGATTGTGAACGATATTTTCCTCGCTGACCTGACCGGGTATTGGAGGATAGGAGATATTCAGGCAGTGAGCGCATCATTCCGCTATTTCTCACTCGGAGAAGTGACCTCCGAGTCTGATAATGTTACCGGAGAGCCTTTGCAGACGATAAATCCTTACGAGTTTGCTATCGATGCAGGTTATTCCCGTAAACTTTCCGAGAAATTCTCTGCGGGTGTGGTATTCAGGTATATTCTGTCAGACCTCTCCTTTGACAATACACTATCAGGAGAATCAAACACAGCTGCAAGCGCATTCTCATTTGACGCCTCCTGCTATTACGTCACTTACCCTATGATTGGCAGAAATGAGTGTCAGTTTGCATGGGGCATCGACATTTCAAACATCGGTAGCAAGGTAAGTTATGACCATGGCACCACCTACGCATTCCTTCCGGCAAACCTCCGAATAGGAACCCAGTTCATGTTTCCTGTGGCCGACTTCAATACTCTTTCCGTTGGTCTTGACCTCAACAAACTCCTTGTTCCGACCAAACCTCGCCAGAAAGATTACGATATGGACACAATAGAGGGACAGACCGAATACGAGGAGGCAACGGAAAAATGGGAGAACATGTCTTCGATTACGGCTATCTTCAAAAGTTTCTCTGATGCACCGGGGGGCTTCAGCGAAGAACTCAAGGAAATAAACGTTTCGGTCGGTGCCGAATATGCCTACAACCAGCAGTTTTTTGCCCGACTTGGCTATAACTATGAGAATGCCATGAAGGGTGGAAGAAGTTATTTCACATTCGGAGCCGGGTTTTCCCTAAACGTAGTGCAGCTTGATGCCTCCTACATGCTTGCCACCGCGCAAAGTTCACCTCTTGACCAGACATTGCGCCTCACGCTCTCCTTCGACATGGAGGGCCTGGGCGACCTCTTCGGCAAACGCCGCCGATAAAAACAGTAAAAGCGGGAGAACTATGACTTATAAAATTCATTCGCCCTCATTAGCCTCATAAAAATCATTAGATTCAAAATAAGCGAATATGTTTCGGATTGGACAAGGATATGACGTGCATCGTCTCGTAGAAAACCGCGAACTGTGGATTTGCGGTATCAAATTTGATCATCCTTACGGATTGTTGGGTCACAGTGATGCTGATGTGGCAATCCATGCCCTTTGCGACGCACTTCTCGGTGCCCTCGCACTTCGTGACATAGGGTATCATTTCCCTGACACAGACCCCGCCTTCAAAGGAGCCGACAGCAAGCGACTCCTCGCTGAAGTATGCACTATGATCCGTGAGAAGGGTTGGGAAATAGGAAACGTGGATATCACCATCATGGCGGAAGCGCCCAAATTCAAACCGCATATCGATGTTATGAGGGAGAAACTCGCTGAGGTGATGAAAATAGATGTTGACAGGGTATCCGTAAAGGCCACAACTACCGAAGGACTCGGTTTTACAGGACGCCGGGAGGGTATCGCTGCAAATGCGGTGGCATTGGTATATGAACCTTAACGAACGTCAACAATCGGCTGTGGAAGCCACGGAAGGTAGGGTACGTGTCGTGGCCGGAGCAGGCTCGGGTAAAACCCGTGTCCTCGCCCACCGGTATGCCTATCTGGTGAATGACATTGGAATAAGCCCGGGCAACATACTCTGCCTCACGTTTACCAACAAGGCCGCCCAGGAGATGAAAAGGCGCATCTCGACGATGGTCGACCGAGGCAGCGTAAATGATTTCATCTGCACCATCCACAGTTTCTGCGCGAAATTCCTTCGCAGGGAGATATACCGTATTGGTTATCCCAAGAACTTCACTATAATAGATGAGGAAGACGGCAAGGTGCTTGCCCGCCAGGCTATGCAGGAATTCGGTGTTGACCGCCGGAAGACCACTGCCGAGCGTTTCCTCAAGGGTGTGGCCGCCCTCAAAGGTTACGAGCCTACCCATTATATTCAGAAACACCTTCTCCCCTGCTCCTCTACGGCCGCTCCTGACGCTACCGTGAGATACCTGAAGTTGCAACTCAAGCAGTTCGCCCTTGACTATGACGACCTGCTCTATTTCACGCTATACATTCTCAATCATTTTGAGGATGCCCGGAAATATTGGACTGAGAAACTCAACTATGTGATGGTGGATGAGGTGCAGGACTGTACCGGTGATGATTGGAAACTCCTTCATGCCCTTACCCAACATCACGGCAACCTTTTTGTCGTGGGCGACCCTGATCAAGCCATTTACGAATGGCGAGGCGCGAATCCGAAGATTTTTGTCGATTTCAAGGCCAATACGGATATTATCCTCAATCAGAATTACCGGTCCACTCCCGATATCCTGGATGTGGCAAACCATATCATTGAGCATAACAAGAACCGCGTGAAGAAAGAACTCTTCACCATAAGGCTCAATGAGCGGCAGGGTGTCCACCTTCATTCAAAATCAGAGAAAGAGGAGGCGGAATTTATCGCCGGGCGTATTGAGGAGGGTGTGAAGGAGGGTATGAGATTCAGCGATTTCGCCATCCTCTACCGGAGCAGTTTCCTGTCGCGCCATCTTGAGCAGTCGCTCCTGAAGCGCCATATCCCCTACTCCGTTTGGGGTGGGGTAAGGTTTTTCGAACGTAAGGAAATAAAGGATGTGCTCAGTTATCTCAGAATTGTAGCGACTGATTCCGACGACATATCATTCCGCCGCATAATCAATCTCCCCGCCAGAAAATTCGGCGAAGCCTCTATGAAGGCGTTGACGAAAATTGCTGAAGAGGAGGGAACGTCGCTCATGCAGGCTCTTCGCTCAAATATTGATGTCAAACCCTTCAACAAACCTCAGATACGCAATTTCCTCAATCTTATAGAGGCAGCCCGCCAACGTGCTGAAATCATGCCCGTGTCTGAACTTACCGACTGGCTCCTTAAAGAATGCGGCCTGGCAGACCTTTACAGAAATGATGAGGAGGAGGAACGTCTTGAAAACCTTACCGAACTCATGAATTCCATGAAGGAATTTGAGAACGGCAGACTTGACGAAGGGGATGCCGATTTGATTTCCTATCTTCAGGAGATAGCACTCTACACCAATGCCGACCGCACCAACGACTCTGAAAAAGTGAGAATGATGACTATCCATCAGTCGAAGGGTCTGGAGTTCCCGGAAGTGTTCGTCGTGGGTTTAACCGAGGGGATATTTCCGAACCACCGCTCCATAAGGGAACGTCGTCAGGACGGCGAGGAGGAGGAAAGACGACTGATGTATGTTGCCGTGACACGCGCCGAGAAGATGATCTGGCTCTGCGAGTCGGAAGGATATATGAACGAGAACGGTGCGTTGAAGTATCCTTCACGCTTCCTCTCGGAGGTGCCTGAAGGTATGTTGAGGATAGAGGGTCATCTTGACCCTCTGCTGAAAGCCGGTACAGAAGGTTTGGTGTCTATGCTCAACGATGAACTCGGTCAAGGAGCGGAAGCGCCGCTTGCCCCGGGCACACGTGTCAGCCACAAAGTATTCGGAGAGGGAACGATAGAGAGTTACGACGCAGCCTCGAAATCGTACAAAGTCAAATTCAACGGCTCAACCCGCAATCTTCTCGCCCGCGTCCTCACCGTATTGTGATAAAATTGAAATATTCCAAAATCTTATTTAAGTTGTACATATGTATGACTTAAATAAGATTAAACTCCAAGCACTATTGATGGTGAAATATTCAATTTTCGACTTATGACCCTTGCCTGATTGAGAGTGGGCTGTTTCTTACCTGATAAATATTCACACACACGGGAAGGATTGACACCAATTAATTTTGCCAACGCAGCCTGAGTCAACCCCATCTCATACATGCGTAATTTCATCACATCTACCAACGACGGCTCTCCGATTGAAAAATGTTCGTCGGAATAGTCGGCCACAAGACTGGAAAGCAGTTCAAGTTCTATACTGTGAGGATCGGTCAGTGGAGTATCGTCTTTTACGTATGGCAACAATTCCTCCACTCTTGCAAGTGCCCAACGATATTGTGATTCATTTTCTATTTTAGTCATATTCTACTTCTTATTATATTGTGGAACAATCTATCTTGTCATATTCCTCATGAGTCCCAATAAATCGAATATACACCCACTTGATTGTAAACTTGACAACTACGACGAGACGATGGTTATTACCCCGAATATTAAACACATAATGCTGGTTACCAACACTATCAACACTATTGAAACTTTTCTTCATATCCGCAAAACACTCCCACCGTGCCTCTCTCACTGTCTTCACCCAACACTGTAAAGCAACCTTAGTATCCGGAAATCTGGCGATATAGTTTTTAAGAGGCTCTTCAGTTATAATTCTCATAGTGTTTTGTAGATTACTGTTATTGCAAAATTACAAATAAAATTCCAATTCTGAAAATATCTAAAAGATAAATTACAGTCTCAAAATTCCAATCTATCCTACTAATATTCCCTCCTCCTTTCTTCCTTTATGCCCTACATTAAAAAGACAAGGGGTTTCAGCGTATATCATCGTATATAAAATTGACGCCCTGCTACTTCGGGAGTGGCGGGGCGTCAGTTGCTTATTTTTATATCTCCTATTTTTCTATTATTATTCTACGCTGCGATTCTCCTTATTCTACGCCGCGGTTCTCCTTGTTGAAAATGTGGCGGAGTCGTGAGAAGATTCTCTTGGCCGTGGATTCAGTCGGAACTACATTCGGAGCATCTTTCAGACTTTCTATCGCCGACTTCTCGGCATCTGTCAATGCTTCAGGGACGTAAACCATAACGTTCACAAGCAGATCACCCTTTATGCTGCTGTTCATCTGGGGTAAACCCTTGCCACGCAGACGGAGCACCTTACCCGGCTGTGTACCTGCTGCTATCTTCAGGCGCGCTTTACCATCTACCGTAGGAACCTCGGCAGAGCCACCGAGCGCGGCTGTCGGGAAATCAAGCATAAGGTTGTAGATAAGATCGTTACCATCACGGATAAGATCGGGATTCTTCTCCTCCTGAATGACGATGAGAAGGTCGCCGTTCACGCCACCGTGACGCGGTGCGTTACCCTGGCCGCGCAATGTGAGCGTCATACCGTCCTCAACACCTGCGGGGATGTGGAAACTTACGATCTCCTCCTTCTTCTCCACGCCTGTGCCGTGGCAATAAGAACAAGGCTCGGTTATCACCTTACCCTCACCGTTACATTCCGGACAAACAGCCTCACTCTGCATTGCTCCGAACATGGTCTGCTGAACACGGTTGATGTAACCTGTGCCGCCGCAACGCTGACATGTATGGAATGCGGTACCATCCTTGGCACCTGTACCCTTGCAATGTGAACAAGCCACCTGACGCGGAAGTTTCAGCTTCTTATCCACACCATTCATTATATCCTTGAGGCTTACCTTAACAGTGATGCGGAGATCAGTACCCTTGTTCACATGCTGACGCGTGCGGGCACGTCCGCCACCACTGCTGAAATGGCTTCCGCCTCCGAAGTCGCCGAAAATATCGCCGAAGTGAGCGAAAATATCTTCCATCGACATTCCGCCACCACTGTAGAAACCGCCGCCTCCGGCTCCGCCGAATCCCTGAGGACCCATGTTATGGCCAAACTGGTCATACTTCGCCCTCTTGTCGGCATCGCTCAGGACATCGTAAGCCTCGGCCGCCTCCTTAAACTTCTCCTCAGCCTCCTTATCCCCCGGATTCTTATCGGGGTGATACTTTATGGCCATCTTTCGATAGGCCTTCTTTATTTCGTCGGCACTCGCGCTTTTCGAAACGCCGAGCACGTCATAATAATCTCTTTTCTCTGCCATGATCTTGTGGAATTAGTTTAGTGAATCTCTCAGGCCTTACGCCAAATTACTGAGCCACCACCACCTTCGCATGGCGGAGCACCTTATCATTAATCATATAGCCTTTCTCAACCGTGTCAAGTATCTTCCCTTTCTGTGCCTCATCAGGAACAGGGACAACCGAGATTGCCTCATGCTTCTCGGTGTCGAAAGTGTCGTCTGACGGATCTATCTCCTTGACTCCGTTGGAGGCGAGATACTTCTTCAGTTTATTGTAGATAAGCGTCATACCCTCCTTCACGGCACCGGTGTCATCGCTTGTCTCAGCGGCTTTCAGACCCCTCTCGAAATCATCCATTATCGGAAGAAGACCCTTGAGGACGTTCTCTCCCGCATTCTTGATTATCTCGCTCTTCTCACGAAGCGTGCGTTTGCGGAAGTTATCGAACTCGGCCATCAGGAAAAGATATTCCCTCTTCTCCTTCTCCAAATGCTGCTGAAGGGTCTCAACCTGATTCTCCAGAGTATTGACCTCCTCCTCAGCCTCCTCGGCCTCGACATCCGGGGTTACGTCAGAAATATTGACATCCTGTGCCTGCATGTTTTCATCTTCATGCATTCCGGGATTCTGCTCCATCTTGTTATCTTGATAATTATTATTTTTCTCCATAGCGGTTGTATGTTTATTGTTATTCGTGCAAAAACCACGCCAATTTATGTTAAAAAACCGGCGGAGAGTGGAAGCAATTCGTGTGCCTGTCATATATTCCTGACCAATTACTTCCCGGCCTCTATAATCCAAACAACCAAACCCCGCTATATGTTGACACAAATCTCTCTCTCTGTGCGCTTCCCTTTTCAGCATCCCTGTAAATAGCATACAGCGCCGATCCGGAGCCTGACATGGAGGCATAGACTGCCCCACCCTCATACATCTCCTCCTTGAGTCGGCCGAGTTCCGGATGCAACGGGAAAATTGATTCCTCAAAATCATTCACCACGTAGTCCCTCCATTTCTCAAGAGGGAGGTCAGGAAGGAAACGGAGATCAAACTTCGGCTTACGGGGTTTTATGCCGCTGAATGCCTCCTTGGTCGATACCGAAACATCGGGTTTCACTATCAGAAGGCTGCACCCTTTCAGATCTATATCGACAGGGGTAAGCACCTCCCCTATACCCTCGGCGAAACTCGGGGTGTTGTAGATGAAGAAGGGGCAGTCGGCACCCAATTTGGCCGACAACTCCGCAAGACGGCGTTTTGAGAACGGCTCGTCAAACATCTCATTCAATGCCACAAGACAGAAAGAGGCATCCGCGCTACCCCCACCCAGTCCGGCTCCATCAGGAAGATGCTTGTCGAGGATTATATTGTACAACCCCTCATCTATCGCTCGCCCTGTCTTCTCATAATAAGTATTAAAAAACAATGTGGCGGCCCTGACCACCAGATTCTTTTCCGGAGCACAGTTGAGCCTCCTTCCCATCAGTTGGAACCGGCACCCTGACGGCTTGTTCCTGTCAAGTGAGATTTCAAGTATGTCATCAAAGGGATCGGGCTGCTGCGGCATGCCGCTCTCAAGCCCGACCGGGAAAAAGACCGTCTCAAGATCGTGATAACCGTCTTCACGTTTCCCGACTATATTGAGGCCTATGTTTATCTTGGCGTTTACAAATTTTATCATAATTATCCTATTTCTTAATTGTCATTCAAGACCCATCCTTTTGCTCAAAGTAGACTTCCACAACAACACGAGCACAAACCCTCTCATCAGAAGATATGCAAGGAAGGCTGTCCATATCTGTCCGTTGTTCTCGACGTCAACATACACCCCGTTGCTCCCTACGCGGAGGAAAGCGAGGAGGAAAAAGACGGCTGTCGCCGCCATCGTAGCCAACATCATGCGCCGTGTGGCCGTGAGTCCGACATAGAACCCGTCATAGATGAATGCCCAGGCTGAGACGGCCGGAATCAGTGCAATCCATACCCACATCTCCATTACCCCCTTACGCACGTTCTCGCTGTCTGTCAAAATATCGGCCACGGGTCCCGCTCCGATGCCGTATAGGAGCGAGAAAATGACGGCCATTCCGGTGGTCCAGAGCAGGAGTGCCTTGACGTATCTGTGGAGCATCCCACGGTCGCCCGCCCCTGTCCACTTTCCGGTCAAAGCCTCGCCGCTGAAGGCGAATCCGTCCATGAAGAATGAGAAAAACTGGAAGAACTGCATCACCACCACATTCACCGCCAACGTGAGGGCTCCGAGACGCGCACCTGCGGCTGTGACACCCATTGTGACACAGATGATGCAGGCCGAGCGCACGAACAAGTTGCTGTTGACTGAGAAGAACCTTCCCATTCCGCCTCCTCCGAGAATATCCCTCAATCCGCACCATATCCCTTTTCCTCTCCTCATTATCGACACACAGGCCAACGCAACACAGAGACCAAGCCAGTTGGAGATAAGGGTCCCCCAGGCAACTCCGGCAAAACCCAGCCCGTAAGTGAATACAAGCAGGAAACTCGCCACTATGTTGATGACATTGACGGTGATCGCTATCACCATGGGATAGACCGTTGACTGCATACCGACAAACCAGCCGCTGACAGCCATGACACATAAAAGGGCAGGAGCACCCCAGATGCGTATCATGAAATATTCCTCCACATACGCCGCCACTTCCCTATCCATACCTATCACTGAGGAAAGAAGCGTAAACAAGGGATAGCGGAATAATATCAGAATTATCCCGGCGGCAAACGCGATAAAGAACGACCTGCAGAAAACCTTCCTCACCTCATGGTCATCTCCGGAGCCGTATGCGTTTGCCGTGAGTCCCGTCGTGCCCATCCTGAGGAATCCGAACAGCCAGAAGACCACGTTGAGCATCACCGTCCCCACGGCTATTGAAGCCAGAAACAATTCAGAGCCGAGGTGGCCCGAGATGGCCGTGTCGCACAGGCCGAGCAAAGGAACTGTGATGTTGCTCACGATTGCCGGGATGCTCAGCCAAAGTATATCCTTGTTGATACGGTTCAAAACAGTTTTTATTAATATAACGTAATCGGGACCCGTCTATGACGCGCCCCGACCTTTTTTATTTATTCCGAATTTCCTTATTCATCATCTGTAAGTTCGTAACCGAAATCCTGTCCCTTCCTGAGAGGATTTATACCGTTCTTCATCCATTCAGGCATCGGTGCCCCTTTCAGATAATGGTCGAAGAACTGCTGAAGACGGATGGTGATATCCTTGCGGTTGCGTCGCTCCTTCAGATTATGGGCCTCCCCGTTATACTGGAGCATCCATACCGGCTTGTGGAGGCGGCGCAACGCCATGAACATCTCGATTCCCTGATACCAGGGCACTGCCCCGTCGTTATCGTTGTGCATGATGAGAAGAGGGGTCTCCACTCTGTTTGCATGGAACACCGGTGAATTGGCGATATATAGTTCAGGTGCTTCCCACAGGTTACGCCCTATACGGCTCTGGCCCTGCTCATACTGCCCCTGTCTCGAGTCGCCCGATTCCCAACGAATTCCTCCGAATGCCGAAGTCATGTTGGACACCGGGGCACCCGACCCGGCACATGCGAACATATTTGTGCGAGTCACGAGGAACGCCGTCTGATAGCCTCCCCAACTCTGACCGTCGATGCCTACCCTCTTTATGTCGATATTGGGATATGCCTCGCAGACTGCCTCAACGCCCGAACAGATGTAATTGTAGGCGTTCTCTCCCGGTATGCCCGGTGAGTAATGGATATCGGGCACGAATACCGCATAACCCCTGCTCACATAGAAGGGGAAATTTATCCAACTCCACGAGGGCTCCATATTGAAATGGTGGTAGAGATCCTGAGTGTAGGTCTCATAAAAATAGGAAATCATGGGATACTCCTTGTCGGCACTGAAATCCTCCGGGAGATACAGCAGACCCTGCGCCTCCTCACCATGATAGGTGGTCCAACGGAAGAGCTGCACCGTGCCCCATTTGTAATCGGCCATCTGTGGATTGGTGTCGGAAATCCTTACCGACTTCCCTTTCTCCATGTCGGTGGAGACATAGACGTTGGGGGAAGTGCTGAAATTCGCCTGCACCCAACTGTAGACCGGTGCATTCTCCGACTTCATTATATTGAAATATTCCCATCCGCCATAGAAATCGGTCTTGGGGGCTGCCGGTTTCATGGAGAATGTGGTGGTGGCAAGGCCGTTCTTCATATCCTCGTAATTGAACATGGTGTAGAGCACCTTGTCGCCATTCTTAAGGAATCTCTGCTCCTTGTCTACCTTCTGCCAGCGATAGCGGATATCGTTCTTTCTTCCCTCTCCGGCCGTAAGGCAGACAGGGTCGGCCACAGCGAGGGGGTCAAGCGCCCATACATCAAAGCGGTCATAGACGAGCACACGGGCATCGTTCTCCGTCCAGCCCATCACACCATACTCACTCCTCACCTTCTCGGGACGGTCGACATCCTCATCCCAAAGATTGACTTTCAATTTACCGCTTATCAATCTCTTCTCACCGGTAGCGATTTCGTATGTATGGTAATCCTTTCCATCAAACCAAAGGATGAACTTATCGTCGGGAGACAGAGTGAAAGTGGAGGCCGGAAATTCACCCGCCTCCTTCACCTTACCGTCGGAAATATTCTTCAACGAGAGGTTGACGGGATAGTTGTAGTCGTATTGGCGCTGCACGATATTGTCGCTTCCCACCACGAGCGCCCAGTCGCCGTCCCAGCGGTCGGGTGAAATCACCCTGTTCAGCATATTGTCTGTCACGAGCACCTGGCTGTTGTCGGCAAGCGTGATTACCACGGGAACCGTAGACTTGCGTATATCCTCAAGACGGTGTTTCGCCTGCGGAGGGGTATAGGGGGCATCCCATCTCCAGATATCAAGACCCGGAGTTTCGAAACTTACCAATGTTGTGTCATCGGGTGCGACGTAGGGAGCCACACCGGCCACGAGGCGTTTCCCGTCGTTTGAGAAATTCGGCTTGGTGTACTGGTTCAGGCCGAGCAGTCTGCTGTCTACAGCGCTGTCGGATATTTTTATCTCCCTCGACTCAATGGCTGCCGCCGTCAGGTCGGTGAGGAAAAGGCGCGTCTTCTTGGTGCCGGTAGTCACGGTATCATCCGAGGCCGTGTATGCGAGTTTCGTCCCTGCCTTGTCGAATACCGGCGCACCGTAGAACTTACGGTCGCGGTCAATTAGGTGGAAAGAGGTGTCGGGGAGGATGATTACCCCTGCCCCGGATGTGGCGAGGGTATCTTTCCTGACAGGTTTGAGAGTGACCGCGAGTTTAGTGCCATCTTCTGAGAACACATAATCGCTCACCCAGTTTATTTTCTTCGAGACTCCTGATGAAAGGCTCTTCATAATCATCGGCCGCCCGGCATCCTTATCCTTCAACGCCTTTTTCTTTATGTAGGCAGTGTCGCATGAAAGCCATGCCACCCAGTCGCCCCCTTTCTTTCCGAGGCTATAGGATATCACATTCCCCACTTTCTCCACTTTCCCTGTGGATAGGTTGATGAATGCTAATGAATCCTGCGGAAGGTCAAAATTTTTCTTCTTCTTGATTTTTGCCTGACGCGTATCCTGATAGAAAGGCTTTATGAGGGCTACGGCGAAACGGCTGTCGGCCGTGAAGGCCGGCTTATATCCTCGGGGCACGACGATGCGGGAGCCGCTGGAGGTGTTGTAGAAGGTCAAGGTCTGGTCGCCTTCCTGTGGCATCACAATGAAACTTGCCCATTTACCATTGCCTGACACCGGGCCGTTCGTGAGTTTCTCCCATGAATCGAAATCACTGTGATCCAGGGTCTTTTTTGCCGGCGCACCGCTTGCCAGAAGTAGGGCGGCAGCAAGAAGAACCGTTTTCTTCATGTTTTAGTCTGGTTAAGGTAGATAATTGAATGGTTTGTTAGATATAGCGACAGACAGACCGCCGCCTCAAAGCGAATGGTCTGTCTGTCATGTATGGTCAATCCACTTTATGAAGGTCGTGGCCCATCCTTTCTTTCTTTGTGTGCATATAGAAGCGGTTGTACTTGTTCGGCTCCACTTCGAGAGGCACATTCTCCGTCACCTCAAGTCCGTAGCCTTCCAGCCCTATCCGCTTCACCGGATTATTGGAGAGCAGGCGCATCTTCCTTATGCCGAGGGCATGAAGTATGTTTGCTCCCACGCCGTAGTCGCGCTCATCAGCCTTATGGCCGAGATGGAGATTGGCATCGACCGTGTCAAGGCCGTTCTCCTGAAGTTTATAGGCCTTTATCTTATCCATAAGGCCGATTCCGCGTCCCTCCTGATTAAGGTAGATCACCGCTCCGCGACCCTCATCCTCGATCATTTTCATTGCAAGGTGCAACTGCTCGCCGCATTCGCAACGCAGCGAACCGAAAATGTCGCCTGTCGCGCAAGATGAATGCACCCTTACCAACACGGGGTCTTCGGTCCTGACGTCACCCTTTATCAGAGCGATGTGCTCGAGTCCGTTATCCTTCTGCCGGAAAGGTATGAGGCGGAAATGGCCGTATGAGGTGGGCATGTCCACCTCCTCCCCCATCTCCACTATCGAATCATTCTTCATGCGGAATGCGATTAGATCGCGTATGCTGACAAGTTTCATTCCCCATTCGTCAGCCTTCTGACGGAGTTCCGGGAGGCGGGCCATAGTGCCGTCGTCGCTCATTATCTCCATCAGAGCGGCGGCGGGTTGAAGCCCTGCGAGGCGTGCGAAATCCACAGCAGCCTCCGTGTGCCCGCACCGCTGTATCACACCGCGATCCTGTGCATAGAGGGGATTTATATGCCCCGGGCGGCCGAAAGTCTCGGGGGTGGAGGCGGGATCTGCGAGCGCTCGGATTGTGGCTGCACGGTCTTCAGAAGACACACCTGTGGAGCATCCCTCAAGTTTATCCACCGTAACGGTGAAAGGGGTGCCAAGCATGGAGGTGTTGTCGTCCACCTGATGTGGCAGCCGGAGTTCCTCGCATCTCTGATTGGTGATAGGCACACAAAGCACTCCCCTGGCATTCTTCAGCATGAAGTTTACGTCATCAGGTGTTATCTTCTCAGCCGCGATGATGAGGTCGCCCTCATTCTCGCGATCCTCATCGTCGACCACAATTATGAACTTCCCCTCGCGGAAATCCTCAATTGCCTCCTCGATAGTATCGAGTTTTATCTTATTATCCATATATATTGGTTTCTCTGGGTTTATTTTGATAAATCCACGCCGTCACTGCACGCCGGCTACGTCATCATTCGATGACAAAGATTGAGAAATTGACACTTCCGTAGACCCTGTGCTGCGAAAATCCGGGGAGATGCGAGAAATCGCGTGTGCGGGAATGCTCTATCACCACTATCGACCCCGGGCCCACAAGGGGGGAGGAAAGGATAAGTTCGGGAATCTCCTCAAATCTCGGATGGTCGTAAGGGGGGTCTGCGAAGATGAAATCAAAACGCCGGCTGCTTGTGGCTATATATTTGAACACGTCGCCCTTTATTATGCGCAGCGTCTCGTCGCCAAGTTTCTCCTTCACGCTCCTTATGAACCCGGTCTGTACGGCAGCCTGCTCAACGGCCACCGTCTCGCGGCATCCTCTCGACACAAATTCCCAACTTATAGCCCCTGTGCCTGCGAAAAGGTCAAGTGCCGTCTTACCCTCGAAATCCTCAATGTTCTCAAGCACATTGAAGATATTTTCACGTGCGAAATCAGTCGTGGGGCGTGCCGTGATATTCTTCGGCACATCAAATCTCCGGCGACCGTATTTTCCTCTGATTATCCTCATCTCCGCTTATTTTCTGTATTGACATTCACCGAGGCCACTATCCTCTCCAAAAGGGAGCATACCTCGCCGACATTCTCCTCACCCTCAATCATCACGCTCACATCTGCGGGAACCAGGTCGCACACGTCAATTATGTTGACGGCATGATAGACCACATCCGAAGGGGCATTGACACAATGAGTGGAGCCTGACAGGAATTCCTCTCCGTCGAAAAGCAGGAAATCGGCCTCACCTTTCCTGACTGAGATATAGATTCGCTTTCCATCCTCTTTTCTGAACCGCCTCACTCTCCTCATCAAAGCCGATTCCACCATCGCTCCGGGGAACGTGCGGCTAAGGAAGGCCTTCAACCCCGGCGTCGGGGAGTAGAGTGCCGTTATATCGCCGAAAGTGTCGTTCATGACATCGGCGGGGTCGGTCTCAAAAACCGTCGTGTAGAAGATTTCGTCAATACCTTCGTTTTCCTCCATGACGGCCGTCGGCATAAACAGTGTGTTGCGGTCATGCACTATTATCCGGGCTGTGAAGTCATCGAGCACACGGGGATGATCATAGACGGCATTCTCAATATGGCGCAGGAGTGTGTCGGCATCCTCCTCCCATTCTGTGGAGAATAGAAGTTGAGGCTCCAGATCGGTATGTATGGTGTTTTCGAGATGTGCTGTAATTCCTGTGGGGAATATGTTCACAATCAGTCGCCATTGTCCTGTGTCGGCATAGTCCGCCGCTGTCAGTCCGTTCATTTTTCTACGGTGCTTTTGAGGGTGTGTCGGCTGCCTGACCCGATATGGGGCACAGACATGTTGAATGCGAAATTACAAAAATTATCCCGTTTTCGCAATTTCACGACGACATTTCCCCACAAAGACTGTATTCCATGTAATTTTTAACATCCTCAGGGGATAGTTTCCTTCCAAGCAGATGCATGAGTTTTGTTATCGCCGCCTCCGAGGTAAGGTCATGACCTGACACCACTCCGGCACGCGCCAGGTCAAGCCCGGTGACGTAGCGGTAGGGAAGCACGCTCCCGTTGTTGCACTGGGTGATATTCACCACCACAATCCCCTTAGCCACGGTCTCGCGGATGGCATCAAGAAACCATTGGCTGTTCGGGCCGTTACCTGCTCCGAACGTTTTGAGCACCACCCCTTTGATTCCGGGAGTATTGAGCATGTGTCTCACAGCCCGTTCCTCAATACCCGGAAATAGGTCGATGAATATCACATTGCAATCCATGTCATAATGCACCTTCAGGGGCGCGTCATGGTTGCGAATACGCCACAGGGCATCGCGGTTATATGTTATCCCGAGCCCTATCTTGGCAAGTTCGGGATAGTTGTTGCTCCTGAAGGCGTTGAAATTGTCGGCACTGCGCTTGGTGCTTCTGTTGCCGCGCCAGAGGTAATTCTCGAAAAGTATCGCTACCTCGCGCACCACATTCTGCCCGTTCTCATCGCGGGAAGCCGCAATCTGGAGCGCGGTGATGAGGTTTTCCTCGCCGTCTGTGCGCACCTCGCCTATGGGCAATTGGGAACCGGTGATGATCACCGGCTTGTCGAGATTCTCAAGCATGAAACTCAACGCGGAGGCGGTGTAGGCCATAGTGTCTGTGCCGTGGAGCACTACGAAACCGTCATAATTGTCGTAATTGGTCTCTATCACCTTTGCTATCTGTTTCCAATGCTCGGGTGTCATGGCCGAGGAGTCTATCGGATGCTCGAATTGTGTGCTCGCTATCTCATAATCGAGCATCTTCAATTTCGGAACATTCTCTATAAGATGATTGAAATCGAAAGGCTCAAGGGCTTTCGTCTCCGGATTTTCTCTCATGCCGATAGTGCCTCCGGTGTAAATCATCATGATTTTAGGTCTGGGAAGGTCATTATGCATAGGATCCTTGGTGTTTCTTATGGGCGCAGCAGGAACTACTGCAATGACTGTTTTAAATTGTATTGTGCAAATTTAGCATTTTGCCACTAATAATCCAAGGATAACATTGAAAAATTTACCTCCTGTCTTGATATTTGTTGTTCCACATCTCCCGCAACCTCCTTAAATACCCTGATCCAATAAAAAATTACAGGTAGCATCCCGAAATGATGCCACCTGTAGTCGTGACTTGGCCGTATATCTTACTGATCGTATGGCCGCAGCCATCTATATCCGTAGAAACGCTGGTTTTCCAACTTGAATAAGCGTGCCGCCGGATAAGGATCCACCACCACCTCACCCTTCTCATCCGAGATATGGATGAGGTAAGGGACGCCGTCGCGCATCTCGACAAATCCGATATCGTGGATATCACGGTCTATTTCGTTTGAGAGCATCATGATGATATCTCCGTTTTCAAGAAGTTCATGAAGCTCTTTATTGGATATGCTCTGCTTCTTCAGGTGCGGAAGCCGGTGGCTGCGGAAACCCATCTCCATCATCTTTATGCGCTCCATGGTGAGTGAATCCTTGAGGGCCGGATATAACTCCGGATGATGGCTCACGTAGTCAAGGGTCTTGGTCTTGAAGCCTCCCCCGGTCAGGTATTCCGTCATCTCCTTGAGGTTTCCTCTGTACACGTTGTCAACTATCCAGTCAGAGCCATAGAAGAATTGGGAGGTGAAACCCTCGTCGACACCCTTGCGGCGTGAATATCGCTCAAGATAATTGACAAACTCCTCGAAGCGGGGAATCTTCCTAGTGCTTGCCTGGGCTATGGCCATGACCGTATTTATGAATCCGAGACGGTCGACGGAGTGCATGTCTACCATCAGTGTCCCTACCGTGTCGTTGTCAGCGGCCGGACCCGACTTCGTACCTGCCATTTCACGCGCCACGAAAGCGCAACGCTCGCCGAACGCCCCCCCGTGAGCGGCTGCTGCCTTCAACAGTGCATTCACCTTCGCGCTGTCTTCCGCGCAATGAATCCTTACGTTAGCGCAGAGTCCGCTCGAGGGTAACGCCGCAAGTATGCCAAGAATCATAAGGAATGATATCAGCCTTCGGTTAAAGTGCCGCCTGTATTTAGGCAGCAGGGTGGATGCTTTTGCTATATTGCTCTTCATATTCATCATTTTTCTGCAAATTTAGCAATTTATTCACTAATCCAACCCCCTTGCTCCAAAATAATGATTAATTTTGTCTCATGGAAAAACGCACTGAAATAATAGAAATCGACAGTCTGACCCATCCGGGTGCGGCAATGTTCTCCACCTTGACCGAGGCTCAGTTACGCAACCGTCTTGAACCCGAAAAGGGTATATTCATAGCCGAAAGCCCGAAAGTGATCAATGTCGCGCTCGATGCGGGCTACACTCCCCTGGCTCTCCTCTGCGAAAGGAAACATATCACCGGGGATGCAGCAAGGATAATAGAACGTTGCGGCAACATACCCGTCTATACGGGGAGCCGTGAAATCCTTGCCGACATTACGGGTTACACACTCACACGCGGTGTGCTGTGCGCCATGAAAAGAGAGAGACACCCCTCTGTCGCTGAAATAACTGGGGATGCCTCTCGTATTGTTGTCATCGACGGCGTGACCGACACCACCAACATCGGTGCCATATTCCGTTCGGCCGCCGCATTAGGTATGGATGCCGTGCTATTGACCACCACATCATGCGACCCGTTGAACCGAAGGGCGGTGCGTGTCTCTATGGGGAGCGTGTTTCTCATCCCCTGGACGTGGCTGGATGCTCCCGTCTCCTCCTTGAAGGAGAATGGATTCAAGACAGTGGCGCTTGCCTTGACCGACAAATCCGTATCGATTGACGACAAAAGTCTATGCGCCGAGCCACGCCTCGCCCTCATTTTAGGGACGGAAGGTGACGGGCTCGCCCATGATGTGATCGCTGATGCCGACTACACCGCCCGCATACCGATGATGCATGGTGTAGACTCCCTCAATGTCGCGGCTGCCTCGGCTGTGGCTTTCTGGCAACTCCGCAGACCTGAGGGCAACAACCCATCATAGAATCTCGAAATCCGGTTCTATTTTCTTGGCTACCTTTAGAATCTCCCCCATCACCTCTTCAGGGTCGGCTCCTTCGGCGAATTCCACTTTCATCTTCTGCGTCATGAAGGATATCGTGAGGTCTTTCACTCCGGTTACCTTACCTGCCGCCTCTTCCACGAGATTGGCACAATTGGCGCAATCCACTTCTATCTTGAACGTTTTTTTCATAACATTCCATTTTTAATTACGGCTTATCCGCCGTGGATCTTTCGTATGGCAAAATTACTGACTTCCTACTGCAACCCGATTGCAATTTCACATCGTCTCATAGCCGGCTATAATCCTTTACACGAAACGTGTAATAATACCACCCGCGAAGACGTTTTCTAATAATCGGGAAGACTCGTCAAACACCATCCTCAAAAATCTCCGGAATAATATGACAAGAGACAGCATAGACATTGAAGACTTTCTCTCCAAAAGGGGCATCAAACCTACCCCTAACAGGATTCTTGTGGCTAAGGAACTGATAAAGACTACGCATCCCGTCAGTCTTGCAGATCTGGAGATACTCCTCGACCCTATGGACAAGGCGAGCATATTCAGGGTGCTGGAACTTTATGCCGTAAAGGATATAGTGCACGTAATAGAAGATGGAAGCCGCTCAAGCAAATATGAGATTTGTCTCAGTTCAGGCCACCATTCCCTGCGCGACCAGCATGTGCATTTCTTCTGCGAGAAATGCAGGGAGACTTATTGCTTCGAAAACACGGCTATACCGATTGTGGAGATGCCTGACGGTTTCCTGCCCCGTGCTGTCAACTACGTAATCAAGGGGCTCTGCCCCACTTGCCGGAGAAAGGAAGGGCTATGAGCAAGACAAAACTCAAGAAGTATCTCCAGACTCTTACGGAAGAACAGGTGATACAGGTGGTCATGGATCTCTATGACGCCCGCAAAGAGGCGCGTGAATACCTCGAGTTCTTCATGAATCCGGATATCAAGGCCGCTCTCGAGAAGGCCAAGAAGGAGGTGTTCCGCAACTATTTCACACCTCAAGGGAGACCTCGCGGTAGGGTGAGTGCAAAATCGGGAAATGATATAGTGGCCGACTTCATACGCCTTGAGACTGATCCTGAATCCGTGGCCGAACTCATGATTTACCATATCGAGGTGATGATGTCGCGCCTCGTGTTAAGGCATCTTGTACGCGAGACCGCATGGAACACTGTTGTCACCCAATTCAGAAAGGCGGCAGACTATGTGACCTCATACAACTTGCAACCCCTCTACGAAAGGAGAATGGAGAGGATGATTGACTATGCCTTGCATGCTCCCTCTTATCTGAACGTCGATGAAAGAATGAAAGCAGAATTGGCCGAAGCCGAAGGAACAAAAGATATATGAAAGACAATAACCGAAAAATAATCCTCGTGGGTGGTGGAGGTCATGCCCTTTCCCTCATGGAATCGTTGCCGGAAGATGTTGAGATTGCCGGATACACCTCTCTTGCCCCATCCGAAAAAATCAATGCCAAATGGATAGGCGATGAGTGTGCCGACCCCTCGATCACCCGTCTCCCTTTACCATTCCATATCGCCTTCATATATTCAGGTGTACCTCGGATGGATAAACGGCGAGCCATAATCGAAAGGTTTCAGATAAGCGGGGCGCGATTTGCATCGCTCATATCACCCCTCGCCACTGTGACGCCAAATTCCGTGATAGGAGACGGATGCGCCCTGCTTTCAGGAGCGATTGTAAACCGCGCCGCTCTTTCCTCTCATGTTGTGGTAAATACCGGGGCAATCGTGGAGCATGACTGTGTAATCGGTGAAAACACTTTCATCGGTCCGGGTGCTGTGATAGGAGGGGGAGTCACCATAGGGAAGGATTGTTTCATAGGTCTGGGGGTAAAGATACGAAACGGTATCCGCATCTCTTCCGGAATTACGGTAGGGATGGGTGCCATAGTCACGAGAGACCTTACCGAGCCGGGTATATATCACGGCACACCCTTAAGGTTTCATCCTTTCGAATAGAATATTGAAATGAATAACAGGAAAACAATCATAATAGCGGAGGCAGGGGTAAATCATAACGGGTCGTTTGAACTCGCATGCCGTCTTGTGGATGCCGCTGCCGATGCGGGAGCAGATTATGTGAAGTTCCAGACGTTCCGCACCGAGAACCTCGTGACACGCTCGGTGGGTGCGGCCGACTATCAGAAAAGGAACTGCAATGCCGAAAGGCAGTTTCAGATGCTCAAGAATCTCGAACTCACCTTCGGGGAATTCCGTCATCTCGCGGATTATTGCCGCACAAGAGGAATCGGGTTCCTGTCCACCCCATTCGATAGGGAGAGCACAGATTTCCTCGCCTCCCTCGGTATGGATTATATGAAGATACCTTCCGGCGAACTCACCAATCTCCCGTATCTCCGTCACGCAGCCGCCACACGCATACCCCCCATAATATCCACAGGTATGTCCACTTTGTCCGATGTGGAGGGTGCGCTTTCCGTTTTCCTCGATGCCGGATTCTCCCGTTCCGAGATTATACTCCTACATTGCACCACACAATACCCCACCCCGTTCGGCGACGTAAATCTCCGGGCTATAGAGACGCTGAGAAATGCCTTCGGCGTTCAGACCGGTTATTCCGACCACACTGAGGGTATCGAGGTGCCGGTGGCCGCCGTGGCACTCGGCGCCGCTGTCATAGAGAAGCATTTCACACTCGACAGGAATATGGAGGGACCCGACCATAAGGCTTCCCTTGAGCCGTCGCAACTCTCCGCCATGGTCGCTTCCATAAGGAATATTGAGGCGGCTTTAGGCTCAGGAATAAAACATGTAGCCGATTCCGAGAGAGAGAATATCCGTGCTGCCCGTAAAAGCATTGTGGCAGCCGAACCCATAAAAAAGGGTGAGGCATTCTCAGAGAATAACCTCACCGTAAAGCGTCCCGGCACCGGCATATCTCCCATGATGTGGGATGATGTAATCGGCCGCACGGCTGCGTATGATTTTGATCCTGACGATTTAATCAGATTATGACCTGAGCATCCCCTCCATTCATGTCATAGCCATTATTCCGCATTCAGAACATCAGCATTATTCCGGTAGAGAACGACTTGAATTCAAGTCCGCTTTTCTTACGAAGCACGTTCATGGGTGAGTAGCGGGCATACAGCCCGATAATTCCCCAGTTGATGGATGCCATTGCATCGATCGTCACAGGGGTCTGGCTGATACCATGTGTGACTATCGTGTAGTCCCGGTCTCCCTCCCGATATTGCGTCTTGATATTACCCCCTGTATTGAAATTGACTATCGGGCCTCCACAGACACTGAAATTGCGGTGTCGACCGAAATGGAAACTGTAGAGCAAGGGGAGTTGAAGACTGAAAGTCTGCAATCTTGACTTCCCCTTTTCAATACCTTGAGAAAATGGCTCCATGACTATCTTCCCATCCACCTTCTCAAGATAATTCCCGCCACGTATGGCATAATTCCTCCAATATATTCCTATCCCTGCGCTCAGTGAATGCGCCCCCCTTCTCCAACTGACACCAAGCACATTCAGCCAACTCCATTCCATGCTGTGACCCATAGATGAGGTCAATCCGGGGGAACTGTTCACGGGAGTCACCCATCCCATGCCGAGACCACCACTTATGAGCGACCATCTGCTTCTACCCTTCCTTCCGAGGCTTAGGCCGAAGTCATCCCCTCTCCACCCGATATATGACTTCACAAAACGGTTTTCAGGATCCGGTATTTCGTATGTTAGATATGACAGGTCGCCGGATCTATCCTTATAGGATACCTCAATTTTCGTGCCGTTGACCTCCACTACCGTGACTTCCCCCAACCTTCGCATGATAGCCACCGACATGTTATCAGATTTCCCGATATCAGATACACCCGTCTTATAATAATAGTTGTCGCCCGAATCATCCAAATCCTTTATAGTGATGGATATATAGTCGGGATTATATGAGACAGCGAGTTCGCCGGCTGATTTGGCTTGGCAGATGGTGTCGCGACCCTCACCCGAGGGGTAAGCCCACATCTCAATCGCACTTACCGAAAGCCAGACAAGCAAAAGTGTACGCAACATGGATAACTTCCTTTTCATAATACAATATTTACTGTTTTCCTATTTTCAATTTATCATTTCAACCCTTTTATCATCGAGCGGACAAGTTTGTCGGCCTCATCCTCAAGGAGGGTGCCTTCCATATATATGATGAGCACATTCTCCCCATTGGCCACCCCATTGTTGAGATAATAGATATATCTGTTCCTCTTGACGCCATTCTTTTTCGAAATGGGAGTGAAGGAATACATACCATAATAAAGTTTTCCACCCTTATATCTCACATTCTTGCCATTTGCCTTTTCGGCATCCTTAAGCAACCACCGCTCGGCAATGTCGCTATATTTGGCCGCCGGACCCCGGAAAGTGGCGAATGATGTGAGGTGATTCTTTTTGAGAAATTTATTACCCCCTCCCGACATGAACGTCTCCGTCACCTTGGGATCGGAAGCATACTTCCCGTTAAGCATATTCTCGATAAATAATCCTGTCTGTGCCGCAGAAGTGAGCCATATACCGCACCACAGGAACAACAACAACAATATCCTCCTCATACTACAATATCCTTTTTTATATTTCCTTCAAGCATTATGTTAATACCTCAAATATCATCAGGGCCGAAATCCGATTCCACACATTCAGCGAAAGGAGAAAAATCTTCCAACTCACCCTCCGCATCCTCACGTGCAACCGTCATCCCCTCGTTGAATTCCCCCATATTATCCATCAATGCCGCCAACACAGTCTCTTCGTCAGTCACGTATTTCCCGTTGATATAAGCGATATACTCTCCCCCTCCCTCGGAGCCGTCAGCAATAAGGAATATCCACCCTCCCGCGATCAGCAGCAGAAGTGAGGCCGCCATACCCTTTATCCAAGCGGGCATCTTGCCGAAGGGTATCCCTCTTTTCACTTTCTCCCCGTTCGTCACACTCCCCGATATTGTGGAGAACCCCATAAGGGCCTTAGCCTCTTCTACGGCAGGATGACTCACTTGCGTATGCCTTATCCTCTCTCTCAACCTCCTCTCCTCCTCATCGGTGAGTTGACAGTCGAAATATCTTTCAATCTCCCTCAGGAGTTCCTCTTTTTCCCTTGTTCCTTCCATCTGTCTGACTTATTGGTTTCTTGTTTTACGATATTCCTCCCTGATAGTCTTTCTCGCCCTGCTGAGAAGTTGGCGCACGTTTGATTGGGTCATGCCCAGGCGTTCCGCTATTTCGGGATAAGATACATCGTCGACATCATGCATTATGAAAATCTGATACTGCTCCGGCTTGAGCACTCTTGAGGCCATGGCGAGCAATGAGTCATAATATTCTCTTAACGGCACCCTCAGGGAGTTGTGACAAAAATTCTCCCTTATTTTAGTATTTCCGCCTCTTAATTATTATTTTTGTAGATGAAAAAGAAGATTTGTTTCATGCGAAAAATATGTTTTGTGACCGGCACACGTGCCGACTATGGAATAATGGCTCCCCTCATGAGGCGTATAGCCGATTCATCTGAGGCTGATATCCAAATTATAGCCACCAACATGCACCTCTCTCCCGAATACGGTATGACGGTAAACGAGATAGAGGCTGACGGTTTTTCCGTCGACCGTCGTGTAGAATCTCTCCTGTCGGCCGATACCCCCTCCTCTACTGTGAAATCCATGGGGCTGACACAGATTGGCCTGGCTGATGCTTTTGATCAGTTGCGCCCCGATCTTGTGGTCATACTCGGCGACCGTTATGAGATGCTCGCGGCAGCCTCCGCAGCACTGATTTTCCGTATCCCCGTTGCCCATCTGCATGGGGGAGAGACTACGGAGGGCGCGTATGATGACTGCATACGACATGCCATCACAAAACTGTCGTATCTCCATTTCGCCTCAACCGAACTTTATGCCCGGCGTATCGTGAAGATGGGGGAAAACCCCGACAGGGTATTCTGGGTAGGTGCCCCGGGGGCTGAGAATATCCGGAAGGAGGTCTTACTCCCTCTTGAGGAGGTGGAGGATTTTATCGGGTTTAACCTCGGAAGCAGGTATGTGGTGGCCACGTTCCATCCCGTCACGACTCAGCCGGGTGAAGAGGAACGCCAGACCAAGGCCTTCCTCAACGCTCTGTCATCGATAGTGGATAGAGGTTGGAAAGTGCTGTTCACCCTCCCCAATTCAGACACGGGGGGGAGGCGGGTGGCTGAATTGATAAAAGAGTGGGCTCGGAAGAATGAGGGAAGTGTAAAGGCTGTGGCATCATTAGGCCGACGCCGCTACTACTCTGTGCTTGCCAACAGTGCCGCCGCGGTAGGAAATTCCTCAAGCGGACTGATCGAGGCCCCCTCTTTCGGCATACCGACCCTAAACGTAGGCGACCGTCAGAAAGGGCGTGCCCAAGGGGAATCCGTCATCAATTGCGGCGTTACAGAAGAAGCCATCGCCGAAGGTCTTGACAAAGTGCTTTCTCCTGAGATGAGGACAATAGCCGCAACCGCTGCCAATCCTTACGAGAAACAGGGCACAATGGAGGCTATTGCCGACAGACTGCTGCACTTCCCTCTGGATAATCTGAAAAGTTTCTACGAGCAATAAGCATACAGACCCTTGTCATAAATGTGGAATCAAATTCCGGACTATACTGCAACTTGCCATCTGAGGAGACTAACTTATATTTAGGTAGGTGGTATATTCCGACAGCCGTCACTTACTTCTACTCAAATATTAAAAAAGATATAGAGGCCATCAATTAAATACAGGGAACATTTACATCAAAGAACTGATAAAACCTGACAGTTAGAATGTATGTTCCAGAAATAATTTATAACTTTGCATTATAAGGTTACGAATATCTGAAAATGACCATTCAGTAAACAAAAAGACATACTGCGAGAGCCGAAAAACTCTGGGAACATCCTTGTAGTCGTTACAGGCTTTGGTCGGCCTTCAGATGCTACATGGGTGTTCTTTTTATTTAATATGAAGCTGACAGCAGCGCAACAGAAATACTTTGCCTATTGGCTTACACGGAGTCTGCCTTCCGACAGTCTCGGTAAGCTCACAGCTTCATTGCAGGATGCACAGGTTGATCTAACTCCACATCAGATCGATGCAGCTCTCTTTGCTTTCAAGTCTCCTCTTTCCAAGGGCGCGATTCTCGCCGACGAGGTGGGCCTTGGTAAAACCATTGAAGCCGGTATTATTCTTTCTCAGTTTTGGGCTGAACACCGCCGCCACCTGCTAATCATCGCTCCGGCAAACCTGCGCAAGCAGTGGGCGGCTGAACTTCAAGAGAAGTTCTTTCTGCCGTCGCGTATTCTTGAAGCAAAGACTTTCAATCGCTACATTGAGGATGGCAATCTCAATCCTTTCAACTGTGAGGAAATTGTCATCTGCTCGTATCAATTCGCAAAGACAAAGGCCCCATATCTCAAGCAGACTAATTGGGATTTGGTGGTTATTGACGAGGCTCACCGCCTACGTAATGTATATAAGCCAACCAACAAAATCTCCAACACGATAAAGAAAGCTCTTGCCGACCGCAAGAAAATTCTATTGACGGCTACACCTCTCCAAAATTCTATCCTTGAACTTTACGGTCTGACTACCATAATCGATGATTATGCTTTCGGAGATCTCAAAAGTTTCAAGATGCAGTATAATCGCAATCTCGACGAAACAGATTATGCTAACCTGCGCCGCCGGCTTGCTCCGCTTTGCAAGCGTACACTTCGCCGTCAAGTGCTCGAATATGTGCGATACACAAAACGTATCGCCATACTGCAAGAATTTTTCCCGACCAAACAGGAGCAGGAACTTTATGACCTCGTTTCGGAGTATCTGCAACGCCCTCGCCTTTATGCGCTGCCGAACAGTCAGCGTCAGCTTATGACGCTAATCCTCCGCAAACTTCTTGCATCTTCAACCCATGCTATATACGGGACTCTATGCGCCCTTATTGAAAAGTTGGAAGCTAAACTCAAACGCCAGGGCGTTGAGCAGTCCGATGATGAACTTTTCAAGTATGACTACGAGGACTACGAGAGTGAAACTGAAGAATGGCTTGATGATGAAGAAGACGAGGACGAGCCGGACGAGGAAGAAATGCTTTCGCCCGAAGACATCGAGCG
The DNA here is from genome assembly GCA_947175265.1 of uncultured Porphyromonadaceae bacterium. Lineage (GTDB taxonomy): Bacteria > Bacteroidota > Bacteroidia > Bacteroidales > Muribaculaceae > Lepagella. The sequence goes on along the minus strand of CAMWMD010000008.1, from coordinate 28,882 downwards.
AGTGAAAGCGGAAATTAAAGACCTTGAAAAATTCCGCGACCTCGCCTTCAAGATTAAGCGCAACTCAAAAGCAGAGCAGCTATTTGAGGGCTTAAATCAAGGCTTCGCACAACTTGAAGAACTCGGTGCCCCCAACAAGGCCCTTATCTTTACTGAATCACGTCGCACACAGGACTTCCTTTTTGATCTTCTTGAAAAAAGAGGCTATAAGGGAAAAGTTGTGCTTTTCAACGGTTCAAATTCCGATAAACAATCTACCGCCATATACAAGGCTTGGAAAGAGAAGCACAAAGGTACGTCGAAGATTACAGGCTCGGCTACTGCCGATAAACGTGCAGCTCTTGTTGACTACTTTCGCGATGAAGCTACCATTATGATTGCTACTGAGGCTGCTGCCGAAGGTATCAATCTTCAATTCTGTTCGCTCGTGGTCAACTATGATATGCCGTGGAATCCACAACGCATAGAGCAACGTATCGGACGTTGCCACCGCTATGGTCAGAACTTCGATGTTGTTGTTATCAACTTTCTTAATAAAGCCAATGCCGCCGATGTCCGCGTATATGAATTGCTCGACCAGAAGTTTCAGCTTTTCAACGGCGTTTTTGGTGCTTCCGACGAAGTTCTCGGTGCAATCGGAAATGGTGTTGATTTTGAAAAGCGTATAGCGCAAATTTATCAACTTTGCCGTTCTCCAAAAGAAATTAAGGAAGCTTTTGACGCACTTCAAAAGGAGCTGCAAGATCAGATTTCCGACAAGATGCTGAAAGCACGAACAACTCTGTTAGAAAACTTTGACGAATCCGTAAAGCAGAAACTTCGCAGCGACCTTGCCGAAACACGTGATAACCTCAATCAGTTTGAGCAAACATTATGGCAACTTACCAGAAGTTATTTCGCTGACTATGCCGACTTCAACGACGCAGACCACTCTTTTACCGTACATCCGTTTGTTGATAACGGGGCTGTGAGTTGGTACCGTCGTTTCCCTGGCGAATATATGATGGTAAGCTCCGAGAATAGGCGTACCGCTAAATTAGCCGATGGTGTAAGACCTTACCGCATTGGCGATCCTCTCGCTCAATATATGCTTACCGGTCTTAAAGCCTCTCCTGTACCGATCTCGGAAATAACTCTTGACTACACCAACTCACCGCTCAACGTTGCTTTCATTAAGCAACTTGTCGGTCAGTCGGGCTGGCTCACCGTCGAGCAACTTACCATAGATTCATTCGAGAAAGAGGATATGCTTCTCCACGCCTGTATTACGGATAAAGGAGAAATCGTCCCTCCTGACATCGCCGAGTATATGCTAAGTCTTTCAGGCGTGGAAGAATCGCTAAATGTTGAGCTTTCAAAAAACACATACGATGCTCTTATTGATGCAATCACCGCCCAACGTGTGGAAATAACTGCTGCTAATGCCGAGCGTAATAATTCTTTCTTTGAGGAAGAAATGGAGAAACTCGACAACTGGTCGGAGGACGTGAAAGCCGGTCTTGAAAAAGAGTTACGTGACCTTGACGCAGAAATCAAACTCCGCAAAAGCGAGAGCAAGAAGACTTCGCGACTCGATGAAAAAGTACGACTGCAACGCCTCATCAAAGACCTTGAAAAGCGGCGTAGTGAAAAACGGCTCAATCTTTATCAGGCACAGGACGATGTGGATTCTAAGAAAGAAGAACTACTCTCAAAAGTAGAAGCCATGCTCGCCCAAAAGACTGAGCTAACCAAGTTAATAACTTTTCATTGGAAGATAGTATGAAAGAAAAATGGTATAAGACAGCAGAAGCAAAACAGCTTTTTATAGGATTAGCCATACTTCTATGTTGGTCTATAATTACAGGGATATATTCATATATAAAAAATATAGACTGGCTAAAAGGTATGTCCATTTTTTGGAATACTATCAATCTTAATGTTGGTTTAGGATGGTTGATTATTGTATTGATGGTATATACTGCAATTTCTAAAATTTATTTCCGTAGAGTTCTTCGACGCGATTATATGACTAAGAAGGAGGTATTGGATAGACTTTCAGAAAAAGTGAATTGTTCGTGTTGTGACTCTTCATGGGATGTCTTATTTGCACAAATAACGCCCTATCACCCCATGCATTCGTTCTATACAGCAGATGAATATTATCTTAATAGATTTAGAAACTTGATATGGTTTGGAGTAAGAAAGAAACCAAGTCCAGATTATTATGATATTGAACATGGCATAGATGGACTTATTGAGGTTATTAAGCATAAGCAATATATTTCCGATACTGAGCGAGATGAAATTTTAGATACTCTCAGTGAATGCGATGAAACAAAAATTAAATCGAAGAAGGAAAAAATGCTTGAATTGATAAATAAATACCATAAGTAATATGACACCTGATTCTCACGTTAAACAGCATTTAAAAATGTTTCGAGCTGCCGAGGCTGGGTTAGACGATTTTCGCTTAAAAATGAATTCCTATAATCATAAAAAGTCCTTGTCTCAATTAGAAAATTGTCATCTCTACATATTATGTATGATATGTAACGCTTGTTCTCTTATTAAGAATTATTGTCTTTGTGATCAAAGATGGGAAGAAATTTTCATCACTGGGAATATATATATTCTTATAAATGAATCAATAAAAAAGATAATAGGATTCAAGAGTAAGAACGGTGGTAGGAAACAGTCGTTATTTGATTTAATTTCAATAGAAATTGATGGAAGTTATCGGTTTGAATTAGATTCAATAAAAAGTGAATTTATAAAGTTTGCAGACGATGATAAACTGCAGTCTATAATACAAAATGAGAGAAATGTTTCAGTTCACTTTGATGATAATCTCGATGCTTTGAACTTGTTTCGATTTCAAGTTAGTAGGAATGCACAACAAGCATTTAATCATTTTATATCGTGGTTTGCACTGATGTATTCATTAAATGCGTTTATATCAAAAATTTCAGAAAATGGCACAGAACAAGATAAATAAACTGGAACTGACGTGGATTGGCAAGGAGGAAGAACCGCTTCCCATAGAACCCCGTCTGCTGATTGATACCCCGGAATATAGTTTTGGGGAGGTCGAAACTGGGACTCTCCCCAATGGTAAGCCGTGGCAGGGCAATATGCTCATTCATGGCGACAATCTTCTCGCGCTTCGTGCACTTGAACAGGACTTTGCCGGGCAAGTAAAGTGTATTTATATTGACCCACCATATAATACAGGACATGCGTTTGAGCAATACAATGATTCATTAGAGCACTCGATTTGGCTATCTCTCATGCGTAGTCGTATTATTATTCTTTACAATTTATTGTCGGAAGATGGAAGTCTTTGGGTCACTCTGGATGATTGTGAGGCTCATTATTTCCGAGTAATGTGTGATGAAATATTTGGCAGAAGCAACTTCGTTGCTTCTACTATATGGCAACATGCGGTTCAGAGTAAGGGATACCCCGGAAAGTTTTCCTTGCATCATAATTATACATTCTGCTATAGAAAAACAGAGAAATTCTCCTTAAATTCTCTCGAAAGGACAGCAAAACACAATATTAATTATTCTAATCCTGATAATGATCCCAATGGACCATGGAGGGCTGGTGATGTAAGAAATAGTTTGGTGCGACCCAATCTTATGTATGATATAACAACCCCATCCGGGAAAATTATCCATCATCCTGAAAAAGGTTGGAGGTTTAGTAAGGAAACCTTTGAGGCTGAACTTGCTGTCGGCAAAATAAAGTTCTCAGAAGATGAGACAAGAATTATTCGTAAGATATACTTAAAAGACCAACATGGTCGAGTTCCTGAAACTCTATGGTTTGCCGAAGAGGTTGGTACAACAAGAGAGGCTAATGGAGAAATTAAAGCTCTAAATTTGCCTGAGTCTTTCGATACACCTAAGCCTGAACGTTTGATTGAGCGTGTAATCACTTTAGCATCTAACCCTGGTGATATTGTTCTTGATAGTTTTTTGGGAAGTGGTACAACATCCGCTGTTGCACAAAAGATGAACCGTCGGTGGATAGGTGTAGAATTAGGAAACCACGCTTATACCGTTTGCTACCCAAGATTAAAAAAAGTAATTGAGGGTGAGCAAGGCGGTATATCAAAGTCTGTAAATTGGCAAGGTGGAGGTGGCTTCAAGTTCTATGAACTTGCACCAAGCCTTCTCAATCATGACAAGTACGGTAATCTTGTAATCAATAAGGATTACAATGCTGATATGCTTGCTGCTGCTATGGCAAAGCATCAGGGCTTCACTTATTCTCCCGACGCAGAAGTCTATTGGAAACAAGGGCGCAGTTCTGAACACGACTTCATCTTCACAACCACCCAACTCATTACCGCTGAAATGCTCGAAACCATTCACGATCAGTTGGGCGAAGATGAATCATTGCTTATATGCTGCACCAAATTCCAGCCTGAGTGCCGTAACAAGTACTCAAATATAACCATTAAGAAGATCCCCAAAGTTCTTCTTGACACCTGCGAGTTTGACCGTGACGATTACTCGCTCAACATCATATCTATGCCTGACATCAAGGATGATGAAGAGGAAGAAGAACTTCCATTGGATGAATCCAACGTAAGAGGAGAAACAACATATTCGTCTGTACCCTCGTTATTTGATTAAAACAAAATATGACACATATAACAATAAAAAACATAGGACCTATAAAGGAAGTATCGTTTGATCTTAATAAGATCAATATTTTCATGGGTCCGCAAAGCAGTGGCAAAAGTACAATCGCCAAAATTGTAAGCTTTTGTTCATGGTATGAAAAGAATGTCATTCTTCATACCTCAAATAGACCTAACTTTTTTGAGGAATTGATTTCATTCCACAATTTGGAGGAATCATATTTCTCGGATTCGTCAGAGATTCAATATGAAAGCGATATATGTAAATTAGATTTTAAGTGGAAATGGAAAGATACATCTAAAAATAGAGTTGATTATCATTTAAAGGGAGGTCTTGTTTTCAGAAACAGGAAGATATCCTATATTCCGGCCGAGCGTAATTTCGTTACCCTCCAGGGTCTCGGGAAGTACAACGAAACAAGAGATAACATATTAAGTTTCATGTATGATTGGTTTATGGCAAAGAAGGAATTGACACAAACCAACTCTTTCCCTATGCCCATATCCGGATTAGGAGACATTTCATACTACTATGACAAGGAAACGGATGCGGATCAGGTTGAAATAGACCATGACCGGAACATAAAGTTAAACCATGCCTCAAGTGGTCTGAGATCAAGTATTCCTTTGCTCGTTGTGTTCAACTATATAATGATTGGCATATATAGATCCAAAAGAACCAAGACTCCATTCGAGATTATTGATCTTGAAGAAAAGCTTAAGTATATTAAAAGTGAGTCACAAGACACAACGGAGGAGATTAAATCTAAAATGATGCAATTAAAGTCAATGATTGATGATATGACATCTTCTTTACGTCTACTTCAAAATCCGGATGAATTTAACAAAACACTGATGAGCATACAGGAGCAAATGGCAAATATTCTTGGTTATTACAGTGACTACCATTACTCTCAAGTAATAATTGAGGAGCCAGAGCTTAATCTATTTCCAAAGACCCAGCAGGAGCTGATATACTACATGTTGGAGACCATTAACACTTCAGGCCAAGCCCATCAATTGATACTGACAACTCACAGTCCATTCATTCTGTTTGCCCTTAACAACTGTATGATGGGAGGATTAGTTGGCAATAATATGCCTTCAGATGAAGCGATAGCTCTCCCTTCTTTTAATTCATGGGTGAATCCTCAGGATGTATCAATTTATGAGATTCATTATGGGGGAATCAGGCGCATTCAAGACGAAGACGGAATCATCGAAGACAATTATCTCAATCAGGCCTATAAAGAAAATTCCAAAGAATACCTCTCAATGTTAAATTATTACGAAGATGAGGAGTAAAATTCGGCAGCACTATCCCAATTCCTACATAACTACAAGGAACGTGGATACTCTTTACATTGCGGATTTCTCTGAAAGGACGCAAAAAGCGCGAGGTGTGGAGGTTCATAATACCCTACCCACGTTGCCTGATAATCCTCTAAAGAACATGGACTGCGTTAGAATTAAGAATCCCTCTCATCTAAATCTTGATTTTAATATATTTGACGACCATCAGTTTAAGGATAGTCAGGGAAAAGATATAAGACATTGCGAAGGCTGTATCTTCCCCTCTAAAACCCATGATGATTCATGGGTAGCCATGTTTGAAATCAAGGACTGTAAACCCAAGAATATCTCCTGCTATAAGGAGGATGTTATCGAACAAATTATCTCTACGACTAATATCTTTCGAAGAAAGAATATTATTTCTTCCCATAAGGTTTATGGTGTGGTATCATTCCCCAGGATTAAGGTATCATTTAATGATACTATATTTGGTATGCCTCCAGAATACAAACGCCTCAAAAAGAAACATAAGATCTTATTCGCCGCTTCAAACGAAATAGAAATACGAGATGATAAATCTATAAAGTGTTTTGAGTAATGGATTCACAAGTTAACTACATACGTCAACGCCTATCGCTTCGTAAGCCTCTTGCAAAAGCATTGGAACTTACAGCCGGGCTGACTGATAAACTTTCGTTGCAGAAACCGCCTATGGATGCAGATATGCTCGAAATGTTTATCAAAGATGAACTTGCAAAGTTAAAGTCTATCGTGCCATCTGTCAAAGGCTTTGACCGTGATTTCCCTTCGCTCGCGTTTTCCATAGCCACCGGTATAGGAAAAACCAGATTAATGGGTGCAATAATCGCATATCTCTATCTCAAAAAAGGTATAAAACACTTCTTCGTACTTGCGCCTAACCTAACACTATACGAGAAGTTGATGAAGGACTTTGGTGATGAATCGTACTCTAAATATGTTTTCAAAGGGATAAGTGAGTTTGTCGGGAAACCTCCAAGAATCGTTACCGGGGAAAACTATCAGGAGCGGATAGGCTCTCTTTTCTCCGACCTTGAAATCAATATCTTCAATATCTCGAAGTTCAACAAGGACTGCAAAGAGAGCAAGAAGGGATTACCGCGTATGCGTCGCTTGTCCGAATATCTCGGTCAGTCATATTTCGATTACCTCGCTTCGCTTCCTGATCTTGTTATTCTTATGGACGAAGCACACCGCTACCACGGAGACGCTTCAAAAAAAGCAATCAATGAACTTCGCCCTATTCTTGGTTTTGAAATGACGGCTACACCTTTCGATGAAAAAGGGAAAGCCTTTAAGAATATCGTTTTTGAATATAATCTCGCCGAAGCACTCGACGATGGATTATATGTCAAAAATCCGGCGATTGCAAAAGCCCGTAATTTCAACAAAGATAATTTCACTCCCGAGGAAATTGAAATTATCAAACTTGAAGATGGAATTACAGTACATGAGCGGACCAGGCTTGCTATTGAGATGTATGCCAAGCAGAATGGTTTGCCAGTTGTTAAACCATTCATTCTCGTTGCTTGCCGAGATATAAACCACGCAAAAGAGGTCGAAGAAAAATTGCAAAGCGATTTAATATATCACAGTGCTTATAAGGGTAAAGTACTTCGTATTGATAGTTCCTCGAAAAAAGATGAAGATATTGAGCGTCAGTTTGTAGCTCTTGAGTCACCCGATAACGAGATAGAAATTGTCGTACACGTCAATATGCTTAAAGAGGGCTGGGATGTGAATAATCTTTACACGATTATTCCACTTAGAGCCTCAAATGCTGCTATTCTCATTGAGCAGACTATCGGACGTGGTCTGCGCTTGCCATACGGAGGGCAGCGGACAGGTAATAAGGATGTTGATACTTTAACAGTTATCGCTCACGACAACTTCCAGAAAGTTATTGATGAGGCAAACAAGGGTAATTCACTTCTCAAACGAGTATCTTTTATCGAACTTGAAGATCGCGACGAGCGTGAACAGGGTGGTCATGTGGAAACCACTCCGACCTCTACCGGGCAGAAGCTTCAGAAGCAAATCGAAAAGGTCAAAGGAGAAATATCGGAGAAGTCGAAACAATATGTTACTCAAGTAGGTAAGGCTGTCAAATCCGCCATCTCCAATATTGCAGCTGAGGGTGTAGCCTCTTTTGGAGACCTCCAAAAGAAAGAGGTTAAGCAAAAACTCCGCGAAAAGGCTATTGAAACCATCAAGGAGAGTATCAAGGATTCTCTTTTTGCGGAGCAAGATACAGCCGAGCAGATAGCCCAGGTCGACGAAATAATAAATATCGTCGTAGAGGATTACAAGAATAATGTTATTGAAATTCCGCGCATTGTCGTTGAACAACAAAATGTAAAGGCTGTATTTGAGGACTTCGACCTCGATACTACAAAGGGCTATAATCTCGATGAATTGCATCGAGAAATTATCCGGCAAGGACTCCACGACTCTACTGAGTTTGAAGTGATAGCCGGAAAATCCGGAAGTTCAAAGCGCCCGGCTGTTGAACAGCTCATCGCGTGTCTTATAGACTTTGATGACGTTGATTATGACGAGATTTCCGACCTACTGTATAAAATTGTCGGCCAAGCTGTAAATGCTATCCGCAAAAATGCGCCCGGCATAACCGACGACGATCTGAACGAGCGAGTTCACACATTCAAGCAAAGCCTCGCTGACAATATATATAAGCAGATGAAAGAACACTACCGAATTATTCCGGGAGAGTTCAAAATCAACAAAATGCTACCATTCTCAAAAATTCTTGACCAACCAATAATTGTCAATAATTTGGGTACATTGGATTTTCACGAACCTGTGCCGGCTCAAAAATCCGCAGTCGTGAAATTTGTATATGTAGGCTTTAAGAAATCCTACTATACCAAATACCGATTCGACAGTTCTACGGAGCTTGATTTCGCCTTCATCCTAGAAACCAACAACGAAGTCCTCAAATGGATTCGCCCAGTACCCAATCAGTTCAACATCTACTGGTCGAGTGGCGCGAAGAAGTACGAGCCGGACTTCATAGTAGAAACTACCGATGCCATCTATATGTGCGAGACGAAAGCGGAAAAGGATCTAAATGACGCTGATGTTCTTTCAAAGGCAGAAGCCGCTCGCGAGTTCTGCCGTCGTGCCACAGAGTTTATCGCCCAAAATGGTGGCAAACCCTGGAAATACATCCTAATTCCTCATACTATTGTAGAGCGTAGTTACTCATTTGATTACATTCTAAAACAGGCAAAACTTAAATATAAAATTAATTTTACCTGATTGGACTTATAACAGTTCAAGCAGATTTCCTATTATTCCGACGTTGGGATAGACTTGCAACTCTTCCCGGACAGTGATTCCATGCAGGACTCCGGCAAAATCTACCCCTGCATTCATTGCCGAAGCCGCATCTACCGTGCTGTCGCCACAATAAAGAACACTTTCTTTGCTCGCGCCAAGCCTGTATATGGCTTTCCCAATACCTTCCGGAGAGGGTTTTGCATCCTTCACGTCCTCCCCTCCTATTATAATGTCTACGGGGAGTTCCGTAAAATGACGTAACAGGAAATCTTCTATCCTATATCGGTATTTTGTAGAAATAATACCAATTTTACTACCCCTTCTCCGAAGAGCGTCCAACAATTCGGGAACCTCCTCAAACAGGAAGGTTGAAGAGTTCATAATCCGGTCGGCAACCTTAACATATTCCTTTCGCCAGACGGCCAAGACACTCCTGTCAGTGATACCAGTCATACCTGAAAATGCCTCTTCCAAGGTCAGTCCTATAGTACGTTTTATAGTGTCATCACTTATACCAAGATATCCTGCTCCTTCAAGCACCTCCCTGAAACAACCTACAATGCCTCGGGAAGAATCAGCAAGCGTATAATCAAAATCAAACAGATAAACATCGTAATCCTTCATAATATTCAAGATTTTTATATAAACGGCCTTAGTTACAAAATTAACCTTTTTCATTCAATCCTTAAAACAAATAACCGGAAAGGGCTAACTGTATAATTTTCTGATTTTGGTTAACTATTAGCAGTTGTTAACCCTACTCTAAGTTGACTCGGTTATTACTATCCCTTATGGATGTTTACCGTGAGGTATAAAAAGGATTTATAAAACCACCTAAATAAAATTGATTCACAAAGATAGGGACAGGAAACCAAGGAGTAGGGTTATCCTGCCAAACTTATAAGCATCTTAACTGAAAAAGCTATAAGAGGCAACATGAAATATCAGTGATTTGAGAACAGTGAGGGCATTTGGAGCGTTAAAAATGAGAGGCAGGCACGTGCCGGCCATTATAAACTTTATGATCTTATGAAACATATCAAAAAACTAATTGCTGCCGGTGCTTTGTTGTGTGCCGCATTCGCCGTTCCTGCTGAATCAGATGCTTGTTCAAGAGTGCTTTATCAGGGTAAGGATTCATTATACGTTGTCGGTAGGTCGCTTGATTGGAAAACTCCTATACCCACCAACCTCTATGTTTATCCGAGAGGGATGAAAAAAGTAGGTTCCGATAAACCGGGTGCCGTGACATGGACATCCAAATACGGTGCCGTTTATGCCGTAGGTTACGACGGCGGAATCACGGAGGGTATGAACGAGAAAGGTCTCGTGATAAACGGCCTTTTCTGCAAGGGAACAGTCTATAACAATGATTCTACCGAAAATCTTCCTCCCATGTCGCTTGCAATGTTCGTGGGCTGGCTGCTCGATATGAATGAGACGACCGACCAGGTGGCGGAAGTGCTCAAGGAGCATAACTTCTCTATCGGAGGAGGCACTTTTGACAACGGCACAGTCTCCGCTCTCCATTGGGGTGTGACTGATGCCAGCGGCAAGAGCATCATTTTCGAGTTTGACAATGGAAAAATCAACATATACGATATGGGCGACATCAGAGCCATGACCAACGACCCGAACTGGCCGTCGATGGAAGCCATAATCGCTTACTGGGATAAGATTGGAGGAAAGAACATGCTCCCGGGCACTGTCTCAAGTCCCGACCGTTGCGTGAGGGCAAATTATTTCGCTCACCATGTTGAGGAGACAGCCGACCCTTCTCTTGCCGTTTCGATTACAAAGAGCATTATGGGCTACGTTTCCGTTCCCTACACTTACCTCATTCAGGGCGAGCCGAACGTTTCCTCAACACAATGGCGCTCCTACGCCGACCTGAAGAACCGTCGCTACTATTTCGACATAGTGACGAATCCCGGTTACTATTATATCGACCTTGACAAGTGCAATCTCAAGAAAGGGGCGCCGGTCATGAAACTTGACACATCAAAGGAGACCCAGATTATCGGTGAGGCCAATCATGCATTATTCAAATCTGCGCCTTTCACCCCGATATATTGATATTGACACATAACCTTGTATAGATATAAAGGGCATGGTGCTTCCGTAAGCGTCATGCCCTTTTCGTTCATCAATACCAATACTATAATACTGTATACGTTAACTACGTATCACAATATACGTCAACTCCGTATCACAACCGGGCCGGCTGTCAGGCCAACATACGAGGCAGGCTTTTCCTTGCTTATATATCCGGCACAGAATTCCGCGGCCTCCTGAAGCGACGGCAGGACACCTATCACCACATAATATTTCCCGTCGCCATCCTGAGCAGCGAAGGCCTCATATCCCTTTTCCTGCATATCCTTAACCTGGGCAAGACAATTGGTCTTCATCTTATACGAGGCGATGACCACACAGTATCTCCCTCTCATCACCTCCGACGTATCCACACGCTTCAGTTTCCGGCTCTCGAAATAGAAGGTCGCCCCGGCCATAACCCGTTTGCTCGGGCCTTCGGTCTGTTCGAGCATTCCCTCGATTCCCAACTCTTCGGCAGAGTTCTCAGCCTTCTTCTTCTGTATCGCCACATCGTAGGCAGCCTTATAGTTCTTCTCCGTTGTCTTGCATCCCGTGAAGAGGGCAAGAACGAGGAGAGGAGCGATCCATTTCAGAATGTCATGTCGCATATCCCTTGTTTTTTAATAAAAAGGCACACTCCCATCGGAAATGTGCCTTTCATAATGATTCTTTCTATAACTTACCTATCAGTTTGTCTGGATTACGAGGAACGGAGTCATGCTCCAGAACTCCTGAGGATTTGTGATCTTGATTGTCTTGGTGCCGTCAGCATTATCAACAAGCTCGTAAGAACCCTCCGGCATGTTGGTCCATATCTTCACTTTCTTACCCCCGGTAGGAATCATGGAAAGTGTGCGCTTGTCGGCCTTTGTGAAGTAAGACTCGTTGAAATCACCTTTCAACACCTTTGTCTGACCGAGGAATTTCTTCTCGAGGAGACCGTTCTTCTTCAACTCCTTATTGGAGCCGATTGCATAGTAAACTGTATTAGCAGCATTCTCCACAGCCACTGTCTCAGCCTGAGCCGCTTCCTTGGCTGCTGTCTCAGTGCGCAGACTGTCGGTAGTGGTTGCCACCTGATTGTTGAGGTTTGCTATCTCTGTGCGTGCGTTGCTGAGATCACTCTCAAGTTGTGCTATCTTCTGGTCCTGCTGTGCGATACGGTCCTTAAGCTGAGCCACTGTCTTGGCGAGGACACTGTTCTCATTGCCGCTCTTACGGAGTTTTGCCTCCATCTCGTCAAGCAGAGCCTTGTTGGCAGCCAGACGGGCCTTGATGTTGGCAAGGTTCTGGCGAATCTCGGCACGGCGGTCGCTGCTTTCTCCGTTACCCATATTGTAGAGCAGACCTTCCTGCATATTGATAGAGTCAAGACCTGAGTAGATGTCGCCCATAAGGAGCATCAGGGAATCATTAAAGCTGCTTGCCTCTGCATACTCGGCTGAAAGTTCGGCTATTTTTGCTGAATCCTCGGCAAGTTTCTTGTCGTTGCCTGAGCAAGAGGCAAGAAGAAGGGCGCTTACGCCCAGAATGATAAAACTTTTCTTCATTTTGGATATATAGTTTAGTGTTTTTTTAATATCCTCGGGCTGAAGCAAAAGCACACCGGCTATCTCCTTGCGGTCATTCCTCCTCGGAATCAGCGGCTTTCACCTTACCCTGCAAACCTTTAATCACTATAACAATCTCCCCCTTTGCTTGGTTCACTTCGAAATGAGAGGAAAGTTCAGAAAGAGTGCCGTGATGATAGGTTTCATGAAGCTTCGAGATTTCCCGGCACACGCAGGCCTCACGGTCACCGCCGAACGCCTCTGCAAGCTGCCGCAGTGTCCTCGCCAGCCTCTTCGGAGATTCATATATCACCACCGTGCGGCTATCCTTAGCGAGCAATTCCAGACGTGTGGCCCTACCCTTTTTCGGGGGAAGGAATCCCTCGAACACAAAGCGATCGCAAGGGAGGCCGGAAGCGACAAGAGCCGGAACGAAGGCCGTCGCACCGGGGAGACATTCTACTTCAACACCCAGCCGGCGGCACTCCCGGCTTAGCATGAATCCCGGATCGGATATGCCGGGGGTTCCTGCATCCGAGATAAGAGCCACATTCTCTCCGGCAAGTATCCTCTCGGCTATCTTGGGAGCCTCTTCGTGCTCGTTGAATTTATGGTGGCTCCTCATGGGTGTGGAGATTTCAAAATGCTTCAGCAACACACCTGATGTGCGTGTATCCTCTGCGAGAATGAGATCCGCTTCCTGAAGCACCTTGACACCCCTGTACGTCATATCTTCCAAATTCCCAACGGGGGTAGGCACTATATACAGTTTCCCGCTCATTTGTAATATTTCTTTAGGATTTCAAGAAAATCCTTTACCTCCTCCCGTTTGGGATTCCACTGAAGGTCGGTAAGGAAATAATCCTCCGCCTCCGGATAACTGTCAAGAGAGGCTACGTATGCGAGGGTGTTGTTGAACTCGGCATCGGAGTTTCCGAAGAGTTCCCTCTTGAATCTGAACTTGTCGTTAAGGGTGAACACAAGACGCCCACGCATCTCCGTCCTGTTGGGTTCGGTCTTTGGAACGGCTGCAATCGACTCTTGGGCGATATCGCCCACAATCTCCTCCAACGCCTTCTCCTCGGCTCCCGCCAAGCCATCAAGGATAATATCCCTCTCAAGCGGCGATTCTATCTTTTCCAAAGGCACGTCAACGGCAGCCACAAGCGTAGCCTCCTCATCCGGTGCCGGCTCATCTTCCGAATATTCCGGCACATCCTCCACGGCACCGAAAGGCGCAAGTATCTCGGGCTCCTCATCCTGAGTATCCTCCACCTGCCTAATTTCTTCCTTTACCGGTTCCTCCTCCTTAATCACCTCTTCATTCACCATTTTCCCCTCTGCAATATCCGCCGGAGCGAACGATGCCGCCTCACCCACAAGTTTACCCTTGCGTGAGATGAGTTCCATAAGGTATTCGGTATTGTCATCACGGTTCAAGGCCAGATGTATCAAACCCTCAAGTTCATACACCCGGTCAAGCAGTTCGTTGAGTCTTATCTTGTCCATATTCAGTCAGTGTTATTGTTCGTCATTGAAAATACTCAGCAACATACGTTCCGCCGCTTTCTTGGCTGTGTCGCGGCTTCCCGTTATGTCGTTCATCATTATCACCACCGTGTGTGTAGGGACGTAATCATCATCGAGTTTATACCCGGCATAACATTGTATCCCCCTCATGCTCCCTGTCTTCATCGCCATGTAGCCCTCGAGGGGAGTCCCGGCGAGAAATCTTCTGAGCGTGCCCTCCTGTCCGGCGAGGGGGAAAAATGAGGCATAAGTGGCATCTCCGCTCATTTCGCTGAGCATTCCGGTCATGAAATCAGCCGTCACCCGGTTGGAACGTGACAACCCCGACCCATCCACGATTATCACACCGTCAAACGGCAAATCCTCCTTCTCCCATTTCGACATGGCACTGTTGGCTGCCTCAACGGCTGAGCCGGAGCCGCCACTCAGTTTACTGTAGGTGCGGAACATCGACTCGGCAAACAGATTGTCGCTTCTCATCATGCAGGAGCGCATGATTTCATCTAAGGGTGGGGAAAGATGATCAAGTATCTGGGTGCGTTTTCCCACTTTCATATCCTTTCCGTATACGGGTATCCCCTCTTCGGCCAGACGCGACGTCAAATGGCGTGCGAAAAGGGAGCCCGGATTCTCCACGGCCTTGTTGCCGCTGACGTTGTTGCGGTAGTTGAGAGCGTGGAAGCCGGTGCCGTAACTGGTGGAATAATCGGCCTTCATCCAAGTGGCGGGGCGCGAGGGACCCGGGAACGCCGTTTCGTCAACGACAATCGAACCCTCTATCTGATGTATTCCCATATCGCGCAGAATCTCGGCTATCTCCCTGAATATGTCACCTCCGTATGGCTCGGCTGTGGAATGGAGGGAGGGGTCGCCGCTCCCCTCAACAATAAGGTTCCCTCTGAGTATCCCCATATCCATCACACCGTCGATATATACACGGGTATGATAGCGGTAATCAGGCCCGGCTTCCCCGAGCAGGGCAGCCGTAGTCACCGATTTCATAATCGAGGCCGGCACAAGCGGCGACCCCGGGTTATGGCTTCCGAGTATGCTGCCATCCTTCAGATCGGTCACCTTCACGGCGAGTGATTCAGCCCTGACTCCCGAGCGTCGCACAAACTCGTCGACCGCCGCCTGAGGGTCAACGGCGAACACCTCCAGAATACCAAGGGTCAGGAAAAGCATTACCAACTTGATATTCCTAAACTTATTCCTATTTGTCATCTTGCTTTTAATTTCTGTAGAAAAGGGTGTCGCAGCATCAGCTTCACGGCTTCCCTCATGCAAAGTTACAAAAGTTTTTCGGTTTTTTCCACTCACTTTTTTGTTATCCGGGAATTAGTTGTTAATTTTACTCTCTGAAACCGAATCTTCGGTATATTATCGTTTTCATTTCAAACCCCCTAACAATGGACCCCGCACAATCTTCCGCACGGCGCCCTTATACTTTCGACAGGGTGGTCAGAATACTTTTCACCGTATTCACTCTTTTCGGTATCATCTATCTCCTTGATGCCCTCAAAGGTGTGCTCCTCCCTTTTCTTGTGGCTTGCCTGATAGCCTATATCCTGGAGCCGGTGGTGAGATGGAATATGAGATGGACGCATCTGAAGGCACGGTTCATACCGGCCATGCTCACTCTGTTTGAGGCCCTCCTGATTTTGACAGTGGCTTCTGTCGTGTTCGTCCCGTATCTCGTGAACGAGGCAACCCAGATGGCCGTGATGATACGTCATTATGCCTCCACTCAATTTCAGATACCTTATATCTCCGAGAGTATCCACGCCTTCATCCGCGACAACCTTGATCTCAACGAAATAGCTCGCCTCCTCTCTCGTGAGGAATGGAAAGCTCTCATTAAAAGCACGCTGACCTCTTCATGGAATTTCCTCAGTTCGGGGCTCGCCATGATTTTCAGCATCCTCAGTTGGCTTATAGTGATCCTTTACGTGATTTTCATAATGATCGACTACGAAAGGATAATGCTCGGATTCAAAAGGCTGATCCCTGTAAGACACCGCCACCGTACTTTCAGGGTGCTTGAGGATATTGAGGACGCGATGAACCGCTATTTCAGGGGGCAGTTTCTCATCGCAATGATTGTGGGGGTGCTGTTCTCGGTCGGATTCCTGATTATCGGGCTACCCATGGCCGTGATTCTCGGGCTTTTCATAGGAGTGCTTAACCTTGTGCCCTATCTCCAGATTATTTCCTTGCCCATCACGGCTCTCCTTTGCCTGGTTGCCGCAAGCACAGGAATGGATTTCTGGGTGATTTTCTGGGAAAGTATGGCGGTCTATCTTGTGGTGCAATGCATCCAGGACCTTTATCTGACGCCAAAAATTATGGGTAAGGCCATGGGGCTAAACCCTGCCATAATACTTCTCTCACTGTCGATTTGGGGGACCCTGCTGGGATTCATGGGGCTCATCATCGCGCTCCCGCTCACCACACTCCTCCTCTCCTATTATGACACATACGTAGTGAGGCGACATCATGCACGCTCTCATCACATCCATCAAAATAAAATTTCTGAATAATGCTGACATTACCCCTTGCCGACGGATTCGATGCCACTTTCCAGGAAAATGAGATCCAGTCTGTCACCACCACAACCGAGATTATCCCTCAGGAGGAAAATCCCTCTGAGGAGCACACCAACGGCCTCATAGCCGACCTCGCATGGATTCTCCTGCTGGGTGCGATAGCCACTTTGCTCTTCAAGAAACTTAAGCAGCCGGTGGTGCTCGGCTATATCCTCGCAGGATTTCTCGCAAGCCCGAAGTTCGAGTATCTCCCCTCCATATCCAACCTTGATAACATCGAGTTCTGGGCTGACCTCGGTATTGTCGTGCTGATGTTCACTCTCGGCCTTGAGTTCAGTTTCAAGAAACTCATGAACTCCGGGTCTTCCGCTGTAATCACGGCTCTCATAATTATCACCGGCATGACCTTTGCCGGGTTCGGCGTCGGAAAAATACTCCAGTTGAATTCCATAAACTGCATATTCCTCGGAGGTATGATCTCTATGTCAAGTACGACCATCATCCTCAAGACGTTGTCCGACCTGGGGATGCGACAAAAGAAATACGCATCCCTGGTTTTGGCCGTGCTCATCATAGAAGACCTCTTCGCGGTCCTCATGCTCGTGTTGCTTTCATCGCTCGCTATGGGAAATGTGGAGGGCTCAGAACTCCTCTTCTCCATCGGAAAACTCATGTTCTTCCTGATTATATGGTTCGTGGTGGGTGTGTATGTCCTCCCCTCTTTCCTCAACCGTGTGAAGGGATTCCTTAATGATGAGACTCTGCTTGTGGTGGCAATGGGTCTTTGCTTCTCTATGGCAGTGTTCTCGGTGATGTGCGGGTTCTCCCTTGAACTCGGTGCATTCGTCATGGGCTCCATACTTGCCGGAACCATGGTGGCTGAAAGGATGGAGAAGGTGGTGCAGTCGGTCAAGGATCTTTTCGGGGCCGTGTTCTTCATCTCCGTAGGTATGATGGTTGAGCCCAACATCCTCGTCACTTACTGGTGGCAGATTCTCCTTCTTGCAGTAGTGGTGATTGTCGGAATGATATTCTTTGGCTCGCTCGGTATGCTCGTCACGGGTCAGACTCTCCGCGTGGCTATCGAGAGCGGCTTCACGCTGACACAGGTGGGTGAGTTCTCCTTCATCATCGCCTCTCTCGGCATGAGCCTCGGCGTGCTTCAGGAGTCGCTCTATCCCATCATTGTTGCCGTGTCTGTAATCACAATTTTCACCACCCCCTATTTCGTGCAACTCTCCCAGCCTGCCTATAAGTTTGTGGAGAAGCATCTCCCCGAGAGATTGAATTTCCTTATCGATAGGTATTCGAAACAGGTGGTCGACACCAGCGAGACAAAGCAACTCTGGCGCGATATCCTCAGCAGGTATCTGTGGAGGATGGTGCTTTATTCAGTAGTGTTGCTCGCAATAGTACTCGTTTCGCGCTATTACTTCTTTCCGATATGTCAGCATTATCTTGCTGACTGGGGACGTCTGGTGGCTACGGTTGTCACATTCCTCGCCATGCTCCCCTTCCTGTTCGCCCTCTCCTACAGTTCCACAAAGGCGGAGGAACGCTCGCGGCTTCAGAAATGCGCGAGTTTCTATGCCGTGCCCCTCGTGGCAATGAGGATAATCCGCTATATCGTGGCCCTTCTCTTCATCGTCTATCTCCTTACGATAGCCTACAACTCCCTCGTGGCCTGGATTGCCGCGGCAATCTGCCTTGCACTCATAGTGATCTTCGCCTCTTCGAAGATTATGGCTCAGTACGACCGCATAGAAACCAAATTCCTCAACAACCTCAACATTCGTGAAGATATGCGCACGGGACGCAACAACCGTCTTGTGAGCGATCTTCACCAGGCATATATCGAGGTCGGGGCGTATTGCCCCTTCGTCGGCGACAAAATAAGGGATTCCGGGTTGAGGGAGGAATATGGCGTGAGCATCTCAAGCATCCAACGCGGCGAAAGGGTAATGCCGCTCCCTTCGGTCGATGCGCGTATCTTCCCCGGTGATGTACTCGGTCTCATAGGCACTGACGAACAGATAAAGCGCCTCAATGATGAGATTGAACAGAATGAGAAGGCCTTCAAGGCCGTGGAGGTATCTCAGGCTGACGTGGTGCTCCGCAGCATTCAGCTCACAGCCAACTCCCCCATCATCAATGTACCGCTCGGGAAAACCAACCTGAGGACCGACTATTACAGCATGATTGTAAAAGTGCAGCGTGACGATAACGAGTTTGAGCAGCCCGGATCCAACACCATCCTCCGGGAAGGAGACATAATCTGGGTGGTTGGCGACCCGGCCCGTATCGACCAGATGAAATGATCCTTCTTCCTACAAACCCTTCCTTTCAAACAATCATGAAAGGAAGGGTGTTTTTTATAAGTATATAACCGCTTTTTTAACTATGTTATCTTCAGGTAAACTTGGCTTCTGGGGTCTTACCGCCCTCGTTTTCGGCCTTATGGTTGGGGTCGGAATATATAATCTTCCGCAGAATATGGCCTCCGTCGCTTCTCCGGGAGCCGTGGCCCTCTCCTGGCTTATTACGGGCGCGGGTATACTTCCCCTGGTAATAGCCTTCAAATATCTCAGCGATAGGTTCCCTCAGTATAATGCGGGGTTATATCAATATGCCCAGGCCGGATTCGGCAATTTCACAGGGTTCAATATAGCCTGGGGATACTGGCTTTGCACTGCCTTCTCCAACATTACCTACGGGGTTATGCTCAACGATTCTTTCGGAGCTTTCTTCCCTCCCCTCCTGCATCATGGTTTGCCTACAGTGTTGTTTGTCTCCTCGCTGATATGGGTGATGTATTTTATCGTATCAAGCGGAGTGAAGACTGCCAAATTCATCAATACGCTCCTCGCATTCATCAAGATAGTGATGCTCATATTCATTATCGTGGTCTTCATCATGTTTTTTGACCTGCGGCTATTCGAGAGCGATATCTGGGGCACAGCCTTCTCCTCCGACGGACTCGCCTCTCAGATAAAGGGAACTATGATGATTACCCTCTTCTGCTTCTTCGGTGTGGAGGGTGCGGTGATGATGTCGGCAAGGGCAAAGAAGAGTTCCGATGTCGGGAAGGCCGGTTTTGCAGGGTTCCTTATATCTCTTATACTGTATATGGCGGTATCCCTTCTATGTTTCGGACTCATGGGGAGAGCCAGACTTGCCGGGCTCAACAATCCCTCCATTGCCTATATCCTTCAGGACACTTGCGGGGCATGGTCGTATTGGTTCGTGATTTCAGCCGTGATCATATCCCTACTCGGGGGTTGGGTGGCCTGGACATTGGTTGTGGCACAGGTCCCTTACGAGGCGGCTGTGGTAGGTATCATGCCGAAAGCGTTCAAACGTTTGAACCGCCACGGGATGCCGGCTTTCGGTCTTTTCGCTTCCAGTGTCGTCATGGAGGCTTTCCTTCTTATGGTGGTTATGGCCGACGACGTTTATCTTGCCGCCTTGCAAATCACGGGGCTGATGATAATACCCTGTTATCTGTTCACCGGCCTGTTCCTGCTGAAAAAGGGTGAGGGTTGGAAAATAAAGAGTGTGGCGCTTATCGCCACACTCTTCTGTTGCTGGATGGCATACGCGGGAGGATTGCTCCCAATGTTCATGACATCCGTGTTTTATCTTGCCGGAATATTTTTCTACATACGCGCCCGTAAAGAGAAGAGGAAGAATCTCTTCACCAAAGGTGAGAAATGGGAATTGGCAGTCCTGGCCGGAGCCTCATGCGTCACGATAGCCATTCTTCTCAATGCCCTCTTGAAATGATATCCGGCTCAGAACAATATCCGGCTCAGAACGGAAGACCTGTTCCTATGAATCCGATAGTCACCTCATCTGTGAAATCAGCCTGCGTGGGAGCCATGTCGGAATGATAGAGACGTCTGACAAGTATATCGGGGAGATTCTCCTGTGAAGGGGCAAACCACAGGCCTTCCCAATTCCAGTACCACATTCCGCTGTCGTCATATCCTGCCCATTCTGCCTTCACTCCGGGCAACTCCAACACTTTCCTGAAACTGTCGCCAAGGCTGAAGTCGCCTCGGGGTGCCTTCACCTTTACGTAGTTACCTATAAGGTTGAGCACATCCACCTTACCTTCACCAAAATCGTAAGCTACGAAACTCTCACCCAGTTCATTCGAGAATTCCACAGTCACAGCATCCTGACTCGCTCCATTCACCTTTTTATTGTAAAGGCCCGGTACGGAATCCGGTATACTGCTCATAGCCATTCCTATATGGATGACGCCTATACTGTCGCGTGAAATATATTCTGTCGGAATCTGAGGCTCCACATCTATGGAATCCTGCTGCTCCGCCATAATCGAATCGCTATCGGATGAGTTGCCATTGTTTCCTTTGCTGCATCCGAAAAGCATCAGTACGCCGACTGTCAAAAAGAATAGTTTTTTCATATTTTTCCCTTTTATTTTTTGGCTTTTGAATCGCATGTATCTTATAATTCCTATAAGACTCATACAACTTATACATCTTTTACACTTTAACCGCATTGATTATTGCAATTCTCAGTTTCCTCCGAATTGCTCCGGGTATATCACCACAAGATTGTGCCTCGCGAAGTTTTTCCCAAGATAGGATGGTAGACTCTCGAAATCGGAGGAATAGGAAATGGAGCCCTTTCTCGCACCCACCACCAGAAGGAGATCCTCCTCTCCGATGTCAGCCGATAGGAGTATGAAGTCGTCCCAACTGTTCAGTTCCCTGTATTCATGACGTATGGAGAAATGCTCGTCCTCAAGCACATTGCTGATGAAACTGCCTGTTGCCGCATACGCTATGAATATCACTTTCACGGCGAGTTGCGTGGCGAGATTTCCGACTCGCTCCACCCACGTCTGGAATCCTGTCTCATATTCAGCCTTATCAGGGACAAGCACGATCATCCTGTTAAGTGTCTCCACAGGGGTGAAGCAGCGCGACATGAATATCATTTTATGGGATTCCTGGAGGAGTTGTTCTATCAGGCTGCCATAAAACGTATCCACCACATTCGATTTCCTGTGCAGACCGATCATTATGTCGCTCGCTCGGGCCTGTTTCGCTTCGTTCACCACTCCGGCCACAACATTGATGTCATACCTCTCTATGTCGTTGACCTCGATATCCACAGCTTGAGCGGCCGCAACAGCCTGCCGCAGTGCGTTCCTTCCCATCTCAAGAGTGCGGACGTCGTCAGTGTTCCTAACAAATAACGCCGTCACCGGGTTTTGATTGTTCCGGTTTCTCATAAGAAGTGCCATACGCATCAATCCTTCAGCCGTTATGGGGTTGGCCACAGCCACGAGTTGTCTTGCAAATTCTCCCGGCACCCTCTCCCCCTCTGCCTGAAGTTCCGCCTCCGTGCGCTCGATACGCAGCCGCTTGGATGCGCTCTGAGTGGTGAGGGTAGAGACTATGCAACTGACAAGAATCATCAGTACCGCTCCATTCATCATATCCTCGTTGAGGAGTCCGTGCTGGAAACCTATCATGGTTGCGGCTATAGTCGCCGCTGCCTTTCCGGATGTGAGGCCGAACATCAATCTCCTGTCGGTCTTGCCGAACCCGAACAACCGTCCTCCCGCCCACGCCGACAGCCATTTCGACAACATCGCCACAGCCACCATATTCAACGCTACCCATCCGACACTCCAACTTTTGAATATGACGTGAACATTGATGAGCATTCCCACGCCTATCAGGAAATAGGGGATGAATATGGCATTGCCAACAAAGCGTATGCGCCCCATAAGTCCCGAACGTATGGGTATGAAGCGGTTGAGTACAAGCCCGGCAAAGAATGCGCCGAGAATGGCCTCAAGTCCGATTATCTGCGCTGACAGGGAGGATACAAAAACCATTGCCAAAACATAGATGTATTGGCTGACCTGGTCATTGAATTTCCGGAAGAAATATTTCGTACATACCCGCAGGAGGCCCCCCATCACCAGAGCGTAGACCAACATCATGAGGATGAGACGCAAAAGTCTCGCCGCTGAAAATTCACCCTCCGCCGCCTCCACAACGCCTGCCAGAGTGAGGAGCGCAAGAAGCACCGCCACAATCGTGGAGCATACCGCAATCACAGCGGCCTTGGCATTCTGTAGCCCGAATCGGCTTATTATCGGATATGAAATGAGTGTGTGGGAGGCATACATCGATGCTATGAGCACACATGTGTCCCATCCGGCTCCGAAGGCAAGGCGGCTTCCCATGACTCCCAGAAACATCGGTATCGTGAACGTCAGCAGGCCGAACACTATTCCCTTTCCCAAATTCTTCTTCAGGTGGAACA
Source organism: uncultured Porphyromonadaceae bacterium (assembly GCA_947175265.1). Taxonomy (GTDB): domain Bacteria; phylum Bacteroidota; class Bacteroidia; order Bacteroidales; family Muribaculaceae; genus Lepagella. The sequence goes on along the minus strand of CAMWMD010000008.1, from coordinate 5,582 downwards.
TGTCTATCTCCACGGCGGCGAGAAACATTAGGTAAAGGATGCCGACCTGACCGAATATCTCGAAACTTGCGTCGCGGGCAAGAAGATTCATCCCGTATGGGCCTACGGCAACTCCCGATAATATGAGCCCCACTATCTGAGGGATACCCAATCTCCTGAATATTATCGGACACAGCAGTATGATGAGAAGGACAAGCAGAAAGATAGCCACCGGTTGTGTGAGCGGAAAACTTATAAGCGTCAAGGGAATCATATTGCCGAGAATTATACCTGTTGTTTGGTTTGTAGTTTTATAATCCGAAAACGGAACGCGCGTTATTGTCAGTCGCTCGTTCCACTTCCGATGGTGCCATCCCGAGCGTATCGGCCACGGTCTTCAAGGTGTGGACTATGAATGCGCTTTCGTTTCTTTTTCCTCTGTGTGGCACGGGAGCCAGATAGGGGGCATCGGTCTCGAGAAGCACCCTTTCCATACCTATCACGGGGAGTGATTCACGAAGTTCTTTTGCATTCTTGAATGTCACCACGCCGTTTATTCCGAACATCGGGTCGCATATCTCCCTGATTCTATCCACATCGGAGGGGGAACCTGTAAAACTGTGGAATACCAACGGGACGGAAGGATTTACTCGCGAGATCACCTCCAGCGTCTCCGCCAAAGCCTCGCGGCAATGGATGATTACAGGGAGACGCAATTCCTCGGCCAGACGCAACTGACGCTCAAACGCCGCCATCTGTTCCTCACGGCGGGAAGCATCCCAATAAAGATCCATACCGACCTCCCCAACGGCCACGAAACCACCCTCGCGGAGTCTGCCCTCCATCTCTGCCACCACCTCTTCCCAATCATTGCCCACTTCCGTGGGATGAAGGCCGAGAGCCATGACGGTGTGGTCAGGGCAAGCATTGTGCAGACGCATCATCGGCTCTACCGATGATGCGTCTACATTTGGCATTATTATCATTGACACCCCGGCTGCCACCGCACGGCCAACAGCCTCCGTGCCTCCGTTTTCAAATTCGGGGAGATAAGGGTGAGAATGAGTGTCGATCATTTCTTACGACCTATCAGTTTTTCAGCAAGTTTCCTGAAACTTTCCTTCTTCTCCTCAGAAAGCGATGTCGAGTTGAGAGCCTTCAACGCCTTGGCTGAATAATGCCCGACGGCCTTACGGCATTTCTCATTCATCCCGAGTTTATCGTATATGCGGGTGACGGCCTTGACCCTCACATCCCCCGAAGGTATCTGGTAGGCACTGCGGAGCGCCTCTACATTCTGCCCCCCTTCCGACATGGCTGCCACGTAGAGATATGTCTTCTTGGCATTATTGATATCGCCACCTATCGGCTTCCCGAAAGTCGAGGCATCTCCGAAAGTGTCGAGCCAATCATCCTGTATCTGGAAGGCAAGTCCTGTCATAACGCCATACTCATACATAAGTTGAGCATCCTTATCTGACGCTCCACCTATTATGGCTCCTATCTTGACGGCTGCTCCCAAGAGAGAGCCCGTCTTACCCTCTATCATTTCCAGATAACTGTCAAGGGAGATGTGTTCGGCATCCTCGAAATCCATATCGAGACGCTGACCTTCATAAACCCGGAGAGCCATGTCATTGAACGTGTCAAGCACCTTGCGGAGTTTGTCGTCCTCTACTTCCGACACATATTTCGTGGCGAGTGTGAGCATGGTGTCGCCCGAAAGGATTGCCGTATTCTCGTCGTATTTCTTATGCACCGTGGGGCGACCGCGACGCATATCCGACTTATCCATCACATCATCGTGAAGAAGGGTGAAATTATGGAAAGTCTCTATGCCTATGGCTGCCTTGAGAGCCTTCGGGGCATCATCACCGAATGCCTCGGCCCCCATAAGGGTAAGCACCGGGCGTATTCTCTTTCCTCCGGCTGAGAGGGCATATTCTATTGGCTGATAGAGAGAGGTAAGGCTCCCCGAGGGATATTTCAGGGAGCGGAGGGCGGTCTCGATGTCCGCCGAATATTCTGCTATTGTCTTCATTGTTAATTTGAAATCGTTGGTCTGTGATATTTATATTTCCGGCTGTCATGCCGTTTTTTCATCAGCATTTAAGTCCGCGTGTGTTGCGGCTCATATCAATCCTCGGCAAAACTCTTGTAAATCTCGTCGGGCAGATCATGTCCCTGGTCTACCTTCAATGCCGTCTGGAAACCTTTCACGAAGCGGACGTAGGTCACCGTATCGTCGGCACATGCCCTACGGAATTCCTCCATCTCCTCCTTCACGCGACCCACGGTCTTGCGGTTCTCACGTATCTGGCTCACATACTCCAGACCGAGTTGATAGCCTAATTGCTGTGGGACGCTTTTCCCGGCGGCGACATAAATCTTCATCTTGTCGGGGAGGGGTAGTGTGGAGGAATATTCATCAAAGGTCGTGGAATAGACAATCAATGAGGAGTCGTTGTAATTTGAATACGCATGAGTGGCAGCAAGGGCCAGACTGTCTATCCTGATGTTGCCGAGTCGGCCGAGGGTGGCATCTATGACGAAACGGGCTACTGAATCGGGACCTGCATGCTTCATGACGTAATCCACTTTCCTGGCATCCGTATATGTCGGGAAATCCGAGGGAAACCCCACGGCCACCTCTTTCTTTTCTTTTGAGCAGGAAGTGACCGCACAAGCGGCAAGGAGATAGACGGAGAGGAGTTTTGCTGTTTTCATGACACTGATATTTGAATGCTGTCTTTCGGTTCGTGATTTTATCAAAATACCTAAGACAGTTAAATTTTGCACAAAATTACAAAAAATTCGTGTAATCCTATTGCCAAATGAAATAAAAGTATTAACTTCGCAGCGTGAAAATCACAAGGAGTGATGCTCGAGTGGCTGAAGAGGCACGCCTGGAAAGCGTGTATACGCCAAAAGCGTATCCCGAGTTCGAATCTCGGTCACTCCGCTGAAATTTTAAAATGGGCCCTCTAAAAATCCCGCAAGCAGAAATGCCTGCGGGATTTTTCATTAAGACCGCAAGCGGCCTTTGCACTGACGAACAGCCACCGGCGGCCAAGCAGTCGCCGAGTGTCCTTCAGTCGCATGCCGCTTGCGGCAGTGCGGGTTCGTCAGCGCGAAAAGACTTGCGGCTGAGCTTGTCCGTCAGCGCATAGCCGCTTGCGGCCAAGCTGTCGCCGAAGGTCCGTCAGTTGCATAGCCGCTTGCGGCTAAGATTCTAAATTCTAATTCCTTTAATTTTCCTATCTATGGGCAGAGATCCGAAACATGACTACAGAGGCCGCTCCATCTATCATATCACCATCTGCAAGGCCTCCGCTTGTCCCCCTTTCTCTAAAATTTCCGGATCTCCCGCAAGTCCCTTGGTCTCCAGAACAATTATCGGAGAGATTATCGAGCAACAAATCCTCAACTTCCCAAATCTCCACCCATCCCTGCAAATCCTGCAGTATGTCATCATGCCGGATCATATCCACTTCGCCATCTTTGCGCGCAATTATCTTCCCCGTGCTCTCGGAAGATATATCGGAATGATGAAAGTGAAGACTGGACAATTGATAAGAGCCGCCTCCCCCGAAATAACCAACATCTTCACCCCCGACTTTTACGACCGCTATCTCCTCCCTTCCCACAAACTTCAGACCATCATCAATTATATCCAGGAAAACCCCAAAAGGCTATTGGAAAGAATCCAAAATCCTCTCTTCTTCCAGCGTCTGAATAATCTTGAAATCAAAGGGACCCAATGGCAAGCCTACGGCAATCTTCAACTGCTGCAAAATCCGTTTAAAGGGCCGGTAGTAATCCATCGCTCCGACTCAGAGGCAATCTTAAATGCGAAGCATCGCAGATGGAAACACCTTTATGAAAATGGCGGCATACTGGTCTCGCCATTCATTTCTCACGCAGAAAAGGAAGTAAGGAGAGAGTGTGAAGACGCGGGAGGCAGGATTATCCTCATCTCTAACCAGCCATTCGGTGAGCGCTGGAAACCGGCTGCCCATGATTTCGAGCAGTGCTCCCGTGGCTCCTTATTGATTCTTGCTCCCGTCATCCCTCTCCCTCCCGGCAGAGAAACCTTCCTCTTCCTTAATTCGATTGCAGAATTTATCTCCGATATAATGCCGAAAAGTACCTCCCGATAATTGGGAAGTGCTTTTCAATTTCAGGTATTAATGGGTTATCGATAATTAGGGATATTCAGAAAATATACAACTAATTATTTACCAATATCTTAGATATTTTGTAACTTTACAAAGAACCCCCGATTGACCCATCACGGGCTGTTTCGGGGGTATTTTTCATTTTTTCTACCGTGAAATTACAAAAAATATCCCATATTACGGCAACTTTGCCGTTCACAGAATTCGATTTTCTTCAGAAATATCGTGAGAGCTTTAAACTTAGTGAGCTTGGCCGTATCCATGAACTTCTGCCTCTCAGGGAGATTGCCGATGAAATCCGAAGTAGGATGCCCCGGAAGAATCCCCGGGGGAACAAGCCTGTCTTCCCCCCGGAAGGCGAGGTTGCGTTGATGTTTCTCAAGCCTTATACGGGTCTGTCGGATGACGGACTGATAGAGATGCTCAATGGCAGCCTGCACATGCAGATGTTCTGCGGAGTTCTCATAGATCCCTCAAATCCAATAAAGGACGGAAAGATAGTGAGCACCATCCGCAACCGTCTTGCTCCTTACCTTGACATCAGGGCTGTTCAGAAGATCCTGTACGGGAAGTGGAGTCCGGAACTGGCCGACAAGGATATGTTCCTTACCGATGCAACCTGTTATGAGAGCCATCTCAGGTATCCCACCGACATCAAGCTGCTGTGGGAAGGCTGTGAATGGATGTATGGCCTTCTGATGGAGAAATCCCGTATGATGGGAGAGCCTATGCCGCGTAGTAAATACCATGATGTCAACAAAGCGCGTCTGGTATACGCCAAACAGCGCAAGCCCCGCAAGTCCGAGACCCGTAAGCTCATGCGCAGACTGCTGCATCTGTTGGAAAAACTTCTGAGGGAATGGAACCGACTCAACAAGCTCACGGGAGGACTGATTCTTCTGACCGCAGAGCAGAACAAGCGGCTGACGGCATGCCGCCATGTGCTTGACCAACAGAACCGCCATTTCCGTGGGGAGCATGTCGGACACCGCATCGTCAGCATAGACCGGCCGTATATCCGTCCCATTGTCAGAGGGAAAGAGAACAAGCGGGTGGAGTTCGGGGCAAAGGTGAACTGCATACAGATCGACGGCATCTCCTTCATAGAGCATCACTCGTTCGAGGCCTTCAACGAGGGTGTCCGGCTGAAGTCCTCGGTGGAATATCATAAGGAACTGACCGGACTGGACGCCAGACGGGTAGGCGCAGATACAATTTATGCCAACAATGAAAATCGCAGATACTGCACTGAAAACAAAATCCTCACCTGCTTCGTACGCAAGGGACCGACGCCCGGAGATGAACAAGCGGATCTCAGAACTGCGCGACGTATAATAGGCAGTCTCCGTGCCACCGTCATGGAGGGAAGTTTCGGCAATCAAAAGCAGCACTACAACCTGATGCGCATAGCGGCGCGCAACAGAC
>CAMWMD010000007.1 GCA_947175265.1 uncultured Porphyromonadaceae bacterium | reverse complement strand
TCGCCCGGCGACATTCCCTTTTTCTTCATTTCCGCTGCAACTTCCATCTTCCCTTCTATTTTCCCTTCTATCTTTCCTTCCATTTTCCCTTTCTTTATACCTTCCTCTATCCCTTTCTCTATCCCTTTCTCCATGCCTTCTTCTTTGGCGAATTCAAGGGCTGACAGTCTTTCCATCTCAAACATGATTGAATTCCTATAGGCCACAATATCCTCGGCTGCCATAGATGCTATCTCGGCAGCCTTGAACATCTCCTTATATTCCCCACTCTTATAAGCAGTGGATTCCTTATCCATATTCTCCATATTCTTAATAAGAAAAAGTTGTTTTTCAAGGTCTGTTTTGCATCTCTCCCAGTTTTCCGCCACTTGATTCAGCGACAGGAAGTATATCCTCAGATCCTCCGTGAATGCAATGTGTGTGTTCCTCTCCATGAGTATCACCTCATTCACAATTCTTTTCTCGAGCGGTCTCATGTCAAAATCTGTAACCACGATGAGGTAAACGGGCTCAAACTTATATGATCCGCCTTTCTCCCCCTGCCTGAATATGCAGGAAGAGACATAGAATACCATTCTCTTTCCGAACAGTTCCGACTGTTCCTGCTGCATCTCCACCACGAAATGATGTCCGGTGTTTGTGGTGCAATAGGCGTCGTACACTATCCTTTTCCCATTCTTGTCAGGAGGAAGGACCTCCTTGTCATGGAAAGTGATGTCAGTCACGACCAACTCCTTTTCAAAAAGAGCATTGAGGAACTTACGTAGCACCTCCTTGTGTTCGGGGGTGCAGAATGTGCGCTTGAAGGCATAGTCAGAGCGTAGTTTTAGGAAAGGTCTTCTGAGGAGATCCTCGACGGTATCTACAGTATTTCTCATGACGGTAACTGTTTAGGGCTCTAAGTTAATAAATAAAGAGGAAATAAGCAAAATTAAATATCATAGTCATATATATCACCTGTATATTGCAGGTAATAAAAAGGGGGGGAGTGTATACCCTCGCGGACACACTCCCCCTCATTATAAAAGCAGAAATATTATTTCGAAATCACAAATTTTCTTGTCTTGTTACCCTGACGAAGGAGGTATATTCCGGTTGGGGTATTATCTATAGATTAATTTAGCCTTATTATTCTGAACCATAACATAGAAACCCTTCGCAAGACCGGCTTCTTTCAGCATACCTGAGAAGAGTAACTTGCCATTAGTATCATAGATCCTTACAGGAGAGGACATATCTATATCAGCCTCCATCTCCTCCACTGATGCAAGATCAATATTTGTCTGAGGTAACTTGTTATTAATAACGTCATCATATTCAGTACTAAACTGTAAGGTATCGAACAGAGTGTAGTTTACCTTAACATTCATCTCTGATCTTGTCGAGAAGAGATATATGTTCTTGTCGTTAGTAGGATATTCCTGACCATTTATAACCACACTTGTAATCTTCACACCTTCCACCATTGGGTTCGGGGTCACTCTCACTGCCGACTTCTCTTTATCTATTTCATAAGTGAACATCTCTTCTCCGGCAGAAGAGCGGGCACCACCGGGATAGAATATTCTGTCAGCATAAATATTCTTATCAGTGTTATTCAACGCAGTATAGTAGACATTGGTTGCATAGTTATCATGCCAGTTAAAATCTTCTCGGGTATTAGCTACAAGATTTTCAGGAGCATTCAATTTCCTCTTCACACCATATTCCACGGGATATTGTTTACCATTGTATTCCACAAAATCCTTTACACTGCCTATCTGACTTTTTCCGCGGAATCCGACTACAGCTGCACAATCTGCCAGTATCAGATATCTTACATTCTCTTCGTCTACATACTCTCCCACAAATGGGCTATCAGGATCAACTTCCCTTATCTCATTAAACACAGCACTCCAGCCGGAGTCGTTTTGATAAGAAGCTTTAGTCCCTTGAGGTACAAAGAGAACAAGGTTATTATCGGAGTGGGCAAAATTATACGCCTCGAGTTTTATAGGTTTGGGATTATTCACATTTACAAAATGTAATGAGGAAAATTCCGGCAGTTGCTGAAGAGCACCATATCCGATTGCTTCCACACTCTCCGGAAGGTCAAGTGCCTCAGCATTCCATGTGGCCATAGAAATTTGTCCAAATCCTTTCAGATTTTTGGGAAATTTGATTCTCTCATAAAGCGGTGAAAAAGATCTGGTATATGGATACATGGCAAAACGAGGGATATAGTCTTCATAATCAATCTCATCCCCTCTGTTCACTTCCACAAAATGCACATTTTCCATATCAAGATATAAGAGGAAGGGAAGATCTGCCACCACATCCATATCCTCTCCTTTAAGGTCACCGGAGAGATGAATCGTACCGATTTTCATCTTATCCTCTTCAGAAATCATGGAGGCGAGAGTGCCGGGTGTAGTGACATGATAAGATTTTTCAATCAGTTCGTCATAACCCATATAATATAGCCCCAATTCCTCTTTACTGTTTTGCAATATGTGAGCCAAACCATCATTTGTTGCTCTGAATGGGGTAAAATGACCCACTAAATTGCCATTTTCATATTCTGCAACTATACCATCAGAAACCTTTACATCATTATAATTATAAAAATAATCTCCAATCATGTATTGGCGATCCGGAGGGGTTATCGTTATTTTTGAGGGGTCACCATGAAGAATCTTATAGCTTATTTCCACTAACCCCGGTTTATTTCCGGTCACAGGAATAATTGTTGGTGCATCCATACTTCCGAACACCAGTTTCCAATCGCTATCATTATTCTCTTTGGCCACATAAGCTAATTTATATGTGTCTTTTATTGGAGAACTGAAAATAACGTCATACCAATTCTTAACACCGTAACACGTCCAATCCCTACCGGCATTTACATACCAATCATAAATAGAGACTTCAACCTTTTGGACAGAATTTTGCGCAACCTCAATAATTTTATCTGATTCATCAATTAACGCGAGCCCGTCATAACCTTCAAAATCATTTGGCCAAGTAGGTACTCCCAGATTCGCTCTAAAGGGCACACCCGACTCTATAATTTCCCGATCTATCCTAAGACCGGCCGACTCTCCAATTCCTGTCATATCAAAAACAGATCCTGAGTCTACCCATATTCTTGAGTATTTATTTAGATAATCATAAGGGTCGTCAGCGGGTTTCAAATTTATTATCATACCTTGACGATTGTTGTATTCCTTAAGATCATCGAGCCGGAAGAAACCATTTTCATATCCTCCCCACCCCCAGTTGATGTGAAAGAGTCCTTCGGAGTTATATCCATCCAACACAAAAGTGTGTCCACCTCCACCATATCCTTCATAAAGAACCGGCATCTTATGTGAGATTTGTTCTTTCACCAGTGAATGCCATTTTTCATCATTGAAATATGAACGGCAGATATACTGGCAATCGGGTGAGAAACCAAACCACTCACGAAGTCTGTGGGCTTTGTCAGCCAATGTTGCTGAACTTGAGCCATTGCCAAACTGCATATTCACTGTGGCAGCCGCAGCGTATAGAATTTCAGCCACGGCTTCCTCTTCTTCTTTCGATAGTGTCTCCCCCCATTCATAATCATCTTTGGTCAATGAATAGTTGAGGTTCATATTTCCAAAATCGTAGGTGTGAGGTGTGCCTTCTGAAAACCATTTGTGCTTAAACGGAGTGACGACCTTGACCGGATATTCATTATATTTCATGATTATGGCAAGGGCAGTGGCGACACAACCGATCGGCCCGTTTTCTTCGTTGAATTGCGGTGCCTTAACATTGTATGGCCAAAACTGATTCCAATTGGCTGTATTCAGTACAACTTCCTCAGACGCCCGTGTCAAGGTGGTAGCCCAAGAATTGTGCATCGCATCATTTCCCTTCAATTCAGCATATACTTTTTCATATCCTTCTAGAATATTTTTCAACTGTAAGGGAAGTCTTTCGGTATTTATTTGTCCCTTATCGGAATAGCCAATAATTTTAGCCATTCGATCGTCGCCGCCGACAATAACAAATCCACCAGAAGGATAATTAATGATATGATAAGCTCCAACTTTCGAACTTTCAACATTAGAACTACGGGTGGTCAACTGTTCTGCCGCTATTGATGTCTGACCACTTAGGAACTCGGAGGCGACGGAGGCTGCCTCTTGGGGTGAGATCTGTCTTGCGTAAGCAGCCATCACCGTCAAAAGAAGGGATAGTAAAAATAACCTGCGCATAAAGATATAGATTAATGATAGCACCTCGGGTCTCCTCTCGTCGGCACAATGTTAGGCAAGATAAAGCGTGGGAGACAGTGTCAGGAGCACTTGTTAGGGTAATGCGACCGTGACAGACGCTTTTTTAGTTCACGATTATTTAAAGTACAAAGATACAACAATGTAGCGGATTTGTCAACACTTTAACGAAAGATTTAATAATTATTTTAGTTTTTTTGGGGGAGGTCTGTAAAAATAATATAGAAAGAGAAAATGTGCCCCGCAAGTTCTCACTCACGGAGCACACTCTCAAAAAGGCAAGTCGTGGATATTTTTATTTCGAAATCACAAATTTTATTGTCTTATTTCACCCTAACCTTTTTCCCCTCGATGATATGGATGCCGGCTGTAAGGCTTGGAAGTTCTGAGGCTTTCACCTTAGAGTAAAGCAGTATTCCTTGGAGATTATAAATATCAACAAGATTATTATTTGCATCTTCAACTGTCGTTATACCTGTGGTGGATAATGGAGTTGAAGGTATTGTTGAAGACGTAATAGGGCTGTACGCTCTTGAGATCCTTTCCGTCAGGGACCCGGACGGGAGTACCTGCGGCACGTGTTGCGGGGGTGCGTGAGTTGAGGAACTCGGAGGCGACGGAGACTGCCTCCCGGGGTGAGATCTGTCTTGCGTAAGCAGCCATCACCGTCAAAAGAAGGGATAGTAAAAATAACCTGCGCATAAAGATATAGATTAATGATAGCACCTCGGGTCTCCTCTCGTCGGCACAATGTTAGGTAAGCAAAAAGCGTAGGAGACTGTATCTGTTGCCGTCCTCCTTACAGTGGCTTCTCGCATTGCCTTTCTCTGTTGGACGGCAACGCAGAAGCCCACGCTTATATATATGCAGATAGCACAACAGCATAGATCTCAAATGAAATCGTCGGCTGAAGCATACTATTACATAACCACGGGCATCTATCGTTGCTACATCCTTGACAGAGATGAAATTTTGCGAGAATTTCTGTAAATCAAGAACATGCGTGGATAAACGCTTTTTCCAAAAATTATTGGGCAGTCTCCTCTGTGACCGCTTTGATTCCCACCACACTTAACCCACCAGAGTGGACTTCTGTATTGGAGTATCAGGTTGCAAATTTAAGATAAAAGTTGTTATGAGTCAATAGTTGAGATGAAATTTTTTGTTTTTTTAGGCTCGAGGTGTTAGGGAATTGGGTGATTGGGTGATTGGGATGTAGGAGGAATCGGATAAATCGGATAAATCGGATGGATCGGACCTTGAGGCTTACGCCTACCGCCTCAAGCCTACCGCCTCAAGCCTTGAGCCTTGCGCCTTGAGCCTTGCGCCTACCGCCTAATAAGGGGGAAGGCGTTGATGGCAGAGATGACGTGCGCTACTTCTTCATCTGTCATTACGGGGGAGACTGGGAGCGACAGTTCGTGGGAATGGATTGCCGCTGTGATCGGTAACGATAGTGAGTTCCATTCCCTGTAACATTTCTGCTTATGGGGTGGAATGGGGTAGTGTATAAGGGTCTGTATCTCCTTATCCGCGAGATAAGCCTGAAGTTCATCGCGGCGATGAGTCAGGATAGGGAATATATGCCACACGTTTGAAGTCATCTCTTCCGGGATATGCGGCAATGAGATGTCAGGGTGATTGATACCTGCGCAATACATGCGTGCAATCTCCATGCGGCGGCGGTTGTCGGAGTCAAGATGAGGCAGTTTTACACGCAAGATGGCTGCCTGAAGTTCATCCAGGCGGGAGTTTATACCTTGATAGTCGAACACGTATTTCCTGCTGCTACCGTAGTTGGCGAGAGTGCGCACCATGGCAGCGAGACGTTCGTCGTCAGTAGTCACGGCTCCGGCATCGCCGAGGGCACCGAGATTTTTTCCGGGATAGAAACTGTGGGCAGCGGCATGACCTAATGAACCGGTGAGCCTACCCTCAAATCGGCAACCGTGAGCCTGCGCGTTGTCCTCTATAAGGAGGAGGTTGTGACTGCGCACGATTTCCCCGATTTCCCGTGTGAAGGCACAGCGTCCGTAGAGATGCACTATCATCACTGCTTTTGTGGCCTCAGTGATGGCCTTCTCTATATTCTTGGAGTCAATCTGGAATGTGTCGGGGTCAGGCTCCACAAGCACAGGGGTGAGACCGTTTCCGGATATCGCCAGTATAGATGCTATGTAGGTATTGGCCGGGACAATCACCTCGTCTCCCTCCTTCAGCAACCCCAACTCTTTCCATGCACGCAAGATGAGGGTAACGGCTTCAAGGCCGTTTCCGCACCCCACACAATGCTTCGTACCGATAAAGGAGGCATACTCACGTTCGAAAGAGGCGACCTCATTACCAAGCAGATACCATCCTGAATCAGATACCCTCATCATGGCCTCGGAAATATCATTACGGAAGCGGTCGTTCACACCCTTCAGATCAAGAAATTTTATCATAACAATACCCTTTGTGATGCAAAATTAGCAAAAATATCAATTGTCATGATGCAGGGTGTGCAAATTAATCCGCAAGGGACAGGGTATATGTATCATAGCAGACGGCCCGCCCCCCGAACCCCTCTTTCTGGTAAATCAGGGATTCGTTGAGGTATCTTCCCTCATCCTCGTTTGAGGTGCCGAAATCAAAATAGCGCACATCCTTGTAGACGTCGTCAAGCAGATGATGGAAAAGGAGGTCGAGGGCACCATCCCTTTTCCCCACCTCACTTGCCGAGATATATTGGCAATGGGCTACTTCCGGAGTGGCGTAGACCAGCACTCCGGCAACGGTTATACCGTTTAGCGAGGCGGTATGCAGACGTATGTTTTCCGGAAACTGCGAGTGGAGCCGCATAATCTCGCCGAGGGTATGTACCGGCGCGGCCCCGTATTTCCCCTTCAGGTTATCCTCGAGCACTTTCCAGAAACCGGGGAAGTCATCTCCGCCGTCTACCGTTATTCCCAATCTCTTGGCCTTCCGTATTCCTGATTTCCGTATATTGCGCCATTTTAGGCGATTCTCGCGGCATACCACCGAGGCTATTTTCCGCGTCGAGAGGGTGGCCCCTTCCCTGAAAAGGGCATAGAGGTCTTCTTCAGAAGGGAGGGTGTGATAAATATACGGGGTAGGGGAGTAGACCATTCTCCGGAAGCCCGATTCTGTGAGGAAAGTGCGCAGGAGGCTGAAAATCTCCAGGGTCTCGGCAGCCGTGCATTTATCATCCGCCACCATTCCTCCGTAAGTCAGCCCTGCGTGTGACACCCATTCCTCATCACGGGAGCAAGCCGGGAGAAGGGCGTATAACCTCTCATCGCGGTATATCATCAGGGAAAAGTCGGTGAACCTGTCGGAATGGTAATCCATATAGTCGCGGTTGAGCAGGAAGGTGCCGTTTTTCGACCGCTTCACGAAATTATCCCAGCAATCCTTATCGGCCGGGGTGTATCTGCGTAAGGTAATCATACGGGTGCAGACTTACCTTTGAGGATCAGGAAGTCGGCGTAATCGCGCACATACTCCTCCTCTACATATACGTCGGAAGCGAGCACCATGCAGACGGCACCCGAAGAGAAGTCGTCGAGGGTGTTCCATATCCGAGGAGTCACGAGCAATCCCTGGTAGGGGTGATTCAGCAGGAAAGAGCGTTTCACGTTTCCATCGTCAAGAGTCACCGAGAAACTTCCGCTGACCGCCACGATCAACTGGTACTGCTCCCTATGTGCGTGCCCGCCACGGTTCACGCCACCCGGCACGTCATACAGGTAGTAAATTCTCCTTACGTCAAAAGGGAGTGTCTTGCCGTTTTCCACTACGGTAAGGTTGCCCTGCCGGTCGGTATGGTGTCGGGTGAGTCCTATGACCGAGCAATCGTAGACGGTGGTATCCTTCATCTCTTCTTAATGTTCAGAAAACTGTTGTAGTCGATAATGTAGTCGTCGGGGTCATACTCCGTGGAGGAGAGGATGAGGGCGAGGGAGTTGGTGGAGAAGTTGGTGAGCGTGCGCCATACTCCGGCAGGGACGTAAAGGCCATAGTACGACCTGTTGAGGGAGTGACGCTCTTTCCCCGTCCCGTCGTCGGTCATCACATCGAAACTCCCCGAAAGAGCCACTATGAACTCACGGCCGCGATGATATGCGTGCCCCTCACGGGCTTCCCCTCCCGGCACGTCGTAGACCCAGTAGGCACGGCGTATCGGAAAGGGGATATCGTTGCATTCCTCGATCACGGAGAGATTGCCCCTATGGTCGAGGAAACGCGGAAGGTCTATTATGCGGGGTTCATCCCTGTTTGGGGAATCCTCACTGCTCATCATACCATTTTGAGTACATGAGATAATTGCGGGCAATTTTCTCGTTCATCTCCTTTGCCTTCTCCGGCTCCACCATCTTTATGAACTTTGCGGGACATCCTCCCCAAAGTTCGTGGGGGCCTATCTGGGTTTTGCTCAGCACGACCGATCCGGCGGCCACGATTGCACCTTCGCCTACTACGGCGTCGTCCATGACTACCGCACCCATACCAATGAGCGCATAGTCACGCACCTTGGCGCCGTGTATCACCACGTTATGGCCTATCGACACGTCATCGCCGATTTCGATGGTTGATTTCTGATAAAGCGTATGGAGCACGCTGCCATCCTGAATGTTCACGCGGTTTCCGATGCGGATTGAGTTGACATCACCGCGAAGCACTGTTGAGAACCAGATGCTGCACTCATTACCCATGATCACGTCTCCCACAATCACGGCATTAGCCGCGAGGAAGCAGTCTTTTCCGATTTCAGGGGTGAATCCCCTGACAGATTGAATTATAGCCACTGTTTTAAATTGAAAATTGAAAATGTAAATTGATTAGGCCCTAGGCGTTAGGCGTTAGGCTCTAGGCTCTAGGCGTTAGGCTCTAGGCTCGAGGCTCTAGGTATTAGGCATGTCTCTAAAGTCTCGGGTCTACGGCCTTGGGTCTTGGGTCTACGGCCTCGCACCTTGAGCCTTGGGCCTTGGGCCTTGAGCCTTGGGCCTACGGCCTAACGCCTATCTCGAGAGCGCTTTGGTCTTATCCGCCAGCCAGGCAGCCTCGTCGGCCGACAGAAGAGGTGTCAGACGATTCCTTACCTCCTCATGGTAGGCGTTGAGCCATGCGATTTCGTCGTCGGTCATTATGGAGGGGTCGAAAAGGGTGAGATCGAAGGGGAAGAGCGTCATCGTGCGGAACTCGAGGAATTTCCCGAACTCGGTCTCTTTCCAGGGAACGGTAGCCACAAGGTTCTCGCAGCGAATGCCGTATTTCCCCTCGAGATAAAGCCCCGGCTCGTTGCTCGTGACCATTCCCGGCTGCAGGGGTGTGGGATTCTCGTTGAGTCTGATGCTCTGCGGCCCCTCATGGCAGTTGATGAAGAACCCTACGCCGTGTCCCGTGCCGTGATAGTAGGCCTTACCCTCATTCCAGAGAAATTGGCGTGCGAGCACGTCGAGTTGCGCGCCGCGTGTCCCTTCGGGGTATCTCACGTTGGCGAGTGCTATGTGTCCCTTCATCACGAGTGTGAAGTCGTGGATCATCTCCGAAGTCGGCGTGCCGAGTGCTACGGTGCGGGTAATGTCGGTGGTGCCGAACGTGTACTGGCCACCGGAGTCGATGAGCAGGAGACCGTCACCCTCTATTGTGACGTCGGTCTCGGCTGTGGCCTCGTAATGCACGATTGCCCCGTGTGCATTCCATCCGATTATGGGTGCGAAACTCTCATCCACGCACGACTTGTCGGCAAGACGGAGTTCCCTGAGTTTTTTCCCGGCAGAGACCTCTGTCAGGGTGCCTGTGGGGTATTCCTTTTCCACCCACATCATGAATTTTGTGAGCGCCACGCCATCCTTCTCCATGGCAATGGCAAGATTGGAGAGCATTGACTGATTCTTGATGCTCTTCAGTCTGGCCACTCCCGCGCCGCCGAATACCGGAGTGCATCCAATATGGTCGTAGACTCCACGAGCGGTCTTCTCGGGGTCGATGAGGAGCCTGGTTGACTTAGGCAGGGCTGCTACGAAATCAAGCACCTTATCGTAGGGCATCACCTCAAACTTATATTTCTCGAGGTGCTCCATGACCTCCCCGCTGATTTTCTCCTTATCGATGAAAAGTATCCTTCTGCCATCGTCGGCATAGAGGTATGCGAGGAAAATGGGGGAGTAGGGAATATCGCCGGCGGCACGCAGGTTTGTGGCCCATGCAATGTCGTCGAGCGAAGACAGGAGCACGGCGTTGGCGAGTTCACCCTTCACCTCTGTCATAAGGCGCGACATCTTGCTGTCGACGGTCTCCCCGACAATGTTCTCGTCGTGCACGAAAAGACGGTTGAGGGGGCGCGGCGGACGGTCGGGATATATATAGTCGAAGAGGGGGAAGTCGGTGTTGAGTTTTATGTTGTTGTCGTTGAGTTCCTGCTGCAGCCTCTGGGCATAACTTACGGAGAATGTCATTCCGTCGATACCCACGGTCTGTCCGGCCCGGGTATTCTCAGTCACCCAATCAATGAGGTTTACGGCATCGGGGCCATCCTCCTTCATCATTGAGAAACCGGTTCCTTTCAGTTGGTCGGTGGCCTGTATGAAGAAACGGGAGTCAGTCCAAACGAGGGCCTTGTCTGCGGTGATCACGGCTGTTCCGTTCGTTCCGTTCTCGCTCCAGAACCCGGTGAGCCATTCCCTTCCTCTCCAGTGAGCCGGCGGAAGTTCCGACTGGTGAGGGTCGGTTCCTGAGACGATACATGTGTCGATGCCGTGTTCCTTCATGGCATTGCGCAGTCGCGCGAGGTATTCAAGGTTTTTCTTTTCCATAATATTCAGATAAGAAATTACGCCGAACCGATGTTCGGATGTATAAATAATAATAGGTGTAAAATTAGGAAAAAAAACAGACTCGTCAAAGGAAAAGCATCTAAAAAAGCGGGATGCGCGGGAAAAGGGGATTGCGCCTTATTTCATGTCGGGATGAAGCCCTTCCGATAAGTGTCTGAATCTAAGAGGGTCATGTTGGGGAGGGTCTATACATAAATCTTAATAAAGTTTAAAATGAATTTATTTTGGAATTTTTGATGAAATTTTTCTTGAAATAATTTTGCAGTTTAAAAAATTAGTGGTAATTTTGCATTGAAATTGTCCGCAAATGATTTCTGCGTTATGTCCGCAGGTTTCTGTAGCGGTATCAGAAAGAAAAATGGCAAGTCAAAAAGCTTTTTAAGTAATAGTGATATAAATTGTAAGTTAGTGGTTGAGTTAGGCAATTCACGCTTGTGAAGGTATGAAAGTCTAAATAAATCACATGGTGGCGGAATGTTGTGAAACAATCCGCCATCGATGTTTTTATGCCCTTCCTGCCGTTTCACGCACTTCGGCGAGAAGGTAAGAATAAACGACGAGGTATTCCGCTGTTCCGGAATACCTCGTCGCTTTATCTTTGGCCTTAGGGTTTGGGTATCTTAAGACCTGAGCCTTACTATTATCTCTTGAAGCCTGAGGCTATCTCATATACCTTTTCGAATATCCGGCGGTCAGTGTCGTCGAAATATAGTTCGCGGCGGCTCATCACGCGGGAGGCTATGTCGTTAAACTTCTTCATCGTGACGTTGGTGAAGCCGGCCGTGGGGCTCCCTTCGCTGAAACTGGGCACGAATACACGCGGGAACCCTGCTCCGTGGATATTGACACCGACTCCAAGCACTGTGGCCGTGTTGAGCATGCAGTTGACCCCTAACTTCGTGTGGTCGCCTATTATCGGGCCGCAGAACTGCAGATTGGTGCGCATGAATGTATGCTTGTAGTAATTCCAGACCCTTATTTTCGCATAATCGTTTTTGAGGTTTGACGCATTCACTCCTGCGCCTATGTTGCACCATTCCCCTACGACTGCGTTTCCGAGGTATCCGTCGTGCGCCTTGTTGCTGTAGCCGAACATTACGGTATTGTCGATTTCGCCACCGACCTTGCAGAAGGGGCCGAAGGTGCATCCGCCGTATATTTTGCTCCCCATCCTTATCTTGGAATTATGGCAAAGCGCCAGCGGACCGCGCACGCACGAGCCCTCCATAATCTCCGCATCCTTACCTATATATATAGGGCCGTTGCGGAGGTTGAGGATCGCGCCTGTCACGTTGGCTCCCTCCTCGATGAAGAGCATCTGTCTCCCCTGAGGATCGGTGAAGTCGCCGACCACGCGGTTGGAGCCGTCAAGGGGTTGTGATTCCTTGCCGTAAGTAATGCGGAAGAAGTCGTTCTCTATCTCCTCGGCGTTGCGCAGGAAGATGTCGAACACGTATTTTATTCTCCTTACGGGGTGGGGGAGTGGCTTCTCTGTCCAGGCTTCCTGCTCGAGGTCGGTGAATCTTCCGAGGAATGCTATGGGCTCCTCCTCATCGACAAGCACCTCTCCGGGGGCAAGCGACGTGATCATGGAGATTGTCTCCGCATCCGGGAGGAGAGATCCGTTTATGAAAAGGTATGTGGAGTCGTCGTCGGGCTGGGCGCCGAACTTTTCCCTGAGGTAATCGACAGGGAGATATGAATAATGGGCGGGGAACAACGCCTCCCACTTTTCCCGTATGGTTGTAATCCCCACCCTGAAATCAGCCACGGGGCGGGTGAAGCTCAACGGCAGGAGATTGCCATGGCTTTGTATGGAATCGAAAAGATATATGCAGGAGTGCATGGTGAAAAATGATTATATGGGGAGAGGATATGCTCAAAAGTATTGGATTTGTGCAAAAGTAACATAAATTAGGGAAGAAGCAAAAGGAAAAAGTGTTAAAAACATTAAACGGGGCAAATAAGTATTGGGTTCGGGATGGAGTCGTGGAGGGTAACCAACATTTTTTAAGAAATTTTTTCACAGATAAGTTTTGGTAAAAGTCTAATTTTCATTATCTTTGCACAGAATTTCGGGAGGTGAGTCCTGACGGTCTTTCTAAGCGGTTAGATTTTAGCCATTTAGAGGGATTTTGTGTGTAGGGTGAGCCTTTCGGAAACGGGCGAATAGTAACCCAGCAGTATAAACAAAATCAATTTTTCAGAGACAAGAATGCCAACTATTCAGCAATTAGTAAGAAAAGGACGCGTTGCTCTCAAGGATAAGAGCAAATCGCCTGCCTTGGATTCATGTCCGCAGCGCCGTGGCGTGTGTGTGCGTGTGTACACGACCACTCCTAAGAAGCCTAACTCGGCAATGCGTAAAGTGGCGCGTGTGCGTCTGACCAACGGCAAGGAGGTTAACTCCTATATTCCGGGCGAGGGTCACAACCTTCAGGAGCACTCCATCGTGATGGTGCGCGGCGGTCGTGTCAAGGACCTTCCGGGTGTGCGTTACCACATCGTTCGCGGTACGCTCGATACAGCAGGTGTGCAGGGCCGCACCCAGCGTCGCTCAAAATATGGTGCGAAGCGTCCCAAGGCCGGAAAGACCGCAGGCAAGAAGTGATAAGGTCCTAAAGATTGCCTGAGGGAATCCACAAACATCAACCCCCGTTTTTGATTGTTTGATGGCTTATGGTTGAGTAAACGACGGCAAGAGAGCCGGCGTTGAAGATTTCAAGGAAAGCAACCGATCAAAAACACTAAACAAACAGTAATGAGAAAAGCAAAGCCAAAGAAAAGGGTGATTCTGCCCGATCCCGTGTTTCACGATGTCAGAGTGACTAAGTTCGTGAACCATCTGATGTATGATGGCAAGAAAAACACGGCATATACGATTTTCTACACCGCATTGGAGGTCGTGAAGGCCAAGATGCCCAACGAGGAGAAGAGCGCACTCGATATCTGGAAAAAGGCGCTCGAGAACGTAACTCCCCAGGTGGAGGTGAAGTCTCGCCGTGTAGGCGGTGCTACCTTCCAGGTTCCCACCGAGATCCGTGCAGACCGCAAGGAGTCGATTTCAATGAAAAACCTTATCATCTTCGCACGCAAGCGTGGCGGCAAGACAATGGCCGACAAGCTCGCTGCCGAGATAGTAGATGCCTTCAATGACCAGGGCGGCGCATTCAAGAGAAAAGAAGACATGCACCGTATGGCAGAGGCAAACCGTGCATTCGCACACTTCAGATTCTAATATTGGAGTTAAGACATGGCTAAACACGACGATCTTAATTTGACCAGAAATATCGGCATCATGGCGCACATCGATGCCGGAAAGACCACCACTTCAGAGCGTATCCTCTTCTATACCGGTCTTACACACAAAATCGGTGAGGTGCATGATGGCGCCGCAACCATGGACTGGATGGAGCAGGAGCAGGAGCGTGGTATTACTATTACCTCAGCAGCCACCACCACATTCTGGAACTATCAGGGTAAGAAATATAAAATCAATCTTATCGACACTCCGGGACACGTCGACTTCACCGTCGAGGTGGAGCGTTCGCTCCGTGTGCTCGACGGCGCCGTTGCGGCTTTCTGTGCCGTAGGTGGTGTGGAGCCCCAGAGTGAGACTGTATGGCGTCAGGCTGACAAGTACAACGTGCCCCGTATCGGATACGTTAACAAGATGGACCGCTCGGGCGCCAACTTCTTCGAGGTTGTCCGCCAGGTGCGTGAGGTGCTCGGCGCAACTCCCCTCCCCATTCAGATTCCTATCGGCGCGGAGGAGACTTTCAAGGGCGTTGTTGACCTCGTGCAGATGAAGGCTATCTTCTGGCACGATGAGACTATGGGCGCTGAGTATACTGTCGATGAGATTCCCGCAAACCTCAAGGAGGAGGCTGAGGAATGGCGCGACAAGATGCTCGAGACTCTCGCTGAGTTTGACGAGGTGCTCATGGAGAAATATTTCGAGGATCCCGAGTCAATCACCGTTGACGAGATCAAGGCTGCAATCCGCAAGGCTACCCTCGCTATGGAGGTTAACCCGATGATCTGCGGCTCCTCATTCAAGAACAAGGGCGTGCAGACTCTCCTTGACGCTGTCTGCGCATATCTTCCCTCACCTGAGGATTCAGGCGTGGTTGAGGGTCATGCAGTAGGCGACGCCGACGAGATCCTTACCCGCGAGCCCTCTCCGGAGGCTCCTATGTGTGCCCTCGCGTTCAAGATTGCGACTGACCCGTATGTAGGCCGTCTTTGCTTCTTCCGCGTATATTCAGGCGAGGTTCAGAGCGGCAGCTACGTGCTCAATAGCCGTTCAGGCAAGAAGGAGCGTATCTCACGTCTTTTCCAGATGCACTCCAACAAGCAGAACCCGAAAGAGGTGATCGGCTGTGGTGATATCGGCGCAGGCGTAGGTTTCAAGGATATCCGCACCGGTGATACCCTCTGCGATGAGAACGCTCCTATCGTTCTCGAGTCTATGGAGTTCCCCGATCCCGTTATCGGTATCGCTGTAGAGCCCAAGACCCAGAAAGACCTTGACAAACTTGGCGTGGGCCTTCAGAAACTCGCCGAGGAGGACCCGACCTTCCGCGTAGAGACCAACGAGGAGACCGGCCAGACAGTCATCAGCGGTATGGGTGAGCTTCACCTTGACATCATCATCGACCGTCTCCGCCGCGAGTTCAAGGTTGAGTGCAACCAGGGTCGTCCTCAGGTTACATACAAGGAGGCCATCACCAAGCCTGTTGAGCTCCGTGAGGTATTCAAGAAGCAGACCGGTGGTCGCGGTAAGTTTGCCGACATCATCGTCCGCATCGAGCCGGCCGACGAGGACTTCGAGGGCAGCCTCCAGTTCATCGACGAAGTTAAGGGTGGTAACGTGCCCAAGGAATACATTCCTTCAGTGCAGAAGGGTTTCCAGACCGCGATGAAGAATGGTGTCCTCGCAGGTTATCCCGTAGAGCGTCTTAAGGTGACACTTCTTGACGGTAGCTTCCACCCTGTGGATTCCGACCAGCTCTCATTCGAGCTTTGTGCAATCCAGGCCTTCAAGAAAGGCTCTGAGAAGGCAGGACCGGTGCTCATGGAGCCTATCATGAAGATAGAGGTGGTTACTCCGGAGGAGTCAATGGGTGACGTGATCGGCGACCTCAACAAGCGTCGCGGTCAGGTAGAGGGTATGGAGACAAGCCGCAGCGGTGCCCGCATCGTGAAGGCAAAGGCTCCCCTCGCAGAGATGTTCGGTTATGTGACTGCACTCCGTACAATCACATCAGGCCGTGCAACCAGCACAATGTCGTTCAGCCACTATGCGGAGGTAAGCAATTCAATCGCTAAGAATGTGCTCACCGAATGCCAGGGCAGAGTTGATCTATTGAAATAAAAAAGCATCCAATTCAAATATGAATCAGAAAATCAGAATCAAACTCAAATCTTACGATCACAATCTCGTGGACAAGTCTGCCGAGAAGATCGTGAAGACGGTAAAGTCGACAGGTGCTGTAGTTAGCGGTCCTATTCCATTGCCGACGCACAAGCGCATCTTCACCGTCAACCGCTCCACCTTCGTAAACAAGAAGAGCCGTGAGCAGTTCCAGCTTTCATCCTTCCAGCGTCTCATCGACATCTACAGCTCCACAAGCAAGACTGTCGACGCACTGATGAAGCTCGAGCTCCCCAGCGGTGTTGACGTAAGCATCAAGGTGTAATTCAGAAATAACGGGGTCGGCTCCCCCCTCGGAGGGGGAGCGGGCTTCAAAAGATAAAGAAACAGACAACAATCCAAAATCAAAGTAAGAAATGCCAGGATTATTAGGAAAGAAAATCGGAATGACATCCGTTTTCAGTGCCGACGGAAAGAATATTCCGTGCACTGTTATCGAAGTAGGTCCTTGTGTGGTTACTCAGATCAAGACTGTGGATAAGGATGGCTACGATGCTGTTCAGGTCGGCTTCCAGGATAAGAAGGAGAAGCACACCAACAAGCCTGAGGCAGGCCACTTCGCCAAAGCCGGAGTAACACCCAAGCGTCACTTGGCCGAGTTCAAATCGTTTGAGACCACACCTGAGTTGGGCTCAACCCTCACAGTGGATCTTTTCCAGGAGGGTGGCTTCGTCGACGTAGTCGGCACAAGCAAGGGTAAAGGTTTCCAGGGTGTTGTAAAACGTCATGGTTTCGGCGGCGTAGGGCAGTCAACTCATGGCCAGCACAACCGCCTTCGCGCTCCGGGTTCAATCGGCGCCTGCTCTTATCCCGCGAAAGTGTTCAAGGGACTCCGCATGGCCGGCCAGATGGGCAACGAGCGTGTGACAGTGCAGAATCTCCAGGTGATAAAGGTGCTTCCGGAGCACAATTTGTTAATGATAAAGGGTTCCATACCCGGATCCAAAGGTTCAATCGTTATAGTTGAGAAATAATGGAAGTAGCAGTATACAACATCAAAGGAGAGGACACAGGGCGCAAGATCACACTCAAGGACGAGGTGTTCGCACGCGACCTGAGCGAAGGAAATGCTGACCACACTCTTTGGCTCGATGTGAAGCAGTATCTTGGCAACCAGCGTCAGGGCACTCACAAGAGCAAGGAGCGCAGCGAGATTTCAGGTTCAACCCGCAAACTCGGTCGCCAGAAGGGTGGCGGCGGCGCACGTCGCGGTGACATCAATTCACCCCTTCTTCGTGGTGGCGCCACAGTATTCGGCCCCCGTCCGCGTGACTACCGCACAAAACTCAACAAGAAGATGAAGAGCCTCGCACGTAAGATCGCTCTCACTTCAAAGGCTAACTCAGGCGTGATTTTCGTAGTTGAGAACTTCAACTTCGAGAAGCCGAGCACAAAGCAGTGGGTGAACATCGCCAAGAGTTTCAAGGTAGATGAAAAGAAGACCCTTCTCGTGATGAACGATCTCGACAAGAACGTGCTTCTTTCCGTACGCAACGTTCCCAACGCGCTCATGCAGCAGGCTGCTGACCTGAACGCCTACACAGTCCTCAACAATGATGCCATCATCATGACAGAGGGCAGCGTGGAACTGATCAACGAGAACTTCTAAACAAAGGAGATATAGAAAATGGATATACAGATTAAACCGATCGTAACAGAGAAGGCTACCGCCTACAGCGAGAAGCAGAATTGCTACACATTTGCTGTGTCTCCCGACGCCAATAAGTTTCAGATCAAAGACATTGTTGAGAAGCTCTACAATGTGCGCGTCGTGAAAGTGAACACAGCCCTTTACGCCGGCAAGCGCAAACAGCGCTACACCAAGGGAGGGCTCATCCGCGGCCAGAGACCGGCCTTCAAGAAGGCTTACGTGACCGTGGCAGAAGGACAAACCATAGACTATTATAGCAACATTTAAAAACGATGGCAGTAAGAAAATTCAAGCCCGTAACTCCCGGGCAAAGACACAAGATTATTGGTGTGTTCCGCAACGAGATCGCCATTGAAACCCCCAAAGAGGGAGCCGTGAAGGTTAAGAAAGTCTCGAAAATCACGCCAGAAAAATCTCTTACAGTGGGCAAGCGCTCCACTGGCGGCCGCAACACTCAGGGTCAGCTCTCGACCCGCTACCGTGGTGGTGGCCACAAGAGAAAATTGCGTCTCATTGACTTCAAGAGGACGAACGATGATGTGCCCGCAACGGTCAAGAGCATCGAGTATGATCCCAACCGTTCGGCCCGAATCGCCCTCCTTTACTATCAGGATGGCCAGAAGGCTTACATGATCGCCCCCAACGGGCTTGAGGTAGGCCAGGTGGTGCTCAGCGGTGAGAACGCCGCTCCCGAGGTAGGCAACTGCCTTCCCTTGGCGAAGATTCCTGTAGGTACACTCATCCATTGTATCGAGCTTCGTCCCGGTCAGGGTGCCTCAATGGCACGTTCAGCCGGCACGTTTGCACAGCTCACATCCCGCGAGGGAGACTATGCGATAATCAAATTGCCTTCCGGAGAAACCCGCAAGGTGCTTCTGACCTGTCGTGCTACAGTAGGCGTTGTCGGCAATTCCGACCATGCGCTGGAGCAGAGTGGTAAGGCCGGCCGCAGCCGTTGGCAGGGACGCCGCCCCCACAACCGTGGTGTGGTAATGAACCCTGTTGATCACCCGATGGGTGGTGGCGAGGGCCGTCAGTCAGGTGGACATCCCCGTTCACGCACAGGCCTCTATGCAAAGGGCCTGAAGACCCGCTCACCGAAGAAGCATTCTTCGAAGTATATCATTGAAAGAAGGAAAAAATAATTTGATTAAAAGAAGACAGTTATGAGTCGTTCGCTTAAAAAAGGACCGTTTATCAGTGTGAAGCTGGAGAAGAAGGTTGCAGCCATGGACGAGAGCGGCAAGAAGTCGGTCATCAAGACCTGGAGCCGCGCGTCAATGATCTCGCCTGATTTCGTAGGCCACACTTTCGCAGTGCACAACGGCAACAAGTTCATCCCCGTCTATGTTACAGAGAACATGGTAGGGCATAAGCTTGGCGAGTTCGCTCCGACACGCACATTCCGCGGTCATGCAGGCAACAAGAAGAAATAATTGAGGCCGTGCAATTTTTATCAGTCTTAAAAATAGCAAATAAAATACAATGGGTGTAAGAAAAAGAGAAGCAGCGAATGCCATCAAAGAGGCTCGCAAGAGCGAATATTTCGCTAAGCTGCATAATGTGCCGTCATCGCCCCGCAAGATGCGCCTCGTCGTGGATATGATCCGCGGCCAGGAAGCATTCAAGGCTCTCGGCATCCTGAAGTTCTCCAATAAGGAGGCTGCTCGCAGGGTGGAGAAGCTTCTCCGCTCGGCCATCGCCAACTGGGAGCAGAAGAACGAACGCAAGGCTGAGGCCGGCGAGCTTTATGTGAAGACAGTCTTCGTAGACTGCGCTCCGATGCTCAAACGTCTCCGTCCGGCTCCGCAGGGCCGCGGCTACAGAATCCGCAAGCGTTCAAACCACGTGACATTGTTTGTCGACTCTATTAATAATGAAAAAGCTTGATTGAAAGATGGGACAGAAAGTTAATCCAATCAGCAACCGTCTTGGTGTAATCCGCGGTTGGGACTCCAACTGGTATGGCGGAAAGAAATACGGTGACACTCTTCTTGAGGATTCAATGATCCGTAAATATCTCCGCACTCGTCTTGCAAAGGCAAGCGTTTCAAGAATCATTATCGAGCGTACGCTCAAGATGGTCACCGTCACTATCTGCACCAGCCGTCCCGGCATGGTAATCGGTAAGGGCGGTAAGGATGTCGACGATCTGAAGGATGAGTTGAAGAAACTCACCGACAAGGATGTTCAGATCAACATCCATGAGATCAAGCGTCCCGAGCTTGACGCTGAGATCGTCGCCACCAACATCGCACGCCAGATTGAGAATAAGGTTGCATATCGCCGTGCTGTGAAGATGGCCATTGCGTCCACAATGCGTATGGGTGCCGAGGGTATCAAGGTTCAGGTCAGCGGTCGTCTCAACGGCGCCGAGATGGCTCGTTCCGAGATGTTCAAGGAGGGCCGTACACCTCTCCACACACTCCGTGCCGATATCGACTATGCTCTTGTAGAGGCACTCACAAAGGTAGGTATCATCGGCATCAAGGTATGGATCTGCCGTGGTGAGATCTATGGCAAGAAGGAGCTCGCTCCGGCTTACGCCATCGGCCAGAAGGAGACAGGTCGTCCTCAGGGCGGCGGTCGCAAGGGCGGTTTCCGCAACAAGAAGAACAACAACCGTTAATAAAGCAGACAGACAATGTTACAACCTAAGAAGACCAAATACCGCCGTTCGCAAAAAGGACGCATGAAAGGTGAGGCCCAGAGGGGCAATCAGCTTGCATTCGGATCGTTCGGCATCAAGACACTCGAGCCCAAGTGGATCACCGGTCGTCAGATCGAGGCTGCCCGTGTTGCCGTGACCCGTTACATGCAGCGTCAGGGTCAGATCTGGATCAGGATTTTCCCGGATAAGCCTATCACCAAGAAGCCGGCCGAGGTGCGAATGGGTAAAGGTAAGGGTAACCCGGAGGGCTATGTGGCTCCCGTTACTCCGGGCCGTATCCTCATCGAAGTGGAGGGTGTAAGCTACGACATCGCCAAGGAGGCGCTCCGTCTGGCAGCCCAGAAGCTTCCTGTGATCACAAAGTTCGTGGTACGCCGCGACTATGATCCCAGCCAGAACGTATAATCATCCAAGATAATACAAACGATATGAAAAAGGAAGAAATCAAGGAATTAAGCATTCAGGAACTGCGTGCCCAGATTGAGGCAAGCGAGAAGGCTTATCGTGAATTGAAAGTAGCGCACGCGATATCTCCCATCGACAATCCCTCAAAGATCACTAAAGATCGCAGGGAGATTGCCCGCATGAAGACTGTGTTGCGCCAGAAGGAACTTGCTGCCAAGGCAGAAGCACCTGTAGAAAACAACTGATCCCAAAAAGTATTTGAAGAAAAATGGAAGAGAAACGTCATTTGAGAAAAGAAAGAATTGGGGTTGTTTCAAGCAACAAATGTGACAAGACCATCACGGTCGAGATCAAGTGGAAAGAGAAGCACCCGATCTATGGAAAGTTTGTCAACAAGACAAAGAAGTATCATGCTCACGATGAGAACAACGAGTGCTCTGTAGGTGATACCGTACGCCTCATGGAGACCCGTCCGTTGAGCAAGACTAAGAGATGGAGACTTGTGGAAATCATTGAAAAAGTTAAGTAATTATGATACAGACCGAATCACGTCTAACAGTAGCAGACAACAGCGGCGCTAAGGAAGCGCTCTGTATCCACGTGCTCGGCGGCACAGGCCGTCGCTACGCATCTGTGGGCGACATCATCGTGGTGACTGTCAAGAGCACGATCCCCTCTTCTGATGTGAAGAAAGGAACAGTATCAAAGGCAGTGGTTGTGCGCACAAAGAAGGAGATCCGCCGTCCCGACGGCAGCTACATCCGCTTTGACGACAACGCATGCGTTTTGCTTAACAACGCAGGTGAAATCCGCGGTACCCGTATCTTCGGCCCGGTGGCCCGTGAGCTTCGTGCGACCAACATGAAGATTGTGTCACTCGCACCCGAGGTACTTTAATGTCAACAACAAAAACAGAGAAGAAACAATGGCAAAATTCCATATAAAGAAGGGCGACACTGTCTATGTCAATGCCGGCGACGACAAGGGCAAGACAGGGCGTGTGCTCGAAGTGCTCGTCAAGAAGCAGCGTGCACTCGTGGAGGGCATCAACATTGTGTCTAAAAGCATGAAGCCCAACGCGAAATATCCTCAGGGAGGAATCGTGAAAATCGAGGCGCCTGTCCACATTTCAAACCTGAATGTGGTAGACCCCAAGACCGGTAAGCCCACCCGCGTGGGCCGCAGACGCGACGAGGCCGGAAAATTGGTACGTTATTCTAAGAAATCAGGAGAGGAGATTAAATAATGAGCGAGACAACACTTGGCAAAGACTATAAGGAAAGGATAGTGCCCGAGCTCCAGAAGGAGTTCAACTATTCGAGTGTGATGCAGGTACCCCGCCTTGAGAAGATTGTCATCAATCAGGGTCTCGGAGCTGCCACTCAGGATAAGAAACTTATCGAGACAGCGATCAACGAGCTTACAGCCATCACGGGCCAGAAAGCCGTCCCCACTCTCTCGAAGAAGGATATCTCCAACTTCAAGCTCCGTAAGAAAATGCCTATCGGAGCGATGGTCACTCTTAGAAAGGATAAGATGTATGAGTTCCTGGAGCGTCTGGTGAAGGTGGCCTTGCCCCGAATCCGCGACTTCAAGGGCATCAACTCCAAGCTTGACGGTAGAGGCAACTATACCCTCGGCATCACGGAGCAGATTATCTTCCCGGAGATCAACATCGACAATGTGCCGAAACTTCAGGGTATGAACATCACATTCGTGACGTCAGCACCCACAGATGAGGAAGGCTTCGCCCTCCTGAAGAAATTCGGACTTCCCTTCAAACACGAAAAATAAGAGCTATGGCAAAAGAATCAATGAAAGCCCGCGAGGTAAAGCGCCAGAAGATGGTTGAGAAATACGCGGAGAAGAAGGCAGCCCTCAAGAAGGCGGCGCTTGCAGATGCCGATGGCAACATCGACTACGAGGCGCTCACCAAGCTCCAGAAGCTTCCGAAGAATGCTTCCAAGGTGCGTCTTCACAACAGATGCGTGATCACCGGCCGTCCCAAAGGATATATGCGTCAGTTCGGCATCTCCAGGATTCAGTTCCGTGAGATGGCGTCTGCCGGCCTTATTCCGGGTGTGAAAAAAGCGAGCTGGTAAATACAATAAATTTGTATTGTCAACGTTATAAGAATTGGTGACTCTCTCCGAAGTGTATCAGCACTTTGGGGAAGTCTCCAATCTTTCTCGCATAAATACGCATGTGAGAAAACCGACCCAAGAGAGAAATGAAAATTAAATATTGTTCGGAAAATCTGAATCAATTTAACAATCAAAGCAATGACTGATCCAATAGCAGATTATTTGACAAGATTGAGAAACGCCATCCACGCGGGACACCGTGTGGTGGAGATTCCGTCTTCAAAAATGAAAAAGGAGATCACGAAGATCCTTTTCGAGCAGGGTTACATCCTCAACTACAAATTCGTAGAGGGACCCACTCCGTCGGGCACCATCAAGATCGCCCTCAAGTATGATCCGGTAGACAAGGTGAGCGCCATCAAGAACCTTCACCGCGTGTCTCGTCCGGGTCTCCGTCAGTACACAGGCTACAAGGATATGCCGCGCGTATTGAACGGCCTCGGCATCGCAATCCTCAGCACATCACACGGAGTCATGACAAACAAGGAAGCCAAAGAGCGTAAGATCGGCGGCGAGGTATTGTGTTACGTATATTAATAGAAGGAGGTATTCAATATGTCAAGAATAGGTAAAGCACCCATAGAGATACCTGCTGGAGTAACCGTACAGGTAAAAGACAACGTAGTGACAGTGAAAGGCCCGAAGGGGGAGCTTTCACAGGAGATCAATCCTGTCATCACAGTAGAGCAGGAGGGTAACCAACTCGAGGTGAAGCGCCCGAACGACGAGCGTGAGAACCGTGCGATGCATGGTCTCTACCGTGCCCTCATCCACAACATGGTTGTAGGCGTATCTGAGGGATACAAGAAAGAGATGGAACTGGTAGGTGTAGGTTATCGTGCCACATCCACAGGTCAGGTATTGGAGCTTTCATTGGGTTATTCACACGCTATCTATATCAAACTTCCCAAAGAGGTGAAGGTAGAGGCAAAGACCGAGCGCAACAAAAACCCGCTCATCATCCTTGAGAGCGCCGACAAGCAGCTTCTCGGACAGGTATGCGCCAAGATCCGTTCACTCCGCAAGCCCGAGCCTTACAAGGGTAAAGGTATCAAGTTTGTTGGTGAGATTATTCGTCGCAAGTCGGGTAAGTCAGCAAATGCTAAATAATTAAAATCAGGAAGACAATGATATCCAAGATAGCAAGAAGAAATAAGATCAAAACCCGCATCCGCGGTAAGATTTCCGGCACAGCGTCACGTCCCCGTATGAGCGTGTTCCGCAGCAACAAGGGAATCTATGTACAGCTTATCGACGACCTCGCAGGCCGCACTCTTGTAGCATCCTCTTCCAAGGGGCTCGAGGGAGGCACTAAGATTGAGGTCGCTGCCCGTGTAGGTGCAGACGTAGCGAAGAAAGCGTTGGAAAGTGGAATCACAGAGGTAGTGTTCGACCGTAACGGCTATCTTTTCCACGGCAGAGTAAAATCATTGGCTGATGCAGCACGCGAGGCCGGTCTTAAATTTTAATCGAAAATCATGGCAAAGAGAAACAATAGAGTAAAATCTACAAATGATTTGGAACTGAAAGACCGTCTTGTCGCCATCAACCGTGTGACAAAGGTTACCAAGGGTGGCCGTGCTTTCAGTTTTGCTGCCATCGTGGTGGTAGGTAATGAAGATGGTGTGATCGGCTGGGGCCTCGGTAAAGCCAACGAGGTTACGGCAGCCATCGCCAAAGGTGTTGAGACTGCGAAGAAGAACCTCATCAAGGTTCCTGTTCATAAGGGTACCATTCCCCACGAGCAGAGTGCCAAGTTCGGTGGCTCACGCATATTCCTCAAGCCTGCATCAGAGGGTACCGGTGTTAAGGCCGGTGGCGCTATGCGTGCGGTTCTCGAGAGCGTAGGCATCACCGACGTCCTTGCAAAGAGCAAGGGTTCGTCAAACCCCCACAACCTCGTTAAGGCTACCATCGCGGCTCTCGATGAGATGAGAAGCCCGGCACAGGTGGCACAGAACCGCGGGGTTGCAGTTGAAAAAGTGTTTAACGGATAAAAAGCGTAAGCAATGGCACAGATAGCAATCAAGCAGATCAAGAGCCGCATCAACTGCCCGGCAGTACAGAAGCGCACACTCGACGCTCTCGGCCTCAAAAAAATGAATCATACAGTAGTGAAGGAGGATTGCCCCTCAATCCGCGGTATGGTAAAGGCTGTGAGCCATCTTGTAGAAGTCACACAACTCTAAACCAACAGCAAGCAAATGGAACTACATAATCTACAGCCGGCACCCGGCAGCAACAAGAGCAACAAGCGAATCGGCCGCGGCCCCGGCAGCGGCTACGGCGGCACTTCCACCCGCGGACACAAGGGTGCGAAGTCTCGTTCAGGCTACAAGCACAAAGTGGGATTCGAGGGTGGCCAGATGCCCCTTCAGAGACGTGTGCCGAAGTTCGGTTTCAAGAACATTAACCGAGTTGAATACAAAGCCATCAACCTTGATGCTCTCGAGGCTTTGGCAGCGGCTCAGAACCTCACAAAAATTACTGTTGACGACCTTCGCGCAGCAGGTCTCGCCCCCAAGGGTAAGCCTGTGAAGATCCTTGGCAACGGAGCAATCGGTCGTGCCCTTGAGGTTCAGGCCGACGCCTTCTCCAAGAAGGCCGAGGAGGCAATAGCTGCCGCAGGTGGTTCAGTAAGCAAAAAATAATCAACAATGGGATTTACACAGACAATTAAAAATATCTGGAGTGTAGAGGATCTTCGCAAGCGGATAGGCATAACCCTTCTGCTTGTGATCATCTACCGCTTCGGGTGCTATGTGGTCTTGCCGGGTATCAATCCTGACGACCTGATGGCTCTGAAGAACTTCACTTCCGATGGCCTCATGCAGCTTCTCGATATGTTCTCGGGAGGTGCATTCTCACAGGCCTCCATCTTCGCGCTCGGCATCATGCCCTATATCACTGCGTCAATCGTGATTCAGTTGTTGGGTATGGTTCTTCCGGCTTTCCAGAAGATGCAGAGGGAAGGGGAGAGCGGACGTATGAAACTTAACCAGTACACCCGCTATCTTACAGTGCTCATCCTGGTTCTTCAGGGTCCCGCCTATCTGCTCAACCTATCCTATCAGGTGAAGTCAGCGGGTGGTTATGTGGATATGGGCCCGTTGACCGTGGCATATATGACCGTCGTGCTTGCCGCCGGCTCCATGTTCATCATGTGGCTTGGCGAGAGGATTGACCAGAAGGGAATCGGCAACGGTATATCCTTCATCATCCTCATCGGCATCATGGCGCGTCTCCCGGAGGCCCTCATTCAGGAGTTCACAGGTCGCCTCATGAATTCAGCAGGTGGTGGTCTTGTGATTTTCCTTGTGGAACTTATCATCCTGGTGGCCGTAATCGCCGGTGCCGTGCTTCTCGTACAGGGTACACGCAAGGTGCCCGTGCAGTATGCAAAGCGCATCCAGGGTAACAAGCAATATGGTGGGGCACGCCAGTACATCCCATTGAAAGTGAACGCTGCCGGAGTGATGCCGATCATCTTTGCCCAGGCAATCATGTTCATCCCCGTCACTTTGGTTGGCTTCAGCACTGAGAGGACCGGATTCTTCGGCGCTTTTACCGACATGTATGGTTTCTGGTATAACTTAGTGTATTTCCTCATGATTGTGGCATTCACATACTTCTACACCGCAATCACCGTGCGTCCGGCACAGATGGCAGAGGATATGAAACGCAACAACGGCTTCATCCCCGGCATCAAGCCCGGCAAGCCGACCGTGGAATATCTTGACTCCATCATGTCGAGAATCACTTTGCCGGGTTCAATATTCCTCGGTATCGTGGCAATTCTTCCGGCCATAGCGCATGTATGCGGTCTCAACCGTCAGTTCGCAGCCTTCTTCGGAGGCACGTCGCTTCTGATTATGGTAGGTGTCATCCTTGACACTTTGAGGATTGTGGAAGGCCACCTGCTCATGCGTCACTACGACGGCCTCATGAAAGATGGCCGCATCAAGGGGCGTACGACAGGGAGCGGTGCTTTTTAACCAGTCACGTTCAGTAAGTAAATGATCTATATAAAGACAGCTGAAGAGATAGAGAAGATGCGTGCGGCATGCGATCTTGTGAGCCGTACGCTCGGGGAGGTGGCCCGTTGGGTGGCTCCCGGAATCACTACTCGGAAACTTGACACCATAGCAAGGGAGTTTATCCTCGATAACGGGGGTAAACCCGCTTGCTTAGGTTATCATGGCTTCCCCGGGACATTGTGTATAGAGGTCAACGAGACCGTTGTCCATGGTTTCCCCTCGGGTTATGAACTCAGGGAGGGAGACGTGATCGGCACAGACTGTGTCGTGGAGCTTGACGGTTTCAACGGCGACAGTTGCTATACTTTCCCGGTAGGAGACGTTGACGAGAAAGTGGCCCGTCTCCTGAAGACGACCAAGGAATCCCTTTATGTCGGAATCGAGGCTGCCAAGGCCGGGAAGAGGATAGGAGATATCTCCAATGCCATCCAGACCTACTGCGAGCGAGCCGGCTACAGTGTCGTGAGGGAGATGTGCGGACATGGTATCGGCGCGAGCATGCACGAGGATCCGGAAGTGCCGAATTTCGGCAGACGCGGAATCGGGCCTGTGCTGAAATCAGGTATGTGCATAGCGATAGAGCCCATGATCAATATGGGGAGCAAGAATGTGGTGATTGAGGATAACGGGTGGGAATGCCGCACCCGCGACAGAAAACCCTCGGCACATTACGAGCACACCATAGTAATCAGGCCCGAGGGACCTGAGATACTGACCACCTTCAGCTATATCGAGGCTGCTTTAGGAGAGAGACCTCTCCGCGAGGAACAAACAACTGACTGAAAAGATAATAAATAATGGCAAAGCAAGCTGCAATCGAACAAGATGGAGTGATTCTCGAGGCCCTGAGCAACGCGATGTTCAAGGTAGAGCTTGGGAACGGGCATGAAATCACGGCCCATATCTCAGGAAAGATGAGAATGCACTATATAAAGATACTTCCCGGCGACAAGGTAAGGGTAGAGATGAGTCCCTACGATCTTAGCAAAGGGCGTATCGCCTTCAGATACAAATAAAAAACCGACACACAATAATGAAAGTAAGAGCATCAGTAAAGAAGCGCACAGCTGACAGCAAGATTGTGCGCCGAAAAGGAAGATTATACGTAATCAACAAGAAGAACCCGAAATTTAAACAGCGTCAAGGATAATTTTATTACCTTTGCAAAAAATTTGTAACAACAAACTATGGCAGTAAGAATAGTCGGCGTAGATTTGCCGCAAAATAAAAGAGGAGAGATTGCCTTGACGTATATTTACGGCATAGGCCGTAGTGCAGCCAACACCATCCTTTCCAAGGCCGGTGTTGACAGAGATATCAAGGTGCAGGACTGGACAGATGATCAGGCAGCAGCCGTTCGTGAGGTGATCCAGTCAGAGTACAAGGTTGAGGGCGACCTCCGCTCAGAGATCCAGCTCAACATCAAGCGTCTCATGGATATCGGTTGCTATCGTGGCATCCGTCACCGTATCGGTCTTCCGGTGCGTGGCCAGAGCACAAAGAATAACGCACGTACCCGCAAGGGCCGTAAGAAAACAGTCGCTAACAAGAAGAAAGCTACTAAATAAAATTAAAGTATGGCAAAAAAGACAGTCGCAGCTAAGAAGAGGAATGTCAAGGTTGACGCACAGGGTCAGCTTCACGTGCATAGCTCTTTCAACAACATTATCGTTTGCCTTGCCAACAGCGAAGGACAGGTTATCTCCTGGAGCTCCGCAGGCAAGATGGGCTTCAGGGGCAGCAAGAAGAATACCCCCTACGCAGCCCAGATGGCAGCGCAGGATTGTGCCAAGGTTGCATACGACCTTGGCCTGCGCAAGGTGAAAGCCTATGTGAAGGGCCCGGGCAACGGGCGCGAATCGGCAATCCGTACAGTACACGGAGCCGGAATCGAGGTGACAGAGATAGTAGATGTCACTCCGCTGCCCCACAACGGATGTCGTCCTCCCAAAAGAAGAAGAGTATAACAAATTCCGCCCTCACAACCCTTGCTGAATGCGAATAGAGCGCCCAAGCATCTTTCTCTCGGCGTTCGCGGCTGCGCTAAGGCAAGGGGGAAAAGGACCACTTTAATTAAAAGCAAAGAAAGAAATGGCAAGATATACAGGCCCCAAGACAAAAATCGCCCGCAAATTCGGCGAGGCCATCTTCGGCGAAGACAAGGTTCTGGCAAAGAAGAACTATCCGCCGGGACAGCATGGTTCAAATCGCAGAAGGAAGACATCCGAGTATGGCATGCAGCTCAAGGAGAAGCAGAAAGCCAAATACACTTACGGTGTGCTCGAACGTCAGTTCCGCAATCTTTTCGAGAAGGCAGCCCGCACCAAGGGTATCACCGGTGAGGTTCTTCTTCAGCTTCTCGAGAGCCGTCTTGACAACGTAGTTTACCGTCTGGGCATCGCTCCGAGCCGCCCGGCAGCCCGTCAGATTGTGCTTCACAAGCACATCACGGTCAACGGTGAGGTTGTCAACATCCCTTCATATCATGTAAAGCCCGGCGACATTGTAGCCGTACGTGAGAAATCCAAGTCTCTTGAAGTCATTGCTGATGCTCTTGCAGGCTTCAACCACAGCAAATATCCTTGGATAGAGTGGGACGACAGCAAGAAGGGTGGCCGTTTCCTCCACGTTCCGCAGCGAGAAGACATTCCCGAGACAATCAAGGAACAGTTGATCGTTGAGTTGTATTCTAAATAATAAACAATAGAAACCCATGCCAATATTAGCATTCCAGAAACCCGATAAGGTCATAATGCTTGAAGCCGATGATAAGTTCGGCAAGTTCGAATTCCGGCCTCTTGAGCCCGGTTATGGCCAGACGATAGGCAATGCGCTCCGCCGTATCCTCCTTTCGTCGCTCGAAGGCTACGCCATTTGCTCAATCCGTATAGACGGGGTGGCACACGAACTTGACACTATCCCGGGCGTAAAGCAGGATGTCACCAATATCATCCTCAATCTCAAGCAGGTGAGATTCAAGCAGACGACTGAAGACACCGAGACCGAGAAAGGGACGGTAACCGTATCGGGCACCGATGTTTTAAAGGCAGGCGACCTTGGGAAGGTGCTCAGCGGTTTCGAGGTGCTGAATCCCGAGCTTGAGATCTGCCGCCTTGACCCCTCCGCATCGTTCCAGATGGAGTTTACCATCAACAAGGGTCGCGGTTGGGTTCCGGCCGATGAGAACAGAGAGCTCCTCACAGACGCAGATCCCAGCGTCATCGCAATCGACTCTATCTATACACCCGTAAAGAATGTGAAATACGCGGTGGAGAATTATCGTGTCGAGCAGAAGACCGACTTTGAGAAACTTGTAATCGAGGTCACCACAGACGGGTCAATCCAGCCTAAGGATGCCCTGAAGGAGGCTGCCAAGATTCTCATTCAGCACTTCCTGCTCTTCAGCGACGAGAAGATAGCGATAGAGGCTCCCAAAGAGAATGATGTCGATGAGTTTGATGAGGAAGTGCTCCACATGCGTCAACTCCTCAAGAGCAAACTCACAGACATGGATCTTTCCGTACGTGCCCTCAACTGCCTGAAGAGCGCAGAAGTCGAGACTCTGGGTGAGCTTGTGGTGTTCAATAAGAATGATCTGTTGAAGTTCCGCAACTTCGGCAAGAAATCACTTACGGAACTCGACGACCTCCTTGCCGGCCTCAACCTGTCGTTTGGGATGGATATTTCAAAATATAAATTAGATAAAGACTAAACAACGATGAGACACAATAAAAAATTCAACCACCTCAGTCGTAAGAAGGCACATCGCGAGGCCCTCCTCACGAACCTGACCATTTCTCTTATCATGCATAAGAGAATCTTTACGACTCTGGCTAAGGCGAAGGCTCTCCGTGTATTTGCAGAGCCCCTTATCACAAGGTCAAAAACCGATGATATGACAAATCGCCGCCTCGTCTTCAGCTATCTCCAGAACAAGGAGGCTGTCAAAGAGCTTTTCGGCGTGGTTGCTGAAAAGGTAGCAGACCGTCCCGGTGGCTACACCCGTATCCTCAAGACAGGTCACCGTCTTGGCGACAACGCCGAGATGGCAATGATCGAGCTTGTTGACTTCAACGAGAACATGCTTGAGGCAGCCGGTGGCAAGAAGGAGAAATCCACTCGCCGCAGCCGCCGTAAGAAGAGCGCAGCTCCCGCTGAGGCTCCCGCAGCTGAGGCACCCGCAGCTGAGGCACCTGCAGAGGAGGCTCCCAAGGCTGAATAATATACCGACACTATATTTCCAAAAGAGCAGTTGCTTTTCTCGCAACTGCTCTTTTTGTTTATCTCGGATAAATTGTGTAACTTAGCATCTCAAACCGAAAAGGATAGAATCAGTTTCGCGGAAATGTATCCCCACTCCGGGGTTGCATTCCGAATCTGCATAAAAAGAATTTAAGAATATGGAAGACTCATTGCATATCGATACATGGTTGGCCGCCATCATCGCCGGTTTCTATTTTACAATGGTGATAGCGGCAGTCGTGGTGGTGTTGCGGGAGAACCGCAATCCCATCCGGGCACTCTCATGGATTATAGCGCTTGTGTTCCTTCCCGTAATCGGTCCGGTCTTCTATATATTCTTCGGGCGCAGCCTCAGAGGGCTTCACCTGCTCACAAGGCACAACAAGCGCAAGATTATGCATAAGCACAGCCCCAGGAGAGTCAATATAAACAATCTCAACCTTCATCCCGACCACAGGAGCATTATAAAACTGTCGCATTCACTTTGCCATTCACCCTTCACAGTAAACAACGAGATAGAGATCTTCACCGACGGCGAGAGCAAGTTCAGTAAATTCAAGGAAGACCTCAGAAACGCCAAGAGTTCAATTCTGCTGCAATACTATATATTTCTCGATGATGAGATAGGGAGCGAGATAGCGGAAATACTCAAGGAGAAGGCGCATGAGGGGGTGCTGGTAAAGGTGATGTATGATCATGTGGGTAGTTTTTCGGCTAAGAGCCGTTTCTTCCGCCAGATGCATGAGGCCGGAATCGCCACCCATCCCTTCTTCCGCGTGAACTTCCCGCAACTTGCCAATCGTCTCAACTGGAGGAATCACCGTAAGATCGCGGTCATAGACGGCGAGATAGGGTATATCGGGGGTATGAACATAGCCGACAGGTATGTGAAGGGTCCCGGGAATGGAAAATTATGGCGCGACACCCATTTCAGGATAAAGGGCGACATTGTGGAGTCGCTCATCTATTCTTTCGCCATAGACTGGAATTTCTTGAAAAAGGATCCATACGTGCCGGAGGTGAAACCGGCGGGGAACGGGATAGAGAACGGTTGCGGAGTTCAGCTTCTCACGGGGGGGCCGACAGAAAGGTGGAATAACCTGGCATTATGCTTCCTGAGGGCCATATCCTCTGCGAAGCGCACGATACTTATCCAGACGCCCTATTTCCTCCCTACCGACTCCCTTTTCAACGCTCTTCAGGCAGCCGCGTTGGCTAAAGTGGACGTGAGGATAATGATACCTGACCATCCCGACAGCCGTCTTCTCAGGTATGCTTCGTTTTCCTACGTCACCCAATGTCTCAAATCAGGCATAAAGGTATATCTTTATGAACCGGGGATGCTGCATTCGAAGGTGATGATAATAGACGATGCGTTTGTGACGTCAGGCTCAACCAATTTTGATTTCCGCAGTTTCGAGAATAATTTTGAGAGCAATCTCCTCATATATGATGAGAAACTGAACCGGCAGATGCGCGACATCTATTTCGACGACCTCAAGAGATGCCGGAAAGTGAACCTGGAGAAATGGAAGAAGCGGCCGATATTCCAGAGAATCATAGAATCCATGTTCCGGCTTGTGGCTCCGATACTTTAGCTTGGTGCCTGTGGTTTGGTGTCTGCCGGATATTCTGCTTTAGCCTGGTGCCAGTGCTTTGGCGTTTATCCGCTACATCTGCTTCGATGTTGACTTATGCTTCAGTGTGTTCATTTGGAGTTGCGGGCAATCCATTCTTCAGCAGTCGTACACAGTTGGTCATACCACTCCTCGCCGAATTTGCGAATCAGAGGCTCGCGCAAGAACTCGTAAGCCCTCACCTTTTTTGCACGCCCGAGAATCTCGGCACATTTGCATATCTTCCAACGGTGGAGATTCACAGCCGTCATATCCCCGACCTGTTTCAGCCTCACCGGATAGAGATGGCATGAAGAGGGTTTGAGTTGGGGAAGTTTCCCCTCTCTGAAAGCCTTCTCGAGGGCACACAGGCATTTTCCCCCCTCCGCGTACGTTGTGAACACACAGTCACGCCCCTCGACAATCTGAGTGACGAGGTCGCCTTCCTCATCGATATAAGAAGAACCTTCCGATTCTACGATTTCCCGGGCTTTGGGATTCAGGAGCGGAAGTATTTCGGGTAGATGCCTGTCGATTTCCTCTTTCTCCTCAGGGAGGAGAGGGGCTCCGGCATCCCCGTCGATACAGCATTGCCCGAGACATGCGTCGAGATCGCAGACGAAGAAACGTTCGATGAGGTCGAGAGAGACGAGAGTATCTTTAATCAGTAGCATTTTCCGTAAAGAGCGATGGATATGGTAAAAATTAGGTTGCAAAGTTCGGAAAAAATGTTTAACTTTGCAACACCAAACAGGAGGGTATCACCCTTCGGGAAGTCTCCATAGTTCAATGGATAGAATATCGGATTCCGGTTCCGACGATTAGGGTTCGACTCCCTATGGAGATACTATGAATGAGGCGTGGCTGACAATCATCGGCTGCGCCTTATCGTTAATCAGCCCGGTAGCCGGTCGGCGGCAGAAGGTTTGAGAATCGGGAAGATAGTGGAAATAGGAGTGTAGTGTTAAAATAGTTTAAATATTAAGAAGTTTCCATATTTTTATGCTGAAATATTTGGATTGAACAAAAATAATGGT
Source organism: uncultured Porphyromonadaceae bacterium (assembly GCA_947175265.1). GTDB lineage: Bacteria > Bacteroidota > Bacteroidia > Bacteroidales > Muribaculaceae > Lepagella. The sequence continues at coordinate 57,013 of CAMWMD010000007.1, read as the reverse complement.
TAACTTCGCAACATAATTTTTTAGGTATCTATAATCCTAACATGTAAGAATTTATTTAGTTAAGCAAAAAGAAAGGTGGACTGATTGTGAAATCCGTCCACTTTCTCTATTTATGTACATTCGGATTATATGATACGACGTGTATCCAAGCAAAACTACTGACCATGGAAGTGAGAATAGAAAAGGGATGGAAAGAATGTCTGAGGGATGAATTTGAGAAGCCCTATTTCAAGGCACTCACCGACGCGGTGAGGCGCGATTATTCCGACCCGGGGATAAATGTGTACCCTCCGGGAAAAGATATCTTCGCGGCCTACGACGCCTCGCCTTTCGAGAATACAAAGGTGGTGATAATCGGGCAGGATCCCTATCACGGGCCCGGACAGGCCAACGGACTCTGTTTCTCGGTAGCCCCGGGTGTGGCCATGCCCCCCTCGCTCATCAACATATTCAAGGAAGTGTGCGCAGACACGGGAGCCCCTTTCCCCGCAGACGGCGACCTTTCGAGATGGGCCACTCAGGGAGTGCTACTGCTCAACTCAGCGCTTACGGTCAGGGAACATCAGCCGAAATCCCATTCCGGTATAGGGTGGGAGACGTTCACAGACGCCACGGTCGATGCGCTGTCGCGCAAGCGTGACAATCTTGTATTCCTTCTCTGGGGTAAAGATGCAATACGCAAAGGTGAGAAGATCGACCGTGACCGTCATCTTGTCCTGACCTCCGTGCATCCCTCGCCATTGTCGGCCCACAGGGGATTTTTCGGAAACCATCATTTCACGCGGGCCAACGAGTATCTGAAAGCCCACGGCAAGACACCGATAGAATGGTAGGCGCGTTATTGTTCCCCCTGCTGGCCGCTGCCGTCAATCCCAACAGTATAAACGACGGCAGGATAAGGAGCCTGAGCATCACCAATCCGTACGACTTCATGGCCTCACCGGTCGTGCGGCTCGGCACAGACGACCGTCTCAGGATAAACTTCGACATAATGGGTGAAGACAGGGAATATCTCCGCTACCGCCTCGTACACTGCAACGCCGACTGGCAACCCTCACGTCTTCTTGAGCCGGAATATCTCGACGGGTTCAACGAAAGCGAGGTGGAGGATTACGGATACTCCTCCAACACCTACGCACACTATGTGAATTACAACATTGAGATTCCCAACCCGGAGATGAAGCCGCTCGTGAGCGGAAACTACCTGCTTCAGGTCTATCCCGAAGACGCGCCCGGGGATATACTTTTCCAGACCGGATTTTATGTCACGGAGAACGCCGTATCCCTGTCGGCTTGCGCCACCTCACGTACCGATTACGGCTTCAACACGGAATATCAGCAAGTCGAGGCCGAGGCGGATGTGGCAGGGGCCGGGATGATAAACCCTTGGCAGGATTTGATTCTGAACGTGGTGCAGAACAACGTTCCCCAGACCTTGAAGACAACGGTGAGGCCGCTGAGGGTAGAGGGTGAAAGGGTGTATTACGCTCACGACCCCTCGCTTATATTTCCGGCAGGGAACGAATACCGGCGTTTCGAGACCGTAAGAGCCGATTATCCGGGTATGAATGTTGATTCCGTAGGCTTCAACGGGAGGCTTCATCAGGCATGGCTCACTCCTGACCTGCCGAGATGCGGGAAGGGTTACGTATATGACCATACAAGCCACGGACGTTTCAAAATCGACGAATACAACTCCACCGACCCCGATCTCGGGGCAGATTACATAGTCACACGCTTCACCCTAACGATGCCGGAACTCCGGGGGAGGGAGGTATACGTCGACGGCGGCTTTAACAGCGGACTGTACGACCGCCGCAACCTCATGCGCTATGATGAAGCGGAATCGGCATATACCGCGGAGATACCGCTGAAACAGGGTAGCTACAACTACCGTTATGTCGTCGTGGAGAATGGCGGGGACCCCAACGCCACCCCACTGGAGGGAAACCATTATGAGACAGCGAACGAATACCTCGTCATGCTCTATCTGAGGCTTCCCGGCTCCCGCGCCGACAGGCTTATCGGCGTGCGACAGATCGGGAGCGGAGGTTGTGAATAAACCTGAAAAATATCGGGAGGGTCTTAACTTTATTAAAAATTCGGGAGGAAGGTTTTTCCATTAGAGGGAAAATCACTACTTTTGTAGGCAAGTTGAAAAAAGATACCCAAAATTATTCATCTAATATACTACATGAATATCAGAAAACTCTTAATCATGGCAATAATGGCCACAGGAGCGGCAGTGGCTCCGGGCTCCGTCTACTCACAGAGCCTGTTTGATGAGCAGTTCTTTAATTATCCCACCTATAACGGCGATGACCTTGAACTGAAAGTGGATGCATCCGGCACCCATTTCCGCCTTTGGAGCCCCAAGGCCCAGGAGGTGATGCTCAATCTGTATGACAACGGGCATACCGGGAGACCCTATAAGGAGGTGAAGATGACGCTTGACCCTCAGACAGGGGTCTGGAGCGCCAACGAACCCGGCCAGTTGTACGGAAAATTCTACACCTTCAAGGTTAAGCAGAACGACAAATGGCTGCAGGAGACCCCCGGTGTGTGGGCCAAGGCAGTCGGGGTAAACGGCAACAGAGCCGCAATCATAGATTTCTCAAAGACAAACCCCGAAGGGTGGGCTCAAGACAAAGGCCCGAAGGTGGACAACTTCACCGATGTCGTGGTCTATGAGATGCACCACCGCGACATGTCGATGCATCCCACGTCGGGAATCGCCAACAAGGGTAAATTCCTTGCCCTGACCGAGCCCGGCACCACAACACCCTCAGGGGAGAAGACCGGCATCGACCATCTCAAGGAATTGGGCATCACCCACGTCCATATCCTCCCATCCTACGACTACAACTCCGTGGATGAGATGAATCTTCAGGAAAACACCTACAACTGGGGTTACGACCCTTTGAACTACAATGCTCCCGAAGGGAGTTACTCCACCAATCCATCCGACCCCTCCGTAAGGGTTAAGGAGATGAAGGAGATGATAAAGGCTCTCCATGACGCGGGAATAGGCGTCATCATGGACGTGGTCTACAATCACACTGCCCAGAACGATGACTCCAATTTCGAACTCACGGCTCCCGGCTATTATCATCGCCATTGGGACGACGGGAGATACTCCGACGCCTCCGGCTGCGGCAACGAGACGGCTTCCGATCGCCAGCAGATGCGCGACTATATCGTCAACTCAACGAAATACTGGGCTGATGAGTACCATATCGACGGTTTCCGTTTCGACCTCATGGCCATACACGACACCGAGACCATGAATGAGGTGGCCTCCGAACTTAAGAAGATAAATCCCTCCATCTTCGTCTACGGCGAGGGATGGACTGCCGGAGATTCCCCCCTCGCAGTGGAGCATCGCGCCCTGAAGGAGAATGTATCGAAGATGCACGATATAGCCGTGTTCTCCGATGATATCCGTGATGCCGTGAAGGGTCATTACACGGATGCCTCCGACCGCGGTTTCGCCACAGGTAAGCCCGGCCTCGAGGAAACCGTGAAGATCGGTATCGTGGCCGCCACAGACCATCCTCAGGTGGATTTCGCAAAGGGTAACAATTCCAAGTTCCCTTACGCCAAGTCGCCTGAAATGATAGTGAACTACGTCTCCTGCCACGACGACCTCTCGCTGACCGACAAGATGCGTAAATCTATGGCCGGAGAGCCGGAGGAGAATATGCTTGAGGCTGCCAAACTCGCGCAGACCATCGTATTCACCTCGCAAGGCACGCCGTTCATGTTTGCCGGTGAGGAGATTTTCCGCGACAAGCAGGGTGTGCACAATTCCTATAAGAGCCCTGATTCCATCAATGCCATCAATTGGGATAACAAGACCAAATATCACGACCAGTTTGACTACTACAAGAACCTCATAGCCCTGCGCAAGGCGCATCCCGCCTTCCGCATGACCACTGCTGAGGATATTGCGAAGCATCTGGTGTTTGATAAGATAGATTCCTCCAAGACCCCCAACCTCATTTCATACAGCCTGAAGGATCATGCCAACGGCGATGAGTGGGAGGAGATAAAGGTGGTGTTCAACGGAGCCTCCAAGCCCCAGACCGTCAATATCAAGAAGGGTAACTGGAAGATAGTCGCTCAGAATGGAAAACTTGCCGCCGACGGAAGTCTCGGGGCGACAAAGGGTGGCGCCATCACCCTCGCGCCCTACAGTGCGCTCATTCTTGCGAAATGATAGAAGACAGAAGATAGACTGATAAGCCCCGGAGCGATAGCCCGGGGCTTTCCTTTTTTCTGTAGGAAGGGGAGCAGAAAAAAACAGGATTTCAAACCGGTTTGAAATCCTGAGTCTTTATTGTTTTGATAATCGTTAGTAAGGGAAGAACAATGGTTCCGTGTCATTGACGGGGAGCGGATCGCCTATCCTCAATTCGGCTTCGCGCCGAGGGAGATATATAATCGGCTTTTCCCGTTTCCGGCATCGGGAACCTGCCGGGAGGTTCCGACCCTTAAGCGTTTGTCAATCCAACTGATGCTTTGACTATATAACGCCTCAGCGCCTCAGAAGGTTCATGCTCAGTGAAATTGGAAGGTGAGCCTAAATTAAAATGCGATGTGATAAACAGGGGATTTGGTAGATTCAAAAAAAAATGGTAACTTTGCAACGCTTTTCGCTAAAGGCAGGCGGGGGGGAGAGTCCCTGCGCCGGAAGCTTTTTAAAGAAAAGTGATATACATTTATTCATAACACATTAAACTCTCAACAGACATGCATCTTTCAACAGAAGAAAAGCAGGAAATTTTCGAGAAGTACGGCCAGGGCAAGAACGATACAGGCAGCCCCGAAAGCCAGATCGCACTTTTCTCAATCCGTATCAAGCACCTCACCGAGCACCTTAAGGACAACCACAAGGATTACGCTACAGCGCGTGCCCTGAAGGCTCTCGTAGGTCAGCGTCGTTCGCTTCTCGACTATCTGATCCGTAAGGACATCAACCGTTACCGTGCCATCATCGCTAAGAAGGAGCTCGGTATCCGTAAGTAATAATTTCGGATTTGCCGGAAGGCATAAGAGGGAATCTTCAGACAATCGGCTGAGGGTTCCCTCTTTTTTTATGCTGTCTGTCGTGTTGGAGTGAGCGGATACGTTCAATTTCGGCTATCTGCCTGCGAAGTTCCTCAACTATTATTTGGAACACGGGAACAAGATGGGAAAGAAACTTGTGGCCGTGGCGACATCGTCAGGAAAGGCGTATATCTTTTGATGCATAGATAAGGGAAAAGAACCCGACTGAAAGCCTGTTAATGCGATTAGCAGGCTTTCAATGTGTTTATTTATAAAAAAAATTGTAACTTTGCAGTCGAATATCAACGACTTTTTATGCAAGACATCCGTAACATCGCAATCATCGCGCACGTCGACCACGGAAAGACAACCCTGGTGGACAAAATGCTTCTTGCCGGGCATCTCTTCAGAGACAACCAGACGACCGGCGAACTCATCCTTGACAATAATGACCTTGAAAGGGAGAGGGGCATCACGATCCTGTCGAAAAACGTATCAATCAATTATAAAGGCACAAAGATCAATATCATCGACACCCCGGGACACGCTGACTTCGGCGGAGAGGTGGAGCGTGTGCTGAATATGGCCGACGGATGTCTGCTTCTCGTGGATGCCTTCGAGGGGCCCATGCCCCAGACACGTTTCGTGCTCCAGAAAGCCATACAGATGGGGCTCAAGCCTGTGGTGGTGGTAAACAAGGTGGATAAGCCAAACTGCCGCCCCGATGAGGTGAACGAGATGGTGTTCGACCTCATGTTCAATCTCAATGCAACCGAGGATCAGCTTGACTTCCCCACCATCTATGGCTCGGCGAAGAACAACTGGATGAGCACCGACTGGCAGAAGCCCACGGAGGATATCACAGCCGTACTTGACGCAATCATCGACCATATACCCGCGCCCGAACGCATAGAGGGCGACGCGCAGATGCTCGTCACCAGCCTTGACTACAGTTCATACGTCGGCCGTATCGCCGTAGGTCGTGTACACCGCGGCACATTCCGCGAGGGTCAGGAAGTGGCCCTCATAAAGAAAGACGGCAGCGTAGTCAAGCAGCGCATCAAGGAGGTGCATACCTTTGAGGGGATGGGCCGCAAGAAGGTTGAGGAGGTAAGTTCAGGCGATATTTGCGCCCTTGTCGGCATCGACGGCTTTGAGATCGGCGACACTATCGCCGACATAAACAATCCGGAGGCACTCCCGCGCATAGCCATTGACGAGCCTACAATGTCGATGACCTTCACAATCAATGATTCCCCCTTCTTCGGTAAGGATGGCAAATACGTCACTTCACGCCACATCGCCGAGCGTCTTGAGCGTGAACTCGACCGCAACCTTGCCCTGAGGGTGGTGAAAGGTGACAACGAAGACAAGTGGAGCGTCTACGGACGTGGTGTGCTTCATCTGTCGATACTTATAGAGACCATGCGCCGCGAGGGTTACGAGCTCCAGGTGGGTCAGCCCCAGGTAATCATAAAGGAGATTGACGGTAGGAAATGCGAGCCGGTGGAGGCACTCACCATCAATGTGCCGGAGGAGTACAGTTCGAAGATGGTGGATATGGTGACGCGCCGTAAAGGTGATATCGTCTCCATGGAGACCCAGAACGACCGCGTCAACATTGAATTCGTGATTCCATCGCGCGGCATCATAGGGCTTCGCAACAATGTGCTGACCGCCACCGCAGGAGAGGCGATAATGGCTCACCGTTTCCTTGAGTACCAGCCTTGGAAGGGTGACATCGAGCGCCGTACGAACGGTTCGCTCATAGCCATGGAGGCAGGCACGGCCTACGCCTACGCGATAGATAAACTTCAGGACCGTGGCAAATTCTTCATCTTCCCTCAGGAGGAGGTGTATGCAGGACAGGTGGTAGGTGAGAACGCGAAAGACAACGACATAGTGGTGAACGTCACGAAGTCGAAGAAACTTACCAATATGCGCGCTTCAGGAGCGGATGACAAGGCACGCATCGTGCCCCCGATAGTGTTCTCTCTGGAGGAGGCTCTGGAATACATTAAGGAGGATGAATATGTGGAGGTCACTCCCAATCATCTCCGCATACGCAAGATCATCCTTGACGAGAATGAGCGCAAGCGTGCCAACCGTTCATGAGGGGGCACGGCAGGACATAAATCATGCAGCATGGACAACAGTCTGACGATAAACATACGGGGCAGATTGATTGATTTCCGCATCCCGAAAGTGATGGGAATAGTCAATGTGACGCCCGACAGTTTTTACAGTGGCAGCCGCACGCCCGGGGATTCCGAAATCCTTGGGCGTGTGCTGCAGTTGAGGGATGAGGGAGCCGACATGGTTGACCTGGGAGGCTACTCGTCGCGTCCCGGCGCACAGGAGGTGCCGGAGGATGAGGAATATTCCCGGCTTGCCCGCGGCCTTGAGATAATCAGGAAGGAATGGGAGGAGGTGCCCGTAAGCGTTGATACATTCCGGGCTTCCGTGGCACGCAGGTGTGTGGAGGAATGGGATGTGGATATCATAAACGATATCGGCGGGGGGACGCTGGATGCCGATATGTGGGAGACAGTGGCCGACCTCGGGGTGGGCTACGTGCTCATGCACACGAGGGGCACTCCGGCCACCATGCAGACGCTGACGGATTATGCCGACGTCACGGCGGAAGTGCTCACGGACCTGGCGCGGAAAGTGTACGAGTTGCGCGGGCTGGGAGTGAACGACATAATCATCGACCCCGGCTTCGGCTTCGCCAAGACAGTGGAGCAGAATTTCCGTATTCTTGACGAACTCGGGCAGTTCTGCCGCATGGGGCTCCCCGTGCTCGCGGGTCTGTCAAGGAAAAGCATGATATGGAAGACCCTCGGGACGACGCCCGAAGGGAGTTACGAAGGGACCGTAGCCCTAAATGCCATAGCCCTTGACCGCGGTGCGGACATACTTAGGGTGCATGACGTGGAGGCGGCCCGCCAGACAGTGGAACTGATAACCAAACTACACCGGGAACCATGATAAACTTCGGAATCAAGGATATCATCGATATCCTCATCATTGCGCTCCTGCTCTTTTACGTCTACCGCGTGATGAAAAGCAGCGGCACGCTCAGCCTGTTCTACGGCGTGCTGGTATTCTTTGTAGTGTGGGTCGTGGCCTCGGAGATATTCGACATGAGGCTCACCGGCTCGATTCTCGACAAGTTCATGAGCATCGGCCTCATAGTGCTTGTGATAATATTCCAGGATCAGATAAAGCGATTCCTGATAGACCTCGGCTCGCAGGGGAGGCTGCGCAATTTCAGGCGTTTCTTCCGGCATGAGAAGAGCGACGGGGGAGGGCACTCGAGGGTAATGGCCGTAGTCTACGCCTGCATGAGCATGAGCAAGAGCAAGACGGGAGCCCTGATAGTCTTCCAGCGCAAGATGCCCCTTACGGATTATGAGAAGACAGGCGACATAATAGACGCTAACGTCAACGTGCGCCTCATAGAGAATATATTCTTCAAGAACTCCCCGCTTCATGACGGGGCCATGATTATCGCGGACCACAGGATAAAGTCGGTAGGCTGCATTCTCCCTGTGAGCCATGATATGGACATACCGAAGAATCTCGGACTCCGTCACAGGGCCGCGCTTGGCATGAGCCAGGCCACGGATGCCGTCTGCGTAATAGTCAGCGAGGAGACGGGAGGGATATCCGTCGCCAAGGATGGGGTGATCACCACACGCGTCAGCGCGCCCGATCTGGAGAATATACTTTCGGAGTCGCTCGTGGAGGCCTGAATGCTGAGGGGCTCAGAAAGGCTTGCGGTATTTGTCGGCCCCCGCCTCTTCCGAAGCCTCCTCAAGTATGGAGAGATAGGAATTATAGCGGCTTTCCGCGATGTAGTGGTCTTCAACGGCGGGAATCACGGCGCACCCCGGTTCACCGGTATGCTTGCAGTCGCTGTACCGGCAATCCTTGGCAAACCGGAAGATGTCGGGAAAGAAATGCCCCACCTCCTCGGGTCGGAAATCTATCGTCCCGAAACCCCTTACTCCGGGGATGTCGATTAGCGCACCCCCGCCGGGGATGTCGATCATCTCGGAGAATGTGGTGGTGTGTGTGCCTGTGTGGTGGATGTCGGATATCTCTCCCGTGCGCAGTTCCGCTCCCGGCACCAGAGCGTTTATCAGAGAGGATTTCCCGACACCGCTGTTACCGGCGAGGAGGGTGATTTTTCCGGAGAGTTCGGCACTGAGGCTTTCCAGCCCGTCGCCCGATTTTGCGGAGGCGAAAAAGAGGGGATACCCGATTGATGTATAAAGGTTATGGAGGGCGTCGGCCAGTTCACGGTCGTCATCATCCCACATATCCTCCTTGTTCAGGACAATCCCCGCAGGCACGGAATAGGCCTCGGCCGTTGCGAGGAAGCGGTCGATAAAGGTGAGGGGAGTGGCAGGTTCGCGGAGGGTTGCCACGAGAAAAGCCTGGTCGATGTTTGAGGCGAGAATATGGCTCTCTTTCGAGAGGTTGGAGGCACGCCGGATGATATAGTTGGAGCGTGGGGCGATAGCGGTGATATAGTCGGCGTCATCGGCAGCCTTGGTGACTGCCACGATGTCGCCCACAGCCACAGGATTAGTGGTGCGTATACCCTTTATTCTGAAATTTCCCTTGATGCGGCAGGGTATCTCCTCTCCGGAAAATAGCCGGACGATGTAAGAACTGCCGGTATTCCTTATTACCCTTCCCTCGGCCGCCGGAGCGGCGAGGATGGTAGCGTCTTTCTTTTTCTTAGCCATAATGCAAAATTACTGAAATAATAACAAATTGAGGGCTAAGTTTGTTAAAAATATAGGGATAAGTGATGCGACGGGCCTGAAAATAAGGAAAGAAAGTCAGGCCCGGAGAGTCAAAATTCTGTCAGAAAATGGATAATAAAGACGGAAACGGGAGTAAAAGTTATAAATTACAGCAAATTATGCTGATAATTGAAAAATTTTTACTACTTTTGCAAAATATAGTTTCGGGGTTTCCGCCGGATTACGCTTTTTCCGGGAGAATTGTGATTATTATACGAAGCTAAAAATCTAAGTTTAATTTAAAATTATCAAAGATGACTATTGAATCAATAGGAACATGGGCTGGAGAGGTCTATAAGGCGCTTGAAAAATCGTCCACCCACATGCTTGGCATGAAGCAGATCAAGAAAGCTACAAAATTGAAAAAAGATGAGACCATGGCGGCTCTCGGCTGGCTTGGCCGTGAGGGCAAGATCGTCATCACAGAGAATGATGAGGATGATGTAGTGACTCTCGTCTGAACATTCATTTGACTGTGCCGGGACTCCGCAGGGAGTCGTGCGGCAGATTCATGAAATAAAAAGGATTGGCCTCACGGTCAATCCTTTTTGGTTGCTAAAAATCAAAACTATTCAATTTAACTGTTTATAACTCTGTCTGTATGTAAGGGGAGAGTATGAATCACTTCCTGAAGGGGACGGCGCAAATCACCCTGACGGGGACTGCCTGGCCGCTGATCTTCCCGGGATGCCATGCCGGCATCTTGTTGATGATCCTTACGGCCTCCTTGTTGAGGGTAGGCTCCACTCCTCTGATTACGGAGATGTGGGATACGCTACCGTCGGGATGCACCACGAAAGAACACATCACCCGCCCCTCTATGCCTCTTGCGTAAGCCTCGGCGGGGTATCGGCGGGTATCGTTTATGAAGTTGACCAGTTTCTGGCCTCCCCCCGGGAAAGAGGGCTTCTCCTCTACGAAGTCATACTCGTATACCTCTATGTAGCTCGGGCATCCGTTGGCGGAAATGCCTGAAGTCACGCGGAAAGTCTGCGCTACCGTATGCTGCGGGAGGTGGAGAGATAAGACTGCTCCGATAAGAAATAGGAATGTACGAGTCTTCATTATTCTTGTTAGGAGTTGATTCATGATGCAAATATAATGGTGATTATTGAGTTTTGCAAGAGAAAGACCTAAACAATTAGTATATTTAAATTAGTTTTGCTTTTTTTTACATTACGCTCCCGAATGCCTATTTTACGTTATTTTAACCAAAAAACAACGTGGACGAGTACTGCGCAAAGTACATATGAACAGCCTATTAGCGATAATATAGATTTAAGCAGAAAGCCATTAACAATACTGATGAGGGCTTTTACACCGAAAAATATTTTGCAGTGGAGGTATCGTCCCCGAATTGCGGATACAGCGCAGATACGGTAATGTCGCGTCACGATCCGCACTCGGCACAAGCTCCGCGATTCCGCTTTAGACCGGCTGCACTCCCGCCGCCGGAGCGCAGCCTCGTTTTGATTGAATAGGGAAAGATTACAAATATACTTCTACGTCAGATATGTATTCCATATATATCCTAAAATTTGATAATTTCAATATTTTGCCATGTATTAAGTTTGAAAATAGAAATGAAATGAATACAGATATAGTAAGGTGTATATAAGATGGGAGAGCTTTGTAATGATAAATAAAGATGAAAATTATAATTGAAAGATAAATATTCGGATTAATGGGCTTTATACAAGCAGGGTAGATACATTAAAAAATGATTTTTTATTTCCAAAGAATTTAGTAATTTTGCACTGCAAATCTACGCCGATGGCGAAATCTTTCGTCGGCTGGGTGGGTTTGAGACATATTTCATAAGCGTTTACTTGCGCTTGATTCTTGGTCGCTTCAGAAATCTGGCAGTTTCAAAAGCATCGTCAAGAATGAAGTAACGGTAGATGTCTCGGGTATGGTTACTATACCCTTGGGAGGATTGTGCCTTTTCGGCATGTCCCCTTTGGTGTATCATATATCATACGGCGTAGGCTCTGCGTTACTCGTTCTACGATGTGACGGCTATGCCAGATGCCTTGAAGTGACAGGACGAGTAACAAGTACGGATCCTGCGCTTTTTTCATATATAAACCAATCCAATTGAGGATCCCACGGATTGAGCTAAAAATTATGGCTTATCGTCCATGGGACGAATTATAGATTTTATTCAGAAAGAGGGTCAAGGTAAATATCTCTGTTACAAGACCCGCAAAACATCATTGGATACAGAGTCCAGTGATACGCTTTCTTATGATGATAAGCCTTCAATCCAAATCTCCGGTTCGCAGATAGCCGAAAGCAATAAGTCAAGAGTACATGCAGTTGCTATTCCTCAAAAGTTGATCAAGGCCTGTACTACCCCAATTTTTAGTTTTTTTATTGACGGCTCCAGGCACACGTATAAGATTGATGATATGGCTATTGGGAAAAGGATTTTTCCTTTTCTTGCTGGACAGATAGTCGTGGGATGCTGTGAGCGCAGGAATAGTGATACATTTAAGAAAGTTACGATTCACCATAAGCTAGTACTATCCCTACCCGTTGATTTTAATGTAGATGATGATGACAATTATTGTAGATTATTTTTAGAGAAAATAAACTCTCAAATATCACATTTGCCGTTTGTTGAATCCTCGGGTATCCATTTTGATGACATACTTCTCTATGAGACAGATGCGCTCAATAAAGATGAGCGAGGTAAAGACGGTTTACAGAATCGTGGTATAGCAAGAATACAGACTGTTATGACAGATGACGAACAGATTCTTGTTTCTGATCTATGCAAGCACAATCGTCTTGATGATGAGCATTGGCTTATAAAAGATGGTTCTTTGGAATATACTCCTTCGGCAAGACTTCGAGATGATGAATGGCTAAAAATGAGAAATAATTATCAATATGTTGTGGGAGTATCAAAGCAATTTAATCCGGATTTAATTCTTGACTTTGAGAAAAACAAACTTTCAAAAACAATAGCCTCGTTAAAACCATTCCACAGGACAAAGGTTTATCGGTATATCGTAGATCAATGCCAGGTTGAATTTGCTATTTGGTATCTTCGATTAAGAGATAGTGAATTTCGCGAAACACATTTTTCTGACATAGTGAAATGTGAAATGATTATTCCCACAGAAGGTGGAGTTATTGATTCTGATACAATTGATGTTATCTGTGCAAATTTAATCAGGGAAGCATATCCTGTTTGTTATGGAAGCGACTCCCGATGGGCAAACCATCTGTATCCAGTATTTCTTACGGAGAAGTATTGCAAATCTAATTATATTGACAACAACATTATACTCAACCTCTTCTGATGAAAAGTAAAAATAAAAATATAATAGGTAAAGTCTCTGCAACAGAGAAGTGTCCTTCCACAATTGATGAATTCTATTTCTGGACTGATAAGAAACAAATTCTCAGCCCCTTTGACATCATCAAGGTAGAACATGAAAATGATTCAATAACATATGGTATAATTGAAGAAATCAATCATGTTACAGATGCCCTTAGTCATTTCACGAGTTATATATCAAGTGACTTTGGTGATATTGATGCAAATATCGGCAATATGAATCGTCTTGGGATGAACTATGTAAAGGCAAGAGTTATTTGCAATACAGGGAACATATATACTCCAGTTCTGGATAGTCGGCAAGTTTCATTATGTAATGAAGATGATATCCGAACCGCACTAGGGCTTACAGAGAATGAGGTTAGGAATCCTCTCGTATGTGGGTATTTGGAAATGTATAAAGGTGAAAATGCAATCAAAGTAAAGGTAATTCTCAATTCACATTTCTTGATTGGACCGGACGGTGCACATATCAATGTGTCCGGCATATCAGGTTTGGCTGCGAAAACATCTTACTCAATGTTTCTATTAAATGCTATTCAGCAAAAATTCAGGTTTGATTCCGGTGAAACAGCAGCCTTTGTCCTTTTTAATGTGAAAGGCCGTGATCTCATGGCAATTGACGAGCCAAACGCCGAACTGTCAGACAGTGATAAAAAGATTTATAAAGACTTAGGATTGGATATAGAGCCTTTTCATAATGTAAGATACTATTATCCTTACGGTAAGGGAGGTCATCTTCAGTCTTATGCAGCTCCGGAGGATATCTTTTCTCAGAAGAGTAGACATATTGCATACCCTTACAAATTCAGCTTTGAACAGTCACTTGATATGCTTGATTTACTTCTTGCAAATGAAGATGATAGTACAGGAACTCTTGAATCCTGTGTAAATTTTATCATTAACGGAGGAGGGGAGTTTGGTAATGTTTCTAAATGGAAAACTCTAATAGATAAAATTGACAGTTGTACTAAAACCGGAGCTGCAGGAGGACAAAAGAACGAGATTCAGGTTGCCAGTTGGAGAAAATTTAAACGGTGCGTTAGCAAAGCCATTAGCAATGATATATTTGCTAATACAGTTGTAAATGGTGAAGTTGAACTTCCTCAAGAAATTGCAAATAATCTAACACCGGGCAAAGTGATGGTTATAGATATAGCTAGGCTTGATGAAAATTCTCAAAGTTTTGTCTTTGGATCGGTTGCAAGGGCTATATATGATTTGAAACTTGGTGCATCTCGAGATGATATTCCTAATAAAGTCATAATATTTGTTGATGAGCTAAACAAGTATGCATCGACTGATGTTCCTAAGAATTCGCCCATTCTAAAGCAAATATTGGATATCGCTGAACGCGGACGTTCCCTTGGTATTATCTTGTTCTCAGTGGAGCAATTCAGAAGCGCAATCCATGATAGAGTAAAAGGTAATTGTGCAACTTCCGCTTATGGCAGGACTAATGCTATTGAAGTATCTAAACCCGATTACAGGTACATACCAAAGGCATACCAAAATATGCTTACACGTTTATCCCCGGGAGAGTATATAATTTCAAACCCTGCTCTCCGTTCATTAGTGAATATCCGTTTTCCAAGACCTCTTTATAAACAATTCCCCAACGGCTGATATGGAAAATTACAACGCAAAAACAGGAAAGCACTTGATACAGATTCTGATGTTTTCTATGTATAATGATCAAAGAATTATATATAGAGAATACATCCAGAATGCATACGATGCAATAAATAAAGCTGTCAAAGATGGGATTCTTTCTCAGATGAAAGATGGTATAGTTGATGTTCGTATTGATAGTGATGCTCGACGTATTATTATCAAAGATAACGGTATAGGTATAAAATCAAACGAAGTTGCTGAAAAATTGCTTAATATTGCAGATTCTCGTAAAGATGGTATAACCAGTGCCGGACAATATGGTATAGGTCGTCTTGCTGGAGCTGGATATTGTCGGTATCTTAGATTTAAGACATCCGCCCTAGGAGAAAATACAGCTTCTATAATATCTTTTGATGTTGATTTTGCCAATCAAATTATTAATGATGTAGAGGATGAGTCATCAGCAACCGAGGTTATTGATATAATCACAAAGATGGAGTCTGTCCCTGAAAAAGAGACTGAACACTATTTTGAAGTAACGTTAGAGGGTGTCAGTAAAGAATATAGGGAGTTGCTGAATCCAGACGCTGTAACAGAATATCTTAGGGAAGTTGCTCCAATAGATTATTCTATGAAGTTTAAGAATGTGCTGGTTACTCCAAGTTTGAAGCAGATAGGCAATCCTCTTTATTCAAGTCTATATGAGAGTATTGGCCATGTTTCAGTATATGTCAATGGCTCTACCGAATTACGAAAACGCTATAACCTTATAATAGATGGTACTGGAGATGAGATTGACTCTTTAGACTTCTTTAGAGTTGATACTGGTAACGGAGATTTGTTAGCATGGGGATGGTATGCTGTTACGCCATATACGAAACAGATACCGGTATCTGATGCAAAACGTGGAATCAGACTACGCAAGCATAACATTCAGTTAGGTACATCAGATCTACTTAATAAATATTTCGGTGAAGCTCGTGGCAATAACTATTTCTATGGAGAAGTTTTTGCAGTACACCCAAATCTGCGTCCTAATAGTGATCGAAGCGGTTTGGCTCCAACTCCAGAGACAGAAATATTATTTGATAAATTACGATTGATATTTAAAAATCTAGGTAAACTTTATCAAGTAGCAAATAATGCTAAGAATGCAGTAAAGAAAGTTACGCTTGCAGTTGATAAACTTACTTCCGGTATAGAGAGTGATGAGCAGCACATACAGGCTGAAATAAAATCCGCAGAGGCAGAACTTTCAAAAGTTGAGAATAGTACCAATGCTCAATCTCAAGTTGCGAAACGCGTAATTGAACTACATAAGACGAAAGTTCAAGGAAAGAAAAATGAGGTAAAAGAGAAAAAATCAAATACGCCGAAATCTATTGCAAAGCCAATGGATGTAGCGTGTAAAATACAAACATCCGATACTTCAACATCAGGTCATCAACAGACTGACATCTATGCTTCTCTAAGAGAAAAATTTACAGATAAGGAAATTCTTCTTATCCGCAGAGCTTTCACGTATATGACACTCGCATGTCCGGGAGCAAGCAAACCGATACTTGAACAGTTAAAACTTTATGCTATTAATCAACTTAAGTTATTATGAATCAGAGAAAGGTGCTACTCATTGAGCCGAACTATTCTAATAAGTATCCACCTATCGGACTTATGAAATTAGCTACATATTTCCGAAACCGAGGAGATGAAGTTGTATTCTTTAAGGGTAATCTGAAACATTTTGTCATAGAACGCATTACCATAAAGTGTATCGAAGAGTGTAAGAGTTTAGCACCTGAAATAAATTGGGATGCTTACTTTTCGTCAATATATACTTACATTCGAACAAGGAAATTAAGTTCATTAGTAGATATTGATTATTCATCGTCTCAATTAAATTTACTTTTAGAAGGTAAGATTACTGATGCAAAAAACTACTATTGGAGTGGAGAATGGAAGAAGCATCCGGAATGGGATTTTGTAGGAGTGACTACGCTGTTTACCTTTTACTGGACTATTACTATTGAAACCATTGAGTTTGCTAAGCTTCTGGTTAAGCCGGATGGAAAACTAATGGTCGGTGGCGTGTTAGCATCAATCCAACCGTCAGAGATAGAAAAAGCAACTGGTATTCGTCCTCATATAGGTGTTCTAAGTATTCCTGGAGAAATTGATAAAGACGATAAGCAAATTATTGACGAGTTGCCATTGGACTATTCAATATTAGAAGAGATAGATTACGAATATCCAATGTCAAACGCTTATTATGGATATACATCAAGAGGATGCATACGTAAATGTCCTTTTTGTGCAGTTTCTATTTTAGAACCACACTTTATCCCCTATATTCCGCTCAAAGAACGAATTAAAGGTATCGTAGCAAAATATGGTGAGCAGAAAGATCTCTTATTAATGGATAATAATATTCTCGCATCACCTGACTTTGATCAAATAATCAGTGAAATCATTGAATGTGGTTTTGGTAAAGGTGAAAAATTTGTACAACCTAATATGTTTAATAAATCCTTTGAAAATCTAATACAAGGTATAAATGACCGTGCTTATAGAAAAAGGTGTTTTAGGGAAGTACAAAAGTTATACAAAAAGTTAAAGGGGAAATCCGAGGATGCGTTTACTGTTTATCGAGCAATGGATGATTTCCAAATCAGGGATATAGAGACGGTAAGTAAAGATGACCTTCTTAGAGTATATCCTATATTAAAGCCAATATATGAAAAGCATTTTAAGGTAGTACCAAGACAACGTTATGTGGATTTTAACCAAGGTGTTGATGCAAGATTATTTAATGAAGAAAATGTAAAGCTTCTCGCTTCTATTGCTATTAGACCTCTTAGAATTGCTTTCGATGATTTGAAATCTAGGCCAGTTTATGAAAAGGCTATAAGACTTTCCGTTAAGGCCGGGATAAAGGATTTTTCCAATTATCTGCTTTATAACTATAACGACACTCCAGAGGAACTCTATACCCGCTTACGTATCAATGTTGATTTATGTGATGAGTTAGATGTAAGCATCTATTCTTTTCCAATGAAATATCACCCTATACATAGTGAGGTGACAGATAGTATTGATTACTCTCATAATAGAGACTTTATCGGTAAGCATTGGAATCGAAAGTATATAAGAGCGATTCAAGCAATTCTGAATAGTACCAAAGGAAAGGTAGGAAAGGGTACATCTTTCTTTGAAGAAGCTTTCGGAAAAGATCTAATTGAGTTTAAAGAATTACTTGAAATGCCTGAAACATTTATCTTATATCGATTCTTTTTCAAATGGCTGGATAGTGTCTATTCTTTTGGACCTGAGCATTGGCGTAACTGTTGGAGAAAGTGTATGGAAACCTTAGACGAGACTACAAAGCAAGAAATCATAGATATAATTCATTCTAACAATTTTGATGACGAAAGAATTAATCAATTTGATAATCCTTTGATTAAAGAGTTGTTTGGTTATTATTCAAGTCATAGGAATGACATTGTGGACCCAAAGAGTGAATTATACAAACTTAAACAACAATATGATGCACATCCAACTATCGCATTGAAAAGAAAACGGAAATAATGATTTCATCAGATACAACTATAGAAGAAATGTGTAGGCTTGGGCTTATATCTGTCCGAGCCATGAATGTATGTCGTTATGGAGAAATTAAAACTCTTATCCAACTTCTTAAGGCTGATAAATTTAATCTGGTAAAAATCAGGAATTGTGGACGAAAGACAATTATAGAATTAGATGAAATAAGGGAGAACTATAGCCATTATTTACAAGAACAGCATATAGATGTTGAAGAGAATCCTGTTATAGTAATTGAGGAGACAGAATTAACAAATGCCCAAAAGAAGATTGAACTTCTGGCACCTAATTCGGTAGTACATCTCAAAGGATGGATTACATGGAAATTTAATGAGTTAAGTGTTCGCGCTAAAAATGCTTTTCCTCAATTAAACCAACTTTTAACAGTAATAGGCGTTATATATTCTGCCCAAAAGTTCAATGCCATAGATGCTAAAAATATTGGCAAAAAGACATCTGGCGAGATTCAATCCTTTTTGAGCGAGGTTAAAGCACATTTTGAAGAGATTACTAAAGAAATTGACCTAAGTGTTGATATCCCTAACCACAATGAACTTGATCGGCTGGTTGCTCAAGTAGGAGAACTGTACCCCTTCCTACTGACAAAAGAGTGTGAGATGGTGGCAAAACACGTGTTATTCCATGACTTTATACCGATTCTTTTCATTGCGAAGCAATATATTTTCAGATGTGAAGATTCAAGGATGAATATTTATAGGGATTACTATGGATTCAACCCAGAGGGGAGACGCTATACTCTATCCGAAATTGGGGAAAAGAATAATCTTAGTAGGGAACGCATTCGCCAACTCGTAAGTAAAAGAATCAATTTGCCCAAGAGACTTGAAGACGAAATCCATCGTTATCTCACACCTATATTGGAAAGTATTATTCCTTTTGATTCTTTATTCTGGAATAAGGTTCAAAGAGACAATATGCTTGAAGAGTCGTATTCCCAGACCGCTCTTCTCGCATGTTCAGTAACTGATACTCATACCATCATACAAATCGAAGATAGCGATAAGGAATATCTTGTCAATAAAGAATTAATTGAAAATGTCAAAATTAGAAATGTTCTAAACAATATTGTTAGAGTCATCGCATTACGCCGTACAACAGTTGAACAACTTGATATTCTTGACTATATCAAAGAGCAAAACCGCGTATATCACAGGAATGTAAATCTACTATGTAGTATTTATGCAAATTATCTCAGGAAGAATTTTGATATAGATATTGAGGATAACCGGTATGTTAAGCTGCTTCCTAATGCAATAAATATTTCAACTGCGATAGAAGGTATCTTAGAGCAGTCCGGTGAACCAATGTCTTTGGAAGGGATTAAACAAGCATTCAATATCCTTTATCCATCGAATTCGATAGATGACGTCGCAAAGCTTAAACCGTATATCTTTAGAAACCCCAATATTAAGCCGAAAGGAAAGACGGGTATATACATATTAAAATCTTGGAAAAATCATTTCACAGGAACTTTGACAAGTTATCTGGAACATATATTACATACATTTAATGAGCCAATACCATTAGATGATTTAGTCGATTTTGCCTTAGATGAATTTCCGAGATCCAATAAAAAGAGTATTTACTCGTTGATCGTTGGAGATAAAGACGAGCGATTTATTGTCTATGAAGATGATTTTATCGGATTAGCTGATAATCCTATCTCCGAAATAGAATTTAAGGAACGTAGGATTATTAAAAGACATAATTTTGATACTCGTTTTGAAGAACTTAAGCAATTTGTTATATTAAGAAAAAGATTGCCCATACAAAATAAATCAGAAGAAGAAAGTTCTCTCGCAAGATGGATAGTCAATGTATTGAAGTCCAATATAGAAACTACTGAAGAACAAAAACTAACCTTGAGTAGTTATCTTTCAGCCAATAGTACTATTCCACAAAATGGTACTGAATATAATTTCAAACAGATGTGTGATGAAATAAAAGTTATGGTAGCAAAATCCTTCTCTCTTCCTACTGCCTCAGATAACGCCCGAGAATATAACTGGCTTCGTAAGAATATAGGGAAGTATAATACATATACTGATAACAGGAAGTTTTATTTTGAAGATCTTCTGGAGTATCTTAAAGATTTCGGCTTTTATTTGTATTAATTAAGTCAGATTTAGTCGGTATGAAATTGTTTCGTAATCATTTGTAAGTAACGGCAGCAAAGTTATCGGATAATTGGGAGTAGGACATCATAAACCGCAACCACGGCTCTTTTATTTAAGATTCTTGTCAATTTGTGGAATAAGTATCGCTTTTAAATTCCGGTTGCTTTCTTTGCCATTCAATTTTTAAGAGTTTTCTTTATAATTCTTCCAAATATCCCTTAAAAACTCAAGGATTTTGAGTTTTTTGCACTTTTTTATTTTTTGGAACGGAACGATTTTAACAGAATTTTAGGATTTTTTGACCTCAAATTCCTCTATTACTTATTGGCACTTAATCTATTACAAATTCTTCCTTATCCTGCAACACGTTCCACCCCCGGAACGATAACGAAGCAAGGCTTCCCCCCGGGAAATTCTTTCAAAATGAAAAGAGCAATGCAACCGGAGTCATATTTTTTGCACAAACGTTTGGTGAATGTGAAATTTTATGCTTAACTTTGCAGCGCTAAAAATCAAAAATATATTTCTGAGATTTTAATTTGCTTAACTGCCAGAACGTGCCTTGTATCCACGTCTGATAAAAACTAATTCCTTGAAAACTTACAAGTAATCATTATTAACCGGAGAATGTTTCCACCATTCTCGTAAAAATCAGTAAAAAATGAGAAAGTTACTTTTCATCGCAATGCTTATCATTGCATCAGTTTCAGCGTCCGCTCAGTACTATATCGGTGGTGCCGTAGGTGTATACCGCGAGTTTGACAAGAACTACACAGAGTTCTCCATCCTTCCCGAAGTAGGCTACAACTTCAACGACTCATGGGCGGTAGGTGCGCAACTCGGCTATCAGCACCAGTACAAGCAGGGCCTGAGCATCAATCTCGGCATCATCAATCCCTACGCCCGCTGGACTTACTTCCGCAGTTCGAACAATATGGTGAGCCTTTTCGTAGACGGCGGTGTTGATCTTGGCTTCGGCGCATCCAAATATAAGGATAATGATTCTTCCGACACCAACTTCGTCTATGGCATCGGCTTCAAGCCCGGCATCTCAATCAACCCGACAGAGAAATTCTCAATCATAGCACACCTCGGTGGCCTCTATTATGAGAATGGTAACGATGCGGCGAAAGATTCAGGCGCTGTGACACCCAACTTCGGTCTGAATTTCAAGACTACAAGCCTGAATCTCGGATTCATATATAATTTCTAAACCGAAAACGGCGACATAAACGAGGTCCCGGCGGATTTGTCTGCCGGGACCTTCCCATATATATAATAGCGGGGTTGGAATCTCGTTATAGTAATGACATGTTATTAAAGCGCATTACATATCTGACATTTGGAATGATTCTGGCCGCCGTGTCGGCCCGGGGGCAGACCGGGCGTTCGGCCTACGATTTCCTTACGGTGCCTACCTCGAGCCACGTTTTCGGCCTCGGAGGCACCAACATCACAATCATAGATGACGACGTGACCCTTGCCGAACAGAATCCGGCGTTGCTGGGTCCGGAGGTGGAGAAGCAGTTGGCGGCGAGCTACATGCACTATCTCGGCTCGGCGAATTTCGCGGGGATACGCTACGGGCAGAGCGCGGGGGAGCACTCCGCTTGGAGCGGCGCCATACGCTATCTGAACTACGGCGAGATCCAGGGTTTCGAGGCCGACGGCAGCCCGACAGGGTCATTCACGCCGTCCGACTTTGTGTTTGAGGGCACATACTCCCATGATTTCACGTCGCGTCTGCGCGGAGGTATAAATCTGAAGATGATATACAGCAGTTACGAGCAATACTCCGCCTTCGCCATGGCCGCCGATGTGGGTATAAACTATTATGACGATGTCCATGACATGTCGCTTTCTGTGGTCTTCAAGAATATGGGAGGGCAGATAAAACGGTTTGACAGCAGCTACGACCGTCTTCCCTTCGACATACAGTTGGGCTGGATGCAGAGTCTCGGCTCGAGTCCATTCTCTCTCAGCATCACGGCGCAGAACCTTACACGCTGGCATCTCCACTACTATGAGCATACGGAAGACGGAGGGGTGCAGGAAAAGACCCTCAAATCAACCTTTGCGGGCGATTTCTTCCGGCATCTGATATTCGGAGCCCAATATCAGCCTTCGGAGCGGGTCTACGTAGACCTGGCCTACAACTACAAGATGAGGAGCGACATGAGCGCGTATCAGCGGAATTTTTTCTCGGGCTTCTCCTTAGGGTTGGGAATAAAGACGCGCACCTTCAGCGTTGGCGCGGCATACGCTATGCCCCACAAGAGCGCGTCTACGCTGCTGATAAATCTGGGGCTACAGATTTCAGAGTTGCTTTGAGTTTTCTTAACTGTAAGATTTGCAGGAGTCAGAAATAAATTGTAACTTTGCAGCGAATTTGTAATCTCTGGCAAGACATGGAAGCTTGTTAAATTGCAAGTAAACGTCAAATCAAATCACAACAATGGATTTAATAAAAATTGCAGAGGAGGCATTTGCAACTCCCAAGAAGAAATTCGATGACTTTGGACCCGGCGACACCATCACAGTTGCTTACCGCATCAAAGAGGGTAACAAGGAGCGTATCCAGCAGTTCCGTGGTGTAGTGATCCGCATCAACGGCCACGAGGATAAGAAGCGTTTCACAGTGCGCAAGATTTCAGACGGAATCGGCGTTGAGAGAATCTTCCCCATCGAGTCACCCTTCATCGAGTCAATCACTGTCAACAAGTATGGCAAGGTGCGTCGCTCCAAGCTTTACTATCTGCGTAACCTCACAGGCAAGAAAGCCCGCATCAAAGAGCGTTACGTCAAGAAAGAGAACAAGTGATCAGGCCTCCTTACGGAACCGACCTTCAGAAAGCTTCCCCCTACGGCGGAAGCTTTTTTTGGAAAGGGAAACCTAAGGGAGGTCCCGCGGCGTTATAATTTCAGAAACCGAAATCTAAAACAGAATAAAACATGTCAAGCAAAGCTTTACTCATCATCCTCGACGGATATGGTCTTGGCGACCATAAGAAGGATGATGCCATCTTCAACACTCCGACCCCGTATATGGACAGTCTCGTGGCCAACTATCCCCACTCGCAGCTTCAGGCGAGCGGCGAGAATGTAGGTCTCCCCGACGGCCAGATGGGTAATTCCGAGGTAGGACACCTCAATATCGGCGCCGGACGTGTGGTATATCAGGATCTCGTGAAGATCAACCGCGCGATAGCCGACGGTTCGTTCGCCAAGAATCCCGAAATCGTGTCTGCTTTCGAGTACGCGCAGAAAAATAACGTGCCCATCCATTTCATGGGCCTTGCCTCAGCCGGAGGTGTGCATTCAAGCCTCGACCATCTCTACGCCCTGTGCGACACGGCCAAGGCCTACGACCTGAGCCGCGTGTATCTCCACTGCTTCATGGACGGACGTGACACCGACCCCAAGAGCGGAGCCGGTTTCCTCCGTGAGATCAAGGAACATTGCGACAAGAGCGCCGGCACGATAGCATCCGTAATCGGCCGCTACTATGCCATGGACCGTGACAAGCGTTGGGAACGTCTTAAAGAGGCCTACAACCTTCTCGTGTATGGCGAGGGTAAGCACACCGACAACGTCATAGAAGCTGTGGAGGAATCATACGCCGAGGGCGTCACCGACGAGTTCATCAAGCCTATCGTGAATGATAAGGTAGACGGACGTATCGGCGCAGGCCACGTGGTGATATTCTTCAACTACCGTAATGACCGCGCCAAGGAACTCACCACTGTTCTGACGCAGCATTCGGAAGACGGCATGAATCCCATACCTGACCTCCAGTACTATTGCATGACTCCCTACGATGATTCCTTCAAGGGTGTCCATGTGCTCTTCTCCAAGTCAGACGTGCCCGATACTCTGGCCGAGTACCTGTCGCAGAACGGAAAGAAACAGCTCCACATAGCCGAGACAGAGAAATATGCCCACGTCACCTTCTTCTTCAACGGCGGACGCGAGGCGCCTTTCGAGGGTGAGGAGCGTATCCTCGTTCCCTCTCCGAAAGTGGCTACCTACGATCTCCAGCCCGAGATGAGTGCCCCGGAGGTTACTGACAAGCTCGTGGATGCCATAGATTCAGAGAAGTTCGACTTCATCGTGGTCAACTTCGCCAACGGCGACATGGTGGGCCATACAGGTGTCTATCCCGCAATCCAGAAGGCAGTGGAAACCCTTGACAAGTGTGTCGAGAGGGTAGTGGAGGCAGCCAAGGCACACGGCTACGGCACAATCATCATAGCCGACCACGGCAACGCTGACCATGCCATCAACGAAGACGGCACCCCCAACACCGCCCACTCACTCAATCCCGTGCCGTTCATCTACATCGGCAACAAGGATGCCAAGGTGAAGGATGGCAAACTCGCTGACGTGGCTCCCTCTCTGCTACACATCATGGGGCTTCCCCAGCCTGCTGATATGACCGGTGAGGATCTTATCGCAGACTGAGCGGGTAGCGGATAAGATAGATCTTACGAATTTCCATTGAACTGAAATGAAAGTTTCAACTTTATTCAGGGCGACGGCTTCCCTCATGGGAGCAGTCGCCCTGTGTTTCAATGCATACGCTGAGAAACTCGTGATACTACATACCAACGACACCCATTCCGCCATAGAGGTGAACGCCGACGGCACCGGGGGCGTGCTCCAGCGGAAGGCCATAATCGACTCCGTAAGGAGAGCCGAGAAGAACGTCATCACTGTTGATGCCGGCGATATGGTGCAGGGGTCATTGTATTTCAAATATTTCCGTGGCGATGTGGAGTATCCCCTCATGGACATGATTGGTTATGACGTGCGCATTCTCGGAAATCATGAGTTTGACAACGGCATGAAGGATCTCGCGGAGAAATACCGCACGGTAAAAGGGGCACGGCTATCGGCCAACTATGATTTCGACGGGACGGAACTTGAGGGAGTCTTCTCCCCCTACGTCATAAAGAAGATTGGGGGTAAGAAGATCGGTTTCATAGGGCTGAATGTAGACCCCGCGAGTCTCATATCCGCAAACAACATAGACGTGCGCTTCAAGGATATTATCCCGGAAGCCAACCGTGTGGCGGCGTACCTGAAACACGACAAGAAGTGCGACCTCGTGGTGGCCGTGACCCATATCGGCTACGAGAAGGAGAACGAAAAGACCACCGACCCTGAACTGATTGCCGCGAGCAGCGACATCGACATAGTGATAGGGGGACATTCACACACGCTTATCGACCCGGCGCATCCTGAGAAGTATCCCTCCCTGCTCCCTAACGCTGACGGGAAATTAGTCAGGGTAGGGCAGACAGGGAAGTACGGGAAGTATATCGGTAAGATAACCATAGATCTCGACAGGCTCAAAGGGTCTGACGGTAAAGACTATGAATATGAACTGATTCCCGTGACAGACCGTTTCCCTGAGGATAAACTCGACAAGAGGATGAAGGATTTCATAGAACCTTACCGGCAGGTGGTGGATTCCATAGGTGGGAGGGTTATCGCCCGTTCGGCCTACTCCATGAAGAATGGTGAGCGTGTCGGGCCTATGGCAAACATGACAGCAGACCTCACTTACGATTATCTCCGGCACAAGGTGGATTCGCTTCAGGCTGCCGGTGTGGATGTGCCCCGTCTTGACATGGCCATCATGAATGTCGGCGGTATACGCCAGGATATGCCTGAGGGGGATATAACCGAGGGACAGATACTCTCGACCTATCCGTTCTCCAACTATTTCGTCATCGTGGAGATCAAAGGACAGGACCTGATAGATGCGCTTGCCGTGGGTGCCCGAAAGGGTGGCGAAGGTATAAGCGGCAATGTGCGTGTGGTGACGGATGGAAAAGGGGGTGTCCGACGCGTGGTAATAGACGGCGAGGAGATGGATCCCGAGAAGACATACATATTGGGCACCATAAACTATGCCGCCGAGGGGAATGACGATATGGTGTCGCTTGCACGCCATCGTCTGATATGGACGGATGACGTGGAGGTGGCCGCCCCGACCTTGCGATGGTTCGTACGCCAGGGTGAACTCGGAGTGCCGGTGGCTCCGGATCCGAATCCACGTTACGTCACAGACACCTCGTTATGATATTCCGCAACATACTGCATAGCCTGACGCTGGGCATTATCTGCGCCATCACCTCAGGGTGTTCATCCTCGGGAGTGAAGGGTGATTACGCCGATTCCATAAAAACCGTCTCCCCCCGGGAGACAGACCTGACTTCGGAGGCGACAGCATACTCCGATTCCTTGCTTAACTGCCTCACCCTTGAGCAAAGGGTGGGGCAGTGCTTCATGCCCTCGATATATTCCAGAGTCGACGAGGCCACGGTCAGGAGATTCCGTTCCTACATATCCGATCTGCACGTCGGGGGGATAGTGCTGCTGAAGGGGGATGTGGAGTCGGCAGCATTGCTTTCAGACATGTCGCTTAAATCAGAGGTGCCCCTTTTCATAGCCATAGATGCGGAATGGGGATTGGGTATGCGTCTTGAGGATGCGCCCGATTTTCCGCGAAACGGAAGGATAGGGGAGAAAGCGGATGAGGAACTCCTATTTGAATATGGGAGCGAGGTGGCGCGTGAATGCCGCAGGATAGGTATAAACATGGTGCTCGGTCCCGTGGTGGATGTGGTGGAGAATCCGGGAGGAATCATAGGGAGCCGCTCATTCGGGGGAGATCCGGTGCGTGTGGCCGAACTTGGCACGGCCTACGCGAGGGGTCTTGAAGGGGGAAGGGTGATAAGTGTGGCCAAGCATTTTCCCGGGCATGGCAGTCCCTCGGCCGACAGCCACCGCACGTTGCCGGTCATCCGGCGGTCGTTGCATCAACTCGACAGCATCGACCTTTATCCTTTCCGTCATTATATAGAGAGTGGCCTGTCGGGAGTGATGGTGGGGCATCTTGCAGTTCCGGCTGTAGACCCGCACTCATTGCCGGCCGCCGTATCATCACCTGTAATCGACGACCTTCTGAGAGGTGAACTCGGCTTCCGTGGCCTTGTCTTGACAGATGCTCTGAATATGGGAGGGGCAGAGGGGTATGGAGCGGTAGCGGCATTGATGGCGGGAGCCGATATCGTGATTTCTCCGGCAGATACCGGGAGGGAGATTGCTGAGGTGGTGGAGGGTGTGCGCAAGGGGGAAGTCCCGGTCTCCGTAATCGACGACCGTTGCCGCAGGATACTCTTCTATAAATATCTGGTGCGGGAGAAGTCTGCGGGAGTGATGCTGGAGGGTATAAGGGAGGATGTCAGGACAGGGACCGACTCTCTCCGTCTGCGGCTTGAGCGATGAGACGGTCAGATGACTCCGTTGTCGTGGAAACTGTAGAAACGTGTCGGGGTGACTATTACGTGGTCAAGCATACGGAGTTTCATGAAGTCGCACCCCTTTTTCAATTCGAGGGTGATCTGTCTGTCTTGTGGGCTGGGCTGTATTCCCCCCGACGGATGGTTGTGGCATAGGATCACACCTTCTGCGCTTTCCAGAAGAGCCATCTTTATCACTTTCCTGACATCGAAGAGTGAGGCCACGCTTGTCCCGACAGTGAGGCAAATCTCCTTTATGACCTGATTCCTGCGGTTGAGGAGGAGCACCCACACCTCTTCGTGGTCGAGATTGCCAATCTTGAGTTTCATACGGTCGAAGATCTGTTGCGACCCCGTGATGGGTTCATCAAGGGGGATATCTTCCTCGCAGTATCGTTTGATAAGTTCCATCACGGCCTCCACCTGCACGCTTTTTGTATTCCCTATTCCTTTTATACTTCTGAGTTCCTGGCGCGAGCGACGTTCAAGGCGGTGGAGTGAATTGTCGTTCTGATGCATGAGGTTGCGGCAGAGTTCCGTAATCGGGAGGCCGGTGAGTCCTGTGCGGAGAATCAGAGCCCAGAGTTCGGGGACAGATAGCACACCGCAGCCATATTTCTCAGCCTTCTCACGAGGTTGCTGGTCGGGATCGAGTTCTTTGACGGTCCTTACGGGAGCGTCATCCGTAGGTTTCTGATAATCAATTGCCATGATATTTTGTCAGTGATTTTTATTTTCCCCGTCTCCGTTCAATCTCATCGTTTATGTCGCGGCCGTGTCGGAGAAGTATTTTCCAGACGTAGGCCCGTATGAAACCGGTGCCGTATCCGGTGAGTTGCACGAGGGCGGCGAACACCCCCATGGTGCCGATTTTGAAGGAACGTGTGCTTATGATACCCCAAATCCACAGGGCGGCTATGTAGAACACCAGCGGGAGGATGAGCCACCACCTGAAGAAGGCACCTATGATCATCGCCACGCTACCGATGACGAAGAGAGCGGGCAGACAATGCACGGCCTTCATCGAGCCGGGATAAAGGAGTTGCAATGTTATGCGCGACATCCCGAACACATGCACCTGCCGCCAGAATTTCTTGAAATCGACACGACGCTTATGGTAGACCTCCACTTCGGGGAAAAGGGAAATCCTGAAACCCGCGAGCCTTATGCGTGTGCTCATGTCGATATCCTCGCTGAACATCTCGCGGAATCCCCCCACTTTATCATATACCTCACGGGAGAACCCCATATTGAACGTGCGGGGTGTGAATTTCTCCATGCTGACCTTACCGCCGCGTATTCCGCCGGTAGTGAGGAATGAGGTCATGGCATAGTTGATGGCTTTCTGTGTGTCGGAAAATGAATCATGGGCGGCATCGGGGCCACCGAAGCAATCGGAGTAACCGTTTTTGAGTGCTTTGCGGAGATTTGCGATGTAGTCGGGAGGGAGTATGCAATCGGAGTCGACGAAGATGAAATAGTCGCCCTCGGCATGCTCCATCCCGTAGTTGCGGGCTATGCTTCGCCCCTCGTTCCCCTTATAGAAATATTTCACCCTTGCGTCTTTGCCCAAAGATTCGCATTGCTCGAGGCATCGCACGGTAGAACCATCCTCGACAATTATGGTCTCGAATCCCTTGTCGGTCTGTGATGAGAGACTTTTTAGCAGATCGGAGATTTCGTCAGGGCGGTTGTAGACGGGAATGATGATTGAAAACATCAGATTGCTTGAATCCATGATGATGAAAAGGTAGGAGGGGTTGGAAAAAGGAAAAGACCGATAAATTAAGGGTCACCTCTTAACTTACGGTCTTTTCATGTGATGTTCTTGAAAAGGAGTGGTGAAATACCCTATCAGGCTTTCACACGGCCAACGTATTCACCGGAGCGGGTGTCGACCTCGATGAGCTCACCCTCGTTGATGAAAAGGGGCACACGTACGGTAGCGCCGGTCTCGACAGTAGCGGGTTTGAGAGTGTTTGTAGCGGTGTCACCCTTGAGTCCGGGCTCTGTGTAGGTGATCTTGAGGACAGTCTTCACGGGCATCTCGGCATAGAGTACAGTGTCGGTAGAGGCATCGCTGACCACTTCCACGGTATCCCCTTCCTTCATGAAAGCGGAGCCGGTCACGAGTTCCTTGTTGATGGGCACCTGTTCGAAAGTCTCATTGTTCATGAAGATGTCGTCGCCACCGTCAGTATAGAGGAACTGATAGGGGCGGCGCTCCACGCGCACATCCTCAAGCTTCTCACCGATGTTGAATCGGCGCTCGAGCACTCTGCCGTCAACGACGTTCTTGAGTTTTGTACGCATGAAAGTGTTACCCTTGCCGGGTTTAACGTGGAGGAACTCCACAACGAAATAGAGTTGGCCGTCCATGCGGATGCATGTGCCGTTTTTGATGTCTTGGGCGTTCATCATATCTTTAAAGGTTTTATTCCATGTCTTAAAGAGGATGGAGGGGCTTTTGATGTCGCATAAAGAAGCGCCGGCCTCTCCACCGTAGGATTTGCGATGCAAATTTAATAAAAAAATGCCATAGAGGCAAGAAAGAGAGAGAATGTTGGGCATTATTAAGCATCTTTTGGGCCTGTTCAGCAGGATATGGGGTATTAAAATCTGCTTAAAAATAAAAAAACAGTCTGAAATTTGTGGAAGTGAAAGAAAATGCCTAATTTTGCATTCCGAAAATCCGAAATTAAACAAGCAATATACAATGAAAAGAACATTCCAGCCCTCCAACCGCAGAAGGGTAAACAAACACGGATTCCGTGAGAGAATGGCCACAAAAGATGGCCGCAAAGTGTTGTCACGTCGTCGTGCGAAAGGTCGCGCATCATTGACAGTATCTGACAGCATAGCAAGCAAATAATCCTACGGATTTCCGCAACTGTTACGGGCCGTCCTGATATCATCGGGATGGCCCGGATTGTTTTATTCCCCTTCATGTGCCTACCTGCGGAGCGAAGGCAAACCACTTGCGGGGCGGAGATAAAAAGAGAAAGCCGCCGAAGTGTAGACTTGGCGGCCTTCTGTCCCGGTCATGTATATTACTCAAAATAAAGCCCTTTAATAGAACTGTGAATGGCCGGGTGATATTGAATGTTTTCGTAACCTGTCGAATCTATGTTATCAATTGCCGTTGAATACTCCGGCAAGACTTTCCATAATGCCTATGCTGAACAGCCAGTACAGAAGTATTGCAATCAGCAGCAACACACCCAGCCAAAGCCAAAGTTTATTAACTTTTCTGGTAGATTCATTGTGGCGGCGGTGTCCGTTCGCTCTAAGAGAGTTGGCAACCATATCACCATTGGCGGCCTCTTCTTCCCTGTGTAGATTTTCCTTATTTTCCATAACCTTTATTTTTAATGTTCATAAGTAGAACATATAAACCCGCGTGCCGGTTCATTCGAGGGTTGATAATTTCTCAGAATGGCACATCGGCATCGCCGGGACCGGGCATGATATCGGGCATCCCTCCGGAGTGGCTGCCGAAACCGAATGGGTTGATCGGCATATCATCGGATGAACCGGGGAATTCGGAATTCATCTTCGAGCCGAGTTTTACGGGAGCCTGCGCCAGGGTCTCCTGCACGGCGTCATAACCCTCGTTCCAGTTCTCGAATTTGGCATATTTGTTCACGAATCTCAGTTTCACGTCGCCAACGGCACCTGAACGGTGTTTCGCCACAATCAACTGCGCCAGCCCGCGAATGTCGTTCCCTTCGGCATCCTCCGAAGATTTTGTATAGTATTCGGGGCGGTGGATGAAGCATACGATGTCGGCATCCTGCTCTATGGCACCTGACTCACGGAGGTCGGAGAGCACGGGACGCTTATCCTCTCTCGTCTCAGTGCTACGGTTAAGCTGCGACAAGGCTATGATAGGGATGTTGAGTTCCTTTGCGAGAGCCTTCAGCGAGCGGGAGATTGTGCTGACCTCCTGTTCGCGGCTCCCCAGTTTCAGTCCGGTGGCGTTCATCAGTTGGAGATAGTCGATCATAATCATCTTCACCCCCTTCTCCCTCACGAGGCGTCGCGCCTTGGTCCTGAGTTCGGTTATGGAGAGGCCCGGTGTCTCGTCAAGATATAGAGGCGCACTGTAGACGCCGCGCAGGCGTTCATTGAGCCTGTCCCATTCATCGGGCGAGAGTTGGCCGCTCTTGATCTTCTCACCCTCAAGATCCGCCACATTGCTTATGAGACGCTTCACGAGCTGCACGTTGGCCATCTCAAGCGTGAATATCGCTATGGGAGTGTTGAAGTCTACGGCCATGTTTTTAGCCATTGAAAGCACAAAGGCTGTCTTTCCCATCGCAGGTCGTGCGGCGATAATGATTAGGTCGGAGTTCTGCCACCCCGAAGTCATCCTGTCAAGGTCGGTATATCCCGTCTGAAGCCCTGAGAGGCCGCTTTCATTGTTGGCGGCGGTCTGTATCTGTTCGAGAGCGAGGTTTATGACGGGGTCGATTTGTGTGACCTCCCTTTTCAACTGAGTCTGCGAAATGTCGAAAAGTTGCCCTTCCGCCTCCTGCAGGAGGTCGTCGACGTCATTACTTTCGTCGAAGGCCTTCGTCTCAATGACTGAGGCGAACCCAATCAGACGGCGTGCCAGATATTTCTGGGCAATGATTCTGGCATGAAACTCCACATTGGCCGCTGAATATACGCGGGAGGTGAGTTCGGTCACACGTACGGCACCCCCCACTTCCTCAAGCACTCCGTCCTGACGCAACTGTTCGGTGACGGTGAGCATATCTATGGGGCGCTGATTGAACCCTAACGTGGAGATTGCCTGATATATCTTCTGGTTGCGTGGTTCATAGAAACTTTCTGGCACGAGTATGTCGCAAACGTTCATGTAAGCGTCTTTCTCAAGCATACATGCACCGAGCACCACCTCCTCAAGGTCGGTGTCGCTGGGAGGAAGTTTCCCGGCCACGCTTGCGACCGGCTGGTTGTAATCAGGTTTTTTTGCCATTTAAAGGAAAATCTTTCAGTTCGTGAAACGGGATAAGCGAAAAAAAGCCGCTTTCCACAATGGATAACGGCTTTGGGTGAATGATATTTTGTATGGGTTATTCAAAACTCCCCTCCGGCCATAACGAGAGCATCAGGAGAAGATAGAGCGAGGCCACGCAAAGAAGAATGGAAGTGAATTTCAACACCCTGTTCAATTCGGCTCCCTGGAGTGCCACAAGTTTCTGACGTAGAAGTAGATGCCAAGCCACGATTGCGAGCCATCCGGCGGCAGTCCATTGCGGGGCATGGGTGCCGGCCATGGAAAAGAGGATACATGCGGCGACACCGTCAATAAGGTAGACCCGCGACATTGCCTTGCGGCCGAACACCACCACTGTAGTGCGTTTCCCTACTCCCGCGTCATCATCGCAGTCGCGGTAATTGTTCACTATCAGCACATTCGCGGCAAGCAGACCGACTCCGAAGGCGGAGCAAAGGGTTGTTGAGGAGATATGGAATACTCCCGTCTGCACATATTCCGTGAAGATTACTGGGACGAGGCCGAAGAATATAACCACGGCTATGTCGCCGAGGCCGTGGTGCGAGAGGGGATAGGGGCCTGCGCTGTAGGCTATGGCGAACACGGCGATTGCCATCCCTACGGGAATCAGCCACCATCCTCCCCACCATATAAGGGAGCATCCCAAGGCAATATCGGCTGCGAGCAGACCGAAAGTGGCGTTGCGCATGGCTTCAGGGGATATATCCCCCTCGGTGACGCCCCTGCGGAACCCCTCCCTCCCTTTGCGGTCGAGGCCGTTCTTGAAATCATAGTATTCGTTGGCGAAATTGGAGACAATCTGAGCCACGACAGCAAAAGTGAGGCAAATAAGCATCGGGATTAGGGAGAATCCGTGATGATAGACTGCACATCCTGTGCCGGCAGCAACCCCCGCGACACTCACAGGAAGGGTGCGGAGCCGCATCGCCTCTAACCATTCCTTCATTTATTCCTCTCCTCCAGAAGTTTTGTCAATCTCTCAGCAAGACTTTCCACCTTATCCTTGTATAGCAAACCGTCCACGAGACGGGGCTCAAGGGATTCGAATCCATATTTTATCCCAAGGAGCCCTTGGGCGAGCGCGGCGTTTGTGTCGGCGTCTCCTCCATGTGCAATTATATCATACAGGGCTTCCGTCGGTGAATCGCAATGCCATATCGCCCACAACGCGCACCCCATAGCCTTGCGCACGAACCAGAAAGTGCTTTGGTCGTCGAGGTCGAAATCATCGAGTGTGCCGTGGCGTGCCGCCTCGATGTATCTCATTAGGTCGGGGTTCAGTTGGCGAGCGATTTCTATCAAAGTGTCAAAGGAGGCCTCCTTGTCTTTCCACATGAGAGAAGCGGCCATCTCGGCGATTACGGCAGAGGCGGCCTCACAACGTGGGTGGACATGGGTGAGACGGCAATATTCCACGGCGGTCTTGGGGAGGTCTTCATTCCATATTCCCGCGAACATCGCGCGGCCGAGACATTCGCTCGAGGCCTCGAACTTCCTCATGCTATCCCACACCTTTCTTGTCGTGCCGAAGGGATCCTTGGCATAATCATGCTGCGAAAGCACCCAACGGAGGTTGGGGGTGAGGTCGACGTTGTCGCTATCATACAGTTCACGGTATCTGCGGGCCACGTCAAGGTAGTTGATGCCGTGATTATCGAAAAGACTCTCAAGCTGCACGGCCACGATTTTTGTGTCGGTGGAGCATTCACCCCGTTTCCATTGGGAACGGTGGGCGTCACGTATGATTTGCGAGTAGTAGGTGAGACCTTCAGGATAGAAACGTTCCACTTCCTTGCGGCTCATAAATTCAGTCCCGAGTCCGAGGGCATCTCCTATCGCGTATCCGAATAGGGCACCGTAGACTTTCTCTTTGATAGATTTTGCCATTTAAATCAGTGTTTGGTGTTTTTCCTCCTTAGGGAGAGAGAAACGGTTAGTGTATTAGGTTAGTAGTTGCAAAGGTAAGAATATAAATTTAATTAACAATATTTTTTAACGAAAAAAGTTGAAATAGGCATTATTTTAACGTTTCCGTCGTTTGTTTCGGAAAAAATCCTTCATAATATCCCCGCATTCCTCCTCCAAAACGCCGTAAGTCACTTCCGTCTTGGGGTGTAGGGGTGAAATTCCACCTGCGCATACCCTCAGGTATCCTCTTTTGGGGTCGGATGCCCCGTACACTATTCGCCCGATTTGGCTCCAGCCAAGTGCGCCGGCACACATGGGGCAAGGCTCCACAGTGACGTAGAGTGTGCATCCCGTGAGGTATTTCCCTCCGAGAGCCTGGGCGGCAGACGTGACGGCAAGCATCTCAGCGTGTGCGGTCACGTCGTTCAGGCGTTCCGTAAGGTTATGGGCGCGGGCTATGATACGGCCGCCGCTCACTATCACCGCCCCTATAGGCACTTCATCGGCGTGGCCCCCCTTCTCAGCCTCAAGAAGGGCCTGGCGCATATAATATTCATCGGGATTCCCTGTCAGGAGTCCCCGGAAACTGAACTCGGCCCCTGTGGGGTCATTCTTCTCCATGTTGCCTCCTTATGATGTCGCCCACCTTCTCCATAAGCCAGAGCGGGGTGGAGGTGGCTCCGCAGATGCCGACCGAGCCGGTACCCTCGGTCCAAGCCGGGTCGAGTTGCGATTCCTCCGAGATGAGGTATGTGCGGGGATTCACCTCGCGGCATTTCTCAAACAGCACCTTGCCGTTTGAACTCTTCGCCCCGC
This sequence comes from uncultured Porphyromonadaceae bacterium, assembly GCA_947175265.1. GTDB lineage: Bacteria > Bacteroidota > Bacteroidia > Bacteroidales > Muribaculaceae > Lepagella. The sequence goes on along the minus strand of CAMWMD010000007.1, from coordinate 21,386 downwards.
TTACAAAGATCACCACCTCATGGTTGCGGGCAAACTCGCGCATCTTCTCCATACGGTTGGCCACCTGACGGCATATCGTATCAAAATACTCGAATTTCCCCTTTTTCTTGCGCCGCTTGATTTCCTCCACCACCTCGCGGAACCCCTCGAGAGATTTTGTGGTCTGAGAGTAGAGGAGGATGTCGCGGTCAAGGTCGAGGGTGTCGATTCCCTCGGCATCCTGAATTACGACGGCCTCGCCGTTGGTCTGGCCCACAAGGCCGTTCACCTCGGCATGACCGTTCTTGCCGTATATCACTATGAGGGGCTTTCGGCCCCCGTGGCGTTCCGCCTCAACACCTTCGTCGTATGCCTGCTTTATACGCCTCTGCAATTGAAGTACGACGGGGCATGTGGCGTCGATAATCTCTATGTTGTTGTCGTGCGCGGTGCTGTATGTGGCGGGAGGCTCCCCGTGGGCGCGGAGGAGCACCTTCACGTTCCGGAGATTGCCGAGGTCGGAATGCGTGATGGTCTTCAGCCCCTTCCCGCACAGACGGTCCACTTCCGAGGCATTGTGCACTATGTCGCCCAGGCAATACAGTTGCCCGGTGGAGTCAAGTTCCTCCTCCGCCTTCCGTATGGCTGTTACGACTCCGAAGCAGAAACCGGAATTGCTGTCAATCTCGACTTTCATGCCGGGCGTGCCTCAATCTCATGAAACTTATCCATCAGCCAATCCATCTGCTCGGCAGGGGTCATGTGGCCATTGTCAAGCTCTATGGCATCGTCAGCCTTGCGGAGGGGTGACACCTCGCGGGTGGTATCAATGCGGTCTCTTTCCACCACATTGCGGAGCACCTCGTCATAATCGGCCTTCACCCCTTTGGCTGTGAGTTCAAGGTAACGGCGGCGGGCCCTCTCCTCCGGACTCGCACATACGAACACCTTCATTTCGGCGTTCGGAAACACGGTCGTGCCTATGTCGCGCCCGTCCATGACGATACCCTTCTTACGGCCGAAATCCTGCTGGAGAGCCACAAGACGCTCCCTGACTTCGGGAATCACCGCTACGGGGCTCACGAATGAACTCACCTCCATGCTGCGTATTTCGTTCTCCACATCCTCGCCGTTGAGGAGGGTATGCTGCACACCGTCGGCACCGGCAGCCTCGAAGGTTATGCCGATTTCGGGCAACGAGGCGATGAGGCGTGCCGTATCGATGTTTCCCTCCGGAGAAATCATACCGTTGCGCATGGCGAAGAGTGTAACGGCGCGGTACATGGCTCCGGAGTCGACGTAGACGTATCCGATGCGGCGTGCGAGTTCACGCGCCATGGTGCTCTTGCCGGAAGAGGAATATCCGTCGATGGCAATTATTATTCTCTTTTCCATTTTATTGTCGCATTATGACACTTTTCCTTATGCAAATTCGCTCAGGCGGGCAAGATATTTCCCTATGATGTCAAACTCTATGTTGACCTTTGTCCCCGCCTCGATACGGTGGAAGTTGGTGTGGTCGTGGGTGTAGGGGATAATGGCCACACGGAAACTGTCGCGTTCCGAATCGCATACGGTGAGGCTTACGCCGTTGACCGTTACGGATCCTTTCTCTACCGTCACGTAACCCTTCTTTGCCATTTCAGGGTTGATGGAATACTTGAAGGTGTAGTACCAACTGCCGTCGGCCTCCTCGACCCCCAGGCACTCCGCCGTGGTGTCGACGTGTCCCTGCACGATATGTCCGTCGAGACGCCCGTCTATCTTCATGCTTCTCTCCACGTTCACGAGATCGCCCACCTTGAGGCCGCCGAGATTGCTCCTGTCGAGAGTCTCTTTGATGGCCGTGACCGTATATGTGCCGTCGCCCGGGAGGGAGACTACCGTGAGGCATACGCCGTTATGGGAGATGCTTTGATCTATCCGGAGTTCATCCGCAAAGGGACAGCGGAGAGTGATGTGGAGGTTCCCCTCTTCGTGGCGGAGCCCCGTCACCTCGATTGCGTCTTCTACAATTCCTGAAAACATTTTGACGACTCGTTATTAGTGATTAGTGTTTATCCATATTTTCGGGAAAACATGCTCCCGGATACCATGAAAATCATGGGTGACGGAAGCGTTGTAATTCCATTTTCTGCAAATTTACAATTATTTTTCGTAGCAGACAAAAAAATCGGGCCTTACGTTTTGTCGGTAGGATGAAAAGTTGTTATATTTGGAGTCGAAAACATGATGCCTATGAAAAAACTCAGATTACCTTCGCTGACAGCGGGCCGCCCGCTTCCGGAACTCCCCGACGTGAGACAGATCTCAATCATAGGCGGGAGTGCCGCCGGGAAGTCGCGCTTTATGGAGGAACTCACCAATCTGAACTCTTCACGCGCCTACTGCATATCGGCACTGAGCGCGCCTTTCCCGGAAAGGGAGGAATCGTCGCGTCCGGGAAGCATCGACATGCTTTTCGCCGAGGCTGCCCGCACACGCCCCTACATGCGCACGGATGCCGTAAGCGAACTTGACAAACTGGCCTATATGCTCTTTGCTGATGAATTCGAGTATCTCCTTACCGTAAAGGAGAGAAAACAGTCGGGGAGTAGAGCCGTGAAACTGACCACTACGAAACTTGACCGCATAGTGTCGCTTTGGGAGAGGGTATTTCCGGGAAACCGCATCGTGAGGACCCCGGGGCAGCTTATGTTCTCCACAGCCTCCGGTTCCGACCTTATCTCCCTCCAGCGTCTCAGCCGAAGTGAGCAGGCTGTGCTCTACTATGCCGCCGCCGTGCTCTACGCCATGCCTTCGGCGGTGATCTTTGTCGATTCCCCCTCGCTCTTCATTCATCCCTCGCTTCTCACCAACCTCTGGAATGCCATCGAGGAGTTGCGTCCTGACTGTACGTTCGTCTATAATTCCGTAGATGTGGAGTTTGTCAGTTCCCGCACGAGCAATTCCTGTATATGGGTGAAGAGTTATGACGTGGACAACGTCACGTGGGAATACGAGGTGCTCCCGCCGGGGAAAATGAGCGATGAGATATTCGTTGACCTCATAGGCACGCGCAAGCCGGTGCTCTTCATAGAGGGTGATGCGCGCCACAGCATAGATGCGCGCCTTTATCCCCTTGTCTTTCCCGATTGTACGGTAAGGCCACTCGGTTCGTGCGACAAGGTCATAGAGACGACAAGGACGTTCAACGACCTGAGAAGCATGCATCATCTTGAAAGCAAAGGTATCGTGGACCGCGACCGCCGCACGGATCCGGAGGTCGGTTATCTGCGCCGAAAATCAGTGATGGTGCCTGAGGTGGCGGAGGTGGAGAACCTTTTTCTCCTCGAGGGGGTGGTGAAGGCTATGGCGCGCAGGCGCGGGCGCGACCCGAGGATGGTGTTTGATAAGGTGGCGCATTCCGTTGTCGCGGAGTTTGGGCGCCGTTATGACGAACAGGCTTTGCAGCATGTCCGCCATAGGGTGAAGAGGGAGGTGGAGTGCCGTATTGATGCCCGTTTCCCCTGCATAACGGCAATGGAGACCCATTTGCGCTCCCTCATAAATCTCCTTGCCCCCCGCAAGCATTATGATGAACTGAGGGCACGGTTTAAGGAGATCCTCTCCGGGAAAAACTACGGCGAGATTCTGAAAGTGTTTAACCATAAGCCCATGCTCGGCGACTGCGGCATCGCACGCCTCCTGGGTTATTCGAACCGCGACGAGTATATAGCCGGAGTGATAGCGACGCTCAAGGAGGGTGGACCCGAAGGGGAGGCAATCAGAGAGGCGATAAGGTTCTGCTTCCGTCTTGACGACATTTTGCCGGAGAAGCCTGAACAGAGCCACTCCGGGAAACATCACCACTCCTCAGAGGCTAAGAAAGAGGGGGTGAAGGTGAGGAAAAAGAAGAAAAAGAAGCGTCGGAGGGGGATAAAGTCGTTTTCAGCCTACGATACGGATAAGATAGATAACAAAATGCCCGCTAATGGCGTTAAATAATTTATAAAGTATATTACTCTAATAATTCAGACAATTATAGATGGAAAAGAAGAAGGAAAAGAAACTTGCGATCCTGCGCAACGACCCGTGGCTGGATCCGTATGCAGGTGCGATAGAAGGACGCCACCAGGATGTGATCAGGAAGCTTGATGAACTCACAGCCAATACCAACGGTTCCCTCGTAGATTTTGCAAACGCGTATAAATATTATGGTCTGCATCACCTTGAGGAAGGTGGCTGGGTGTTCCGTGAGTTTGCCCCCAACGCCACTCAGATCTGGCTCATAGGCACATTCTCCGAATGGAAGACCTCCGATGAGTATAAACTGAAGCAGGTGGGCTACGGCAACTGGGAAATCCGTCTTCCGGAGGATGCGCTGCATAACGGCGATCTCTATAAGATGTTCGTATGCTGGAACGGCGGACAGGGTGAGCGTATCCCCGCATACGCCACACGTGTGGTGCAGGACGACGTCACCAAGATATTCTCAGCTGAGGTGTACGCTCCCGAGCATCCCTATAAATTCAAGGTCAGGAAATTTTCCCCGGATGTTAAGCCGTTGCTCATCTATGAGTGCCATATCGGTATGGCTCAGGAAAAGGAAGGGGTAGGCTCCTACGATGAGTTCCGCGAGAAGACCCTTCCCCGTATAGCGGCCGACGGCTACAACGCTATCCAGATAATGGCTATCCAGGAGCATCCGTATTACGGTTCATTCGGTTACCATGTCAGCAGTTTCTATGCCCCCTCATCACGTTTCGGCACGCCCGACGACCTGAAGCGTCTCATTGACGAGGCTCACAAACTCGGCATAGCCGTGATTATGGATATCGTGCATTCGCATGCCGTGAAGAATGAGGTGGAGGGACTCGGCCGCCTCGACGGCAGTTACGACCTTTATTTCTACGGCGACGGACGGCGCGAGCATCCGGCATGGGATTCCCTGCTTTTCGACTATGGTAAGAACACCGTGCTTCATTTCCTTCTTTCCAACTGCAAATATTGGCTTGAGGAATTCAAATTTGACGGTTTCCGCTTTGACGGCGTGACCTCCATGCTCTACTATGACCACGGTCTGGGAAAGGCCTTCGGCTCCTACGGCGACTATTACGACGGCAATCAGGACCCCAATTCACTGACTTACCTCACGCTGGCCAACATCCTTATCCATGAGGTCAATCCCAAGGCAATAACCATAGCCGAGGAGATGAGCGGTATGCCCGGGCTTGCAGTCAAGTTTGAAGACGGTGGTATAGGCTTCGACTACAGGATGGCAATGGGTATCCCCGACTACTGGATCAAGATGATCAAGGAGAAGAAGGATGAAGACTGGCATCCCACCTCCATATATTGGGAACTCACCAACCGTCGTGCTGATGAGAAGACAATATCCTATTGCGAGAGCCATGACCAGGCGCTCGTAGGCGACAAGACCATCATCTTCCGACTCATTGATAAGGAGATGTACTGGCACATGATGGTGGGCGACAACAACTTCACCGTAGAACGCGGTATGGCTCTCCATAAGATGATACGTCTCGTGACGCTTGCCTCTATCAACGGCGGCTATCTCAATTTCATGGGTAACGAATTCGGCCACCCGGAGTGGATCGATTTCCCGCGTGAGGGGAACGGCTGGAGTTACAAGTATGCGCGCCGTCAATGGGATCTTGTCGACCGTGAGGATTTGAAATACAAGTTCCTCAACGCTTTTGACAACGCTATGGTGGAGACAGTGTCAGGCGTGTATAATTTCCAGGCTCTCCCGGTTGAGAAACTTTGGGAGAAAGACGACGATCAGGTGCTCGCCTTCATGCGTGGCGACCTCGTGTTTGTATTCAACTGGAACCCTGTCAAGAGTTTCGAGGGCTACGGTTTCCTTGCTCCCGCAGGAGAATATGAGGTGGTGGTAGACAGCGACGCCCTCAAATTCGGTGGCTTCGGTCTCGTGGATGATTCCGTGCATCACTTCACCACTCCCGATCCTCTCTACGCGCCTTCCGGAAAGGGCTGGCTGAAGATGTATCTCCCCGCAAGGACAGCACAGATTTTGCGCCGTGTTAAACCTGCGCCCAAAAAGACTGTCAAAAAGAGCGAACAGAATACTGTCGCTCCCGAGGTAGTGGAATCAGTTGAGGTGGAGGTCAAGGAGGAGGCTCCCGTGAAGAAGCCGGCCGCTAAGAAGCCGGCCGCTAAGAAAACGGCTGCTAAGGCATCTGCCACAACAGAGAAAACAGTGAAGAAGAGTGCAGCCAAGGCTGAGAAGGCACCTAAGGCCCCGGCCAAGAAGGCTACCGCAAAGACTGAATGTGCGGAAAAGAGTGCAAAGACAACTGTCAAGAAGGCTTCGGTGAAGGCTGAAAAGACTACGAAGAGCGCGAAGACTGCTACCAAGGCTAAGACCACCAAGGCAAAGAAAACTGCCGAGGATTGATGATATTATTTAACCTAAAGGCGGTCAGGGGGGTAAGTATCCCTGGCCGCTTTTTAACAATTGTACTCTATGAGAATTAAAGCATTTTTTGTGGCAATGCTGCTGATGTGCGGAGTGACTGCCAATGCCCAGAGCATTTCCGACATCCTCCGCGGACTGGGGGGGAACACATCTTCCTCAAGTTCGACGACTTCCACAATCGGAAATCTTCTGGAGGGCATCTTCACCAAGACGGATATTACGCTCAAGGATATTGTGGGTGAATACAAGTCGGCAGGCCCTGCCGTGACCTTCAAGAGCGAGAACTGGCTTCAGAAAGCAGGTGGCGTGGCAGGAGCGGCAGCCCTTGAGACGAAACTCCAGCCCTATTATGAGCAATATGGCCTTACAGGGATGCCCCTTACCATTGATCAGGATGGAAACTTCACCCTCTCGATTAAAGGGGTGCGTTTGAGCGGTGTCGTAACTCAGGGCACCGAGAAGGGCACTTTCATATTCAATATCATGGTGGGGAAGGCTCTGAAACTCGGAAAGTTCACCGCATATATCCAGAAGAGCGGTAAGAATATCGAACTGATGTTTGACGCCACCAAATTAAAACAGTTGATATCAACTGTAGCCAAATTCACCGGTGGAAAACTTGTGGGGGCACTCGGCTCTCTCCTCGATTCCTACGAGGGGGCGTGCATAGGTTTCCAGATGAATTATACCGGCTCAGCCTCCACAGGGAGCGGGACCAACTCCACCGATACCACATCCTCCTCTTCAGGAATAGGCTCGCTCCTCAACATCCTCAAGGGTGGAAGCAGCGAATGACAATCCCTGAGACGGAATTTTGTTAAAACGAACCGCGGAATATTTTATTTCGCGGTTTTTTTATAACTTTGCACCCATGTTTCGCGCCAAACTATATCTACTGACACTTTTATTGAGCCTTTCCGTGATGGCGAAGGGTTCTGACGGTGTGCCGCAAAATGTGACGGAAAGGGTGGAAACCGTCGGCGACACTTTGGGCAACCCCGCGCCCATGTCTGAAATCAGAGAATTCTCGCGTGATATGGAATCCGTGGAGTTTATCCCCAAGGGGCAATGGATTACGGGTATTTCCGTATCTTACACTATGTCTGACCAGTCGAAATATCAGTTCCTTATTTTTGAAGATATCTCGGGAGATACCTATAGTTTCAAGATCTCTCCCATGCTGATGTTTGCCGTGGCTCCCGATCTCGCTCTCGGTGGGCGTTTTTCCTACGCCCGCTCCCTTACGAAACTTGAGGGCGCGGACATCGTGCTTGATTCCGAGACGGATTACGCCGTAGATCATCTTTATCGCCTTTCCCACAATTATTATGGCACGGCGATGATGCGAAACTATTTTTCAATCGGGCATTCCAAGCGTTTCGGTTTCTTCAACGAACTCCAACTTCAGTTGGGTGGGGGACAGTCAAAACTCACTACAGGTGTGGGCGACGACCTTACCGGAACATACGAGAAGAACTTCTCACTTGATTTCGGTCTCGCTCCGGGATTATGCGTCTTCCTCAACAACTATTCCGCCATTGAAGTGAATATCGGTGTGTTGGGTTTCAGTTATACGGCCACCAAAGCGGTGAGGGACCAGATATATGTGTCACGCCGTAATTCTAAGTCAGCCAATTTTCGTATAAACTTATTCTCCATCCAGTTTGGGGTGGCGTTCTATCTGTAGGTCGCGTATGAAAAGGATATTTTTCTCGATAGCAACGCTCTTGATTTCGGTAATGGCCGGGAATCTGGCTGCCCGCACACCTCAGTATATACAGAGGGTGGAGACAATAACACGCCTTGACACCATAACTCGTATTGATACCGTGGTCACCACGGAGGTGATAAAGAGGGCGGATGTGATACGCCGCACCGAGTTGATCTCACGTCTTGACACCACTCTCTCAACGGGGGAGAAATTGCTCACCACCATTCCGGAACCTTTGGTAAACATAGTGCGCGATACCGTCTGGATGGTGCGCCCCGATACAGTGGTCAGCACCGCGAACGCTTTCCCTGAAAGGGTAGGGGGTGTGTACCTGTGGATTCCCGATTCGATGAAAAACAATGTGGAGAGTGTGCTGGCGGGAAATTTACCTGCTGGGAAAGCCTTAACCGATGCTGTGCCGGCAGAGCGGCAGGTGGAGGAGTGGGTCACATTCAGGGGAGACACTATTCCCACCATGCTCCGTGAGCGTAATTTAGGACGTTTCGACCGTGGTCTGTCGAACCACCTGTTCCTCCCCAAAGGGATATGGACTTTCGGGGTTACGGCCTCATACGGGGAATTCTCGACGTCTGATCTTGAATTGCTTGATCTCGTCTCGGATATCGATTTCTCGGGCCATGCGTTCTCGATACGTCCCTATTTCTCCTATACCATACGCAATAACATGGCCGTTGGCCTCAGATTGGCCTATACTTCAGGAAAGGCACGCATAGATTCTTTCAAGGTGGATATAGATGAGGATATGAATTTCAATCTTCATGATATCATGTACCGTAGCGAAGCCTATTCGGCAGCCGTGACTTTGAATCAGTATTACGGTATAGCGCGTCGGGGACGTTTCGGCATATTCAATGAGGTGGAACTTGCCTTCTCATCAGGAAATTCAGATTTCGTGCGCCCTTATAACGGGGAGCCGCGTATGACGCATACCACCACTATGTCGGCGGCGTTGAATTTCTCGCCCGGTCTTTCCGTGTTCATCATGGATCCGGTGTCGTTCAACATATCTTTCGGCGTGTTCGGTTTCCAGTTGCGCAACGAGAAGCAGACCATCAACGGGGAGAAGGCGGGAAGCCGGTTTACGTCGAGCGCGAATTTCCGTTTCAACATCTTCAACATCAATTTCGGCATTGCAGTCAATATCTGATTCGGTCAATATCTGAATTCAGATCACTTCTTGTGGGTGACAGGAGTGATACGGTCGCCTAATTTATATTTTGGTGGAAATGGTGTTTTTTGAGTGATATGGGTACTGATTGGTGTGAAATTTGTGGTCTAATTTGGACATTTGTATCCCATTTTGCCTAATTTCTTTGAGCGTTGTGGAAATTTTGCGTAAATTTGTGGATATTTACTGTGAGGAATACTCTGAGAACTATTGAATCCTGGGAATTATTCTCTTATCCTCTTCCGAAACTGAGTTTTCCGAACATAATGTAACCCGAATAAACATCATTCACGACGATAGATTATGAAACTAACCAAGAAAGGGTGTTGTATCACGGCTTTATCAGGTATGCTGATACTTGGAGGTTGTGCCAATGAGACTCCCTGGGGCTCCGGAAACGCTGATGCCGGACGCATTTCCCTGAAAGTCGCGGCCAATGGCAGCGTAAACAAATCCACACGTGCCGATGACGAGACGAGTCCGGTGATTCCCTCTCCGGATGATTTCTCAGTGTCACTTGCCAGTCATGACGGCAGTTATTCCAAGTCTTGGAGTTCTCCAACAGATTTCAACAAAGAGGCCGGGTTCCCGATGGGTTCCTACACCCTTACGGCATCATACGGAGATATTGAGACGGAAGGCTTTTCAAGTCCATATTTCACCGGAGATACGGATGTGGCTGTCAAACTGGGTGAGGAATCTTCCTCTACAGTCACCGCCACGCTTGCAAACTCAATGGTCAGCCTGAGATATTCCGATAAATTCCGGGCCATGTTCCCTCAATTCAGTGCGATGCTCAAATCAGACGGTCATGTGTCGCCTATAGTGCTAGCCAAAGAGGAGACACGTCCTGTATATATGTCGCCCCGCAATATCGAGTTCTCCCTGCGTCTTACCAATCAGCAAGGGCTTGAGCAGACAGTTGTTCCAGCGAGATTTACAGCGATGCCTCGTCACCATTATGTGGTGATGGTTGATGTCAAGGAAGAGGTAGGTGTTGCTACTCTTGATGTCGCTTTCGAGGAAAATGTGGTCTCAAAGACAACAGACATATACCTTACAGACGAACTCTTCACGGCTCCTCTTCCGTCAATCACTGCCAATGATGATGCCGCGCAGGGAGTCGAGGCATTTGAGTATATCCCTTTGGCCGACAAGAATCCTGAACTTCATCTCATCGCTTTCGGGGGTATTCAGAGGGCAACACTCACAATCGAGGCATCTGAGGGTGGAAGCACACCTTTCACATCGGTTGAACTTACGGATGCAGGTCCGGAGACACAGTCGCTTATAGCACAGTGTGGTATCGAATGCTCAGGCTTCACAGGTAAGACTGACAGAATGGCAGTGGTCAATCTTAAGAATTTCTCAAAATCATTGAAACCCGGTAAATATAAAGTTGCGCTCAACGCTACCGACGCTCTTGGCAGGGAGATCGCCTCTGAGGATGTGCCTGTGATTGAGATAAATGTCAGCCCGGTATCCGTGACTGCGGAGAAATCCTCAAATCTGAAATTTCTGTCTGACAAGGCGGAGATACTTCTTTCCTCCAATTGTCCTAACGTCAGCGAGGGGATTAGTTTCTCAATCGACGGAAAGAACGCACAGGTAGTGTCAAAAACGAAAGTTGAGAATGCCTCGGAAGAGTATACGTATGTATATAAGATGGTTCTCCAGATGCCTAACGGAAAAATTACGGATGCAAGTTGTGCCGTGGAGGGGGTATTCCAAGGGAAGAAAGTGTTCGATGTGGAAGTTGACGTTGATTTCCCTGAGATTTCACTTGATGTGGATGCTTTCTCAAACTACGCTCTTATTCAGGTGAACTGTGAGGACGATGCTGTAAGGAAATATATTATAGAGAAAGGAATGGTAAAATTGGGCACAGCCGCTCTTTCCGCTAATATATCAAGGGATGTTGAGTCGTCAGTGATTACACTTGCACAACTTGAAAAATCCACTACCTTCAGTACATATAGTGTTGAGGTGGGAGGCAAGAAGGTAAAGGTATTTACAGTGCCGATATTCACAACTGAAGCACAGACCGATGTCCCCAACGGCAATTTCTCGGTTTTGAAACAAACCATCAAAATTGATAAACTGGATGCTGGCGGAAAGTATAAATATGGTGCTACTACCATGCAGAATTACTGTAAGTTATTGGTTGATGAGCCTGATGGCTGGGCATCTATAAACTCCAAAACATGCTATACAGGGTCAAATCCCAAAAATACATGGTTTATGGTGCCTTCAACCATGGCTTCTACAGGAAATGTATTGATAAGGAGCGTGGCATACGACCATAATGGTACGTTGCCGAATCTGGATGATCATGTACTTAGTGTAAGAGCAAAATATAGCAGGAATGCACCCAGGTCAATTGCCAACAAGGGTGCCGGAGAGTTGTTCCTCGGTTCTTATTCTTTTGATGGCACGGAGCATAGGGTAGATGGTATTAATTTCACATCGCGTCCCTCTTCAGTTTCATTCTCATGCGAATACGAACCTATCGGTAATGAGAAGGGATGGATGTATGTGGCTGTCCTTGACGCGGCAGGTAATATAATTTCCCAAGGGGAAAAGGATATAGATGCTTCCGGAGAGTATAACGTTCCTTTGGAATATAAGAAGAGAGGTGTGAAGGCAGCGAAACTTCAGGTTAGATTCATTTCTGCAAAAGGAAATAATGTAGCCGCACCCATACCTACGGATTTGGCTGATGTGACCAATACTACAAGTTTGAGTGGCCAGGATCTGGGTAGTGGTAATAAGTATAAATCACTTTGTGTGGGATCGAAACTTACTCTTAAATCGGTTCAACTTAACTATTGAAAAATCATGAAACCAAATAAATTTTTTATGATTCTGGCAGCCGGACTGTTGACTGCATGTGCTTCGGAGGCTCCTTTTGATGGACCGAAGGACAAAGGAATCGGCTCTTTTGCAAAATCAGCACTTAACCTGAAAGTGCAGACCGACCATGTCATCAAGCAGACAAAGGCCGGAAATGAGGTGGTCATGGATACTGTCCATATCTCATTCTTTGACAAGAATAACCAGTTGAAGGATTTTTATACTTATGGTAAGATGCCTGAGGTAGTTGTCCTTGAGGAGGGTGATTACTATGTGTCGGCTGTATATACTCATGATGGCTCAGATGAACATAGGGCAGCCGCTTGGGATTACCCCTTCTATCAGGGTAAATCGGATTTATTCTCAATTGAACCGAGTAAGATCACTACCGATTTGGGCATTATCAAGTGTGCTTTGGAGAATGTGATGACCTCTGTGGTGTTTGATCCGATGCTGAGGGCACACATGTCGCTGGAGGATTCATACGTGGAACTTAAACTCAACGAGGGGAGTGAGGTGCTGAATTTCACTGTCAAAGAGGAGGATAATCAGAACTACGGCTATTTCCATATAGATGGAGAGCAGTCACTCGTCGCTACGTTTAAGGGTAAGATTGATGGAGCATATACCAATGAGGTCAAGACCGTTGCCAATGTGGAGGCCGGAAACCATTACCGCATAACATTCCGTCTGCATGATTATCAGGGTGAGAATTCAGGTAATGTCAATGCAGAGGTGATGCTTGACGCCTCCGTCACCAAGACGGATGTCGACGGCAATATCTCCATTGAGGAGGTAGGTCTCGGCGACAGTAAACTTGATGAGAACGAACGTCCTAACGAGGGTCAGGATGACCCGCAGATTCCTGACGACCCGCAGATACCCGATACTCCTAAGGCTCCGGTGATTACGGCGGCCGGTGAAATCAAACTCGGTGAGAAGCACCTGTATGTCAGCGGGGAGGAAGTGGTGCTCAACATAACTTCGGATGCCGGAATTGATTTGTTCGAAGTTGATATAGAGTCTCCGTCACTTTCTCCGGAGGAACTCAAGGGGGTAGGTCTTGCCTCACATCTTGACCTTGTAAATCCCGGCGACCTGATGGAGCCCCTTAAGGGTCTTGGTCTGCTGGAGGGAGATTCCGTAAAGGGTGAGAAGAATGTGAAATTTGATATCTCAAGTTTCATGCCTCTTCTTGCGGTTTTAGGCGACGGTGTGCATACTTTCAAACTCACTGTTGCTGATGCCAACGGCACTGCTACTGAAAGCCTAATCATTGAAATCAAGAATTAATAATAAGACAGTCATGAAGATATTGAATAAGATTATTTCAGCTTCGGCTGTCATGTTGGCCATCCTTTCACAGGGATGCGTTTCGGAAACACCCTTCAGAGAGGGTAGTGAAGGCACACTCCGTTTCTCGGCGGAACTCCGTGGCGATGTCACAAAGGTTGTGACGCGGGCAGTTGATTACGACCGCGAATCGCTTGAGCAGAACCTCGTGGTCTATATCCAGAAAGAGAATGTGGGTGTGGTCCGAAAGTTCATAGGGCTTGAATCTCTGCAGGGAACAAGTGTCGCTCTCCAGACCGGTCACTATGTCGTGGAGGGATGGACCGGGGATTCAGTATCCGCCTCTTTCGATAAGAAATTCTACTACTGCTATCAGCCGATAGATGTAAAGGAGGGCTCAAATTCGATTTCCTTGAAGTGTGACATCGCAAATGTGTTGACTTCAGTAAATACGGAACTCGTGGCTGATAAGATTACAGATCTTAAGGTGGAAGTCGGCCATACCAAGGGTGCGCTTACCTTTGATTATGAAAATATCCTCGCAGATCCTAAGGGTGAGAACAAGGGTTATTTCATGATGCCGAATGGTGTGACGGATCTCTATTATAAGATTTCCGGAAAGAGCAACGACGGCACTCCTTTCAGTAAGGAGGGCGAGATAAACGGGGTGCTCCGCGCTCATGACTATCAGTTCGTTCTGAAAGCGGATGCTTCCCAGATCACTCAAGGTGGTGCCCTTGTCAAGATTGAGATTGTTGAGGTGCCTGTGATCGATGAGGAGGTGACAGTATTCCCTGCCCCCTCTTTCAAGGCCAAATCCGCAGGTGAGACTCTTGACCTGGGAAAACAGGTGGACTTCTCAAAGGGGAATTATTCCGATGTGAATATCCGTATTCTCGCATATAAAGGGATGCCTTCGCTTAAGGTGTCTTTCAGCGGAAACTTTCCCACGGTAGGAGGTGTGGCAGGTCTTGACGTGATAGCCGACGGCACTGCTATGCTCCCCTCGGGTATAGTGACCCAGAAGATAGAGACTGAAGACAATGTGGCCACTTCCGAAAATGAGACCGTAAACGTCACGGAGTATTGGTTCAATTTCCCGGCCTCTTATCTTGCCTCGCTCCCTTCGTCTTCGGAAGAATACTGTATAACGTTTGAAGTGAAGGATGGAAAAGGATATACAAACACTGGAAGTCTCCGTTTTGCTAATACAGAGGATGCTGTCGAGCGTCTTGCTCCCGTTGGCTCATATTCTCAGGAGGATATTACGGATTTTTCTGCGGTAAGATCGAAAAGCGCAACTCTCTATGGAGCGTTGTATGACGACAGCGTGACCGACTTCGGTATCCGTATCCGTGAGGTTGGAACTGAAGAATGGACTTCATTACCGGGTGAATTGTCTGGAAATTCCCGTGCTGCCGGTGCTGTGCAGAAGTTTACTGTCAAAGTGAATAATCTTAAGCCATCCACTAAGTATGAATATAAGTCGTATGCAGGTGAGTTTGAGGAAAAGGAGGTGAGGACATTCATAACTGAGACAATCTTCACTATCCCGGGCGCAAGTTTTGAGGAATGGAGCACTTATTCGGCACAGACTCTTCTCGGAAAGAGGAACGTCACTCTCCCGGGCAATACCGGTGATAAACTGACAAGTTTCTGGGGTTCAGGTAATGAGGGCGCTGCAACAGCCAATCTTACTCTGACAGATAAATCTCAGGATATGAAACATTCGGGCACTTACTCAGCGCGCCTTGCCTCAAACGCGGCTCTGGGTGTGATAGCTGCAGGTAATATATTTACCGGATACTATGTTAAGACTGACGGAACTAACGGCGTATTGTCGGTAGGTAGGGAGTATGATGGTTCGCATCCTTCGGCATTGAGGGTTTACGCTAACTATCGTCCGGGTGGCGATGTCTCTGTAAAGAGTGAGAATAAAGCCTATATTGATGATTTGAAGGATGGAGGTACTGACCAGGGTCAGATTTACGTGGCTCTGACTACCGGTCTTTACGAAATCCGTACAAATCCTAGTGACCGTAAACTCTTCGAGGTGGATGATCCTTCGGTAGTGGCATACGGGCAGGTCACATGGAAAGAGGCGTTTGGCCCTGACGGGCAATTGCAGGAAGTCACTATACCTATTGAGTATAAGGAGAACGCTAAGACACTTCTTCCTACTCATCTTGTGATAGTATGTTCTGCTTCAAAATTCGGAGATTACTTCTGCGGTAGTAAAGAATCCGTGATGTATCTTGATGATTTTGAATTGATCTACTGATAGTTTTGATTTTTAACGGAATAAACTAGTTAATAAATCGAGATGCGGTGTGTCATCGGGATGTTAAAATCCCTTGACACACCGCTTTCCTTTTTTCATTATGTCAGCGAGTGTGAGGTAACATAATTTTCAACTTTCAACGTAACCGTCCGAAAAAAGCCGACTAAGACATGTCGTTTTTGCTTGCGAACTTTGCAAACAAAAACGACATGTTTAATTTGAATGAGAACAATCGTATAGTAATGGCGCAGCACCCGACGGATATGCGCATGGGAGTCAACTGTCTGAGTGGCCAGGTCAGGATGCTGGGTCTCGATCCGGCCAACGGGGATGTATATATCTTCGTGGGCAAGTCGCGTCAGGTCATGAAAATTCTGCACTGGGAATATGGAGGATACGTGGTGTATTACAAGCGGCTTGAGGAGGGTCGCTTCCATCCA
This sequence comes from uncultured Porphyromonadaceae bacterium, assembly GCA_947175265.1. Taxonomy (GTDB): domain Bacteria; phylum Bacteroidota; class Bacteroidia; order Bacteroidales; family Muribaculaceae; genus Lepagella. Next base: position 5,198 of record CAMWMD010000007.1, on the reverse strand, counting down.
CGTATTTTTCTCCGTCAAGGAATCGGGTTCCGCAGTATGAAATGGTCAGAGCTTGTACTTCTGATGGAAGGCATATCGCCCAAAGTTGTCCGCCGCCATCGTTACGAAAAGAGCTGAACCTTCATTTCTTCCTCGATTAAAAAAACATCCTGAAAAAGTTGGACATATTGCTAAAATTTAGTAATTTAGCAATATGAAAAAGACGCTGATACTTCCCGATACAATAGAGGCCTGCCATGAGATAATCATCAGTCAGGCAAGGCTCATCGAGCAGTTGCAGCGCCGGGCATTCGGCGGATCGCTCAAGGACAGGGCTGTAAAATACGATGGTCCTTCGCTCTTTGATGAGATTGAGGGGCAGGCGGCACTTGCCGCCAAAAAGGAGCTTGAGAAAGCGTCCAGAGATGTTGACGAGGCAGCAAATAAACGTCGGGCGGAGGCAAAGGCCCAGTCGAAGGGTCGTGGCAAGCGTCCTGAAAAATATAACATCTACGGCCTTCCGGTAGAGACAAGGACCGTTTACCCAGAGGGTGTCGACATTGACGACTACGACATTATCGGACAGGACGAGACAAACGTGCTGCATCTGGAGCCCCAGCGTCTGTGGGTGGAGAAAACCGTCACACCGATACTTCGGCTTAAAAGAGCCAAAGGCGCCCCGAATCCTGAGATTCTTCAGGCCGAGCGACCGCACTGCATCATCGGAGGCGGCCATGTAGGGGCAGATCTGCTGGCCACGCTTATCGACAACAAGTTCAACCACCATCTGCCCGAGTACCGCCAGGTCAAGATGTTCGCAGAGCTTGGTCTGAAACTCCCGACCTCGACCGTAAACGACTGGATACACGCCACGGCCAACGTGCTTTACCCGCTGTACGAAAGCCAACGCGAGGCGGTGATGGCCGGAGGATATGTCCAGATCGACGAGGTGCCGTGGAACATAGCCGACCGCAAGGGGCAGGCCTGCCGCAAAGGATACGCCTGGCAGTTCCGCGACGTGAGCCCCCGTCCCCGGGGCACATTCTTCTACTATCACAAGGGGAGCCGCGGCGGAGAAATTCCGCGCACACAGCTGCGGGGATATCAGGGAGTGATACAGAATGACGGCTACAAGGTATACAATGAGTTTGAGAATGTGCCCGGGATAACAGTCCTGGCGTGCATGGCTCACATACGCCGTAAATTTGTCGACGCCCAGAAATCCAATCCATTGGCCGCAGAAGCCGTCAAATACATCTCCACGCTTTACACGCTTGAAGAGAACCTTAGGGCAGCAGGTGTCACGGCGGATGAGATCCGGTCGGAACGCCAGCGCCTCGCCGTGCCAATACTCAACGGAATCGAGGCCTGGATGAGAACCGCATTAATGACATGTACCCCCAAGGAGCCGCTTGCCGTCGCCATCAAATATGCCTTATCTCTGTGGCCACGCATGATGCGTTATACCGAAGAAGGATATTACCTTATTGACAGTAACCCGGTCGAACAGGGCCAACGGCCCTCGGTGCTTGGACGCAAGAATTACCTCTTCAGTCAGAACGACCGCGGAGCCGAAGACAATGCAATCTTCTACACTTTTATTGTCTCTTGCGATAATCTCGGCATCAACCCCTATCAATGGCTAAAGGACACATTGGAACGCATCCGACCCGATAAGGAGGAAGACGAGCTCGTCAGACTCCTTCCTTACAACTACGCAAGATAAAGCCGACCTGAAAATCAAAAATCAAGTCGGCTTTTTTCGGACGGATACCTTTCAACTTGTCCATGTGTTAGTGATGTAATACAATTTTCAACTTTCAATTTTCAATTTTCAATTTAAAAACTTAACTTTGCAATTGCAATTTCAATGCATATTTTCAGAATGAAATTTAGACCGACTACATCCGCTCTTTTCCTCCTGCTTCTCTTGCTCTCTTTCGGGTGCATAAAGAATGATTTGCCATATCCGAAAATCCAACAGAACATCACACAACTTGTTGCCCACGGGCAAAGCAAGGATGCAACCATAGATTCCGTCGACATGAAAGCGGTGGTATATCTTGAAGAAACCACTGACATTGAGAATGTGCAGTTTACGGAATTTAAGGTCTCCGAGGGTGGAGTGTCAGATGTGAATCTCCTTGAAGGTAGTTACAACCTCTCTTCACCTCTGAATATAATCATCTCACGCTATCAGGATTATTCGTGGCAAATCTCTGCCGAGCAGCATATAGAGAGATATTTTTTAGTGGAGGGACAGATTGGCGAGAGTGTGGTCGATGCCGCCGCATGTCGCGTAATAGTGACTCTTCCGGAGGGAACGGATCTCTCCAAAGTTAAACTCGAGCGTGTGAAACTCGGGGCGGAGGGGATAACCACCATTACTCCCGCTTTAGTGCCGGGAACTATTGACCTCTCTTCACCTTTGAGGGTAGAGGTGGAGTGTCACGGGCGTTCAGAATTCTGGACCATATATGCCGAATTGGCCGAACTCCTTGTCTCCACAACCTCCGCTGACGCATGGAGTCGGGTGGTATGGGTTTATGGTGCCTGCCCCTCAGATATGAAAGGTGGATTCAGGTATAAGAAGGAAGGTGATGCTGATTGGAAGGTAGTACCTGAGTCGGAGGTGACTCAGACGGAGGGCTCTTTTTCCGCTTGTATACCGCATCTCGAGCCCCTTACAGAATACGTCGTGCAGGCTGTAGCCGACGGTAATATCGGAAATGAACTGAAAGTCACGACTGACGGAACTGCCGACATTCCCGATGGCGATTTTGACCAGTGGTGGTTGAAAAACAATAAGATTTGGTGCCCGTGGAATGAGAACGGCGAGCAATTCTGGGATACCGGCAACACCGGCGCGGCTACCCTGGGACAGAGCAACGTGGTGCCGACAGACCATACAGTCACAGGGCAGGGACAGGCTGCCGAACTTAATACCAAGTTTGTAGGTATCGCGGGAATTGGCAAACTTGCGGCAGGTTCCATATATACGGGTTCGTTCAAGAAAGTGGACGGCACGAACGGTATCCTTGACTTCGGACAACCCTGGAAATTGCGTCCTACCAAACTCAAGGGGTATTATCAGTATAAGACGGCACCCATCAACTATGCCAACGCTGATTTCAAACCTCTCATCGGACATCCCGACACGTGCCATATATATGTGGCGCTCGCCGACTGGACCGCACCGTTTGAGATACGTACAAATCCAAAGAACCAGCAACTGTTCGACAAGGATTCCCCATCCATAATAGCGTATGGCGAACTTGTCTACAGCGGCACTATGGAGGAATATCAGCCTTTTGAGATCAAATTGGAATACAGAAGCACTTCCCGCGTGCCGACTTATCTACAGATCACTTGCGCCGCATCAAAACTGGGCGATTATTTCACAGGCGGTGCCGGGGCTGTGCTCTATGTCGATCAATTTTCATTTGATTACGATTATTAGTTAACTCCGATGCCCTATGATTGGTGACGAAAAGTTTTCCTGGAAGAAGCGTGCTCGTTCCTTCGTCTATGCCTGGAAAGGTCTGAAGGCGCTTTTCAACTATGAGCATAACGCCCGTATACATCTTGTCGCCACATTACTCGCCATAGGCTGCGGATTTTTCTTCGGCATCTCTCCGCTGGAATGGTGCGTGGTGATCGGGTGTATCGGCTGTGTGATATCGGCAGAGGCAGTCAACAGTGCGTTGGAGGCCATAGCCGACAAGGTCTCCCCGGATTACGACCCCCTCATAGGGAGGGCAAAGGATCTCGGGGCGGCTGCCGTAATGGTGCTCGCAGCAGCGGCGGTAATCATCGGGTGCATTGTGTTTTTACCAAAGTTTATCGACCTTATCTTATTAATAATACCAACGTGAAAAAACTCGAATGGATCCTTATATGGGTCGTAGCCGTTGTTCTCAACGTCGCCACGCTAAGTGCGGAAGAGCCCTTCCACAGGACTCCTGCTCAGAAGGGTGTCAAGACCTCTACGGATGTCATACTGGTTGCGATGCCTGTCGCCACACTCGCCGGGGTGATGATCGATGAGGATTGGCAGGGTCTGAAACAGGGTGCCCTTACAGCGGTCACCTCTCTCGGTGCAACCTATATTCTGAAGTATGCGATAAAGGAGGAGCGTCCCGATCACAGCAACCGTCACTCTTTCCCAAGCGGACACACATCCACCACATTCGCTACCGCCACTTTCCTGCAACGCCGCTACGGTTGGAAATTGGGTGTGCCGGCTTACGCGCTCGCCACATACGTGGGGTGGGGGAGGGTCTTCTCCAAGAAACACCATTGGTGGGATGTCGTGGCCGGTGCCGCAATAGGAGCCGGGTCGGCATTGATTTACACTCGGCCCTTCGCTCAAAAGCATGAACTTGAATTGTCGGGCGGTCCTACCGATGACGGATGCTGTTTCTCCGCAACCCTGACATTCTGACTTTACCTTTACCGAAAAACTTCCGATGACCTTAATTAACCAATGAAATAACTAACCAACGACCTTAAACCATGGAAAAACTACTTCCTTTCGCATTCATTTGCCTCACATCTTTTTTCACACTGACCAACCCGCTCGGGACTATGCCTGTGTTCCTCTCCATGACAAAGGGGATGACAAAACAGGAGAGAAAGGATATTGTGAAGAGGGCCACTATCATCTCGTTCATAATCCTGATATGCTTCACGATCGGCGGGCAGGTGCTTTTCTCTCTGTTCGGGATTTCCGCCAACGGTTTCAGAATCGCTGCGGGTTTCATAATCCTCAAGATAGGGTTTGATATGCTCCACGCCCAATATTCCAACACCAAACTGAAGGAGGAGGAGATGAAGGTGTACGCGAGAGATATTTCAATCACCCCTCTTTCCATACCCATGCTTTGTGGTCCGGGAGCCATCGCCAACGGTATCATGCTGATGGAAGACGCCGGAACGTGGGAACTCAAAGGTATCCTGATCGGGAGCATTGCACTGATATATCTTCTGACTTACGTTGTGCTCAACGCCTCTACTCGTCTTGTTGATTTTCTCGGGGAGACGGGGAATAATGTGATGATGCGCTTGATGGGGCTTATCCTGATGGTGATTGCGGTGGAATGTTTCGTAAGCGGACTGAAGCCAATCCTTATCGATATTATAAAGGCAGGGAACGGAATCGCGTAAAAAACGCGCAAACTTCGTGGTGATATAACGCAGAAATACGGGAAAAAGTTCTG
>CAMWMD010000006.1 GCA_947175265.1 uncultured Porphyromonadaceae bacterium | reverse complement strand
TTTTAACTCCCGTTTTGTCTGACGAACAGATGAAGGAAGCGGTAGAAAAATTCAAGGGCATACTTCAGGAGAATGGTGCTGAGGTTGTCAATGAGGAGACCTGGGGTCTCAAGAAACTTGCTTATCCTATCCAGAAGAAATCAACAGGCTTCTACTGCCTTCTTGAGTTCAAGGGTGAGCCCACAATCGTAAAGAAGCTCGATGTGGCTTTCCGTCGCGACGAGCGCGTGATCCGTTTCCTCACATTCCGTCTTGACAAGTACGCACAGGAATATGCAGAGAAGCGTCGCAACCTGAGAGCAAAAAAAGCAAGTGAAACCCCCGCTGAGGCAGCAGCCGAAGCAGCTAACTAAGAAGTAGATTATGGCAGCTAACAGCGAAATCCGTTACCTCACTCCACTTTCAGTGGACACAAAGAAGAAAAAATACTGCCGTTTCAAGAGAAGCGGTATCAAGTATATCGATTACAAGGATCCTGAGTTCCTCAAGAAATTCCTCAACGAGCAGGGCAAAATCCTTCCCCGCCGTATCACCGGCACCTCACTCAAGTTCCAGCGCCGTGTGGCACAGGCAGTAAAGCGTGCACGCCACCTCGCCCTTCTGCCCTATGTGGCTGACTTGATGAAATAATCATTCATAACCCGCAAACGAGAATTTCAAGATGAAAGTAATACTTAAAGAGAATGTGACCGACCTCGGTTACAAAGATGATATCGTGGAAGTGAAAGACGGCTATGGCCGCAACTATCTCATTCCGCAGGGCAAGGCAATCATCGCGTCTGCAGCAGCTCTCAAGCGTCTTGCAGAGGATCAGAAACAGCGTGCCCACAAGATCGCCAAAATCAAGGCTGACGCAGAGGCTGCAGCAGCAGCTCTCGAAGGCGTTAAACTCACAATCGGCGCCAAGACAAGTTCTACAGGTACTGTATTCGGTTCTGTAAACGCTCTTCAGATTGCAGAGGCTCTTGAGAAACTCGGTCATAACGTCGACCGCAAGATCATCTATATCAAGGAGCCCGTTAAGGAAGTAGGTGTTTACACCGCTACAATCAAGTTCCACAAGGAGGTATCCAAGGATATTGAATTTGAAGTAGTGGCTGAGTGATTTAGGCACGAGGCTCAAGGCTCAAGGCTAGAGGCTTAAGGCATGAGGCTTAAGCCTCAAGCTCGAGGCTATATAAAATTACGGAAATAAGGGTTGCTGCGTGTAATTGCGCGGCAGCCTTTTTCTTTTCAGAAAAATTTATTAAATTTGTGGGATTTTAGGCACGAGGCTCAAGGCTCAAGGCTCGAGGCTCAAGGCTCAAGGCTTAAGGCTCAAGGCTCAAGGCTTAAGGCTTAAGGCTCAAGGCTTAAGGCACGAGGCTTAAGGCTCAAGGTGCAGAGTCAAATATCTGGGGCCGGAGGCCTGATGCCTAAAGTCTAAAGCGTCGGGTCTAAGGCTCCAAAAGAAAATATTAAAATCAAAATATAATGAAATTCAATATCGACGGAAGGCTGTTCCAACAGCAGTTGCAGGCTGTCAATAAAGTTATTAGTTCAAAGAACGCACTTTCTATCCTTGATAACTTCCTCTTTCAACTTGACGGAGGGTGGCTCACCATAACGGGAAGCGATCAGGAAAATATGGTCACAGCCCGTGTTGAGGTAGCCGACGGCGACGGTGTGGGTGCGGTAGCCGTACCGGCAAAAACGCTTCTTGAGATTACCAAGGAGATAAGCAACCAGCCACTGACATTCTCTCTGAATGACCAGACAGGAGAGATTGATGTGGTATTCCTGACGGGTCATTTCCGCTTCATGGGCATCAATGCCGACGAGTATCCGCGAGGCGAGAAGACCGACAAGGATGCCATAACACTCGAGGTGCCGTCAAGTGTAGTGTTGAAAGGTATTGAGAAAACCCTTTACGCAGTCAGCCCTGAGACAATCCGCCCTATGATGACCGGTATCTTCTGGGATATTCACGAAGGCGACATCACATTCGTGGCCAGCGACACACATAAGCTTGTACGCTATATAAACGCCTCGGTTGACCCGGGTATCAACTCAAGTTTCATCATGCCCGCCAAACCGGCTTCTATCCTGAAGGGTATCTTGGGAAAGGAGGAGCAGCCCGTAAAGATTGTGATAGGGAAGAAGGGGGCACGATTTGAATTTGGCGACTACACGCTTACCTGCCGTTTCATCAAGGGAAATTATCCCAACTACAACCGGGTGATTCCGGCGAGCAATCCTTTTGTCGTCACAGTCGATAGGGAGACATTCCTAAACGCTATGCGTAGGGTGGCCATTTTCGCAAGCAAGGCTTCCAACCTTGTAAAACTTGAGATACGCCAGGATGGGATGAAACTCGCAGCACAGGATCTTGACTACGGAACTTCGGCCGAGGAGAAGGTGATGTGCGAATATAAGGGTAACGACATGACCATAGGTTTCAATTCTCTGTTTACGGTGGAGATCTTGAGCAATCTCGGCGGTGATACGGTGTTGATGAAATTGTCGGACCCTGCGCGTCCCGGAATTTTCGAGCCTCAGGAGCAGGAGACTAATGAGAATATCGTCACTATCCAGATGCCGATGCAGGTGATTGAGTAGGCTTTAGGCTCGAGGCGCGAGGCTTTAGGCGTTAGGCTCGAGGCTCAAGGCTCAAGGCTCGAGGCGCGAGGTATTTTTCTGAGGCGTTAGGGTTTAGGCATTAGGCTTGAGGCGCGAGGCTCAAGGCGCGAGGCGCGAGGTATTTTTCTGAGGCGTTAGGCATTAGGCTCGAGGCTCGAGGCGCGAGGTAATTTGCTGAGGCATTAGGCTTTGGGCATTAGACTTTGGGTGGTGGGCTTTAGGTATGGGGTAGGGTGTCATGTATTTAAATTTTTTAGAGATGAAGCTGAAACTTGAGAGACCGCTGATATTTTTCGATTTGGAGACTACCGGTACGAACATCACGCATGATCGTATCGTGGAGTTGTCGTATATTAAGGTGTATCCCGATGGTAGCGACGAGAGAAAGACGCGCCGACTGAATCCGGAGATGCCTATTCCTGCGGAAAGTACGGCTATACATCATATTACGGATGCTGATGTGGCCAACGAGCCCACTTTCCGTCAGATTGCTAAATCGTTGCTGGAGATATTTGAAGGTTGCGATATAGCGGGGTATAACAGTAATAAGTTTGACGTCCCTGTGCTGATGGAGGAGTTCGGCCGTTGCGGTATCAATTTCGACATCACAGGCCGGAGATTCATTGACGTCCAGAATATTTTCCACAAAAAGGAACAGCGCACTCTCATAGCGGCCTACAAGTTCTATTGCGGTGGCGACCTTACGGATGCCCACAGTGCCTTGGCCGACACGGAAGCCACCTACGAGGTTCTCCTTGGTCAACTTGACAAGTATGATGACCTTGAGAATGATGTGGAATATCTTGCCAAATTCTCATCCGTAGGGCGAAATGTCGACCTCGCGGCGAGAATTGTACTCAACGACAAGGATGAGCCGGTATTCAATTTCGGTAAGCATAAGGGTAAGACCGTCAAGGACGTGCTTCGACGCGAACCCTCCTTCTACGACTGGATTATGCAGGGTGATTTCCCGAAGAATACGAAAGACGTGCTCACCCAGTTGAAATTCAAATACGCCGCCAAGAGAAAGTAAAGATGCTTAAAGGTAAACATATTGTCTTAGGTATTTCAGGCGGTATCGCAGCCTATAAATCAGTGATGCTTCTCCGGCTCCTTGTCAAGCGAGGTGCCGAGGTGCAGGTGGTGATTACCCCAAACGGAAAGGAATTCATAACGCCCGTGACGCTGTCTGCCCTCAGTGGCAAACCTGTGGTGAGTGAGTTTTTCACAGCCAATACCGGAGAATGGCACAGTCACGTCGACCTTGGCTTATGGGCCGACCTCATGATAATAGCCCCGGCAACGGCAAGCACAATCGGGAAAATGGCCAACGGGATAGCCGACAACATGCTCATCACCACCTACCTTTCGGCAAAGGAGCAGGTGATGGTGGCTCCCGCCATGGATCTCGACATGTGGCGCCATCCCTCCACGCAGAGAAATATTGCGACCCTCAGGAAAGACGGTGTAATCATTGTTGAACCGGAAGCCGGCGAACTTGCCTCCGGTCTTGTAGGGAAGGGGAGAATGGAGGAGCCTGAGAACATCGTGAAGGCTGCCGAAGAATACTTCTCACGCATGGCCACCCTCAAGGGCAAGAAAGTGCTTGTGACGGCAGGCCCCACGTTTGAGAATATCGACCCCGTGAGATTCATCGGCAATTATTCAAGCGGGAAGATGGGGTTTGCGATTGCGGATGAGTTTGCCTCACGCGGAGCCGAAGTCACCCTTGTGGCCGGTCCCGTATCGATTAAGGAGACTCACCCCGGAGTGAGGAGAATCGACGTGAGGAGTGCGAAAGAGATGTGTGAGGCTGCGGTCTCCAATTTCGGCGATGCCGACTATGTGGTGCTCGCAGCCGCGGTTGCCGATTATGCCCCCGAGTCGGTGGCCGACTCAAAGATAAAGAGGGAAGGGACAGACGGAATGACCCTGCGCCTCGTAAAGAATCCTGACATCGCCGCCACTTTGGGGTGTATGAAAGACCACCAGAAGCTCATAGGTTTTGCCCTTGAGACCGACCATGAGTTGGAGAATGCGCACCATAAACTTGAGAAGAAGCATCTCGATTGGATTGTGCTCAATTCTCTCAACGACCCGGAAGCGGGATTCATGAAGGATACCAACAAGATTACAATAGTTTCGGCAAGCGGGGAGGAGATGGAATACCCCGCAAAAAGCAAGAGGGAGGTAGCAAAAGACATTGTGGATGTTGTGGCAGTTTAAACAGAGGTTGACGGTTCTCGTTACATTCATCACTATATGGGCGGGAGGGATACTTTCCGCCCAGGAACTCAACTGCACGGTTGAGGTCAACAGCAGTTCGGTGGAAGGTACTTCCACGGATATTTTCAAGACTCTCCAGCAGTCGATTACGGAATATCTCAATGAGAACCAGTGGACTAACGCGGTGTTTTCCCCTAATGAAAGGATTGAATGCCGCCTGTTCCTCACAGTCAAGGAATATAAGGATGATAAGGTGAAGGGGGAGGTGCAGGTGCAACTCTCGCGTCCTGTCTACAACAGCAGTTACACCACCACACTTCTCAACTTCAAAGACACGAAGATAGAGTTCAACTATCGGGAAGGAGACCCGTTGACGTTCAATGAGAATTCATGGGAAAACAACCTGACCGGCATCCTCAACTACTACGCCTATCTATTCCTCGCCATGGACTTCGACAGTTTCTCGCCCAGGGGAGGACAGGCTTATTACGATAAAGCCGCTTCAGTGGTGCAGATGGCCCAATCGAGCGGAGAGATAGGGTGGCGAACATTTGAAGACAACCGTAACCGGAGCGCGGTGCTGAGTTCATTCACCGATGCGAATACAGGTATGATACGCGACCTCCTCTATCAATACCACCGCAGAGGTCTTGACGAGATGGTGACCAGTACGGACAAGGGAAGGGCGGCCATTACGGAATCCCTCAAAGCGCTAGAGCAGATTTATGACAATGCCCCCATGTCTGTGGCATTGACAATGTTCAGGGATACAAAACTTGATGAACTTGTGAACGTATATTCCAAAGCACCCCAATCGGAGCGTGAGGAGGTCTACGAACTGCTGAAAAAACTTTATCCCACAGATTTGGAACGCATCAATAAGATACGGAATCCGGAAGAGGAAAGATAAATCCGCCCCATTCTCCCGATATAAGTCCGATATCGTAAAGAAAGTCAAAACAGGAAAACAGAATTATGCTAACAACGCTGATAATAAAGAATTACGCATTGATTGAAGACCTCAATCTCGCCTTCACGCCCGGATTCACGATAATCACGGGCGAGACGGGGGCGGGCAAATCGATCATGCTCGGAGCCTTATCCCTCCTTTTAGGGGAACGTGCGGAGGGTAAGGCCATTACAGACAAGACACGCAAGACGGTAATAGAGGCTACATTCAGCGAGCCGGATCCGGCGTTGAAGAAGGTGTTCGACGAAAATTCCCTCGAATGGAATCCTGCTGAGATTATCGTGCGCAGGGAAGTTTCACCGACAGGGAGATCACGTGCCTTTGTCAACGACACTCCGGTGACACTCCCCATACTTTCGGCCGTGACCGGGAATCTCGTCGACATACACTCCCAGCATAGCAATATACTCCTTTCGCAAAGTTCGAGCCATCTCGCAATAATAGATGCCTTCGCCGGCGACGGCGAACTCCTCGCTGCCTATAAGGACGACTTCACCCATTATGTGGGATTGCGCAGCAGGATTAAGAAAATAAAGGCAAGGATTGAGAAGAACCGCGAAAACCGCGACTACATAGCCTTCCAACTTGAGCAACTCGATAAGATTAAACCGAAGGAGGGGGAGTTGAAACAGGTGGAGCAGGAATTTGACATGCTCAGCGACGCAGACCAGATAAGGGAAGACCTCGGGGAGGCCTACGGTCTGCTCGATGTAGGCGACCGCAGTCTCAACGCCCTGCTCGCGGAGACCGCCTCCGCCCTCGGCAAGGTGAATCTCTCCCTTTTCTCGGAAGACGGGGGAGAGGAACTCATGAAACGCCTTGAGGTGCTCCGCATAGAACTGAAAGATATCACCGAGACAGTCTACGACTATCTTGAGGCCGTGGATTCCGACCCGGCACGTTTGGCAAAGGTGACTGACAGGATGAACACCATATACGACGCCATAAAGCACTTTAAGGTGACCGACGAGAAGGAATTGGTGGCCCTGCATAAAGATCTCCAGCAGCGTCTCTATTCAATCGACAACGGAGATGAGGATGTGGCGTCGCTTGAAAAAGAGGCACGTCAACTCGCCAAGGAGTTGAAGGGAAAGGCCGACAGGCTATCGGAAGTAAGACGTGAGGCCGCCGACAGATTCGCGGTATTGCTTACGAACACCGCAATTCCGCTCGGACTGCCCAATCTGAGGTTTGATGTGGCGCTCTCACAAGGCAAACTCACTGCCGATGGCCAGGATACTGCCGACTTCATTTGCAGTTTCAATAAGAACCATTCGATGCAGCCCATGAGCAGGATAGCCTCCGGAGGTGAGATAGCGCGCCTGATGCTAAGTATAAAATCAATAATGGCAAAGACCATGAATCTCCCCACAGTGATATTCGATGAGGTCGACACAGGTGTATCCGGTGAGATAGCCGACAAGATGGGTGAGATGATGCACAGCATGGGGGGCGGAATGCAGGTGATGTCGATAACCCACCTTCCTCAGGTCGCGGCCAAAGGGGACAGTCATTACAAGGTCTACAAGACTGATAGGGAAGACCGCACAGTCTCCCATGTCCGTCGGCTCGATAAGGAGGAGAGGGTGAGGGAACTCGCCGCCATGCTTTCTGGGAGCCGTGTAAATGAGGCCGCACTCGCAAATGCGAGGGTTCTTCTGGGAGAAAAACCGTAACACAGGATAAATATGGAAAAAAGTGATTACATATTCGGCATTAGAGCCATTCTTGAGGCTATAGATGCCGGGAAGAGCATAGACAAGGTGCTTGTCAGACGTGATCTCGGTGGGGATCTCGCCAAGGAACTTCTGGAAAAGATAAAGGCATACGATATAGTGATGCAGAGGGTTCCGCTGGAGAGGCTCAACCGTATCACAATGAAGAATCATCAGGGAGCGATAGCGATATTGTCACCTGTCGGCTACAGCCGTCTCGATACACTTATCCCGGCTCTATATGAAGAAGGACAGACACCACTGGCGGTGGTGCTTGACGGTGTGACCGATGCACGCAATTTCGGCGCTATAGCCAGGACAGCCGACTGTGCGGGAGTGGATTTCCTTGTGATACCAGAACGCAACAGCGCCTCGGTCACTTCAGATGCGGTCAAGGCCTCAGCCGGAGCATTATTCTACGTCCCGGTATGCAGGGAGCGCGACACGCTGAGCGCGGTCAGGAAACTCAAGGATAACGGTTATCTGATAGTGGGAGCATCGGAAAAGGGAGCGGAAAGTTACGTCAAGGCTGATTATACGGTGCCCGTCGCCATCGTCATGGGCGCGGAGGATACGGGAATATCCCCGGAGGTGCTGAAGGCATGCGACACCCTCGTCGCGATCCCGATATTGGGTAACATCGGTTCTCTCAACGTATCGGTTGCAGCCGGTGTCATTCTTTATGAGGCTGTAAGGCAGCGACTCGAATCCGGCTTCAAAAAGAACTAAAATTTAAGGAAAAAAGGTCTATACAAGGTCTATTTTGAGTAGAAATGCAGAAAATGTGTTTTATAACATATTTTTCTGCATTCTTTTTTGGATAAATATGTATAAATTTGCGAAATTAAGGTAAAAAGGTTCACCTGGTAAAAGTCGGGAATCATTTCCGGCATCAGGAAATCTCATTTTTTCTAACTAATTATTCTTACATGTTATCCAAAAAACTAACCACGACGCTCATGGCGTTATCATTGTCCGTTGGGGCATTTGCCCAGAATCCGGCACAGATAACGACCGTGCCATCGCCTGCCGTTTCCACGAAGGCGCTGGAAGTAAAGATTACGACCTCCGACATGGGTCAGGAGGTCTATTGTTACTCATGGTGTGAGGTAAACGGCTCCGAAATTTCCCCTTGGGAATGGGCTGCCGTAAACACATCAAAATTCCGCATGACCGGAAACGGAGGCTCCTACACAATCAAGATCGACAACATCCAGGAGTTTTATGGCCTGAGTGACGACCAACTCGAAGGGTTGACTAAACTCGGATTCATAGCCAAGACTCCCGGAGGGAATCAGACAGAAGACTGTTTTGTAAATGTGGAGCAGGGTCCGCGTGAGGCTTACGCAGGCGGATACGGTACAGCCGACTCCCCCTACATCCTTACTACCTCCGCTCATCTCGCTCAGTTCTCCACCACTTCACGCGACTGGAGTGAGGATACATACGTCAAATTGGGAGCCGACATTGACGGTGTGGTGCTGACCTCACCCATAGGTAGCACCGGCTCACCCTTCAAAGGGCATTTCGACGGCGCCGGCTACTCGATTAAGAACGTTAACCTCAGTTCCACAACTCTCGGCGCATCCGTAGGTCTTTTCGGCGCGCTCAGCGGCGGCGAGATCATCAATCTTGGTGTGACGGATGCAAATATGGCCGGTGTGAATAATGTCGGCACACTTGTCGGCACTGCGATAAGCGGAAAGATAGAACGTTGTTTCGCCACAGGAAAGGTGACCGGCAATTCAATATGTGTCGGCGGACTCATCGGCGAGAATATAGGCGCTACAGTGAGCGACTGCTACGCCGGTGTGGTCGTAAGTAATGAGGATGACTATGCCACCGGTGGTATTGTGGGAAAGAACACAGGCGCTGTCAAGAACGTCTATGCCACAGGTGAGATTTCAGGAAAGGATTATGTGGGTGGTATTGTAGGTGCCAACTACGGAAGCATACGCAATTCTGTCGCACTCAACACCGGAGTGTTCGGCGATAACGACTATGCGGCACGTTTCGGAGGAAACAACAACTCCCAGAATCAGGTGAGCGCCAACCACAGTTGGGACGGCATGAGTAGAGGTCCGGCCAACTGGCCCATGCATGGAGACCATGCCACTGACAAGAAGGCCTCCGAACTCATCGACTTCACGACATTCAAGACATTGACAGGCTGGGATTTCGATAACGTGTGGGAATGGAGGAATGAAGACGGTAAGCCATATCCCGTGTTGAGGAATCTGTCAAACCAGACCAACACTATACCAGCAAGTTTCTTCGCATCTTCAGCGGTAGAGGAGATATTTGAGGCAGACAAGGTGATGATCACCGCAGGACCGAATCCTTTTGCCGACTATGTGACGGTAAGATGTTCCGAGCCCCTTGCTACAGTTGATGTCTATTCTTTGGCAGGTGGAAAGATGGCAACCGTAAACGGTAAAGGGAGCATGGAACTTACGGTGGATATGAGCGGTGCCTCCGATGGTATGTATATTGTAAGTGTAGTTTCGCAGTCAGGTTCAAAATCAGTTTTCAAACTTATCAAGAAGTAACCACCCATCATGAAGACAAATAAGAAAACAAATATACGCACGCTTCTCGCCGCCGCACTTCTATCGGGGGCCGGAGTGTTCAGCATAGCGGCAGACATCACCGGAGATGCCACGCTAAACAGGCTGGAGGTGAAGGTTGACGGACGGAACATCCTCAGCAACTTCAATCCGCAGACAAAGACCTACGAGATAGAACTGGATGAGGATGCCTCCTCACTGGCTACCTTCTCGGCAGCCCCGGCCTCAAAGGATGCCGTGGTGGAGATCAACGTAAACGGCACAGGCTATACCAACCACTCTCTCGGAAGTCTGCAAGGTGGTGAGAACATTATCACCTACACGGTGAAGAACGGTACGGAAATAGAGACCTACACCATAAAGGTCAAGACTCCCGAAAACGCACGCCAGGAATATTTCACCTGGAAGAATGCCAACATATATTTCGTGCTCACCGACCGCTTCTATAACGGCGACACGAGCAATGATGAAAGTTATCATCGCCACAAGACAGTAGGGAACTCCGACGTGGCTACCTTCCACGGCGGAGATATCAAGGGTCTGACCCAGAAACTCGACTATCTCAACAACCTTGGAGTAAATGCGATATGGATCACCGCACCCTACGAGCAGATGCACGGCTGGACAGGTGGCAAGGATGATGCCTTCGCCCACTACGCTTTCCACGGCTATTATACCCTTGACTGGACTTTCATGGACCGCAACATGGGTACGATTGAGGATATGCGCAATTTCGTGACCGAGGCCCACAAGCGTGGCATCCGTGTGGTGATGGATATTGTGCTGAATCATACGGGATACTCCACTCTCGATGATTGCGTGGACTACGATTTCGGAAACTTCAACGGCACACCGACAGCAGGATGGGTGCCAAATGGCGCCCCCTACACCATGTGGTCGTCGAGCAACCCCGTCTCCTTCAACGCCGACAGCCAAGGGAAGTGGGGCAACTGGTGGAGCGGTTTCGTGCGTGCGTTCGGTGACCGCAGTTGGGGCACATCAGCCGGCTTTGCAGTGCCCGGTGGAGACGACAAGACGATGTCGCTTGCCGGTCTTCCCGACGTTGTAACAGAGAAAACGCAGACAGTCAACGTCCCTCCGTTCCTCAAGAAGAAGTGGGCGGCCGAGAAAGGTGGCGAATGGGATAAGTATCGCCTTCCGAACGCCGATGACTGGAGAGTAGACGGAAAAGGCGCGCCCGCAGATTATGTGATAAACTGGCTTGCAGCTTGGGTTGAGTATTTCGGAATCGACGGATTCCGTTGCGATACGGCCAAGCATGTGGAATTCTCACGTTGGAACCAACTCAAGAACACATGTAAGGCGGCATTGCAGAGATGGCGCTCAAGCGAAAGAGCCGACGCATACGCCAAGAACTGGACAGATGATTTCTGGATGACAGGCGAGGCCTGGGGTTGGGATCATGGCGACACAGGCTACTTCTCACAGGGTGGTTTCGACTCTATGATCAACTTCGCATTCAACGGCACCGAAGGTGGCACCGGAAGGACCCCGACAACCGTCGACTGGGAATATTACGCCAACTTCTGCAACGGCAATTCCGGCAAACAAGTGCTCAACTACGTCTCAAGCCACGATACCGGTCTGCACCGTCCGGGAGACCAGAAGGCAGTCGGCACCATGCTGTTGCTCTGTCCCGGTGGAGCACAGATTTATTACGGCGACGAGACTTCACGCCCCGCAGTAGACGGTAAAGGCGACCCCGGCATGGTGACCCGAGGAGATTTCAACTGGAATGCAGTAGACAATGACGTTAACAAACACTGGCAGAAGGTTGGTCAGTTCCGCCGGAGGAATGCAGCCGTAGGTGCGGGAAGCCAGATAAATCTCGGCCAGGACACTTACGGAAGGAAATTCTCAGAAAACGGATATGAAAATGCCGTCGTGATTCGTCTCAACACACAGGCCGGCCAGTCATATACTGTCAATGTCAATGGGGTATTCAACGACGGACAGAGGGTAATGGACGGCTACGACATTTCCAGGACCGCAACCATAAGTGGTGGAAAAGTGACTATGACTGCTTCAGGTCCGGTAATGTTGATTGAGGAATACGGCACAATCGGCAATTATGTGCCCCCGATTCCCCCGATACCGACACCGACAAAACCCGTTGTAACCGCCTCTCCCGATGGCGGTACGTTCAGCAACAGCGTTACTGTCTCTCTTTCCGTGTCACCCGCGACAGACATATATTATACACTTGACGGCTCGACACCCTCGCAGTCATCAACCCTCTATACCGCACCTCTGACCTTTACGGAGACCACCACACTGAAGACCTTCGCCGCCAACGACTCAGGAAGCGATATAAAGACCTTCACCTATACCAAGAGCAATGTGATCGATCCTATCGAGCCTGATAAAAATTACGTCTACTTTGTGAACGACAAGAATTGGGACGTGAAGGTTTGGGCTTGGGATGGCGACGTAAACTGCACAGCCTCCGGAAATTGGCCCGGCGATGCCATGAGCGAGAAGAACGGCGTCCTCTATTGGGAAGCACCGTCAGGAAAGAAACCCACCCAGATCATATTCAGCAACAATGGCGGAGAGAAAGCAGGAGGTGGCGACCTTGAATATGTCAATGGTCATACCTACAAATCCGACGGCTCCCACTCCCTCGTGTCATACGGACCTCAGAAACCGGTCATCTCAGCGTCGCCCGACGGCGGTACGTTCAGCAACAGCGTTTCTGTCGCTCTTTCCGTGTCGCCTGCCACAGACATTTATTATACACTCGACGGCACGACACCCTCTCAGTCGTCAACCCGCTACTCTTCTCCGCTGACCTTTACCGAGACCACCACTCTGAAGGCATACGCGGCAAATGAAGCCGGCAGCGAGGTTAAGACGTTCACTTATACCAAGCAGCAGGGTGGAAATGATGACCCTGTAGAGGATGGAGTATTCATCTATTTCGATGACACAAGCAAACAGAACGTGACTGTTTGGGCCTGGGATGGAAACGTCAACTGCACAGCGAGTGGAGAATGGCCCGGAGATGCAATGACCAAGAAGAACGGTAAATACTATTGGGCTCTCCCGGCTGGCAAGACGACTCCGACCAAGATAATAATCAGTTGGGGTAATCATGGTGAGAATAGCGGTGAACGAGCAGGTGAAAGCGACCTTGAGTTTGTCAATAAGCACACCTATAAGGCAGATGGATCGCACTCACTCGTATCTTACGGTCCTCAGAAACCGGTCATCACCGTATCTCCCGATGGAGGCGACGTGCGCGGGACAGGCTCGATAACTGTCACTATCGAGAACGACGCAACCACAATCACAGGCTCATTCAACAATCGCACTTTAACCCTCGGCAACGGATCGACCTCATTGAATGTGAGCGATTATCTCGGAGAGAACCAGAGCGGTACACTCAGTATCACGGCTACCAACAGTCTTGGCACCGCCACATACAGCGGTACCTTCAGGAGAGATGACTCCCAGCCCGTCTATACCCTTACCGGGGACTGGAGGGAATTGTCGATCTACCAGATAATGGTAGGCTCGTTCCAGCATGGCGACGGCGGAGCAAGCGGCTATAGCGATATGTGGGGTCCGGAAGGTCACCGCAAGAACGGCAACCTGCGCGGCATCATCAACTCACTTGACTACATCAAGGAACTTGGCATGAATGCTATCTGGATGACACCGATATTTGATTCAACCAACGGAATGGGTGGTGAGAAACTACAGGCCACAGGCTATTTCTGCACCAATTATTTCAAGGTTGACCCGAAATTCGGCACAGAGGCGGAATTTGACGAACTTATCAGAGAGGCCCATTCACGCGGCATATATGTGATACTCGACGGTGTATTCGGTCATCATGGCGGCGTAAACAGCGCATCGCCTAACGGAAAATGGATATCCACTCATGATAACACCTCCAATGAGCGTGGTTCCGAGTTCGGAAATATCCAGTTCCCCGGTTCGCTCGACTACTTCAAGGAGGTGATCCGTTACTGGATGGAGCGTGGAGTTGACGGCTGGCGTCTTGACCAGTGCTATCAGGTATATCAGGGTGGCCACAACTATTGGAACGATCTCCGTAAAGAGGCTGAGAAAGTTGCGGCAGAACGCCGAGCGAGAGGTGAACAGTGGGGCACACTTGCCTATATGGTCGGCGAGGACTGGACAAGCGCAGGCAACATCTGCACCACAAGACAGGATGGCTTGAAGAGTGTGATGGATTTCGATGGCAAGGATAATCTTGTAAATCTGAGTTCAGGTGTCGGAAGTTGCGGATGGTTCCTTTCCAACGACGCAGCAAGCAGAGGCTACCGCGATGCAGGAGTAAATCCCACAATTTTCCTCAGCAACCATGACACTTCCCGTGTTGGGGATTTTGTCGACGTTAATTCGCGTCCCCAGGAGTTGATGACACGCCACGCAGCGGTGGCCGCATACTCAGGCCCGACATGCACTTTGTATGGTGATGAGATAGGCGACAAGAGCGGAAACGGTTATAATGATAACAAGTCGCGCACATCAGGCCGCCTTACCGGCTTCAACCGTAACGAGCAGATGGTACACGATTATGTTGCGAAGGTATTCAAGGCACGCGCCGAGAATCCCGCACTTTGGAGAGGCAGTGTGCAGCGTCAGCAGCAGGGCAACAACATCGAGATAATCACGAAGACCGACAGCCAGACAGGCAACAAGGTGGTAGTGATATTCTCATCTACGGATGCCAACGTGTCCATAGGCGGTACGGGCCTCGACCTTATCAATGGAGGAAACGTGAGCAGCACCGTCAGCGTCAAGGCGTGGGTGCCTGCATTCATAAAGATGAACTGAGATTGAGTTCAGGCAAATATGCTGATATAGCAAGGGGGATACCGGCGACGGTTTCCCCCTTCTTTATGATAATATGTAATTAAAAATGAAAAATTGCGGTATATTTTTGGTGAATTGACTCATTTGGGTTAATTTTGCATCGTTAAACGCCGTCGGCGAGCCCTCGGACAGGGAGCGCCACGGATAGAAAAAGAAAAGAAACGACCATAAAGAGTTATGATTAATCGTGTGTTGATCAGAATAAAGGTGGTTCAGCTACTTTATTCTTACCTATTGATAGAAAATCATTTCATGTTGGAATCGCAGCCTTCGGCTCCCACGAAGGAGAAAAGATTTGCCTATAGTCTTTATCTCGATATGCTTGTGCTGATGGTGAGGATAGCGGAGGATATAGAGAAAAGAGGAGGTTACCGCCCTCTCGAGGACACACGGTTCATAAAAAAGATTCTGGCCGATGAGAAGTTGAAGAGTCTTCTCAATAAATACAGATATGAGCAGTTCCCTCTTGAGGGAGCCGTTCGGGATTTGGCGGAACAGGTCAAGGAAAGCGGCGTTTACAAGAATTACATCAAGAACATGGATACCGACAAAGGTGAAGACGACCAGGTATGGGAGCGTCTTTTCAAACTTGTCATAATGGTAAGCCCGCTTCTCAACAACATAATTTCCAGAAGGGAGAATTACACAATCCGCGGAGTCGACAGGATGAAGGATATGATGGAGGAAACCTTCAGGAACTTCTATGCCTCACGCGACAATATTGACGATGCCCTCAAGACTCTGGCCAAAAGCATGGATAAGGCGAGGGAACTTTATTTCAGGCTCCTCATCCTTCCGGTGGAGCTGACGAATCTGCGAGAGTCGCAACTTGAGGATAACAGGACTAAATACGTGCCAACGGATGAGGACCTCAACCCCAATATGCGTTTTGTGGAGAATGGTCTTGTGGAGGCACTGCGCAACGACCCGGATATCAACGATTACGTTGAGCGCAACAAAATCTCATGGATGCCGGAGGAAAGGGTGATGCTTGAGTCGCTGCTCAAGGAGATAATGGCCTCGGAGATTTATGACGACTACATGAATTTCCCGACGACAGATTTCCATACCGACTGTGAGTTCTGGCGCAACGTCTTCAAGCATATCATATTCCACAGCGAGGATTTCCTTGAGACGCTGGAGACCCAGTCGGTATTCTGGAACGATGACCTCGAGATAATAGGGACGTTCTTCCTCAAGACCCTTAAAAGGTTTGAGGATGCCGATCCTGACACTCATCCTGTGCTCGCCATGTATAAGGATGATGAGGATGCCTCGTTCGGACGCCAGCTGTTCACGGAAGTTGTCAGGAACAAGGATGTCTATCGCAGATATATAGATGATTCAATCAAGACCGACCGGTGGGACAGCGACAGATTGGCATTCATGGACGTGGTTATAGCCATGACTGCGCTCGCCGAGATAGTCAACTTCCCGAAGATTCCGCTGGCGGTAAGTATCAACGAGTATATAGAGATAGCCAAGAGCTACAGCACGTCGAAGAGCGGCGCCTTCCTCAACGGCATTCTCTACTCCATCACCAACCGACTGCGTGAGGAGGGGAAGATCAACAAATAAAGCGTAGTGAGCATTCAAAATTCAGGCGGCAAGTTAGGAAAAGTGAATGAAAGTGATTAACTTTGTGGCCTGAATCTTAAAATAAATCAAGGAAAACCAATAAGAGATGAATACATTGAATTCTATGTTCCTTCTTCAGAGTGAAGCGGGAGGAGGCGGATTGAGCGGTATGTTGATGATTATCGCCATGATAGTGATTTTCTACTTCTTCATGATCCGTCCGCAATCAAAAAAGCAGAAGGAAATCAAGAAAGCCCGCGAGGCTATGCAGACGGGCGACAGGGTGGTGACTGCCGGAGGCATACACGGCAAAATCAAGGAGATTTCTGACCTCACAATAATTATGGAGGTTGCTCCCGGAGTGTCTATCAAGGTTGATAAGGCATCGGTATTCCCTGCCGGAACTCAAGAGAACACGGAGAAGAAATAGTCTGACGATATTTGACAGCCGGGAGAAGAATGTGTCTTCCCGGCTTTTATGTTTGATATGAATCAGGATAGCAACAACACGGAGCAGGAGAAACGTGCCGAGCAACTCAGGGAACGTTGGAGAAAGATGAAGGAATCCTCATCTTTCCACAACGTGATGGTGTTTCTTGTCTTCGTGATAATAAGTGCGTTATTCTGGTTCATACTGGCACTCAACGATAGCGTTCAGGATAATTTCAATGTGCGTGTCCATATCTCCAACGTCCCGGATACGGTGACATTCATAAGCGATATTCCTGAGAAACTTCACGTCAGCGTGCGCGACAAGGGCACCAACCTTTGGCGGAACGGCTACATGAAGCAGCCGACAATCCACATTAATTTCAGGGAGTATTCCGAGAACGGTATTCTCCGTTTCTCCAAAAACGACCTGAATTCCTCATTGAAAAACATTTTTGGAGAGTCAGCCATAATAGGTTCTGTCTCGGCCGATTCCCTTCGCCTCACATACACCGAAAATAGAGGTAAACGTGTCCCTGTGGAGGTAGTCGTGAAGGTTTATCCTTCTTTGGGCTTCACGATAGAGGGAAACGTGAAGGTGGCTCCGTCAAGTGTGCTTGTATATGGCGACAAGTCTATTCTTGACACCATACACAGGGTGCTGACCGAGACCGTCATCCTGAAGGATATCTCTGAGACGACAAAAGTGGATGTCAAACTCAAACGCCTTTCGGGATGCAGGATAATCCCCCCGAAAGTGAAGGTTGAAGTGCCTATAGAGCCTTTGGTGAAAAAGGTGGCCCTCATATCGCTAACTCCTATAAATGTCCCCTCCGGGGAGAGTCTTCTCCTGTTCCCGTCGAAGGTGCCGGTAGAATACTACGTTGCGATGAGCCGTCTTGATGATAACGACGACCCGGACATTCATCTTGAAGTGGATTTCAGGGAGACAGCCAAATCACACAACGGTAAATTGCATGTGGAGGTAAAGCGTTACCCCGACCGTCTACTGAATCTTTCCCTGAAGAATGATTCCGTGGAATATACCATTGTAAGGAATTGATTATGGCACGTAGCATCGGTATAACGGGTGGTATAGGAGCCGGAAAGAGTGTGGTATCCCGTCTGCTCAGGTTGATGGGTTATCCGGTTTTCGACTGCGATAGCGAGGCCAAGAGATTGATGGAGCAGGATTCCGCATTGAGGGAATCGCTGATAGGGGTCTTGGGAAAGGATGCCTATACCGGCCGACATCTCAATAGGGAGTATGTGGCGTCAAGGATTTTCACAGATGAAACCGTGCGTAATGAGGTGAACCGTCTCGTGCATGAGGCGGTGCGCAATTCGTTCAGGGATTTCAGAAACAGCGCCGTTGGAATAGTCTTTATAGAGACGGCGATACTCGTAACGGGGGGATTGCTTCCACTTGTGGATGAGGTGTGGCTTGTAGACGCTCCGAAAGAGGAAAGGAAGAGACGGGTGATGGCCCGCAACGCTCTTTCGGATAAAAAGGTGGAGGAGAGAATGGCGGTCCAGGAGAGGGAGTTTGAGTTTCTGCCCGCTTCCGTCACCAGAATTATCGACAACGGAGGGGAGAGTTCCGTATGGCAGCAGGTCGTCAGACTTCTGGAGGATGCTGACCGGGATTCGGCTCCGGATAGTGGATATATTCCACTCCATGAATTTGAATTAAAAGGATACTAAATATAAAAAAGATTATGCTTAGAGAAATTTTGGCAATAACCGGAAAACCGGGATTGTTCCGCATAGTTTCGCAGGGCAATAAGATGCTCATTGTGGAGGAACTTAAAAGCAAGAAGCGATTCCCCGCCCATACCCGTGATAAAGTGGTTTCTCTCGGAGATATCTCCATGTACACGGATTCCGGCGACAAACCGTTGGGCGAGATTCTCGACCTCGTGTATGCCCACAACGATGGCCGGGCTATAGATGTGAAAGGTCTTATCAAGGAGGGTAAACTCCGAGAGGAGTTTGAGGCTGTGCTTCCTGATTTTGACAAAGACCGCGTCTATGACAATGATATAAAGAAACTCTTCACCTGGTATAACATCCTTCTTGACTCAGGTATGACCCGTTTCACAGCCGAAGAGGAGGAGAACAAAGAGGAGGAAACTGAAGAGAATTGAACAGACTCATAAGCAGAAATAGCAAAACCGGAGAATGTGTGAAAGCATTCCCCGGTTTTTAGATTCTCTCTATAAGCCTTTTTGCAGAGGTCTCAGTTGAAAAGACCTGTCACCAGGCATATCACGACACCGGTAACCATGATGATATTGGCATCCGTAAGGAGGATGCGCCGTTTTTCAGTAATGAGATTTAACGCGGCCATACGTTCGCTCATCCTGCGTGGAGTGAGCATATCTCTCTCGTAGCGAGCAGTGAGATTCAGGAGTATGCGGAAAGTGAATCCCACAAGAAATAAAATAATACCTATTGCTAACATAACACCGAACTTTTAAGATTAAACGACATCAATTCATATCATTCCTCTCTAAGACAGAAAACGTGACCGGCCGAATGATGGGGTAGTCACGATGGAAGGTTTCTGTCGATGATATGGATGTCTTATCAACCACTGACAGGGGTGAAAAGTTCATATCGTTATCCCGATGCGGTGTATGAGAGCGGTTCGTCAGTGTCCGTACAATACGATTCGATTGTTCTCCAGAGTTTGCGCCACGTCAATCAGACGCTGGTTGGAGGAGCCTCGGAAAAGGAGGTCAGGGTCTTTCAGAGCCTCTATGAAAGGGCCGTCGACCACCACGTCCGCTTCCCTGACTGCTGCGAGCAACGAAGGCACCTCAACAATATCTTCCCAACGAAATCCTGTGAATATCCATACGTTTCTCCCGTCCCCCTTGAGCGCAGCGACCAGACGTGCCGTCGACTCAGGGTTCAGGAGGGGGTCGCCGCCAGATAGGGTGACGTCGAAATCCTCTTCCCTTACTATATCGATGATTTCATCTATCGTCATCGGAGTGCCGGCGTACCTGTCCCATGACGACGGATTGTGGCATCCCGGGCATCTGTGGTCGCACCCGGCGAGATATAAAGATGTGCGGAACCCCGGTCCGTCGACCGTGGTTCCGCGCATTATTGCTAAGACATTATACATAGTGGAACGTGAGAGAGCCTGTCATTGATGCACCACGCGGTCATTGAGTTCGGCGAGTTTGCCTGAATTCCAGCGGTCGGTTGTGCCGACAAGATAACCTGTGATGCGTTGTATTGTCTCGAACTTTGTGCCGCATTTAGGGCATGAGTGCTGATCTTTCTCGGCATTCTCATAGCCGCATTTTGGGCAGTGATTACGGTTGTGGTTGACTGAGCCATAACCGATATTATATTTATCCATCATGTCTACGATCTGCATGATTGCCTCCTCATTGTGTGTGGCGTCGCCGTCAATCTCCACATAGAAGATGTGGCCACCCCTTGTCAGGTCATGGTAAGGGGCCTCGATTTTGGCCTTGTGCCTCGGTGAGCAATGATAATAGACGGGGACATGATTGGAATTAGTGTAGTAATCCTTGTCTGTGACCCCGGGAATAACACCGAACACCTTACGGTCTACTTTAGTGAATTTTCCAGAGAGTCCTTCGGCCGGAGTGGCGAGGACGGAATAGTTGTGCTTATACGCATCGCAATATTCGTTGACGCGGTCACGCATGTGGGAGACTATCCTCAGACCCAGTTCCTGAGCCTCTTCCGACTCACCGTGGTGCTTCCCTACGAGGGCTATCAGACATTCGGCAAGACCTATGAACCCTATTCCGAGAGTGCCCTGGTTTATCACCGACTCGATCGTATCGTTAGGACCGATCTTTTCCGAATGGTTCCAGAGGACGCTCATGACAAGGGGGAACTGCTTGGCATAGGCCGTCTTCTGGAATTGGAACCTCTCGTCAAGTTGGCGTGCGGTTATATCAAGCACCTTATCGAATTTCTCGAAGAATCGGGCTATGCGCTCCCCTTTATCGGGGATATTCATCACCTCTATTGCAAGGCGCACGATATTGATTGTCGTGAAAGAGAGGTTTCCTCGGCCGACAGATGTTTTCTCGCCGAAACGGTTCTCGAAGACACGTGTGCGGCAGCCCATCGTGGCGACCTCATTGAGATAGCGTTTCGGGTCGTCCTCCCTCCAATCCTCATGCTGATTGAAAGTGGCGTCGAGGTTCAGGAAGTTGGGGAAAAACCTTCTTGCAGTCACCTTGCAGGCAAGTTGATACAGGTCGTAGTTGGGATCCTCTGGAAGGTAGCTCACGCCTCTCTTCTTTTTCCATATCTGGATGGGGAATATGGCGGTGGCTCCGTTTCCTACCCCTTCGTAAGTGGAGTTTAGCATCTCCCTTATCACGCATCTTCCTTCAGCCGATGTGTCAGTGCCGTAGTTCACCGAAGAGAACACTACCTGGTTGCCCCCTCTTGAGTGGATCGTGTTCATATTGTGGATGAAGGCTTCCATCGACTGGTGTACACGCCCTACGGTCTTGTTTATCGCATGCTGGAGCAGACGCTCGTCACCCTCAAGATTGTCGAGAGGTTTCCTGAGATAGTCAGGGAATTTGGCATCGTAAAGATGGGAGAGGTCCTTATCTACGAGTTGCTCAAGGTTCTTCACCTCCTCAATGAAAGAAGCCCTCACGAAAGGCGCGAGATAGAAGTCGAGGGCAGGTATCGCCTGTCCTCCGTGCATCTCGTTCTGAGCGGTCTCGAGAGATATGCAGGCGATGACGCTTGCCGTCTCTATACGTTTTGCGGGGCGAGACTCACCATGACCGGCCACGAAGCCGTTTTTGAGAATCCTGTCGAGGGGATGCTGCACGCAGGTGAGCGATTTGGTGGGGTAGTAGTCTTTGTCGTGAATGTGAATATAGTTATTCTTTACAGCATTCTTTACAGGGGTGGAGAGGAGATAGTCGTCTACAAAAGGTTTTGTTGTCTCGGAAGCAAACTTCATCATCATTCCGGCAGGGGAATCGGTATTCATGTTTGCGTTCTCACGAGTGATATCGTTGCTTTTGGCTTCTATAATTTCAAGAAACATATCGCGGGTTTTGGCCTGACGGGCTATCGAACGCTGGTCGCGGTAGGCGATATATCGCTTGGCCACATCCTTGCGTTTTGATTTCATCAGTTCGAACTCCACACGGTCTTGAATTTCCTCGACCGTCATGCGCTGATGACCATTCATTCCGACGCGGTCTGCAATCTTCTGGATGAGCGCTTCATCCTCACCGAGATCTGTCTGAAGCATGGCTTTTCGTATCGCTGCCTTAATTTTTTCTTCGTTGTAGCCCACGACACGCCCATCGCGTTTCTCTACTATCTGTATCATTGCCAATTACAATTTGAGGGGGTAGAAACTTATCTGTTTTAAGGTTTTTTTAGTGTCCTTAAGACGGATGCAAAGGTAGTTTTAAAAAAGAAATCCTGCAAATATTCCGGTCTGAAAAATTTTTAAAATTTTTATTTTGGAAAACTTTTTTCAATTTTCAAAAATTTAAATAATTGGAAATGAAAGATATAAAAATTTTTTTGGAAAACTTTTCAAAAATTTCAATCTCGCGAATTGAAAAATATTCAATAAAATTTGTATAAATTTTTATTTGGAAATTTGAGTGTCATTTCATATAGGCCTACCATTTGCAAATAGGAAGTGGGGGATGAAAAAAGAGTCACAAAAAAGTGATTTACATATTTCCAAAGTAAGCAAAATGCCATATACCGAAAAGTGTATTCTGAGCTTCTCTATAAGAAAAGGATGCCCTGTCAATAAAATTCCCTATGCCGTCGGCAAGAGATTCCCTTAAGTTCTTCGTGTGTTTTGTTTTTTGCGTAAGGTTAGGTCAAGGCGTGGGGATGCCGTGTAAATAGGGGTATGGACGCCAAATAAGTATCGAAATGGAAATATTTTGGAGAAAAATTGAAAAATCAAGAAAATTTTCAGTAATTTTGCGGAAATAAATTGTAGATAGATAGGATTACAGAAGAATTGTTTATCAAAATATAGCAGAACATGTCAAAAGTAACCAAAGAAATGGCCCTCGATTATCATGAGGAGGGCAAGCCGGGTAAAATAGAGATAGTGCCCACCAAACCGTATGCGTCTCAGCAAGACCTCGCACTCGCTTACTCTCCCGGAGTTGCTTATCCTTGTCTTGAGATTGAGAAGAACCCCGAGGATGCCTACCGTTACACCAACAAGGGTAATCTTGTGGCCGTAATCAGCAATGGAACTGCAGTTCTCGGCCTCGGCGACATAGGTGCCCTTGCAGGAAAGCCCGTGATGGAGGGGAAGGCCCTTCTCTTCAAGATTTTCGCCGGGCTTGATGCTTTCGATATAGAGATAAATGAGAAGGATCCCGATAAGATTATCGATATTGTAAAGGCTATCTCCCCGACATTCGGCGGAATAAACCTTGAGGATATTAAGGCGCCTGAGTGCTTCAAGATTGAGACTCGCCTTAAAGAGGAGTGCAACATCCCCGTGATGCACGACGACCAGCACGGCACAGCCATCATCTCCGGCGCCGGCCTTTTGAATGCTCTCCAGATTCAGGGAAAGAAGATAGGAGATATCCGTCTTGTAGTGAACGGCGCGGGGGCCGCTGCCATTAGTTGCACTCGCCTTTATGTGTCGTTGGGTGTGAACCCCAAGAATGTGGTGATGTGCGATTCCAAGGGTGTGATACGCGCAGACCGTGAGAACCTGAACGCCCAGAAGAGGGAGTTTGCCACAGACCGCGACATCAATACTTTAGAGGAGGCTCTTGTGGACGCTGATGTGTTCCTTGGCCTGAGTGTGGCTGATGTGGTGACCCCCGAGATGCTGAAGTCAATGGCCCCGAAGCCCATCGTGTTCGCGCTTGCCAATCCGAATCCCGAGATCGCATACGATCTCGCCATAGAGTCGCGACCTGACATCATCTTCGCCACCGGCCGAAGCGATTATCCCAACCAGATAAACAATGTGATCGGCTTCCCGTATATCTTCCGCGGTGCTCTCGACTGCGGCGCTACCGGAATAAACGAGGCTATGAAGATCGCAGCCGTACATGCCATTGCCAATCTCGCCAAGGAGCCGGTGCCCGCTGTTGTCGATGAGGCCTACGGCATGAACAACATAAAGTTTGGCCCCGATTATATCCTCCCCAAGGCTCTTGATCCGCGTCTGCTTCTTTGCGTGGCACCTGCCGTGGCCCGTGCGGCTGCCGAGTCAGGCATCGCGAAACGCCCCATACCTGATTGGAACGCATATCAGGCAAAATTGCGCTCAATCATGGGCGACGACGGCAAGATGATGCGCCGTATCGTGGATGTGGCCAAGCAGACACCGCAGCGGGTGGTAATCTGTGAGGGTAACATGGATAATATGCTCCGCGCAGCTGTCCGTGCCGCCCACGAAGGTGTATGCCGTCCGGTAGTGCTCGGCAACGAGGAGATGATCGAGAAGCGAGCAAATCGTCTCGGTCTGTCGCTTGAAGGGGTGGAGATCATAAATCCGCGTCATGACCGCGAGGAGGAGACGCGCGAGCGTTATGCAAAGATTCTCGCATCCAAGAAGGCACGTGAAGGGTTCACATTCCAATATGCTCTCGAGAAGATGTACACCCGCGCTTACTTCGGCATGATGATGGTAGAGACCGGGGATGCCGATGCATGTCTCTCTTCCACCTATTCAGCAGGTGAGGCCAACGCATCCCACGCAGTTTCGATCGTAGGCCTCCAGGAAGGATACGGACACTTCGCTACAATGCATATTCTCAACACACGCAGGGGCACATTCTTTATCGCTGACACCACAGTCAACCCTGATGCCGACAAGGCCGCTCTCGTGGATATAGCCCGTCTTGCAGATCACACCGTTAAGTTCTTCGCTCAGGATCCGGTTATGGCGATGATATCCTACAGCAATTTCGGCTCTTCAATCCACGAGGAGGCAACTCTTGTGGCCGATGCAGTGAAGGAATTGCATGATAAGTATCCCAACCTTCAGGTGGACGGTGAGATGCAGGTGGACTACGCTCTTGACACCCAACTCCGAGACGAGACTTTCCCCTTCAACACTTTGAAAGGGAAAGAGGTCAACACCCTCATCTTCCCGAACCTTACTGCCGCCAACTCCGTCAGCAAGATGCTCCTTTCGATGGGTGTAGGTTCAATCATCGGCCCGATACAGATGGGTCTTAAGAAACCGGTTTATTTCACAAACAGCAACTCCTCGGAGCGTGAGATTTTCGACCTTGTGGCGATCGCCGCTCTCGATGCCCTCGTGCTTAAAAGAAAGTGAATCCCTCCGCTCCCGATAAGGGAAGCCAAATAAAAAACAGAGCCGCATGGTTGATACCGTGCGGCTCTGCTGTTATCTGTGATTATTTACTGAATTTTTCCTTTATGAACTCCTGGGCTTTATCCACGACTTCCTTACCTTTCTCGCTTTTGATAAATTCCTGAGCCTTTTCCACGACTTCCTTCACGTTTTCATTATTGAGCAGATCGGCTGCCTTGTCTTTCAGATCTTCAAACATAATCGTATAATTTTGGGGTTAAGATAACATCCTAACATACGGAAAGGTTGTAAAGTTCATCATCCTCACAAAAATGATGCCGTACGATTCATTTTCTCCAGAAAGAGGGGAGGAAGATAAGAAGTATGGTGAAGAGTTCGAGACGCCCTACGAGCATGATGAAACTGAGGAGCCATTTCCCGGCTACCGGCACGAGGGCATAGTTACCTCCGATTCCGGTGATGTCAGTGCCGAGGCCGGTATTCGATATGGCGGAGAGGGAGATGAAGAAACTGTCTTTCAATGGTAGACCGAGAATTACCAGTACCGTGCCTCCCAC
The DNA here is from genome assembly GCA_947175265.1 of uncultured Porphyromonadaceae bacterium. Taxonomy (GTDB): domain Bacteria; phylum Bacteroidota; class Bacteroidia; order Bacteroidales; family Muribaculaceae; genus Lepagella. Next base: position 77,077 of record CAMWMD010000006.1, on the reverse strand, counting down.
CATAATTACTATAATGTAGAGGAAGAGAAAGGCGAGTGTCTTCATGAGTACGGTGTTAGGTGTCCCTTTCTCATTTATGACCACTGTAGTGACAGCATTGGGATGCATCATCTTATAGAATTCATTCTTGAGGAAACGGAACAGGACTATGAAACGGTCGATTTTCGCACCCCCAGAGGTGCTTCCCGCGCAAGCACCCATCACCATCATGACGATAAGCACCACAACGGCGAGAGGGCCCCAGTCGTGGAAATCAGGCTCTGTCAATCCTGTTGACGTGAGAATCGACACTGCCTGGAAGAGAGGATCGACCGTTACGTCCTCGACCTCCCTGACAAGTCCGTTTATCCAGACATTTATGGTGAGGAGGATGTAGCAGATGAAGATTATGGCTATATACCATTTGAGGGCATCGTTCCTGAGAATGGATTTAAAATTCCCGGTTATAGCCTTGAAAATAAGCGCGAAATTCACCCCTCCCAGAAACATGAAGACAATCATCACAGTCTTCACATAGTTGTTGTTCATATCAGCCACAGAACTGTCGGTGATTGAGAATCCCCCTGTTGACATTGTCGACATCCCGTAGCATATTGAATCAAAGATGCTTAGTTCAGACAATGAGAGGAGTATGATCAGCAGAGTGGTCAGACCGATGTAGACGAGCCATAACCCTTGCGCTGTGAAACTTATTCGCGGGCGGAGTTTGTCGTGGGTTATTCCTGTTACTTCCGCATTGAAAAGTTGCATCCCCCCCTGATAGTTCAGCATTGGCACAACGGCAAGAGTGAAGAGGATGATTCCCAGGCCTCCTATCCATTGCACGAGACATCGCCAGAGGAGAATGGAGTTCGGGACGTCGGCCAGTGTGTTGAGCACGGTGGCTCCCGTGGTGGTGAAACCGCTCATGGTCTCGAAGAAAGCATCCGTCACACTGAGGTGCGTGCCGCACATCAGGAAGGGGAGCATCCCGAAAAGGGAAAGTATCACCCAGGTCAGGCCGGTCAGAAGAATGGCCTCACGTTTCCCCATCTCCCGGCTATTCGGGCGCATGCTGACGAGTCCGAAGCCACAAACGCCGGTTATTGCTGCACAGAGAAAGAAATAAAGCGAGGAATCCTCGTGATAGATAAGCCCCGTGACGCTTGGCACGACCATGACGGCTGCCTCGACCACAAGGAGCCAACCAATCACCCTGAGGAGCATCCTGAAATTGATATAACTTCTCGAATGTTTATGAAACATCGTCTAAATTGTGTCAGTTAAACCATTTCTCTATTTTGTGTATGGTGCCGTTGAGACAGAATACCACCACATAATCACCCGCCTCAATCCGGGTGTTACCGCTGACGAGATGCACCTCCTCTCCTCGCACCATAGCCGCAAGAGTCATCCCGAAGGGGAGGTGCAGATCCTTGACGGGCTTGCGTGTGATCTTGGCATCCGGTTTCACCTGCATCTCCGCCACTTCCGCATCCGCAAGAGCGAGACACTTGGCGTTGTGTTCGTCAGCATCGAGGAGTATCTTGAAAATATGGCTTGAGGCAAGGAGTTTCTTGTTTATGATAGTCCCTATATTGAGATTCTCGGCCTGACTCACAAACTGGAGATTCTCGACGTCGGCAATCGACTTGGGCACCCCGAACTCCTTTGCCGAGAGGCAGGAGAGAATGTTGGTCTCAGAGAAGTCGGTGAGAGCCACGAATGCATCATATTGATAGATGGCATTCTCACGGAGCACCTCAATGTCGCGGCCATCGCCGTAGACGATCTCACAATCCGGGAGCAGCGTCGCCATATACTCGCAATTTTCCCTGTCGTTGTCGATAATCTTAATATGGAAATCATTGTGAAACCTTTTTGAGAAACGGCGGGCAATGCGGCTGCCACCCATAATCAGGACCTTGCGTATCACCTTTTTCTTTTTCCCACACAAGTCGCGCACGGTCGATATGTAATCGGGTGTGGTGATGAAGTAGACGATATCGTCATATTTTATCTCATCGTTACCACCCGGAATGATTGTCTCGTTATTCCTTTTTATAGCGGCGACGTGGAAATTGTGACCCGTCACGGGAAGGTCCTTGAGTTTACAATTGATAAGGGGCGACGCGCTGTGAAGTTTCACGCCTATGAGGAGTAGACGCCCATTATGGAGTTCTCCCCAATATCTCGCCCAATTGTGGGCGAGGGAGAGTGCGATCTCATCAGCAGCGAGATCCTCGGGATAGATGAGATGGTCCACCCCCATATCTTTCAGCACCGCCTTGTTGCGTTTGTCAAGAAACTCGAAGTTGTCGATACGAGCCACGGTCTTCTTGGCCCCGAGACGCTTTGCAATGCTGCAGGAGGTGAGGTTTCTGGTCTCGTATGGCGTCACGGCGATGAAGAGGTCGGTATTGTCGATACCGACCTCCCTCATGGTTTCGAACGATGATGTAGAGCCGTTCCACGTCATGAGGTTATAGTTGTCGTTGATGACATCCAGACGGCTCTGATCACTGTCGAGAAGTATAATATCTTGGTTTTCATTGGAGAGCAGTTTTGCGAGATGCGTCCCGACCTCGCCTGCGCCTGCAATCACAATTTTCATAAATGTGTCGTTTATTTGCTTTTCCCTCTTGCGGCCCTGAGGATTCCCCCCTTATCATATCCGCAGATATTTTTCAGTTCCGCCACTGTCCCGTGGGCAATCCATTTGTCAGGGACTCCCAATGTGGTGATGCGGTTTGTCGAGCCCATCTTTCTGAGTGAATCTGTCACTGCTGAACCGAAGCCGCCTGTCACGACCCCGTCTTCCACCGTAATTATATGAGCGTTGGGAAAACGGGTGATATGGGAGAGGATTTTCTCATCGAGAGGCTTCAGCCAAATCATGTCGTAGACGGCTGTCGCCACACCTTCACCGTTCAGTTCCTCAGCCGCCCCGAGAGCATCCGCGAGAGCAGGGCCTATGGTGAGGATTATCACGGCAGGGTCGTCGCATTGCAGCACCGTATTCCCATTGCCCGGCTTAATAGGCTCCATCGGAGATTTCCAATCATTCCTGAATGCCCTCCCCCTCGGATACCTTATGGCGAAAGGGGAGTCTCCCTTAAGCGCGGTGTACAAGAGATTGCGGAGTGTCTTTTCGTCTGCCGGAGAGGCCACCGTCATACCCGGGATACAATTTAGATATGCGAGGTCAAAGACTCCGTGATGGGTCACTCCGTCTTCCCCGACGATACCGGCCCGGTCGATACAGAAAGTCACCGGAAGGCCCTGCATCGCCACATCATGTATTATATTGTCGTAGGCACGTTGCAGGAATGAGGAATATATAGCCACAAACGGGCGTTTACCACCTGCGGCGAGCCCCCCGGCGAACGTCACGGCATGACCCTCTGAGATACCCACGTCAAAAGAACGTTGGGGGAAACTTTTCATGAGATGGCATACAGAAGTGCCAGACGGCATGGCGGCGGTGACCCCCATCACTTTGTCGTCGAGTTCCGCGAGTTCCACGAGAGTCTGTCCGAAGACCTCCTGCCAGAGTGGCGGAACATCTTTGGAATCGGCGGTCTTGCGTTCCCCCGTCTCAGGATTGAATTTCCCTGGGGCATGCCACACTGAGGGGTCTTTCTCAGCCGGAGCGTACCCTTTACCTTTTGTAGTGCATACGTGAAGCAGGCGCGGCCCCTCCATATCCTTAATGTCGCGGAACACCTTTACAAGTTTCACCACATCATTTCCGTCAATAGGGCCGAAATAACGTATGTTGAGACCTTCAAAAATATTCTGCTTTTTTGAGACAAGTGATTTTACCGAATTTCCGAATCTGATTATGGCGCGCTTGCGGTTTTCTGTCAGCACGCCTTTCTTCCTCAAATAGACGGCCATCCTGTTTCTCCAACGGTTATACCCGGCAGAGGTGGTGAGGTCGGAGAGATAGCCGTGGAGGGCACCCACGTTATCGTCGATGCTCATGTCGTTGTCGTTGAGCACGATGAGGAGATTGTTGGGATGATTAGATGCATTGTTTAGCCCCTCAAACGCCAATCCTCCGCTTATCGAGGCGTCGCCGATGACTGCCACGGTCTTACGGTTCTCATGTCCGGGTGTGGAGCGGTCGGCGATTGCCATGCCGAGGGCGGCGGAGATTGAATTGCCGGCATGTCCCGCCATAAAGGTGTCGGCCTCGCTCTCAAGAGGATTCGGGAATCCGCTGAGCCCATCCAGCGTGCGCAGTGACTCGAACGCCTCCCTCCGGCCGGTGAGAATCTTATGGGCGTAGGCCTGATGCCCCACATCCCAAACGAGACGATCATCAGGGGTGTTGTAGACGTAGTGAAGAGCCACAATCAAATCCACGGCACCCATGCTTGACGCAAAGTGTCCCGGATTCCTGGAGAGATGATCTATGAGGAACTCCCTTATCTCTGCACAAAGTTGGGGCAGTTGCTCCACGTCGAGTTTCCGAAGGTCGGAAGGAGAGTTGATGTTTGTTAAGAGTGACATTCAGGTCGTGTTTTCTTAAGTGTTGTTGTTTTTCCCCCTGACGTATTTTTTCCACAGAGGGACGAATATGATGATGCCGGACGCACCTATAAGGAAAATATTCTTAAAGGTGAATCCTCCCGCTCCCACAATAATTGCCCTGCAGAGCCATAGCCATAACAGCAGAAGCAGGAGCAGCGCCGCTACTTGAGATGCTTTCATGTAAGAATCAGTTTGCGATTCATGAATTATGCGAAATTAACAAATTATTCTGATTTGAACAACCGTTTCAGTCTGTTTTCGGTCTATTTTCGGTCTTTCCTGCCAGAAATATATCCCTTTTCATCTTAGGCGGCAACCAAAAGACCTTTTTAAGACGTTTAATGTAGAAAGACTTTCACTTCTTTGTTGACTGGGGAAGTTTTCATTATAAGATAATCCAAAGAAAAGATAAGATGCCACATTCACGAATATCCGTCGTTTGCTCCTCATTGTTTGCAATCCTCTCAGTTTTTTCATTTCTGTCCTGCTCCGTCAAAAAGGAATCGGAGCAAGGCAACCGGCTGTATGAGGGATTCTCTGAGAACGTGGAGGAGAATAATGACACCGTCATAAAGGAGCCCGAACCAGTGCGCCGTCTCCATTTCAATTCTTCGGAGGAGGCGATCGCCTACATGAAGGAATCGGCCGACTGGAGTCACTACGAGAAGGGGATATTGCCGCAGATGGCCGATGATGAACTCAATTACGCCACACGTCTTCTGAATAACACGCATGACGGGTTTATCGTAGTCGACAAAGCACGTATGAAGGTCATAAGATTCAATAAATTCGGTGAGGAAGTGGCAAGTTTCGGTATGGCATGTGCCCGTAATTTCGGAACCAAGCATGAGAAACCCGACAACCGCACCCCGGAGGGGTTCTTTTCGGTGAGGAAAGTACACGACAGCACTGAATGGCAATTTGTCGACGACAATGGTGTGAAGAGCGAGAAGAAAGGTGAGTTCGGACCCAGGTTTATACGTCTGAACATCCCCGGGTGGTATTCAATTGGAATTCATGGCACGTGTGCCCCGTGGAGCATCGGAGGCAGAAGGAGCCATGGCTGTATAAGATTGACGAATGAGAATATCATGAAGCTCGTGGAGATGGTTGATTCCGGAATGCCTGTCATCGTCACTCCGGGGAGAAGAGACATGGCCGTCAATCTGGAGGAGGATTGCGAAATCCCCGCCATAAGCACGATACCCGGGAAACCGGCTCCCAAATTGAGTGAAGCGGCACGCAAACAGGCTTTGGAGGCGAGGGAGAAGAAGAATGAGCTGACGGATACAGTGATGCCGAACGTGCAAGACACCGTCGCTAACGCCAGGGAAGGGAAAGATGTTGCGCCGGCAAAGGAAAAGGATGTCAATAAGGCCGACAGTGTGGCTGTTAATCAACCCGATGAGATAGAGATAGAGCGGAATTGAAAAATATTTTGTCGTTTTAGAGGTGATTTGATAGGAAAAATTTCAATAAATGACTATCTTTGCAGAGCCAAAACCAGCCTCAGGGCTGACGTAATAAACAAAAAACAGGCGAAGAACTATTCAACAGCATCTCGAACAGACGATTAATGAGACAATACGACACATTTAACCCTGCGATACCGGACCCGGAAGAGATGCCTGAGGAGAATCCCGTAGCGGATACCCTGCCTCCGGCTCCTAAACCGGAGGAGGAACCGGCCCGCAAGCCGCAGCCGAAACCAAAGGCCAAAAAGGAGAAGCCGAAACCCGTTCGCCCCCCGAAACCCGCGAAGCCTGCGAAGCCTGCGAAGGAGAAGACCCCTTCAGTGCCCCTATCGGTGCTTGTGAAGGAATGGGTGGGAAGTCAGACGGTAAGATGGATAATCGGACTTTTCACTGGTTTCCTCGCAGTCTATCTTGGCATCTCGTTTCTATCATATATGACCACTTGCATAGCGGACCAGTCGGAGATAAACCATTCTCCGATAGGTACTGCCTGTGCGATCAATAATGCAGGAGGGGAGGGGGGTGCCCGACTTTCCGAATTCCTAATAAACGAATGTTTCGGCCTCGGCTCAATAGTCATAATTGTGTGGCTCTTTGCCATGGCTTTGAAACAGTTGGTGGGAAAACCGAGATTCAAATCTGTGGATTTCACGATAAAATGCTTTGTGGCTCTGATTACGGTGTCGCTTATAATCGGTTTGCTTACAATTGGTCTGAAGTCGCCCGTGAACTGGGGCGGTTTTCATGGCCGCTACGTCAACGATTTTATAATCCATTTCTTCGGTTGGACAGGTGCCGTGATATTGTGCCTGTTCCTCATCGGAGTGTTCATAATAATCTGCCTCCGCGACCTTATCAACTGGATTATACGCATGAAGCGGAAGAGGGATGAGAGGAAGCGCATAGAGGCTGAGAAGCGTGCCGAGCAGGAGCGCCGTGTGGCTGAAATAGAGGAGATGAGGAAATTTGAGGAGGCGGCTTCTGCAAAAGCCGGGGAAACGGAGGCACCGGAACAGAAGGAGGAACCGGCCGATGCCGGCCCTGTGACGTTTACCGACATGGAGCCCGGACTCTACACCTCCCTCCCGGATTTCGACGACCTTGAATATGCCCAGCATGATGAGGGTAGGGCAGTGGAGCCGGCCGGGGTCTCTATCTCTTCCGGTTCGTCAGATAATATCGAGGTGAAGACCGGGGCTGTCCCCATCACTCAGGTTTACGGCGATGTTGAGGAGAAAAAAGAGCAGGAGGCTGAGGCTCCACTCTATGAAGCATTGCCTACTGCAGAAGATTCCCCGGCTCCCGATCCTGAGAACGAGGAAGAGGGGGAGGAGGAGCCGGAGATGGTAGTTAATGTAAATTCCATCGCTCAGGTGTCGGGGTCTCACGTCCCCGACAATGCCGGATTACCGGGTGCATTGCCATATAAGTTCCCCCCGTATGAGATTCTCAGGGAAGGGGAAGCGAAGATAAGCGTTGATGCTGAGGAACAACTTGAAAATAAGGAGAAGATTAAAAAGACCCTCCTTGACTTCGGCATTCCGATTATCAGCATCGAGGCAACGGTCGGACCTACTGTCACGTTATATGAGATTGTGCCTGACAAGGGGGTGAGGATTGCGAAGATACGCACTCTGGTTGACGACATAGCCCTGAGCCTCGCGGCTGAGGGCGTCAGAATCATTGCCCCGATTCCCGGTAAAGGTACAGTCGGTATAGAGGTTGCCAACAAAGATCCGCAGACCGTATCGATGCGCACAATCATCAAGAGCCGCACATATCAGGAGTCAAAATATAAATTGCCCATAGCATTAGGCTCTACAATCTCCAATGAGGTCTACATCGCCGATCTCGCCAAGATGCCGCATCTTCTGGTGGCGGGTGCCACGGGTCAGGGTAAGTCGGTCGGCCTGAACGCCATAATAGCGTCGTTGCTCTACCGCAAGACCCCGAGCGAGTTGAAATTCGTCATGATTGACCCCAAGATGGTGGAGTTCAGTCTTTACGCCAAGATTGAGGCGCACTATCTCGCCAAGATTCCCGGGGCTGAGGATGCCATAATCACCGATATGGACAAGGTTGTGGCCACGCTGAGTTCTCTTTGTGTGGAGATGGACAACAGATACCAACTCCTTAAGGATGCGCATACGAGAAACATCATAGAATACAACGACAAGATAAAGGCGCGGCAGTTGAATCCTGCCGAGGGACACAGGTTCATGCCCTACATTGTGGTTGTCGTGGATGAGTTCAGCGACCTTATTATGACGGCGGGTAAAGAGGTGGAGATACCTATTGCACGTCTTGCCCAAAAGGCGAGGGCGGTTGGTATGCACGTCATCATCGCCACCCAGCGCCCGTCAACCAATGTCATCACAGGTATCATCAAGGCCAACTTCCCTGCACGCATCGCCTTTAAGGTAAGTTCGGGTGTCGACAGTAAGACTATTCTCGACACCACGGGTGCACAGCAGTTGATCGGACGAGGCGACATGTTGATAAGCAACAGCAGTCCGATGGTGCGCGTGCAATGTGCCTTCATCGATACTCCCGAGGTGGAGGAGATTTGCGACTATATCGAGCGTCAGCCATACGGGCAAGGGGCTTACGAGCTTCCAGACCCGGTTGTCACAGGTGCCGAGGGTGGTGGCGAAGCGGATGGCGGAAACACATTCGGAGACAGGGACCCTCTCTTCGAGGAGGTGGCCCGCCTGATAGTATCGTCCAATACCGCGTCTACCAGTTCGCTCCAGCGCAGATATTCGATAGGCTACAACAGAGCCGGTAAAATTATGGATCAACTTGAGGCGGCCGGTATAGTTGGCCCCGCTCATGGCGGTAAGCCCCGTTCGGTGCTCGTGGATGCCGTGATGCTTGAATCTATACTGAATCCGTTAAACTAATGCGGGTTTCAGCGCTCCAATTAGAAAAGAGATTATGACAAATATATTTTCATTGAATGTCTTCAGGAGGGTAAAAGGCTCTCTCAGACACCTCTCCTTATATGCGGTAACTCTCACCGTTGGTTTTATCTCACTTCTTATGGCCTCTCAGGAGGCCGCTGCCGGGCTCACGGCGGAACAGGTTGCCGCGAAGGCGGCAGCATTCGTAGGCGCAGGAAAAAGTGTGGCTGCCTCATTCACTCTCAGTTCGGGTGGCCGCTCTACTTCAGGCACAGTCCGCACCTCCGGGGAGAAATTCACGGTCTCCCTTCCCGAATACTCTACGTGGTATAATGGGAAGACCCTCTACACCTATAATCCGAGGATAAACGAGACCACTGTGACCATTCCCACATCGCAGGAACTGATGGACAGTAATCCTCTCCTATATATTAAGGGGAAGTCAGGCTATACTTACAACTTTTCATCGGTAAAGCGTAACGGTAAGTATGTGGTTGACATTATCCCTTTCAACAAGAAAGCGGGAGTGAAGAAAGTGACGCTCACTGTCAACTCCACCACATTTTATCCTGAAAAAATTGCTGTCACGACCACCGGAGGCAACACAGTGGTGACCGTAACAAGTTTCAAGCCCTCCGTGAATATTGCCTCCTCAGAGTTTGAATATCCCAAAAGTAAATATCCGAAGGCTGAGATAGTCGACCTGAGATAGCCGAAATCGGTTCGCTGAGGGGCTAATTCCTATCCAACATGGAAAGTATTATGGTTTCCTTCAGCAAGTATTATGGAGTTGACGAGGAAACTTTTGAAAAATAATTGTTATATAAAATAGGAGATTCTTCATTCTCCTGTTAAAAATAACGAACAAATATGGCAGCAGAGAAAACAAGAGTACTGATTATAGGTTCCGGACCGGCCGGTTATACAGCAGCATTATACGCATCACGCGCAAATTTGCGCCCGATCCTTTTCGAAGGCGACCAGCCGGGGGGACAACTCACCACCACTACGGAAATAGAGAACTTCCCCGGTTATCCGGAGGGTGTGCAGGGGCCTGAGATGATGGAGCACTTCCGCCAGCAGGCGCTTCGTTTCGGTGCGGAAATTAAATCCAGGACAATTGAGAAGGTTGATTTCAGCAGCCGCCCGTTCCATATCACCGACGACCGTGGAAATGAGTATTTGGCAGACACTGTGATAATAAGCACCGGAGCATCGGCAAAATATCTCGGCTTACCCGATGAGGAGAAATATAGGGGGCTCGGAGTCAGTGCCTGTGCCACTTGCGACGGATTTTTCTATAGAAAGAAGAATGTAGCGGTGGTAGGAGGCGGCGATACGGCCTGTGAGGAGGCTCTCTATCTCTCCACCCTTGCCAAAAAGGTATATATGATAGTCAGGAGAGGTGTCCTCCGTGCTTCGGATGTCATGCAGAAGCGCGTGATGGAGAGGGAGAATATAGAGATTCTATGGCATTGCAATACTCTCGGACTCTTCGGAGAAGACGGATTGGAGGGTGCCCACCTAATCCAGAACAAGGATACAGGAGAGGAGCGGAGGTTTGACATAGCTATTGACGGTTTCTTCCTCGCAATAGGGCATACTCCCAACACATCTCTCTTCAAGGGACAGATAGACCTTGACGAGAACGGATATATTAAGGTTCACGGCTTGAACACCTCCACAAACGTAGAGGGTGTCTTTGCAGCGGGAGACTGCGCTGACCCTGTTTACCAGCAGGCAATCGTCGCAGCCGGTTCAGGATGTCGTGCCGCTATGGATGCGGAGAAGTTCCTGATGGAGCATTGACCTGACAAGGTCTCCCTTCGTAAAAGAAAAAAATATGGAAATTACAGACAAGACCCGTTTGCTTGACGAACGATACCTCCGCATGGCGAGAATATGGAGTGAGAACTCATATTGCCGTCGTCGCCGTGTGGGGGCACTTTTAGTGAAAGACAAAATGATCATTTCCGACGGCTATAACGGTACACCTTCCGGATTTCCAAACGTGTGTGAGGATGAGGACAACCTTACCTTCCCTTACGTACTCCATGCGGAAGCAAACGCTATCACTAAAGTGGCGCGAAGCAATAATTCAAGCGAGGGGAGCACTTTGTATGTCACGGCGAGTCCTTGCATCGAATGCGCCAAACTGATTATCCAGGCCGGTATTAAGAGAGTGGTCTTTTCCGAACTCTACAGGATGGCAGACGGCCTTAAACTTCTTGAACGGGCAGGAATAGAAACCGTACATATACCTGAGAAAGATGAGGAGTAACAAGAGGAACATAACGAAAGTGCTGCTTCCGCTTCTGGTCTCGGCCGGAGTGGTGGGTGGTATCTTCATCGGGAGATACATGACGAAAAGGACTCTCACCGACCAGGAGGAGAAACTGAGGACGGTGCTGAGCCTCATTAACGCGGAATACGTTGACAAGGTGGATGTGGATTCCCTTATGGAGACGGTCTATCCGGATTTGCTCAGCGCGCTGGATCCCCATTCGGCATATATCCCGAAGTCAGACCTCACGGCGGTGAACGATGATCTCAACGGCTCATTCAGCGGAGTCGGGGTGTCATTCCAGATTGTCAGCGACACGGTCAATGTCATAGAGGTGATTCCCGGAGGCCCTGCCGAGAAGGTGGGTATCCTTCCCGGCGACAGGATAATAAGGGCTGACTCCGTAGCTCTTACGGGCGACTCCATAACACAGGATGATGTCTTCAAGAACCTTAAGGGTCAGAAGGGGAGTACGGTAGTGCTTCATATAAAGCGTTCCAACACGCCGGAAACATTGAAGTTTGATGTGGTCCGCAACGACGTGCCTGTAAATTCAGTGGATTGTGCCTATATGATCGATGATAAGATTGCTTATCTCCGGGTAATCAAGTTCGCACGAAACACCTATATGGAGTTTTTCAATGCTCTCAACGACCTGAAGGAGAAGGGGGCGGAGAAATTCGTCGTTGACCTTCGTGGCAATACGGGTGGATATATGGACCAGGCTGTCAGAATGGTCAATGAATTCCTACCCGCCGAGAAACTCATCGTCTACACCAAGGGACGCCGACCGGAGAATGAACTTATGTACACCAGCGACGGCTCCGGTAATTATCAGGAATCGGAACTTGTCGTCTTGACCAACGAGCAGTCGGCCTCCGCCTCCGAGATATTCGCCGGAGCAATTCAGGATAACGATCGTGGTCTTGTGATTGGAAGGAGGTCTTTTGGCAAGGGGCTTGTGCAGAACCAGACCGAACTGCCCGACAATTCGGCTATCCGTCTCACCGTGGCACGCTATTATACACCTTCCGGACGCTCAATCCAGAAGGAATATGCGAGGGGCGAATCAGGAAAATATGATCTCGACCTCATAGACAGGTTCGCGCATGGCGAATTCTACAATGCCGACAGTATCAAACTTGATAAGAGCAAGATATTCACGACAGCCAACGGACGCACTGTCTACGGTGGGGGTGGAATCATGCCAGATATTTTCGTGCCGGAGGATACTACGGGATATACGTCGTACTACATCAACGTGATGAACAACGGCCTCATCCAGAAGTTCGCCTATTCCGTGGCAGACCGCTACAGGAATATGTTGAACGGAGTGAAGACCATAGACCGTCTCCTCAAGGTGCTCCCGAGGGATAACACCCTTCTCGAGAACTTTGTGAACTTCGCCGTAAAGAATGGCGTTCCCGCAAGGTGGTACTATATAAATCAATCCCGCACATTGCTCTTGAATCAGATAAAGGCCATGATTGCGAGAGATGTGCTCGGCTACCCGGCTTTCATCGAACTTCTCAATGAGAATGACACCGCGGTGAAGAGGGCTTACGAGACATTGAAGAACGGAAAGTCGCCGATATCCGTTCCCCCCGATAAAGTCAAGGAAAAGGGGAAGGGTAAAGGATGAACAATAATGAAAAACACACTATAAGATGGAAAAAAGTGAAATCAGAAGAAAAGTGAAGGCATTGAGAGTGATGCTTTCCGATATGGAGAAGAGGACCGCTGCCGCCGATGTTTTCGCACGTCTTGAACAGACTGCCGCATTCCTCCTCGCCGACCATATATTGATGTATCATTCCCTCCCCGATGAATTGCATACTCATGATTTTCTCGGGAAATGGGCTTCAAGGAAACATTTCTACCTACCGAGGGTAAATGGTGTAAATCTCGAAATTCTCCCCTACGATGAGAGCCGCCTTGAGTTGGGAAGTTTCCATATAGAGGAGCCTACGGGTGATAATGTGGTGAATCCTGAGGATATTGAACTCATTGTAGTCCCTGCCGTGGCTTACGACCGAAAAGGAAATCGCCTCGGAAGGGGAAAGGGATTTTACGACCGTCTTCTGCAGACCACCAAGGCAACCAAAGTGGGAATAGGCTATGAGTTCCAACTTGTGGATGAGGTTCCGGTGGAGCCTCATGATGTGGGCGTTGACATTATAATTACGGAAAATGCCACAATAGTGGTGAAGTGATGATAAAATGGCGGATCGTTCGCGGGAAGGGAATCCTGTAGGCGATTCGCCATATTTGCATTAAGTCGTAGCAGGAAATACCGAATGTAATGGTGATATATAATAAAGATACAAGGCTTTCGGATGTGCTCATGCAGCATCCGTCGTTGATTCCGGTAATCGGCAGGCTCGGTGTCACACTCGGTGTCGGCGATGAGTCAATTTCAGCCGTTTGTGACAGATGCGGGATAGACACGCCTTTCTTCCTTTCCGTGGTCAATACTTTCATTGACGGGCAATATTTCCCTGTCAATCCGCGTGATACCTTTACATTGGAGAAAACGATAGACTACCTTGAGAAGACTGACCGTTATTATCTCAAGGCCCAACTCCCCAACATTGAGCGGCACTTCACCTCGCTTATGTCCCGGAGCGGTAAAGACAACAACCTCTCGTTACTCCTCAAATTCTTTAAGGAGGCAAGCGATGAACTCAAGGAATGCATCGCCTACGACTCAGACGTCCTGTACCCGGCTTTGAGAGCAGGCATTGTCCCCGGGGGGTATTCAGAGAGGGCCACGGCACACAACGAGATAGGCGAGAAACTTCACGATCTCATATACTTTTTTGTGGCCCAATTGAAAGGGGTATATGATCATAACCTGTGTACTGCCGTTATAAGCGCGGTATTCTCCCTCGAGCGCGATATAAGGCAGAACAACAGGATAAGGGAGAGGATTCTCATACCCATGATAATGGAAATGGCCGGCGGAATTGGAGGAGTGGGAAATGGGTGAATTGATAAGGATTGCCCTCATAGGTTTCGACACACTCGAGTCGCTTGGTCTCCGTCTGCTGCTCAACGAAATCAAGGGGTGTACATACGAAAGGTTTGATACTTTTGCTGAGTTTGAGCCTTTCTCAGAGAAGACTGACGGCTATGTGGTCAGCATGGGGAGGTTTGTCGAGAACCTTGATTTCTTCCTTCCCCGAAAAGGGAGGACGCTTGTGGCCGGCAAAGGGGATTTCTCCGACAGCGAGCGTAGCGGAGTCTCGATATTGAGTTGTGCGGGTGATGAATCGGATCTCAGGGAGGGTATCGAGAGGTTCGTGAAGGCACTTAAGGGGGGAGACGTGCCTGACGAACTGTCAGGAAGGGAGATGGAGGTGCTGAGGCTGATAGCATCGGGAAAAATAAATAAGGAGATAGCGGATGCCCTCTGTATCTCGGTCAATACGGTAATCACCCACCGTAAGAATATCTCGGCCAAATTAGGGATAAAATCGGCATCCGGCCTATCGCTCTATGCCATGATGAACGGGATAATCTGAGCGGAACATCCGTGGAAAACCGGCATCATAGAGAAACGTCAGAAGGAAACATACAATAACATAAAACAATGAAACGCTTATGATCAGAAAAATTATGACGGCGGCAATGTTCCTGTTGGGGATGTTGTTCGTCACGGCTCAGACGCCTCTCCCTTTGAATCCGAAGGTGAGGCATGGGGTTTTGCCCAACGGCCTCTCTTACTACATCATGCACAATGAGATGCCGAAGGATAGGGCGAATTTCTATATCGCGCAGAAGGTAGGCTCCACACTTGAGGAAAAAGACCAACTCGGTCTTGCCCATTTCCTTGAGCACATGGCTTTCAACGGCACGAAGAATTATCCCGGTAAGAATATGCTCGATTATCTCCAGTCAAAGGGCATACGTTTCGGTCAGGATATAAACGCCTACACAAGTTTTGACGAGACTGTCTACAACATCAACAATGTCCCCACTACCGATGCCCCTCTCATGGACAGCGTCCTTCTCGTGCTTCGAGACTGGAGTGGCGACATTCTCCTTGAGGAATCGGAGATAAATGCGGAGAGAGGTGTAATCCAGGAGGAATGGAGAACCCGTAACAATGCCAATATCAGGATGTATACCCAGATGCTTCCCAAGATTTATGAGGAGTATCAGTATCATCAGATGCCGATAGGCAGCATGGAGGTGGTGATGAATTTCAAGCCTGAGACACTCCGTGCTTATTATAAGAAATGGTATCGTCCCGATCAGCAGGGCATAATCATCGTCGGCGATTTCAATACCGAGGATATGGAGAAGAAGGTGAAGGAGATGTTCTCCACAATACCAATGCCCGAGAATGCCCCTGAGAGGAAATATCCCGTGGTCAGCAACAATGAGAAGCCGATTTATTTCGCATACACGGATGCGGAACTCGCCTCACCGCGAACCACTATATCCTTCAAAGAGGAAAAGATGCCGTTTGAGTACCGCAATACAGTTGAGGCCTACATCCAGCATGACCTTGTGCGCAACATAGTTTCAGCGTTGATCAACAACCGCCTCCAGGAAAACGCCGTGAACCCTGACTGCAAGTACTCCGGTGCCGGTGTCTATTTCGGTGATTTCTATGTCTCCAAGACAAAGGATTCATTCAATGTGGTGACTATCCCGAAGAGAGGCACTCAGGGCGCCGTGGCTGAGGTGATGGGTATCGTGGCACGCGCTTGCAAGACCGGCTTCACGGATTCGGAACTTGAGCGTGTGAAGAGCAATATCCTCTCATCTTATGAGAAAACATATAATGAAAGGGAGAAGACGGATAACGATGCATACGGTTCCGAGCTTTGCCGCACATTCGTCGACAATGAGCCGAATCCCGGGATAGAGAAGGAGTATGAGATGCTCAAGCAGGTGCTCCCGATGATTCCCGTAGAGGGCATCAATGGATTTGCCGCCGGTCTGCTCACATCCAACAATATGGTGGTTGTTACTTCGGAGCCCCAGAAGGAGGGATTCGAGGTCGTGGCGGAAGATGTCATGATCAAGACAATCAACGATGCCATGAACGCATCATACGAGGTATTCGTGGATGAGGTGATTACAGAGCCTTTGATTGCAAAATTGCCGAAAAAAGGTAAGGTAGTAGCCGTGGAAGAGGAAAAGGGTATAGGGGCAAAGACCTATATCTTGTCCAATGGAGCCAAGGTGGTGGTGAAGGCAACTGATTTTGCGGCCGACGAGATTCTCATGTCAGCATTCAGAAACGGTGGCAAGAGATCTTTCAGCAAAGATCAGGCTTCGAATGTGAATATGCTCTCTACGGCGTTCAACTGTTCCAAATTCGGTCCTTTCGATGCCAAGCAACTCAAGAAATATCTCACCGGTAAGAATGTGGACATCTCATTCGGAACCACTACGACTCTCGATATATTGGGTGGACAATCTACGGTGAAAGACCTTCCCGTATTCATGGAACTCCTCTATACGGCGTTCACAAACCTCTCTGCCGACAAGGCCACTTACGATGTAGCAAGGGAGAACATTGCCCAGCGTCTTAAGAATGCCTACCAGAATCCGCAGATGATTTTCTCACACCGTGTCAGCATGGTCCGTTACGGCAACAATCCCATGATGGAAACCATGACTCCCGAATCAGTTGAGAGAGCAGACTACGACAAGATGCTCGAAATTCTCCACTCCGCTTTGGGGAATGCAGCCGACTATACCTTTGTATTCACCGGCAACATCGACGAAAAGGAATTCCTTCCCCTTGTGGATCAATACATAGCCTCACTCCCTTCAGGAAAAGTGAACGAGGCGGAGATTCTCACTCCCATCGAAACGCCTAAGGGTGAGATTGTAGATCGCTTCAAGCAGCCGATGCAGACTCCCGGTACAACCGTATTCGATATCTACAGCGGATATAACCTCGACATCAACGTGAAGAATGAGGTGATGATTGGAATGCTGGGTGATATACTCGACAACATCTATATCCGCACGCTCCGTGAAGAGGAGGGTGGCACTTACGGTGCCTCAGTTTCCGGTTTCCTCAACTATAACAGCGCTTCCTGGAATCTCATCTACCGTTTCCAGACCAATAAAGAGCAGCAGGAGAAACTCATCACCCGTGCTCAGGAGGAACTTGAGAAACTCCTCAATGACGGAGCATCTGTCGAGGATTTCACCAAGGTGAAGGAAGCGATGCTCAAGCAACTTGAGATTAACGTCCGCAAGAACTCCTACTGGGATGACGGAATCGTGGATTATCTGAGAGGCTTCGATATGCTCACAGGGCATAAGGAGGCAATCGAATCCGTCACTCTTGATAGCCTCAATTCTTTCATGAAGAATCTTTATGACGGCAAGAACCGCATACAGATAATTATGGAAGGTGTGCCGGCTGAAGAGAAGTAACATACGATTTGTGTATAAAGGGTGTGCCTCGATATAGGGGGCACACCTTTGACTTTTATTTTTTTACCGAGAATGAGAAACTTTATTTTAGGAACATTAACAGCCATGACACTGATGACAGTGACAGATGCAACCGCCGCAGGCAGACAGAATCCTCTCCTTGTGGCATCGAAGGCTCCTTTCAACGCTGTGCCCTTCGATAAAATCATGACTTCCGATTATGAGGAGGCCATCAAGCAAGGCATAACCTCCCATAATGAGGAGATTGATAAGATAGTGTCGAATCCCGAACAGCCCTCTTTCGAAAACACCATCGTGGCTTACGACCGTAGCGGAAAACTTCTGACCTCGGCCGTGCTGACTTTGAGCAATCTTGAATCGGCTATGGGCGACACCGTATTGATGGATATCATGGGAAGGGTGACACCTCTTATCTCAGAGCATCAGACCAATCTTCTGCTGAATGAGAAACTTTGGGACAGGATTAAGAAGGTGTATGAGACAAGGGAATCCCGAACGGATCTCACACCGGAAGACCGCAGACTCATTGATGAGACTTATAAAGGTTTTGCACTGAATGGTGCAAATCTCCAGGGTAAGGACCGTGAGACTTACCGCCGTCTTCAGGGTGAGGCTTCTGACCTTTCAGTAAAATTCGGGCAGAACGTCTCCAATGAGTTGTCAAATCCCGCGCTGCGTCTCTGGGTTAAGGAGGACGAACTTTCAGGCATTCCCGAAGGTATCCGTACGGCGGCGAGGGAGGCAGCACGTGAGGTACTCGCTTCCGAGGGGAAAGAAGACGACAAGAATCTCTATCTGTTCACAATGTATGCCCCTTCATACGTGCCGTTCATGAAATATTCCGACCGCAGGGATTTGCGTGAGAAACTCTGGAAGATGTATAACTCCAGAAATATTAAGGGGGAATACAGCAATATCGATGTCCTGAAGAATATAGCCAACGTGCGTCTTGAACTCGCTAAACTTATGGGAAAGGATAACTATTCCCAATTCAAACTCCAGGGCACCATGGCCGATAATCCGGAGGCGGTGATGAATCTGCTTGAGGATTTGAGGACTCACTACTCCGAACCTGCCCGCAAGGAGATGGCAGAGATTGAGGAATATGCCCGCAAGACTGAGGGTGCGGATTTCAAACTCATGCCGTGGGACTACAGTTATTGGTACGACAAACTAAAGAATGATAAGTATGCCTTCAACGATGAGGTGATGAAGCCTTATTTCGAACTCCAGAACACAATCGACGGAGTTTTCGGCCTTGCCACACGTCTTTATGGATACACATTCAAGGAGAACAAGGATATTCCTGTCTATCATCCTGATGTAAGGGCATACGAGGTATTCGATTCCGACGGTAGCCTTCTCGGTGTGCTTTACGCCGACTTCTTCTACCGGACCGGAAAATCTCCGGGCGCATGGATGACGGAGTTCCGTGGAGAGGAGAAGGATGACGATGGAAAGCGTACTCTCCCGCTGATTTCGATTGTCTGCAATTTCTCCAAGCCAGTAGGAGACGAGGCCGTGCTTCTCACACCCTCGGAAGTGGAGACATTCCTCCACGAATTCGGTCATGCACTTCACGGTCTCTCAGCCCAGGCAAAATACCCCTCCTTCGCCGGCACGAACGTATATCATGATTTTGTGGAGCTCTTCTCACAATTCAATGAAAACTACCTCACTGAGAAGGAATTTCTCGACGGATTCGCCCGTCATTACCAGACCGGGGAGAAGATGCCCGAGGAGTTGCTTGCAAAGTTTGAGGAGTCGAAACGTTTCGGAGCCGCATACGCCTGCATGCGTCAGTTAGGATTCGGTTATCTTGACATGGCCTTTCATACTATAGATACCCCTCTTGAGGCAACCGTAGATGTGGAGAAGTTTGAGGAGAAGGCTCAGGATCCCGTTCGTCTCTTTGAGGCCGTGGAGGGCACCGTAATCTCCCCCAGTTTCGGTCATATCTTCTCCGGCGGATACGCTTCGGGGTATTACGGCTACAAATGGAGTGAGGTGCTTGATGCCGATGCTTTCGCAGCCTTCAAGGAGAACGGTATCTTTGACAAGGCTACCGCCGACCGCTTCAAGAAGATGTTGCGAGCCGGTGGATCTGTCGATCCGATGACTCTCTATGTTGAGTTCCGGGGAAAGCAGCCCACAACTGAGGCATTGCTTGAGCGCGACGGAATAACCGAGAAATAAAGATACTATAAAGAGCGAGGGGCTGGCGGAATCACCGTCAGCCCCTCGTGTTATCTATAAGGAAAGGGGGTATGGAATCAAAAGTTTACGCCGAAAGAGAGAGTGGCGAGGGATATATCTTCCGGAACGAGGGAATATTTCTCCCGATGCTTCTTGTTGAAATGCCTGAATTCGTATGCCAGTATGATATGTGATCTGAACCGACGGCTTATGGCGAGGTTTATACCCGCACCCAAGGCAGCATTCACATCCCCGAACGTCGATGAATCGCTGATTGTGTTGAAGGAATAACCGGCCTTCAATGACATGAACACAAGACGCGGTTTTGTAGAGAACGATGTGCGGAGTACGGCATAAAGTGGCACGAAGTTATCACCTGTGCCTATGGCCCTGTGGACACCTGCACCCAATCCGAGAATCTTGAAATAATCATTCTTATACCCGAATAAGGCATCTATATTGAAAGTGGACATATCGTATCCGCTTACGTCAATTGATGTGCCGAGTTCGGCTCCCCAGGTAAAGTGCGAGCCTGCGAGCCCCTTTTCTCCATCGTTGAAGAAACTTTCCCTCTCCTGCGCTTTACCGTTAACAGGGGAGAGCAACAGAAGAGACATAGCGATGCCCGTCATCCGCAGATTGCCGCAGCATCTCCGAATCACGGGCATAATTCTATTTGGGTTCAAGATACCTTTCACGCGCAAAAAATCAGTGACAGACCGAAATTATTCACCCAGATAACTTTTCAGAAGTTTGCTCTTCTGCCCTTTGAGGCGGCGGATAGCCTTTTCCTTTATCTGGCGCACGCGCTCACGGGTAAGGTCGAACTTCGCGCCGATCTCCTCAAGAGTCATCTCCTGGCAGCCGATACCGAAGAACATCTTCAGGATTTCGCGTTCCCTGTCATAAAGTTGTTTCAAAGCCCTGTCCACCTCTTTTGACAGTGACTCCTGGTTAAGGGTGGAATCGGCCATTGGGCTATCATCATTCGGAAGCACATCAAGGAGAGAGTTGTCCTCCCCATCCACGAAAGGTGCGTCAACGGAAATGTGGCGCCCTGACACTTTCAATGTGTCGGATACTTTGTCAACCGGCAGCCCGAGTCTCTCCGCAAGTTCCTCGGGCGAGGGGCGGCGCTCATTCTCCTGCTCGAACTTGGATAACTCCTTGCTTATCTTGTTGAGGGAGCCGACCTGATTAAGTGGAAGACGGACAATGCGGCTCTGCTCCGCCAAAGCCTGCAAAATCGACTGGCGAATCCACCATACAGCGTAAGAGATGAATTTGAAGCCACGGGTCTCATCAAATTTCTGGGCGGCGCGGATAAGCCCAAGATTCCCTTCGTTGATGAGATCAGGGAGGCTAAGTCCCTGATTCTGATATTGCTTCGCAACCGAAACCACAAATCGGAGATTCGCTCTCGTGAGTTTCTCAAGAGCGGCATGGTCTCCTTTCTTTATACGCTGTGCAAGTTCCACTTCCTCGCTTACAGAAATCAGTTCCTCACGGCCTATTTCCTGAAGATACTTGTCAAGTGAAGCACTTTCGCGGTTGGTAATGGATTTTGTTATCTTTAATTGTCTCATATTCCCTTCCAAATTATTGTCAATGACGGGTTTCAGTTACCTTTTCAGACTTCTGATTCCCGTATGGACTTTTGAATCTATTTGAACCTAAATTTTTCTAATAATATATACCTTGAAGATGAAAAAGGTAAATGCCGTGGAAGCCCTAATTCATCTTGACGGGTGGTTAAATAAACTCTGTTGGGCAATATCGCCAAAAGTTAAACGTATCGCACGCTCTAATGTTGTGTTATTTATAAATTTTTTTCAAAAATTAAGAAGGAGATAAAAAAAATGGCCGCCGGGCAATATCCCCGACGGCCATTTTTTATCAAAGGTTATATGGAAGGTTATTCCTGTGCAAGATTCACGGCGTAGTAGTATTTCTTTCCGGTGGGGTAAAGACCCGTGATGAACATCACCTTATCCTCATCATCACCCTTCATTATCTGGTTGTAGATTGCCTCAACGTCGTCGCTTGAATTGACGGCGCGTCCGTTTATATCTGTAATTATGAAGCCATCTTTTATCCCTGCATCGCGGAAGGCTCCGTTTTTCAACCCGGCTACTTTCACACCGTTGCTTATGCCGAGGCTGCGTTTGTTCTCATCTGAGAGTTTCATGAACGCGCACCCTATCTCGGAGAAATCACCTTTCTTTGTGATGGTGGTGTTCCCCTGTGTGTTGCGCAAGACTCCGGTCTTTGTCTCCTTCTTGTTGTTGCGGTAGTAGGTGACTGAAATCTGGTCGCCGGGACGGAACTTGTTGAGCTGCTCAACAAGTTGTGCATAGTTGTGCACCTCAACATTGTTGATTGCGGTGATGACGTCGTCAGCCTGAAGACCCAGTTCCTTAGCCGTGCTTCTGTCTGTCACGGTGCTTACTAAGAGACCGGATTTGACGGCTGTGATGTTTTTCTCTTTTGCAATCTTCGCATCGAGTTCGGCCACTGCACATCCGAGGACAGCGCGTTGAACCGTGCCATATTGACGGAGGTCGGTCATTACTTTCTTCACGATTGTCGTCGGGATTGCGAACGAGAAGCCTGAGTAGCTTCCGGTGTTAGAATAGATTGCCGAGTTGATGCCGATAAGTTCCCCTTTGAGGTTTACGAGGGCACCCCCCGAGTTTCCGGGATTGAGGGCGGCATCTGTCTGGATGAACGACTCGATACCCATCTTTCCGTTGCGGCTGTTTTGGGAGAGACTGCGTGCCTTCGCGCTCACGATACCGGCGGTTACCGTAGAATTGAAACCGAAGGGGTTGCCAACTGCAAGCACCCATTCTCCGACTTTGAGGCTCTCGCTGTCACCGAAAGTGACGGGCGACAGTTTCTGGGCATCAATCTTAATCAAGGCGAGGTCGGTGGCCTCATCTGTGCCGATTACGCGAGCCTCGTATGTGGAGTTGTCGTTGAGGAGCACTTCAAGTTTATCCGCTCCGTCGATGACGTGATTGTTTGTCACGATATAACCGTCTTCGGAAAGGATGACCCCGGAGCCGAGTCCGCTCTGCACGGGTTCGGAATTGCGCTGCTGCTGGCGGGGCTGCTGCTGACGCTGCTGCGGACCGCCGAAAAAGAAGTCGAACATTCCGAAAGGATCGTATCCGCCCTGCCCGCCGTATGGATTCTGCTGGCGGGTTGTAAAACTCTTTATGCACACAACAGCGTTGACGGTCTTTTCGGCGGCAACGGTGAAGTCTGTTTCAAAAGAGGCCCCGTTGGATGTGCGGATGAATTGCGGGGTCTGCCCCTCGGCATTGCTTTCAGCATTGTGGGCACATGCCGGTGAGACGAGAATGGCGAGAGCCGCCGCCATTGCGGGAATACAATATCTTTTCATCTTTTTATTATGAAAGGTTGGTATTATGGTTTTCATTGTGGAATATATTGCCCTTTCAAGGGCTCTCTGTATGTTTATTACTCAAAAAAGAGCGCGATATTACATTCGGGTTTACTCTTCCGGGCTCGTTTTAAGTTAATTTAATACAATAGATTTTTATGTTTTAAAAAAGATGAAAATAGATTGAGGAATATGAAAAAAGGATTAATTTTGTAAATCCTTTTCCGGAAATTTAATTTTTGAAATTGGTGTAAGGTAAAAAAGTATATTGAAACGACATTTATGGGAATTACGCGCATCAGAAGGTTAGAGCATCTTGCAATCTGTCTTATTCTACTGTCTGTTGTCACGGGTTGCGGCTCTTCGAAAGGCAACAGCAAAGTGTCTTCCAAGAAGAAGGCTCAGGTAGAGGCAATACATGTAGGGAAGGCTACCCGGCAGCAGGAGAAGATTGTGAAGGAGGCGAGGAGTTGGCTCGGCACCCCTTACAGGTATGGGGCTTGCGAGAAAGGGGAGGGGAGCGACTGCTCCGGAATGGTGCTCAAGGTATATGAGAAGACCACAGGGATTAAGCTGCCCCGAAATTCGGCGAAACAGGCGGAATACTGCCGTGCGCTAAAAGGGAAGGATGTCGAGGTGGGCGACCTTGCTTTTTTCGCTACAGGGAAAGATCCTGAAAAAATCTCACACGTCGGGATAATGATTAACGACACTGAATTCATCCATGCCTCTACAAAAAAGGGGGTCGTGATTTCCGATATCACGACTCCATATTACGAGCGTACGTTCATTATGTTCGGTCGGCCCGAATGACGGTGATGCCGAAAATGAAAGATGATGCCGATAATGAAATTAGCGGGGCAGTCTTCTTTAAGACTGCCCCGCTGCATTTTGGGCTATCAAAGTATGGTGGCTATTTTGGATTCGAGGTCTGAAAGTTTTACAAGTCCTACGCTGCGTTCCTTCATCTCTCCGTCTTTGAAGAAAAGCACGGTCGGGATGTTGCGTACGCGATATTCACTTGCAATCTCATCGTTGTCATCAATATTTAACTTGCCGACAGTGACTTGTCCGGCAAATTTCTCGGCGAGTTCCTCAACGACAGGACCGAGTTTGATACAGGGACCACACCAGGTTGCCCAGAAATCAATCACGACAGGCTTGCCGGATTCGATAGCCTTACGGGCTGTCTGGTCTGTAAATTCAAGTGCCATTTAACAATTGCTATTTTAAAGGTTTAACATATAATCTCGAAAGATAGGCGGAGCATCACATCTTTACTCCTGCTATGCTGCTCTGCGGACAATGCAAAGTTAGGAAAAATCCTCAAATCTTGCAATAGAGGGGAGGCGGAATCGCAGAGGCATCATCATTGCGTGGCAACACGATAGCGAATGCCCCACTCGTCGAGCAGGCGGATGAGTTTCTTGGTTATCGGGAATTTTCGCCTCGCATGTATCGTTATCACCTGGCGCGTCTCCTTATTATATATGTCGAAATACATATCGCCCGGTCGCTCATCAGCCGGCATCTCAAGCAGAGAGTTGAAGAATTCCTCTTTGTCGAAGTGTCGGTCGATATACAGCGTGATGCGGTTGGCTACGTTACCCTTTATATTATTTAGGTAATTCACCTCCTCGATGTTGGTCATGGTCTTGGTCGGGTCAAAGCGGGCCGACGTCACGTTGAAACGTATGTAGACCATATCCCCCTCCACGAGCTTGTTGCGCACGAGGTCAAGGTCGCGTGAGAATATGCGGAACTCATGCGAGCCTGAGAAATCCTCCAGTGTGAGTATTCCGAAGGCATTGCCGCTTCTCCCCGTCTTGATGGAGAAGGAAGTCACCATCCCACCGACGCAAAGTTTCGCACCCGCCACCTCTTTCTCATTATACTCCGCGCAAGTGCAGTTGCAGAAATATTCGAGTTCCATCTGATACGGATCGAGTGGGTGGGAGGAGAGATAGACGGTGACAAGTTTCTTCTCCTCATTCAGGAGCCGAAGGCGATCCCAGGGTGCTATGTCAGGTATAGCCGGCTTATCGGTATCTATCGGCTCACAGTCGCCGAAAAGACTTGCCTGCATCGAATTTCGGTCGTTCTGAATGGTCTGCCCATATCTCACCAGTTGCTCCGCGAAAGATACATCGAGCCCTGTCTTGTCAACAAAGATCTCCCTCCGGTAGCCGAGACTGTCGAAAGCACCGGCCATGGCGAGATTCTCTATCGAGGCACGGTTGCATCCCGTGAGGTTCACACGTTCTACAAGGTCGTAGATATCCTTAAAGGGCCCGTTGGCCTCTCGTTCTGAGATGATGGCGTTCACGGCATTGGACCCAACCCCCTTGACGGCTCCGAGACCGAAACGTATCTCCCCTGACTTGGTCACGCCGAATTTCTCGATAGACTCATTGACATCAGGACCCTTGACGTCGATACCCATCCTCAGGCATTCGTCCATGATTTTCTTAAGTTTGTCTGCCGCCCCGAGATTCCGGCTGAGCACACCAGCCATATACTCAGCCGGATAGTTAGCCTTGAGGTAAGCCGTCTGATAGGCTACCCAGGTGTAGCAGGTGGCATGACTTTTATTGAAAGCGTAAGATGCGAATTTCTCCCAGTCAGCCCAAATCTTCTCCAACGTCTCAGCCTTATGGCCGTTTTTCTGCCCCTCCTCCATAAACTTGACCTTGAGTTTTGCCATCTTGTCGATCTGCTTCTTACCCATGGCCTTACGGAGCATATCGCTCTCGCCGCGGGTGAAGTTGGCAAGCAGACGCGACAGGAGCATGACCTGCTCCTGATAGACGGTGATGCCGTAGGTCTCTTCAAGATATTTCTCCATGATGG
Source organism: uncultured Porphyromonadaceae bacterium (assembly GCA_947175265.1). Classification (GTDB taxonomy): domain Bacteria; phylum Bacteroidota; class Bacteroidia; order Bacteroidales; family Muribaculaceae; genus Lepagella. Next base: position 51,013 of record CAMWMD010000006.1, on the reverse strand, counting down.
GGATATCGTAGGATATGGGTTCCTCACCGTGCTTACGCTTGATGAAGGAGGGGATATAGTCCATAGGCCCCGGACGGTACAAGGCGTTCATGGCTATGAGGTCTTCGAATTTGGAGGGCTTCAGATCGCGCAATGAACTTTGCATACCTGCCGACTCAAACTGGAACGTGGATGTGGTGCGTCCGTCGCAGTAAAGTTTGAATGTGGCCGGATCGTCGAGAGGAATATTCTCTATGTCGAGATCTATTCCCCGCGTCTGTTTGATATTTGCGAGAGCTTCCTTAATGATGGAGAGCGTCTTCAGCCCGAGGAAGTCCATCTTGATGAGTCCGGTCTCCTCGATAACCGACCCTTCGTACATCGTGGATATAACCTTGGAACCGTCGGCATCCGTAGCCATTGAGATAGGCACCCAGTCGGTGATGTCATCCCTACCGATTATGACGCCGCAGGCATGGATACCGGTACCTCTGACGTTCCCTTCCAATTGCCCCGCATACTTCATCACCTCCCTGACGACAGGGTTGGGATTGCGGGTTTCAGCCTCAAATTCCTTACAATATGCGAGGCAGTTCTTGAAATTTATCTTTGGGGTTTTACCGTTGACGTCGGGCAGACGGTCAGGCACAAGTTTTGCGAGGCGATTTGATTCAGCCAGCGGAAGATCCATCACCTTCGCCACATCCTTGATTGCCGATTTCGTGGCCATTGTCTGATAGGTGATGATATGCGCCACCTTTTCAGCACCATATTTATCTGTTACGTATTTCAAAACCACATAGCGGCCGTCATCGTCGAAATCCACATCGATATCGGGGAGTGAGATACGGTCCGGATTCAGGAATCGTTCGAAGAGGAGGTCATATTTTATAGGGTCAATCTGAGTGATACCGAGACAATAGGCGGCGGCAGAACCGGCAGCGGAGCCACGCCCCGGGCCAACGCTCACCCCGAGCTCTTTCTTTGCGACATTTATGAAATCCTGCACGATAAGGAAGTAACCGGGGAAACCCATGGTCTTCATTATGTAAAGTTCGAACTTCAGACGCTCCTTAACCTCCTCGGGGAGAGGGTCGCCGTAACGTTCCTTCGCTCCCTCCCAGGTGAGTTTCTCAAGATAGTCTGCTTCAAACTTGATGCGGTAAAGTTTGTCATACCCTCCGAGACGCTTTATTTTCTTCTCACCCTCCTCACGTGTCAGCACAACGTTGCCGTTCTCATCTTGGGTAAACTCATTGAAGAGGTCTTCCTCGGTCAGTCTCGCCCGGTATTCCTCCTCTGTGCCGAATTCTGCGGGTATGGCGAAGTTTGGCATGATGGGGCCGTGGTCGATCGAATAGAACTCCACTTTGTCAAGAATCTCGTTTGTATTTGCGAGGGCTTCAGGAATATCGGCGAAAATCTTCTCCATCTCCGAGGGAGATTTCAGCCATTCCTGCTTTGTATAGTGCATGCGGTCGTCGGTAAATTTCTTCTGCATCGACACGCAGATGAGGCGGTCATGAGCCTCGGCGTCATCCTCGAATGTGAAATGCACGTCGTTGGTGGCTACGAGTTTTATGCCATGTTTCCGCGCCATCTCTATCAGGAAGGCGTTAACCTTCTGCTGTTCGGGATACGTTGTTCGGTTGGCGTTCTCCTTGAATGTCTCGTGGCGTTGCAGTTCAAGGTAATAGTCATCGCCGAAAGTGTTCTTATACCACAGAATCCTTTCCTCCGCACCTTTCAAATCATCATGTAGGAACAGTTGCGGCACCTCCCCGCCAAGACACGCCGAGCATACGATGAGGCCCTCCTTGTGCAGCGCAAGTTCATCCCTGTCCGTACGGGGTTTATAGTACATACCCTCCGTCCAGGCCTTGCTGACGAGTTTAATCAGATTGTGATATCCCTTCTGGTTTTTTGCAAGGACAATAAGGTGGAACCCTTTGTCGGAGCGGTCTTTCCTGTCAGACATTTTCTCCTTTGCCACATACATCTCGCAACCGAGTATCGGCTTGAATTTCTCCTCATCCGGTTTTCCTGAGTTCTTCTTGTTCACATAGTTGAAAAACTCCTTTATTCCGAACATATTTCCATGGTCGGTGAGGGCAATCCCCTTCATGCCGTCGGCTATTGCCTTGTCGACAAGTTCGGGAATCGACGCCTTCCCGTCAAGCAGACTGTATTGGGAATGGACGTGAAGATGTGTGAAAGGTGTCATGATATGGTGCTTGGTTAAGATTCAGTATTATATGAGATTCCCCGTGTTTCACAGCAAAAGATAAGGGCTGTCGAGGGTCATACCCTGTGACAGCCCTTTTGATACGGGAGTCTTAAACATAACGTTCAAGACGCATGATTTATTTTTTTGTCTTCTCCATGAGATGCCTTACGGCTCCCTCGAGTTGGGCATCAGTTCCCTTCTCGAGTTCATCCTGACGATTGTAGATTATCACGTCGGGATTGAGTTGATGGTTTTCAAGAATTGTGCCGTCGGTAGCCACATTTGTCACCTGGGGAATTCCGAACACGAGGGAGGGGTCTATCTGAGTCTCCCACCACACGGCGGTCATCGTTCCGGGAATGGGGGCACCAACAACGTCGCCTATACCGAGAGTCTGATATACGAACGGGGCGCCGTGCGCATCGCTGTAGTTCGATTCATTCACGAGCATGACGGAGGGTTTGGTCCACTGGGCGAAAGGCTCGTGGCCGATTTCGCGGCCTCGGGGTTTGAAGGTGACATACTCCTTACCGCTGAGAAGCACCGCGAGGTCGTTATGGAGCCAGCCGCCACCGTTATAGCGGGTATCGACCACTATGGCATCACAGTTGCGGTATTTTCCGAGTATGCGGTCATAGACCTCACGGTAACTGTCGGCATCCATACCTCTGACATGGACGTAACCGATCTTTCCCCCGGAGAGGCTGTCGGCTATCTGCTCGTTGCGCTCTATCCAACGTTGATAAGCCATGTTGGATTGCACGCCCGCGCTTATCGGCTTAACGGTGACCTCCTTTGTCGAGCCATCACCCTTGCGTACCTCAAGACGCACTTTTTTGCCTGCCTTACCTTCGAGCATGGGGAAATAATCCTTCTCAGGCTCAATTTTTTCGCCATCGATTGCGAGGATGATATCGCCAGCCTTAAGGTCAGCACTCTTTGAAGCCAGGGGGCCGCGTGGGAATATCTCTGCAATCTTGAGCCCTTCGCCCTTGTAATCCTCATCGTAGAATGCGCCGAGTGAGGCGGTGTGGAGTTGCGGACCATCTGCGTAGAAGCGTCCTCCTGTGTGGGAGGCATTCAGTTCGCCGAGAAGTTCGCTGAGAAGGGTAGCGAAGTCGCGGTTGTTGTTGATGTAGGGTAGGAATTCACGATAGTGGGAAGTGTAGTAATCCCAATCCACGCCGTGGAGATTCTCGTCGTAGAACTTGTCCGCCACCTGCTTTGCCGCGTGGTCAAAGATATAAGCCCTCTCAAGCGATGGTTTGCGGTCGTAAGGAGCTTCAAATTCTATGTCATCGACATCTGCGTTCGACAATTTCACTTTCTTTACGCCTCTTCCTGAAAGGACGAACAGATTCTCCCCATCCTTATCAGGGTATAGCGAGCCGTATGTGTTTTTGAGGAGCACCTTGTTCTCACCCTTTTTGAGGTCCATCACGTGGATATTGTAGCCCCCTTCGGTCGCGGCTGCCACATAATAGAGTTTGTCCCCTTTGGGAGAAAGGAAATAATCTCCGAGGTTGGATGAGCGGTTGGTTAGGCGCACGGTCCTGTAGCGGCGGTTTGCAAGATCAAGGGGAGTGGCACTCTCTTTCTTGGATTCTTTCTTATCCTTTTTATTCTTTTTCCCTTTCTTATCTTTGGAATCCTCCTTCTTGTCACCCTTATCTTTCTCGGCTTTCTCGGCAAGTTCTGCCTCCTCCTCCGTCATGTTGAATTGCTCCCATGCCTCCGGGTCGAGCACCATCAGCATAACGTCGCTCTGGTTTCCCCAGGAGCCTTGGCTCTTCATGCCATATTTCCCTGTGGAGTAGGTCACGGCCTTTCCTCCGAGTGCCCATTTAGGATTATTGTCAGAGTGTCCGCTTTCCGTAAGGTCCACCACCTCAGTGCCGTCAGCCTTTGCTATGGCAATATCGGTGTTGTTCCATCCTCCGTTGCCGATGTAGGAGACCACGAGCCATTGGCTGTCAGGACTCCATTCGAAAGGCACGTCGCCGTCTGAATATGAATAGTTGTATTTCCCGTCAAGAACAGTGGTCACCTTTTTAGTTTCAACGTCTATCACTTTGAGGGTAGTGCGGTCTTCAAGGAAAGCCACTTTCTTCCCGTCGGGAGAGAACATCGGCTGCATCGCCGAGGTCTCGCACTTATAGAGAGGTTCTATCACTATGTCAGTGGCATAGGCAAACCTCTTTTCATCAGGATTCTTTATTTTGGCAGTGAAAAGTTGCCATATACCGTCGACATCGCTATCATATACGATAGTCTTTCCGTCGGGCGAGAAAGATGCCGTGCGCTCCTGGGCCGGAGTGTCGGTGATACGTTTGGTGGTCTTGTATTCCGCATCTGTCACGTAAAGGTCGCCGCGCAGAACTATCGCCACCTCTTTCCCTTCGGGAGAGACAGCGAGTTCGGATGCACCACCTCTGACATATTTCTTCACACGGTCGGAATCGTAGTTGTCGGCTACGATATCCACATTTACCTTCACCGGTTCCTGTCCGGGAACGAGTGTATAGAGGTCGCCGTCCCAGGAGAATGCGAGGAGTCCGTCGTCTGACGACGACAGGGAGCGCACAGGGTGTTTGGTGAATTTCGTAAGTTGTTTCTCACCCTTTTTACCTATCGCTGCCCCGAATACATTCAGAGTGCCGTCTTTCTCGCTCACATAGAAATAATTGTCGGCCTTACCCCATACCGGCGACTGGTCACCACCGTTAAAGTTGGTCAACTGAAGGAATTTCCCGTTACTGTGGAGCCATATATCTCCTGTCCCGGATGATCTCTCATGCTTACGCAACACATCCTCATATCCCTTTCTGTCCTGATAGATCAGCACCCCGTTGGCGTTAGCGTCAGCCGACACGACAGGGAGGGAAAGGTATAGTTTCGGGCGCGGATTCTCGAGATTCACGTTGATACTGTAAATCTGGGTGGAGAAGGGTGCCCTCGCGGTCTTGCGTCCCGGAAGTTGGGAGGCGTTGAAAAGGAGAGTGGAGTCGTTAAGGAAGGTTAGGGGAGTCTCATTTCCGCTGTTTGTAGTGAGTCGGCGTGGTGTGCCCCCTTTTGCAGAGGTGATGAAAATATCGTCGGAGCCTTCACGTGAACTTAGGAAAACGATGCTTTTCCCGTCGCGGCTCCAGACGGGTCGGCCGTCATATTCATCATTTGAGGTTATCTGAGTGGCCTGACCGCCGGTGACGGGCACTGTGAAGACATCACCTTTATAAGTGAAGGCAATGGTTTTCCCGTCGGGAGATATTGCGGCATCACGCAGCCAACGTGGTGACTCAGCCTGTGACAAGGCGGAGGCTCCGGCAAGCAGCATGAACGCAAGAAGCTGTTTACGTTTCATTATATGTGATTTTGATTAATTAGTCTGAAAAAAGAGGAGTGGGAGAGTGTGTGCAAAGATACAAAAGTTACATGAAAGGTACAAATAAAAGATGATATGAAATTTCTTTAATAAATTGAAATTTTTTATACCTGAGGTACAGGGAGATAATAAAAAATGCAAAGAAAATTTCAGGGTAATGCAAACCGTTTATTTTAAATTCCGTTATACAATCGTAACCCGGATGTTGAAAATATCCAAAACACTGTTAAAGTTATTAAATAATTTCAATAATTCGGTTTTACAATCATAATACTATCTTTTTTCAAGATTTTCTAAACTTTCTTTTACAAACTCTATCAAACTTTTCCTTATGTGCAAATTTCTATGCAAAATCATGGTCCCTGCCCTTATGATGGGAACAGCGGTGCCGGCCTTTTCAGCAAGAATCGGTGTTGACGAAGCAAAAAGCATCGCAGCCGAATTCCTCAACTCACGGAAAATCCGTATCATGGGCAATCTCTCCCTCGAACCTGTTGCGGAAACAGTAAAGGGTTCTTCCAACTTCTATGTATTTAACGTAAACGGTAACAAGGGATTTGTAATCATCTCTGCAGAAAGTTCCACAGCACCCGTCCTCGGTTATTCTTTTGAAGGAGGATATCCAACCAAGAATGCCCCTGATGCAATGAAATGGGTGATGGAGGGCATGGAGAAAGAGGTGAAAGCCGCTCCGTCAGTTCAGAAGAGCAAATCTCTGAGCGAGCGTAAGGCTATGATCTCTGCAAGCGCCTCAAGAAGCGACGAGCAGAAACTTCTCCCCACAGCAGAGTGGAGCCAGGAGGGACCGTTCAACAATTATATCCCCGGCAAACCTCTCGTTGGTTGCGTCGGAACTGCTATGGCAACAATTATGAAGTTCTACGAGTGGCCCGCAAGCGGCAACGGAAGTTTTGACGGCGTAGACTTCAATACAAATTACAACTGGAGCGATATGCGTACAGACAACTATCGCTCAGGTTACTCAGAGAGTGAGGCTGATGCGGTGGCGACACTGATGTATCACGCTTCCAAGAGTATCGACACACAGTATGGCATGTCTGGATCAAGCGCATACGAAGTAAAGGTGCCCGCAGCCCTCTCAACTTACTTCAACTATGATCCCGGAGTTTCATATAAGAAACGAGCCGAGGTTGCATCTCAGGAGGAATGGGACAATATCGTGAAGAATGAAATTGATGAGGGTCGCCCGGTCCTTTACTGTGGTCAAGATGTTACGGCCGGTCACGCTTTCATCTGCGACGGTTACCAAGGTGAATTCCTCCATTTCAACTGGGGCTGGGGTGGCTCCGCTAACGGTTATTTCCTCAGCACTGCTCTCAATCCTACAGTGAGCCGCACCCACCACTACAACAATCTCAACACCATCATCTACAACATCAAGCCCGGTGCGGAGGGTGCACACGGATGGTCCGCTCTTCATATTACTGCTGACGGCAACCAGACCGGTATCGGTAGTGACATGACCGATCTCAGCAACGGCAAACCGTTCACAGTGCGTGTCGGAAACCTCAAGAACCTCTCTTATTCCGATTTCTCAGGCCAGATAGCTGTAGGTCTTTGTGGCAAGGATGGTAAATTGAAATCTCTTCTCAGCGCCACCAAACCAATATCCCTTCAGGCTTTCGGATACCTTTTCGACGGCTTCGTTGATTTCAAGGATTGCAAACTCCCCGCAGGAGTATCCGTGGCAGAGGGCGACAAGGTTTGCATCGTGACTCTCGCATCAGGCGACAACGGCAACTGGCTCCCCGTGGCAGGTGAATTGCCCACACTTAACGAACTCCCGACATCTGTCGCATCTCCCGCCTCCTTCAAGATAGAACTTCCCAAAGGTGTGGCTGGCGTGAAGGTTTCAGGCGACGACAGCGTGATTCGCGGCTGGAACTACACTTTCAAGGTAGAGGCTGATAACGCTGACGAGGATATCGTGACTGTCAAGGCAAACGGATATGTTCTTACGGCAGATGCCAATGCCAACTATACAATCTCAAATGTACGCGAGAACCAGACAATCAGCATCCTCGTGCAGAAGGTTGCCGATGTGAAGGCAAAGCGCAGCGTATGGGTTGAAGAACCGGGCACTCTCGCCTCTATCATCAGCGAGGCTGAGTCAGGCACACTTAAGGAACTCACCGTGTTCGGCTCGATTGACGCACGCGATTTCGAATACATCCGCAACGCAATGAAACTCACACGCCTCGACATCTCCGGCGCATACATTGCTGCTAACGGTTCAAGCCAGGCTAACGCAATCCCGAGAGAGGCTTTCCGCGGTTGCGGCAATCTTAAGGAAGTTATCCTCCCGAGATCGGTTAATCGCCTTAACAACGGTTGTTTCCGCCAGTGCGGTATCACCACGATAACAATTCCCGAAGGTGTCAAGACTTACGAATACAACGTATTCTGTGGCGCAAGCGCTCTCCGCGACATATATGTAGGAAGAGAGAAGGCTGAGTTCATCAACTGGTGTGTGCTCTCAGGCGTGAAGACAAATCTCGTCACTCTCCACGTTCCCTCACAGGCAGCCGTGGCAAACTATAGCAAAGCCGAAAACTGGAATACAATCTCCAACATAGTGGTCGAGAAGGCTCCCCAGAGCGACGACGCTCTCTTCGCAGTGATGGACAACGATGAGGTAAGTTTCGATTGCGAGATCGCACCCGGTAAGGTGGCTCGCGGTACAGAGGCCGTATTCACAGCGAAACACACAGCCGACAACGACAACCGTATGGAGGTTTACGCCAACAACATGCTCCTCACTCCCGATTCAGAAGGCAACTTCCGCACAACTGTCGACAACAACACAATCATCCATTTCAACCTTGTTTCTCCGATTGAGACTGACAAGAAGAATTCTTACTGGACTCTCACATCCGACAAAGGTTCCGCAGGTCTTCTCACTGAGGCGGTGAACGTAATCCCGGGTCAGGAATTCACCGTAAGGGTTAACGCCCTCAAGATTCCGGCCGGCTTCGAGCAGTTCTATTGGGGTATCGTCCTCGCCGATGCAAATGGCGACATCAAGGAATTCATCTCTCCCGTCAACCTCTGGACAGCCGGCGCAGGCGACAACTGGAAAATGAACGTCAACTGCAAGGTCTCAAGCGCAAAAGTTCGTGAAGGCAACACAATCCGCCTTGTGAACTCCGCAAACAGGAAAGTATGGCATCTCGTGAAAGGTGCTAACGCTAATGTGGCTGACGCTCTCCCCGCTCTCAACAACAGCAACCAGATATTCAACATCAATATCCCCGAAGTGGCAGGTGTGACAGTGACAGGCGCGGTTTCTACAGCGATCAAGGGTCAGGACATCACCCTGAAGATTTCTCCCAACTCCTCCACAAAGCGCATAGATCTCATCGCCAACAATGAGATAGTGGTTAAAGAGGCTGCCGTGGTCAACTACACATTCGTAGTGAACGAGGATATTAACTTCGACATCAAGGTCTATGATCCCAAGGAGAGTGGCGTAATGGTCTATAACGTGGCTCCCGGCGAACTCTACAAGGCAGTTACAGAACAGAGCATCCGGCCTAACGTGGTTGTGACAGGCGAGACTTACGCTTCCGATTTAGGCAACGCATTCCGTCAGGTTTTCGCTCAGAAGACTGTTAAGAAACTTGATCTCACAGGCCTCAAGATAGTGGCAGACCCCACCAACGGTGATTACAAGGAGGATATGATTCCTTCAGAGATGTTCTATAAGAGCAGCGGTATCGGACAGACAATGCCGGTTGTGGAAGAGATTCTTCTTCCGAACAGTGTGACTCGCATCGGTGAGGCTGCTTTCAGAAATTGTGAGAGACTTAAAGAGATCCGCCTTCCGGAAAGCCTCTCTTCAAACAGGGTAGTGGTTGGCCAGTATGCCTCCGGTTCTCCCAAATACGGTTACTCCATCGGCGCGGCGGCATTCGACGGTTGTGTATCTCTGACTACAATCTACATCCCCGGTGACCTCGCCACTGCAAACGGACGTCTCGTGGTAAGCCACTTCAATCCCATGGTGACGATAACTGATTTGGTTCTTGATGAACCGGCCTACAACCTCGGCCACAAGGTAGGCGATGTTTACGACGCTTCAAGAATCACAATCGTAGTTCCGGAGAAATACCTCAGCGTCTACAAGACTCCTTACAGCCAGATGGATTACGGTAACCCTTGGCAGAAACTCGGATACAACATCGTTTCTGAAGTTCCGGTGTTTGCTTTGAACTACGACCCCACCCGCTGTAAGATCACTGATCCTGACTTTGACGTGAAGAAAGCGGCCGCATTCCTCGGTGAGGATGTGAAGAGCGAGACTATCACAGTGAAAGGTAAACTTGCCCTCGCTCATCCCGAAATCAAGAGCATGGTCTATGACAACGGTGTGAAACTTACTCCTGACGCTGACGGCACTTACGCTGTGACATTCCATAACCCGGCTGTTAATCCCGAGGCAAGCGGCGACCACAACATCGAAGTGGTATATCTCCTCAATGTAGAGTTCGAATCTACTTCTCCTATGTTCAAGGTGAATTCTCCGGAAGCCGACGGTGAGGTGACACTCAACCAGAGCAACCCCCTCGCTCCCGTAATCGAAGGTCTCGCTGAAAACAGCACAGTGAAATTCCGTGTGGATCTTGACGGTGAAAATTCTGCCGAACTTGAAAAGCACGTGATGAACGGTCTTGAGGAACTTATCCCTGACAACGACGGATACTACACCGTAAATGTGGTGGACAGCAACTGCAAGATCAACCTCTTCGCAACACCTGTTGAGAATGCGGTACTGAACAATGACCAGATCGCGGCTATCAACTCTGAGGAGACTGCCGACACAGAGAACGTCGCTCTGAAAGGTGAGTTGACTTCTGAGACTCTCGCAATGGTTAAGGAGTGCTTCCCGAATGCCGAGACTCTCGACCTCTCCAAAGTGGAAGGTGACCTCCCTGAAGGTGCTCTCGCCGGAATGGAAAGCATCACGACTGTAATCCTTCCCGAGGTATCTCAGATCAGCAAGGATATGTTCAACGGTTGCACCAACCTTACCTCTGTGGCAATCCCCGCCTCTGTAAACTCAATCGAGGAAGGTGCGTTCAAGAACTGCTCTTCACTTGAAAGCCTTACATTGACAGGCGTCAACTACATTGGTGCGAATGCCTTCGAGGGTTGCGACAACCTTACAAGCATCACCCTTCTCGCTGACGGCAACGCATCAATGAACACAAGAGCAGGCGACGAATTTGACTCCCACGCTTTCGATGGTCTCAATCCCAACTGTGTGATAGTAGTTGACGAAGGTGTTGAGGCTCCCGCAGCGAAAGCCAACTATCTCTTCGTAAGCAAAGGAATGGTGACTACTACTCTCGCTGATGGCTCTGTGGCTGAAATCGAAGGAAGAGTCTACAAGGCATTCCGCCCGATAGTCTTCACCGACACTCACGCTCTTGCAATCCCTTATCCCTTCACTCTTGAGGATGGCGCTACAGTAAGCATGGAAATCGAAGGTGGCGACTGGAAAGGAATCGTGGTTCCCTTCAATGTTGAGACCATCACGGATGAGAACGGTGCTGAACTCCCCCTCATCAACGGTAAGGTTAAGACTCTTGACGGTTGCATGGCATACACTCTCAATGAGAATGACGACGAACTCACAGGCGCAATGGAAATAGTGGCCAACAAACCCTATCTCTTCTGCTCACCCGAGGATGGAAAGATCATCTTCACTACAACCTCCGGCACTGTAAACGTAAATCCTGAGATGGTTTCAGCAAAGGGGAGCAAGTTCAGCATCAACGCTTCCTACTCTGCAAAGGAGATGAAGGCTGACGAGGTTTACCTCCTCAACAATGACAATACAGCCTTCGAGGGTGTGGATGCAGATGCCGACACTGTAGAGGTGGCTCCCTTCCAACTCTTCGCTTCCGCTCCTGTTGAGATCTCTCTCCCCGAGAACGGTCACCAGTCAGCAATCGACAATGTTGAGGCAGTATCCTCAGTGAAGGTGGCAAAAGAGGGTAACGAATGGGTAATCTACGCTCCCGCTGCCAAAGTTGAGAACGTCTACTCAATAGATGGCAAGATGGTTAAGTCAATCGCCCTCTCCGCCGGTAGAAATGTTATCGAGTTGGAGAAAGGTATGTACATCATCTGCGGAACAAAGATGGTATTCTAAACTGAAAGTACTGATTATATGAAATGCCGAGGCGTGGCCCGTTGAGGGTCGCGCCTCTCTTTTTTTGCTACTCGGAGAATTATGTGTAAATTTGCGCCGTGGGATTTGGAAGGAGAATTCGATTACCGCATCTTCATAAACAATGAATATGGCAAAAGCGCAGGAAAGTATAACGACAAATGTTTACACGATAATGGACGGCGAGCATGTCAAGGGAGCCGTTCTTGTATGTCGCGGTCGTGGCGTCAGAAAGGGGAAGGATATCCCCGATTTTTTCGACACTCTGGCCACGACACCCGTACAGACACATTCTCTAAATGTGAGGGTGGTGGATGGTGTCGGAGATTCTGTTTATGATGATACCGATGCTTTGGTAACGTTTGTAAACGGTGTGACTATAGGGGTCAGGACTGCGGACTGTGTGCCGATTCTCCTCTATGCCGAGGATGTGAATGGTGTTGCCGCAATTCATGCCGGTTGGAAAGGTACCCTCGGTGGTATCCTCGACAGGACGCTTGATCTGCTTGAGGATAGGGGAGCGGACCTTTCAGGACTCAAGGTGGCGTTCGGCCCTTCGATAAGCAGTGGTAACTATGAGGTCGACAGTGAACTTGCCGGCCGTTTCATTGAAGCCGGATTCACTGATTATGTGACATGGCCGGGGGGCGCGGAGGGAAAACCGCATATTGATCTTCAGGGTGTGAATATCAAGCGCTTGAGGCGAAGAGGAGTGAGGGATGAAAACATTAAGCCTTCAGAGTTCTGCACGTTGCAATCCGTAAATGAGGAGGGGGAATATATGTTCCCGAGTTACAGGAGAGACGGAGCTCCGGATGAACGCCTGATGACCTGCATAACACTGCTTGACGAGTAGGCAATTTGTTCTCTAAGGGGGAGCGGAATTAAAGCGGATGATGTGTAAGAATGGTAGAGAGGGAAACGTCGCCACACACCGTAGAGGAAAGGAACAATGCGATTGAAGCCACACTCTCAGCCTCTCCATTCCCGGTGCATACAATATTGTTGACTGTGATTCTCCATTCTTTTAATTGTTCTGAATCTACCTTCTCCAAGGGGATGCTTTCGGATGATAGAATGATTATGCGACCTCCGTAATCGGATGGAATCTTATATGCCTCCTTATAGGCGGTAAATAATTTTCTCACCAATAAAGCATATTTATAGGGTGTGATGACTATGTCAATACCCCTCCAGGCAGAGATGATATTTTCGAATGCCTTGCATATACTCTCCACATCATTAGGATTTCCCGCAATGAACCGCATACCTTCGTTCGATGCAAGATTGTCGCCGATAGCACCTCCCTTGTCAAGAACTGCCACTTTGCAGTCGGATTTAAGGAAGGCTCGCGCTACCGACAGAGCCGGCTCTATCGTCCCGCCGATTACAAGAACACGTCGCGAGGGCATCGGAAAACGTATGTATCCCTTCTTAGGACCCCCTGCCGGTCGGGAATATCCTTGACTAAGACGGCCGTTTTTCAGGTCTTCCATTTTTCGTTCAAGATAATTGTCTGCCATAATTTGAGTTCATTTGTGTTGCACATGATAATCAATAGTTACACATCAGTGTCAACATTGCCGGATGCAAATTTAATAAAAAATGTGGTGGCTGCAAATTTGAAAAGACCGGCGACACTACATAGAGCCACCGGTCTTTAGAGTGCATTATGGATGGTCATGACCATAGCGAGAAGAAATGATGCACGGGTCCGTGCCCTTTCCCGATACTCAGAGTGGCTCCCGAGGTAAGGGCACCTGTCAGGTATTCCTTGGCAGATATTACCGCATTGTCAAGGTTCATACCTTTTGCAAGCCCTGCCGCTACTGCCGATGAGAGCGTACAACCGGTGCCGTGTGTGTTCTCCGTTTTGATTCTTTTGGATTCAAGACGGATGATGTTGCCCGACTCTGCATTATAAAAGATGTCAATCAGACGTTCATCGTCAAGATGACCGGCTTTCAGCAATACGGAAACTTGATTGCTTCCATACATACGGGATAACCTTACTGCCGCTTCCTCAAGTTGATTCTGAGAGTCGATGCTTTCCCCCAATAAAAGCGATGCCTCCGGTATATTAGGCGTGATGATGCGGGCGCAGGGAATCAAGACACTCCTTAATGTCTCTACAGCATCTTTCTCCAGCAGTGGGTCGCCGGAAGTGGCTACCATCACCGGGTCAACCACAATATTATGTATATCGGGATACTCCTTTAATACGCTTACCACACCTTCTATTAGAGGAGAATCATGCAGCATACCGATTTTTATGGCATCTGTGCCGACATCGGATAAGACTGAACGTATCTGACCCTGCACGAACCTTACGGGCACAGGATGTATGTCGTAGACCCCTAAGGTGTTTTCATCTACGAGGGCGGCGATTGCCGTGGTGCCGTAGACTCCCAAAGCGGAGAAAGTCTTGAGGTCGGCCTGTACTCCGGCCCCTCCTGAGGGGTCGGAGCCAGCGATGGTGAGGGCTTTAGGAAGGGTATTCATCATATTTCCCATTTAAGGTCGATATATGCGGAGTGCCAGAAGAGCCATTCGAGTCTTGTGCATTCCACAAATATATCTGTCATTCTCTTCCTTATTTCATCTGTTCCCCTTTCGGCGAGCGCGTCACAGATTGCTATGGCCCTCTCGGTGGATTTTGCAAATTCCGGTTGGGAATACATGGCTATCCACTCGTGATAGGGATTGGATTCATCAGCCTTAGCCGCTATTTCAAGTCCTACCTTAAGGTAGACCCAGAAGCAGGGTAGCACTGCCGCCGCCTCAACCTCCACAGGTGAGAGGCTTTGAGCCTGAAGAACCGTGGTATAGAACCTGCACGCAGGAGACATACCCGTGGCTTGCGCCTCGATAAACTGTGAATGGAGTGAGCGTTCAGCCGCAGTCCCCTCAAGAGCGAAACCAAGGAATGCCTCGGTCATCTCCGTCACGGGAAGACGGGAGGCGATATCTGCCAGCACTTTGCTGTAGACGTTTATATAGAGGCTGTCCTGACGTATGTAACGCTCGAAGATGCCACTGTCAAGAGTGCCGTCGGTAAGTTGTTTGATGAAGGGCAATTCAAGGATTGCTTTGTATATGGGTTCGGCAGCTTTCCATGCCGTTTCTGACCATTTTTCATTTTTTTCCATAATTATCAGAAATCAATATTTTGGATTGATAAGTTATTTAAATCTATTATTGAAAGCCTCCCCTCCGGCAAATGGGGGAGACCGAGGAGATATTTGATGCACACCGATGCCTGAATTGACCCCACTACGCCCGGTGTCGCACCCACTACGCCGATTGGGACTGTATCACCTGTCTCCTGACTATCCAAATCTGCGAACAGGTCGGTGAGTCCGGTTTCTCCCGCTCCGTTGAAAAAGGCTATTTGTCCGCAGAATCCTTCCACTGCACCGAAAATCCATGGTGTGCCGGTCTCCCTGCATACTCTGTCGATGAGAAGGCGTGCCGGGAAGTTGTCTGTGCAGTCCACTACAATATCGGCAGCCGCAATCAGTGAGGCCGCATTGTCGTCGTTAAGCCCTTCCGGCAAGGCGATTATCTCTATTTCAGGATTCAATCCCCTCAGTCGTTCAACTGCACATTCTGTTTTCCCTCTTCCGATGTCGGAGGTTGTATAGAGTATCTGTCGGTTAAGATTGCTGATATTTACGGAATCGTGATCTGCAATCATCAGTTTACCGACTCCTGCGGCGGAAAGATACAGACTGACCGGCGAACCGAGTCCACCCGCACCGACTATCAGGACGGTGCTTTTCCTCAGCCTCTCTTGCCCCGCTTCCCCGATTTCCGGCATAATCTTTTGCCTGGAATATCTATCATTGACTTTCATATCTCTCTAAATAATTATTGTTGAAAGCCTCATCCCAATCTTTCCATACAGGTTGCAGACCGATTTTACGCAGATCGGAGGCCACTTTTTCCGGAGAGGAGGAGTCGCTTACAGCAAACTGCTGCAATGAACCGTCAGCAACCGAATACCCCCCGGGCTCAGTCTTTGACCCCGCGCTCATGGTAGTTACCCCCAGAGTAGCCATATTGTTGCGGAAAACATGATTCTCCCTGGTGGAATAGGATATGTCTACATCGGGATCAAAAAGACGGAAAGCGAACGTAAGTTGCGCAAGTTCCCGGTCTGTCATTACAACATTTGGAGGGAAGCCCGATTCTGAAGGGCGCATGCGGGGGAAGTTGACCGAATAGCGTGTCTTCCAATACCGTTTTTTCAGATAGTCGAGATGTATCGCCATCATGGTCACGTCTGTGCGCCAATCCTCAAGCCCTATCAGCACGCCCATACCGATCTTGTGCACTCCGGCCAAACCCATTCGGTCGAAACCGTTGACCCTCCATTCAAAATCGCTTTTCATACCGGTCGGGTGATATGTCTTGTATTTCTCCCGGTTGTAGGTTTCCTGAAAACAAACCACACCGTTGAGTCCCGAATGACGGAGTCTGAAATATTCTTCAGATGATAGAGGCATCACCTCAATTGTAAGATTTGAGAAATATTTACGGCAGACCTTTAATGCGCTTTCAATGTAATCCACTCCGGCGGCTTTAGGATTCTCACCCGTCACTATGAGGAGATTCTCAAAAGGCCCCAATTCCTTTATCGCCTTGCATTCCTCCTCTATTTGGGCGGGGGTGAGAATTACCCTCCGGAACTTATTCTTATGATTGAAACCGCAATAGACGCAACCGTTCAAGCAGGAATTGGTGATGTAAAGGGGGATGAACATGGAGATGGTTTTACCGAATCTCCGTCTTGTCACCCTTTGACTTTTTACAGCCATCTCCTCCAGAAACGGTGCGGCGGCAGGAGAGACGAGAGCCATGAAGTCGTCGATACTCAATTTCTCTTTGGCCAACGCCCTCCTTACATCTGCCTCACTCTTATTCTGAATCTGACGGGTAGTCGTTTCCCAGTCATATCCTTTCAATATTTCTGAAAACATATCAGTCTAAGAAAGAGGTGAGTGGACTTGTGGCTGCACCGGATTCATGAATGCTTGCGGGGCCTGCCTCGAAGGCAAGGCGTCCGGCTCTCACAGCATCGGCAAACGCCCGGGCCATCAGAACGGGATTTGACGCGACCGCAATGGCAGTGTTCACCAAAACGGCATCGGCTCCCATTTCCATAGCGGCTGCCGCGTGGGAGGGGACGCCGATTCCCGCATCCACCACCACAGGCACCTCACTCTGTTCAATAATCATTTGAAGAAACTCGTGAGTGATAAGCCCTTTGTTTGTTCCTATCGGTGAGCCGAGTGGCATGACGGCTGCCGCCCCGGCTTCTTCAAGCCGTTTGCATAGGAGCGGATCGGCCTGTACGTATGGAAGCACCACAAATCCCTCCTTCACGAGTATCTCGGTTGCCTTCAGAGTCTCCAAAGGGTCGGGAAGTAGATGACGTGGCTCGGGATGAATCTCAAGTTTGAGGAAGTTTGTCCCGAAAGCCTCGCGGGCGAGGTTAGCGGCGAAAACAGCCTCTTCAGCATCCCTCGCTCCGGAGGTGTTGGGGAGCAACTGGATATGATCGGAGATTATGTTTGCCAACATATCGTCTTCCTTATCCTCCAATTCTATACGTCTCATGGCCATGGTCACCATTTCCGTACCTGATGCCATGATTGCATCCCTCATGAGTTTGTTGTCACTGAATTTCCCCGTTCCTAAAAATAGTCGTGATGTGAATTTCCGACCACCAATTATCAAATCTTTCATTTTCCTGAATTTTGTTTTTCGTGTGAGATCAAATTACAGAGTTTCCCTGTCGTAGCCTCCGGATCCGGTGAGTTTATGATATAGCCGCTGAGGGCGATGCCATCAACTCCTGTTGATAATAATTGCGGTATGTCTCCTTCCGTAATCCCTCCGATTGCTACAATTGGGATACTCATATTCCTTTCTTTCAATGCCTCGATACCTTTACGGTAACCTTCCAAACCGAGTATGGGACTGAGGTTCCTCTTTGTCGTCGTGAATCTGAAGGGACCCATGCCGATGTAGTCGGCACCTTCGAACACACCGTCCACAAGATCCTCCGTTGTGTTGGCTGTCCTTCCGATTATGGCTCCCGGTCCTATGATTTTGCGTGCTTCCTCCACCGGCATATCATTCTTCCCGAGATGCACTCCGTCAGCCCGGGCATCTTTTACAATATGCACGCGGTCGTCCAAAAGGAATATCGCGTCATGCTTCCTGCATAGTTCACTGATTTCGACGGCTGCCTCTAAAATATCATTGTCAGTCGCCTCTTTCCATCTCAACTGAATCCATCTGCATCCACCTTCAAGGGCTGTCCGGGCCTGATTCACTGCATCATCTTTGGAATTCGGGTGAGTAATGAATTGCAGATAGAAACTTTCCGGTCGGAATTTCTTTCGCCATGCGTCAGCCAGCATGGCTGCACCTTCAAATCCTATTTCGCGGAGATAGCCAACATCTGATTCCCTCACCCCTCCAAGAGCCACTACAGGTGGCCTGTCTTCGCTATTGAGAAAGTTAATGAGGGAGTCGGAATCAAAATTACCACTGTAACCCGGTTTGGAGATACTTGGGAAGATAGGGCTGAGAGTGACATAGTCCTGACCCATGAAACCTCTGCATTCATCAAAAGAGTGGCACGACGCGCTTATCCTCCCTTTCCACCCCTCAGGTGGAAGTGGATTGCGTCGGTTGAGGTGGATACCTCCCAAACCATATTTCACGGCGAGCGGGAAATGGTCGTGAACCGTTATGCGTGGTCTCAAGTCAGGGTTGATGCTTGCAATCAGACTTTCGACGGAACCGGTGGATTGCTCCGGCTTACGGATGTGTACGAAGTCATACCCCTTTTTCGTGAGGCATCTTTCAATCTCTTGTGCCTCATCGGGAAAGTGATAGTCTACGGTCACGGCAATTTTCAAGAAATGATTCTTATCCACCGCAAACAGCCTTAATTACAGTTATCTTCATCCCATCCTCAAGCGGGGTCTCGGAATACAGATTTTTCGGAACTACCCTGTTGTTGACAGCCACGGCCATTCTGTGTCCTGTCAGGGATTCCGATTTCATAAGGTCTTCAAGAGTTGCGACAGATGAGGCGACCTCAATCTCGCGCTTGTTTAACACTACTTTCATCTTACATAGTTTTAGTTTATGAAAGCAGTCCTGACGTGAGGGATGTCTGTCTGGGTAGTGTCGGATGCAACACTCCTGGAGAAATACGAATACAAAAAATGAAAAAATTCAAGTCCTTTCGACGGTACTAACCGTTTCAAGTTCCAAGGGTATAATCTCAGCCCCGTGACAGGGGGCACCCCTCTTGATTGGATTACTTTCACCGCAAAGTTAATCTATCTTTTTGAAATCTCCAAAACAAATCATACCCCTCTCATATAATTGCTTCTCTTCCCTGTAGAATAAGTCTCCCTCCCCCCTGAATTTAATAGTCTTATTCTTGAGCAGTTCATAAAAAATTCCCAACTTTGCAATTGAAGTGCACCCAAAAAGTTATGTGTCTAACTTTTTGGGGTCACTTCACTACCACAGGGGCCTGTTCAAAAGGTTTCCGATTTTCATATTTAAGAATAATTTTGAGTTGATAATCCCGGCGCCGGTGATTGATTTTGTTTACTGTCGACACTGCAAAATAACTCCTGATAACGAGTGGTAAGGAGGTGGTGACTTAAATATAATTTCTTTATAAATATTTGATTATTAGTGATAATAAAAATACCACCCAATTTTTTGAGTGGTATCTGTGGTTGTCAGGTAATATCCAGACTACTATTATGAATATTGTTTGAATTTTTCTTAATCTTGTATTTATGACCCCAAATAAGCTATCAATTCGTCGGCGGTCATTATCTCCATTTTGGAGAACGCTGTAAGCTTTTTGCCTAAGTCCTTGAATGATGCCCCGACATGATAGACGGCATTGTCTATGATAAGGAATCGGTCATGCGCCCTACGGAAAGTCTTTACTTCAATCGGAGCGTATTGAGCATTATGACGCTCCAGATCCTGACGCAGTGTCCTGCTTATGGACGGAGTAAAGATAGTGGCTGACACTCCTGTGGCTCTTTTGTCAAGCTGACGAAATACAGAGTCATCGATATAATTATCCACAATGATAATACGGTTCTTGGCACTGCGTATGAGATCACACATAAGTGTATAGGCATCGAATATCTGCCCGTCATAGATGATTCCCTCTTTAGGAGGCAACGACGTCCGAACAAAGAAATCCATTCTATTGCTCAGTTCTTTTATCTGAATATCATGTTCGGAAAGCCTGTGATCAATCCGATTTTCCATGTGCATCAATCGCTGATTGATACTGTAACCTCTAAGTAGATATTCCTTCAACACCTTATTAGCCCACTGACGGAATTGGGTACCTCTCTGCGATTTGACCCGGTACCCAACAGAAATGATTACATCTAAAGAATAAAGTTTGATAGGTTTATCAGAATGTGTAATGTGCAAAAAATGCACATTGCTTTTTTCATCAAGCTCATTTTCTTTAAATATATTATTTATATGACGGGTAATCACAGTTCGGTCTCTTTTGAAGAGTTCAGACATCTGCTGTTGTGTCAGCCACACAGTCTCGTTCTCCAGCCGGACTTCAAGCTTTACGGTTGAATCCGGTTGGTAAAGAATTATTTCATTGTCTTGCGATGATGGCGCAACGGTTATAGGGGTATTTTCGTTCATCTGGCAAAATTAACAAAAAAATCTCATAATATATCTATAACGCACAGGGGATCAGTCGAAACGACTTAGTGCATTAACTTTTATACTGTCGGCAATATCGATAAAGGCTTCATAGCCTTGTAATCACTATGCCCCGTCCATTTCATTACTACGTTTGGCGGTATTCCTAATGAAAGAGCCTTGAAGAGCCGTGGGTGTATAGTAAAATAATACCATTGTGTTTACATTTATGTAAAGCTTTTTTCGTAACTTTGCGTTATAATTTTAACCACAAGGTATTATGAGCGAAGTAGATCTCCTTTTTGGTAAACAGCAGTTAACCCGATAAAACTTTTGACGTATGAGAACTGCAAATATTCACCATCTTGACACGTGCCATGCTGTCTACTTTCTTTGGCAAGTCGATTATAAACGTATGATTAAGCCATGAAATTTTTCACTCCTATGAAGAATAATATGTCTGCCGGTCCCGGTCCAGCACTTCGTTATGGTATGTTCGTTCCATTGGCTTTATTGATAGCGTCGGTAATTACCTGTTGCTTCTCCTATTCAAATGCTAAACAGAACATTGCGAATGATCTTAACGATGCTATGTTTGCGTTGGCTAAAGAGAATAGTGCTCTGTGGACTCGTCCCGATACTATTGCCGCCATTCGCCACATGCATGAAACCATTCATAAGCCTTTGATATATCAGGCTTCGGATGTCAATTTCAGAACCCCGTCGCTGAAAGATGAGGCATACTTCACTCTTGCGCTGGTTGATACTAATAGTGGCCCAAACAGAATCGGAGGAAATAAGATAGTATCTGACTCCATTATGCTTATGCCTGCACGCGCTGCTGAAGGGCTTGCAATACAAGTTCAGGGTTTTGCAGACTGTTCCATGGCTTCTATTTTCTATGCTTCGGATCAGACATTCCCGAGTATCCTGTTCTCGCTTTCTATTCTCTCTATGACTGTTATGTTTATTTGGAGAAGAAAAGAAACCGAGATACCCGAAGCGGAATTTGTTGCTTTTTCCGCATCTCCTTCGCTTGATGGCATCAAACTAACTCCCATGCAGCGGAAGTTAACCCTAATGCTTCTTGAGGCTCCGGGTATGAAAGTCGATAAACGAAGTTTATGCGAATCTCTTTGGGGTAATAAGAGTAATGCTGAGGAATCCCTTTATACACTTGTCAAGCGGACAAAGAACGCTCTCGTCCGGGCAAACATGGAGATTGTTTGTAACAGAGGCGACTCTTACGAACTTCGGATAAATATCTGATTTCCAGTTTTTGTCAGGATTTGTCAGATAAAAGTAAGACAATTTTTTAGGTCATATTGAGGCATTTTCACTTGCTTTGCAGAAAAAATCCGCAAGGCATGAAAACTAAAATTCTAATTTCATTACTGACCGTCTTTCTCTCCTCAGAAAGCGGCTTTTCACAGAATCAGCAAGCGAAAGATAGTCTCACGCATGAATTGCAAGAGGTTATAGTTACCGCGAAACAACCGGCAACCAAATTAGTCGGTTCTTCTCTCATATCAACTATTCCAGGCACTAACCTTGCAAACCTTGGAACCGCTCTCGATGTACTTGCTCAATTACCGATGATTAAGGTTACTGACAATGTAGTCAGCGTCATTGGTAAAAGCAATATTGAAATTTATATAGATGGACGACCTATGCGCGACGAGATGGAGTTACAGCATTTGCTGTCATCCAACTTGAAAAAAGTGGAACTTCTGATGGCTCCCGGTGCTTCTTACGAAAGTACCACAGGCGCGGTCCTTAAAATCACCACGCGACGTAATTTCGTGCAAGGGGTGTCTTTGACAGAGCAGTTTCAACTTAAGCGCTACCGCAAATGGTCTGTCATGGATTATCTCGCTTTGAGTTATCGCACCGGAGATTGGGAGTTTTTCGTAAACGGTACGATAAATCGAAATAATTCAGTAAACAAAGGTACCACAACTAATACTCTTGTCTATGAGGGAAAAGAAACAATTGTTGGTAGTAGCCAATTCAGTTCTTTCCCGACGACAACAGGGGTAGTCAAGGGAGGCTTTAACTACTCTCGCGGAGCACAATCATTTGGCGCATATTACCGTTACAATCCCGAACGTGGCGATTTTTCTAACTCCGGCTCGGAATGGCTTGATAATAACCCGGCTATAGCTCGCGATATTGACAAGCGTATAAGAGCACACAGCCACATCGCTTCTCTATATTATGAAAATACCTTTGCCGACAAATATCTTCTTCATTTAGACGGCGATTTCCGTAGCGCATGCGATGCTAATGATGTGGCTACAACTTATCCTTCATCTACTTCCCGTGCCGTAAACTCTACCGATAAACGGACTTCAACCCTTTGGGCTGGTAAGTTATATCTGAATTTTCCACTTTGGAATGGAGAATTTACTGTTGGCACGCAAGACAGTTACACACATACCTCTCTTGATTATCGTATGCTGAATACCGATGTGAGCGAATATATACCATCTTCTTTAACTGATGCCCGACAGACTTCTACCGCCCTATATGCGTCATGGTCGCGTATGTTTGCTAAGTTTTCCCTGACTGTCGGTGCGAGATACGAATATGTCAATTATGACCTCAAGGTCGACGGCAAGCGCGACGATGACATCAGCCGCCGCGACCACACGCTTACCCCCGACCTTTCTCTCGGTTATTCTTTCAGCGAAGAATCGCAGATAAGCATAAGTTATAAAATGGCTACTGTAAAGCCCCCTTACTCGCAGCTTACAGGTTCTCTCAATTACACAGGTCTACATGAGATTGAGGGTGGTAATCCTCGACTGCGTGACGAGAGATTACATGATATCCGGTTATTCGGCATGTGGAAAGGCTTCATGCTTCAGGCTGACTGTTTCCGCTCTCTTGACACATACGCATTTGTTAAGCAGGTATATTCCGCCAACAATCTGCAACTACTTATGCACCCTGTGAATATCGATGTTTCAGCGTTAAGTCTATATCTTGTGTGGAGCCACCCTGTACGGTTTTGGACTCCGAGTGTTACCGCAGGGTTATACCGACAGTGGCTCACCGTACATAATAGCAGATACAATAAGCCTATATATTCGTACTATTTTGACAATACTTTCTCTTTGCCTCAAGGGTGGTCTGTTACCGCTAATATCAGCGGAAGTTCACAGGGCGATATGCACACTAACCGCTTCGGTGGGTCATGGTTCACTATGGACGCATCTGTGGGCAAGTCATTCCTTAATAAATCTCTCACCCTCAAACTGTCTGCTACTGATATTTTCAACACTGCCAACAACGATTGGACGATGAACACCTATAGCGTTTTCGTTGATAAACGACAGAGTTATGACCTTAGAGGCGTTGCTCTGAACATAATCTACAATTTTCAGCCTCATAAAAGCAAATATAAAGGTTCGGCGGCAGCAGAGGCAGAGATGAATCGACTTTAATAGAAACAGAAACTCATACCACAAGGAAGCCACGGCATTGATTGTCGGGGTTTTCTTCATATCCTCCGCATTCTTATTCGTTAGATAGTTGACGGCAAGCGGAATGAGGAAACAGGGTCTGTCATAGAAGGCAGAGGCGGTCAGGTGTCCTGCATATGTGTTCGCGCAGTGAGGAATAATGCGATTGCATAGTTTTTTATTTTTTGAAACGGAACGAATTTTACATTTTTTTTGATTTTGGATCCTCAATTTCCCTGCTTAAACTGTGTATTTTAGCCTGCTATAATATTTTATTTATTCTACAAAACGTTCCAACCCCGGAATAATTTGCAGAATAAGGATATATTCTCTTGAGAAATTCTTATAAATGAAAGAGACATCTCCGAATGAACTGGGGAGTGGGAAACAGCGTTAAAAAACTAAAAATACATTCCAAAACATACCCGAAATGTTAGAATCCTTTGCAGAAATATTGCGTGAATATCCTACACTCGCCCTTTTCCTGACCATAGGACTTGGTTTCCTTATAGGGAAAATAAGGATAGGTAACTTCTCTTTGGGAAGCGTGACATCAGTCTTGCTTGTGGGGGTCGTCATAGGTCAATTGAATATCCCAATGTCAGGGCCGATTAAGATGGTGTTCTTCATGATGTTCCTTTTCTCAATAGGCTACAGTGTGGGTCCCGACTTTTTCCGTTCGTTAAGAGGGGGTGGACTAAAACAGGCTTTGTTCGCTTTGGTGATGGGTTCTATGTGTTTTGGTGTGACGTGGCTCATTTCTTATTTCATGGGTTACTCAAAAGGGGAGACGATTGGGTTGTTTTCCGGTTCACAGACTTGTTCCGCACTTTTAGGTGTCGGCACAGAGGCTCTGGGAAGACTCGGGCTCCCGAAGGAGACGCTTGACCGTGAACTAAATATTATTCCCGTCTGCTACGCCGTGACCTACATCTTCGGAACTTTGGGCACTGTAATAATACTCGGCAACATTGCTCCACGTCTGCTGGGAGGTATTGAGAAAGTGAAGGCCGCCACTCTCGAACTCGAGAAGAAACTTAATTCCGGCGACCATTCAAAAGATCCGGCATACGTAAATGCGATGGAGAGGGTTTATTACAGAGCATATAGGGTAGACTCCGATTTCTTCAATTTGCCGAAGACTGTCAGGGAGACCGAGAGATATTTAAGGCAGCGGGGTCTTGAGGTTTACATTGACCGCCTGAGCCACAATGATGAGATAAAAGCGCCCCGGCACGATGACCTGATATATGCAGGTGATGAGGTGGTGGTTTGCGGACGTTCTGAATTTATGGTGCAGGCTACGGGATACATCGGCCAAGAACTTGCTGACCCTCAGATACTGTCGTATCCTCTTGACAGGGTAGGGGTGTTAGTGAAGAAGGATGACTTTATCGGTACCCGTATCTCTGACCTTAGGAAGAAGAAATATATGCATGGTGTGGTAATCCGTGACGCATACCGTAATGGTGCGCCCTTGGATATTAACCTCGATACATCTTTTGAGAAGGGCGATAAACTCACGGTGGTAGGCCGACCGGTGCAAGTCAGGAAAGCAACTTCGAATATCGGCCCCGAAGACCGTCCCTCTGTTCAGAGCGACCTGATGTTTGTTGGTCTCGCAATATTTATCGGCGGTCTGTTCGGCACGATGAGTATCTATATAGGGAGCATACCCGTGAGTTTCGGCACGAGCGGCGGGGCACTCATAGCAGGACTTGTGTTCGGATGGCTGAGATCAAAACGGCCTACATACGGACACATACCTCAAGGGGCACTCTGGCTTATGAATAACCTCGGGTTGAATGTATTCATCGCAGTGGTCGGTATAGAGGCAGCACCATCTTTTGTGGCTGGAATCAAGGCGGTAGGTCCGATGTTGTTTGTTGCCGGAGCGATAGGAACAATGATACCCATATTCTTCGGACTATGGCTCGGTCATAAGGTATTCAAGTTTAATCCTGCCATCACTCTCGGATGCTGTGCCGGCACACGTACATGCACGGCGGCACTTGGTGCCGCACAGAATGCGATAGGGAGCACGGTCCCGGCTATTGGGTATGCAGTAACTTATGCTGTAAGCAACATCCTGCTCGTCATCTGGGGCCTCGTGACGGTCTTGACCGTCTGAGATGATGGATTGACAGAAGCCCTTTAACCGTCCCTATTTCAAAATAGTCAATTTCTCCAGTCTCAAAGAGCCGTTTGGCATTCTCATGACTTCTGGCCTCAAGTGATTCCATATCTGATAGTTTTTCAAATTGGTTAAGAGCGCGTCCCTTAAAATGTCGGAGCCGTAAGATGACGATTTTTAAGGGACGCGCTCTATATTATCCGAGATTTTATGAACGCACGATCACGCTGCCGTTAGCCTGATGGGTAGCAAGAATCAGCATCTCGGCAATCTGAACGTGGGCCGGAGCCTGGGCAGCATACAGCGCGGCATCAGCTATATCGTCGCCGGTCAACGGTACAATCCCTTTGTAAACGTTGTCTGCCCGTTCATCGTCTCCATGGAAACGTACATTGCTGAAGTTCGTCTCCACAAGTCCGGGTTTCAGTAGTGTCACACGCAGAGGGGTGTGGGCAACGTCTATGCGCAAGCCGTCGGTTATAGCCTTGACCGCAGCCTTTGTGGCGCAATAGACATTCCCGTTGGCGTATGCGGCATCTCCTGCTACGCTTCCGATATTGATTATGTGCCCCTTGTTGCGTGCTATCATCCCGGGCACCACCTCTCGGGTTATGGTGAGCAGACCCTTGATGTTGGTGTCGATCATAGTGTCCCAATCATCATAATCTCCTTCATATTCGGGATCAAGACCGAGGGCGAGACCGGCATTGTTCACCAGCACCTCTATATCCGCCCACTCATCAGGTAGCGATTTCAGACATAGTGTGGCAATTTCACGGTCACGCACATCAAAGATTAGGGTATAGACGTCATCCTTTCCCTCCTCTTTAAGTTTGTTGAGCGATTGCACATTGCGACCTGTGGCTATAACCCTATAGCCCGCTTTAAGAAACTTATGAGCACAAGCCAATCCAATGCCGCTCGTTGCTCCTGTGATTAATGCGATAGGTTTCATCCGTATTATTATTAATTGTTCGGTTGTTAAGCAATATGAGGTTGTCTGCTATACGCAATTGTTATCACGCCCTCTTTCATTGTCCCTCTTTAAAAGGACAATGCTTACGTTGACAATGAATGCGTCAGTCAAGCCTAAATACCTGAGTATTGTGCATCCTGAGGTATTCCAATGTAAAATTAGATAATATTATCCAACCCGCCATAACAATTTTGAATTATCTCATGCGGTGCGCGAAATTTATTTTGAATGGTTCTCAAGAATTGATAAATTTTGACTAACTTTGGGCGTCAAAAGATAAGAGCCAAATGAGCCACCTGTCATTTAAAACCGCTCATATTTCACTCCTCGGAATTTTCTCAGCATTATCAGTGATGATGCTGATTTTGGTGTCGTGCGGTAAAGGGAGGCAAGTCAACACGGAAGAGGATAACGCTTTGTCACTGAGGAGAGTGCGGCATGTGCAGAACCTTTATAACATGGACCCCGGAGGCGAGATAGTGCCGGAGATAACATCCGTCATCGACAGCATGCGCACAAGCGGTATGGACAGATACTATTTTGCCGCCGTCAACGTCTTGATCGACCGCCTTTTCAGGGATGGTCGGCTCGCGGAAGCGGATTCCTTGGCCGTGCGTATGAGGAATGAGGCCGAGACGGTGGGCGACAGTGTCTCCCTGGCTATGGCGAGAAGAGTACGGGGACAGATGTTCTACAAACTGTCTCAACCGCAGCGTGCGCTCAATGAACTTTTGTCGGCAGAAGGTCTCGTTTCAAGACCTCTAAGTTCCGCAGCCGGTTTCGGCACGGCCGCAAGTCTTCAGGAATGGATATGGATTGTGGCCAGGTCTCTCAACGATACCATACGGATGAATAAGGCCGGTATGGAGTACGCCGACATGGTGGAGGAGTACAGCAAGACAGGGAAATTGAAAGATTCCATAAATCATTACCCGGTTACCGCACTCGCATTCCTCGGGCAGAAAGAGTTATGCGGAAATCGTATGGACAAGGCTTTCATTTTTCTTGACAGCGCATCGAAACTCACTGTCAAGGGGATTCCTTCAAGAGCCTACGAGCATCTCTACTATATCAGATGCCGTGCAAGATTGGCAAAGGATGATTTCGGGGATGCCCAAAGCGACGTGGATACATTGCTCTCAACCCATAAGGATTTCCCTTGGTTCTACCTTGATGATCTCCTTTTGAAGTCAAGGTTACTTGAGAAGACGGGAAGATGTGCTGAAAGCACCCGGACACTCTCGGAATATATCTCCCTTCATGATTCCCTTGTCTCGAGAATTACGGATCAGCGACTGCACAATCTCACCGTACTCTACCGCACTGAGATAGACCGGGAGCATGAGCAGGGTAACCGGTTCAAGTTTTTCGGACTCGGAGCCGCATCTTTGCTTTTCCTGGTGCTTTTCGGTGTCGCCGCAGGGCACGCCGTGAGGGAGAGGAAAAGAAACAGATTGCTCGTGGAGCGTCTTCATGAAATGGACAGAGCCACCGAAAGCGTCTATCAAACCCAGGGAACGGATAGTATGGAAAACCTTTCGGACATCGAGCGTCTCGACAGGTATATGTACACCGAACGCCCATATACAGATCCTGCTCTCGGAAGGAAAGAGTTGGCGGAATATTCAGGCTTGAGCCAGGAAGCGGTCGGACATATCATAAAGGGGGAGAGGGGTTGCTCCGTGAAGGGCTATATCAATTCATTCCGCCTTGAAGAGGCGCGTCGGCTCTTGAAAGAGGAGAACGGAGAGGGGATAGCGGAGATAGCCGTGAATCTCGGTTTCGGCACTCCCAGAACATTCCAGAGGGCATTCAAGGAGCGTTACGACATGTCGCCCTCACAATACAGGGCTGCTGCAACGTCTCTGAAAGATAATGAGAGTCAATAAATTAAAAATTGTCGCATGGTGAAGCCGATTTTGTCGCATAAAAAATAGCGTTCCTTTCAGCGAAGAACGCTATTTTTGTATGCAGCGGTTTCCCTCCTTGTAAATAACAAGGGAGAGATACCGGAACTCAATTCTAAATTACAGGTGATTTGTAATTTTTCAGGAATCTCTACGTTTAAAAACTGTAATAATTAATAACATCATGATTTCGTTTTTAGTTGCTCTTGTGGCCCTTATCCTGGGCTACTTCATTTATGGGGGCCTTGTTGAAAAGGTTTTCCGAACGGAACCGGGTCGTCCTACCCCGGCAACAACTATGGCTGACGGTATAGATTACGTTGCCATGCCTACCTGGAAGGTGTATCTCATACAATTTCTGAATATCGCGGGTGTAGGCCCTATTTTCGGTGCCATAATGGGAGTCATGTACGGCCCGGCCGCTTTCCTGTGGATTGTGTTCGGTACAATTTTTGCGGGTGCAGTCCATGATTTCATGTCAGGAATGATTTCACTGCGTCTCGGAGGTAAATCATTGCCCGAGATAGTGGGTAGTGAGTTAGGCAAAAAGATAAAGATAGTGATGAGCGTTTTCACCTGCGTTCTTCTTGTGATGGTCATCGCCGTATTTGTCCGCACACCGGCCAACCTTCTCGCAACCCTCACTCCCGAACATCTCCACACCACATTCTGGGCTATATGTATCTTCGGATATTATATCCTCGCCACTCTGCTGCCGGTGGATAAGGTGATCGGCAATCTGTATCCTGTTTTTGGCTTCGCCCTTCTATTCATGGCGGTAGGTATAATGGGATATATGATATTTAACGGTGTCGATATTCCCGACGGATTCTCTGAGGGACTTTTCAACCGTCATCCGGCAGGAGAGGCAGCCCCCATCTTCCCGATGATGTGTATCTCGATAGCATGTGGTGCAATTTCAGGATTCCACGCCACTCAAAGTCCGATGATGGCCCGTTGCCTCACCAACGAGAAGCATGGCCGCAAGGTTTTCTACGGCGCGATGGTATCGGAAGGTATTGTAGCCCTTATTTGGGCAGCTGCTGCGATTGCATTTACCGGAGGTTACGGTCGTCTCGCCGAATATATGTCATCCCACGGACAGGATGCGGGTATTCTCGTGCATGAGGTGTGTGTGAATTGGCTCGGAACGTTCGGCGGTATACTCGCCATACTCGGTGTTATCGCGGCTCCCATCACCACTGGCGACACTGCCATGCGCAGCCTGCGTCTGATTGTCGCCGATTCCTTAGGGATTGACCAGAAGAAATTCGTTAAACGGCTTCTTGTCACTCTCCCCATTGTCGGCTTGAGCTATGTGCTTATTAATGTCAATTTCGACATCTTGTGGAGATACTTCGCATGGTGCAACCAGACCTTGTCAATATTCACCTTATGGGCATGCAGTGTTTACCTTGCTCGCAACCGTAAGGCATATCTCATCACCATGATTCCGGCGATGTTCATGACCGCTCTTTGTGTCACGTTCATCTGCTATGCTCCTATGGGTTCATACGTCGAAGGTGTAGGTCTTCCTTTGGTCTACAGTGAGGTTTTCGGGGTGCTTGCCATGACCGTCTGCACCCTTTTCTTCATCAAATGGAGAAAGGGAATGGAGGCTACAACTTCTGTGGCTGCATAACGAAGAAGTGATATTAGTAGAAAGATAACATTTAAAGACAACTGAGGGTGTGCCGGCAATGTCCTGCGCACCCTCGTTCTGTAATTGATAATATACAAAAGGGACGCTGAAGGCTCTCGCCAAGGAGAATGCCAAATGGATGCCATTTGGCAGAAGATATAAAACCGTAGGGATGAAGGCATAGAAGCAGAAAGGTTTCTATCCGTAAAGATGAAAATTTCTTAATGGAAATTATTGAGAATCAATGGCATCGGAAATTGTCGCATACATCAATGATTTTGTCGCATACAAAATGATGTTCTTTTTTTCAAAGATTGTTATTTTTGCGTTTCATTATCTGATATAGATTTTGTCTTAACTAAAACGAAATGACATTATGAGAATGCTTGGTAAAATCTTTGTTGGTCTGGCTGTGATGCTGACGGTTCTTGCTTCCTGCTCAAAAGATGAGCCAATATATCGGCCCCCTGTCGGCAGTGTGGAGGAGGAGGATGGGCAGTATGTGTCGGTTTTTATCCTGAGCAGCGGCACCAATTATGAATTGACGCAGCCGGAAAAAGTGACTTTCCATATCACTTCACCCAATCTGGAGGAAGACCTCACTTTTGAAGGTACGGTAAGCCGTGAGAAAGGTGCGTCAGTCAATGGCGATAGGGTCAGTCTGCTCTGCCGTCTTCTTCTGAAAGATATCAATATCCCTGACGGGGATTACTATATCTCCATAACCGGCGAGAATATTCCTGATCTCGGGATTTATAAGGTGAATATCGAGAATAGGGCAGTCACTCAGATACTGCGGAGTGCGCAGAGTTATCAGGGATTAAGCGGACAGGGTACAAAAGAGAATCCCTATCAGTTGAAGACATCCACAGATATGGAGAGGCTCATGACGAGCCTCAGAGAAGATCCGGATCACGGAATGGGACTCTTCTTCGTAATGACTGATGATATAGATTTAAGCGACAAAACATCTGACATAATCGCGACATCTTCTTTCCAGGGCACGTTTGACGGACAAAACCATAAGATAACAGGGATGGAATGGAATGAGCCGGCAAAAGGATTTCCCTTTTCCGATGTGGGTCTTTTCAGCACTCTCTGCAATGCGACAATCAGAAACATTATCTTTGAGAATGTCAAATTCTCAGGTATTGAAGAGCGTGGAGGTATGCTCGCCGGAAGCGCGACGGGGCGCACCACGGTAAGCAATGTGAAATATAGCGGTGAAATCAAAGGATTTGGCCAATGTATAGGGGGGCTTATCGGAGATGTCCAAGGAACGGTCGACATATCGGACGTAATTTTTGATTCCGGTATAGTAACTGGAAAAGACACACATACGGGAGGGCTTTTCGGTTCCATGAGACTGAATTCCAACTCAACGATAAATAATGTGTTGATAAACGAACTGACAGAAGTTTTCGGTGATGACAACACAGCAGGATTATTCGGATATGCGAGAATATCGAAGACCCTTGACTTAAACGACCTGGATGTTGAGGCTAATACGATACAGGGTAGGGAAAGTGTAGGAGTTTACTTCGGGTATTTCAGCATGGTCGACAGCAATAGCCTCATACGTTTTGGCGGGACTTGCAATTATGCTTTTGCCAATACCGTTAACGGGAGTAAATCGGTAGGTAATATAGCAGGTCACGTGAGAGGCGCCAACGGCAAGACTTTTGAATTTGCGTCGGAAACCAGGATAAGGTCGAATATCACATCCTTCAGCGATAATGCAGGAGGGGCATTCGGATATGCTTCAGATATTGTGGGGCTACAGATAGGGCAACTTGTCTTTCCAAGTTCTTTGATGAGCGTCAATGCCTTAGTTGATAATGCGGGTGGTATGTTCGGCCATGCATATCACGTCAGTATCGCAGGAGAGCATACGGTAAATCCGGAAAATCTGAACGGCCGGCTCCAACCTTGGGATATCCCATACGCCGATATCCAGTTGAACATTAAGGCAATGGACAATTCAGGCGTGATAGCGGGATATGCTGATGGGGGATGCACTTTTGAAGGCCTTTTTACAGGTGGATACGTGGAGGCAGTCAGATCGGCAGCCGGAGGGATCTTAGGAAGAGGGCATGACGTGACAATAAAGAATTGTGAGTTCCAAGGGCAACTGGCCTGCGGCGACCTCTACGGAGGTATCATCGGACTCATTGACGGAAATATGGATGTCGAACTTTGCAACTCCAACACGCAAAACCAATCCGTGACAAAGTGGCAGGGAGGTCTGATAGGGTATATCAATCTTTCTGACGCGAAAGGTGCTAAAGTGACTATTACAGATTCCTACTTCTGCGGTCTGTTGGAGCATGGATACACAGCCGGGGGTATAGTGGCCGGCATAAGGGCAGACAAATCCTGCGATGTCAAGATTGAGAAATGCGGTAACTTTGGAGAAGTGGGCCCCGGTGATATGAACAGCCAGTACAGCACATATCAAGGAGCGGGAGGAATTGTCGGTATGATCGACACATCTTGCCCGGTGCTTGTGAGGGGTTGTTTCAACTACGGAAGTGTCAATGGAAAAGTGAAAATGAATGCTGTCGGAGGAATTGTCGGTATCGCGGGAAAAGAGGATAATGATATAAATTATTCGGTAATAGAAAACTGTATCAACTTCTCCAACTACGTGGATTGTGAGGATGCCGACACTTATCTCGGGGGTGTCGTAGGTCATCTCGTACAAGGGGGTGTGCTTTCATACAATCAATCGACGATTAGAGGGTGTGTCAACTGGGGTGAAATAAATGCCGACACAAAAAGTGATACAGGTGGCATCCTGGGTTACGCAGCACATCAGACCTTGACGGAGAGATGTTACAACCGAGGAAATGTGAAACATGGAAATGCCATCATAGGAACCCACAAGACAGGTACGGTTGTCTACCACCAGTATAATTATTACCTTGAAGGCACGGGTGGAAGTTGGCCTGATTCAGTAAGCATACCTTTTGATAAGGAGACAGATAAAAGTCTATATTACAAATTCAGTTTCACGGGTGTTTCATCATCTACAGGATTCATAATGACTAATTATGGCCCTTTGCCGGCAGGACTCCCCATGTATGCTAAATGCGGAGCCTCCAATCCATGGCCGTCTGATTTGGAAATTCTTGACTGAAACTAAAGTTAAGTAGGAGTGTTTCAAATTTTGGATAGACTCCGAAATGTTTTATGGTAAAGTAGATATTATGAAATTTAAAGGAGTCCGGTGTTACAAGTTACCAGACTCCTTTAAATTTTCTTAAGGTTATCCAGAAATTCATTTGCTTCTTCCCTGGTTTTAAATCTTAAAAGGATTCCATCATAGTGTTTGAGGAGAAACTCGATGACCGGGAGCTGTGTCTCACGGAAATTCAGTATCCATTGCCGGAATTCGTCGCTGAGTTCCGTATCGTGCCAAGGCATGTCGGGTCTCTCTTCCCCGAGACGATCGATGGCCCCCTGAAGGCATAATTCCGTAGGAATATCAAAAAAGAATACTGTGTCGGCATACAGGAGTCTCAAACAGAGGGTGCGTTTATAGTTACCGTCGATAATCCATTTGTCTTCCGTCAGTATATCCTCAAGTTTGTCGTCAAACTCTTCGAATGAGGAGGTGGTTCTGTCAGCCTTATGCCAAATCAAGTCAAGATGAAACAAAGGTAGACCGGTAATCTTTGCCAATTTGCGACCGAAGGAGGATTTCCCGGCACCGGGACATCCGATTATGAGGACTCTTTCCATAATGATAAATTTTTATTTTCATGAGGAATCTGGTTCTCTATGATAACGACAAAACAGCATTGAAAGTTATTTCAGTCGAAATTAAAAGCAGGTTTCGAAATGATTCAGAGTTAAGCGTATGATTTGGGCAATTATCAGGAAAATATTAATTTTGCAGTTCAATCAGTCATTCCAAACATCATGCAAATTAAAACTCCGGCAGAGATATTGAACGCCTCGATAAGAGTTGCGAGTGGCAAGATAGAAACAACTGTGCGTCATCCCCGGCGACTGTTGGTGGCTGCCATCGCAGCCGGCATCTTCATAGCCATCGGCGGCATACTCTCCCTGACAGTGGGGTTCGGATTCCAGGGAATATCCTCAGAGAATCCTTCGTTATGTAAAATTCTTGCGGGGGCGACCTTCCCAGTCGGACTCATCCTGGTAGTGGTACTTGGCGCGGAACTTTTCACCGGAAATAATGCCATGCTGATACCTGCATACATGGAAAGGAAATATGGTTTCACTTCAGTTCTGGCAAACTGGAGCTTGGTATATGTGGGCAACTTTATAGGGGCGGTCCTTTTTACCTACTTATTCGTTTACCAGACCGGTCTTACGGCATCTGACCCATGGCATTCCGCCATTATAAAGATTGGGATTGCCAAAACATCGATGGGGTGGCTTACGGTCTTTTTAAAAGGTATCGGTGCCAACTGGTTTGTGTGTCTCGGTGTGTGGCTTGCCCTCGCAGGTCATAATCTGTTGGAGAAGGCGTTCGGATGCTGGCTCCCTGTCATGGCCTTTGTGGTTCTCGGGTATGAACATTGCATAGCGAATATGTTTTATCTGCCGCTTGCCATGATGGAGGGGGCTCCGATTACGGCGTGGGAATGCATTTGGAGAAATTTGATTCCCGCCACAATAGGAAACATAATAGGGGGCGCACTGTTTGTCGGTTGTCTTCATTGGTATCTCCATAGGGAAAGAAATTGAAAGAATAAGAAAAAGGAAAGAGGAAGTAGGGCACATTACCATACTTCCTCTCTCTTTATCTGTTTTCTGAATGTTTCGGAGTCTCGGTTAAAGCAGATTTTCACGCTCTGTGATTTCAGCATCCGTCATAGTGTAGCCACCAAGACTTCCCTCTTTCGCCTGGATGCAGATATACGTCATAGGCTCTTCTGAGGTGCATTTCAGATTACGGTCGCAGTTTGTAGCCACGCGGATTACTGAGCCTTCAGCAATGTCAAACACTTCATCATTCACCTGAAACTTACCTGCTCCCGAAAGGATGATATAGTTCTCCTCGTTCCCCTTATGGGAATGGAAGAAAGGTACGGCAGTATCTTTAGGCAGAGTTCCGAAAGAGATTTCACATGATGTCGCTCCTGTTGCATCCTTTACAAACTGTTTCCCCTCGAACCCGTGAAGAGTGCCTACTGAGGCATGGGAGAATTTCTCACCCTCGTTCAGAATCTTGATTTCATTCATAATTTCCGAGTCTTTAAAATAGTTATTAACTTTGCGGTTGGAAGCCGCTATCCATTGTGCGTTGCAAAAATAGTAAGAGTAACCGGAAAAACAAAATGTTTACGGGTTCTTGTGGCTTAGAGTCATATTTTTTCCTATCGGCTTCAGATTCTTTTGACGTACATGGCTCTTATCGCATTCAGGACTGCGAGAATCATCACTCCTACATCCGCGAATATGGCGAGCCACATATTCACAATGCCAAATATGCTCAGGATAAGGCATATACCCTTGATTCCTATGGCCATGACTATATTCTCCCACACTATGCGCAGACATTTCCTTGATATCCGTATCGCTTTCCCTATCTTCAAGGGATCATCATCCATAAGGACTACATCCGCTGCCTCTATAGCCGCGTCGCTTCCTATGGCACCCATAGCGATGCCGATATCGGCACGGGTGAGTACAGGGGCATCGTTGATTCCGTCGCCGGCGAAAGCCACTTTCCCGCAATTCCTCTTTTCTTGAAGAATATCCTCAAGAATCTTCACCTTATCGGCGGGTAGGAGTTGGCTGAACACCTTATCGATACCCAATTTCCCGGCTGTCTCTTCCGCTACTTTTGCCGTGTCTCCCGTAAGCATTACGGTTTCAGTCACACCGGAGCGGTGGAGGTCGTTTATGGCCGCGGCTGATGTTGGTTTCACCACATCACCAAGCACAATATGCCCGGCATACTTGTTATCGATAGCTATGTGGACGATAGTTCCGGCGGAATGACAATGACAAGGCTCGATACCGAGGCGTCTCATGAGTTTCTCATTTCCGGCAGCCACCTGACGTCCGTCTATCACGGCTGTCACTCCATGTCCGCTGTATTCCTTCACATCCGAAAGCCTGCTACGGTCAATCTTGCGGCCGTATGCGCGCAGTAAGGATTTGGCAATAGGGTGGGAGGAGGGTGATTCCGCGATAGCGGCATACTCAAGAATCACGGCCTTGCGCTCGTCAAGATCCTTGTCGTCATTATCATGAAAGGCGTTCACCTCAAACACACCTCGGGTCAATGTCCCTGTTTTGTCGAACACCACTGTCTTCACTTTGGAGAGCGTCTCAAGGATATTGGCACCTTTCACAAGAATACCTTCCCGGCTTGCTCCACCTATTCCGGCGAAAAAGGAGAGGGGTATGCTGACCACCAGCGCACACGGACAACTTATGACGAGGAAAACAAGCGCCCGATATATCCAAGTCTCGAAAGTGGAGAAATCGAAGGGGGCTCCCTTGAAGATCATCATGAAAACGGGAGGGAGAAGGGCGAGTGCCAAGGCTCCGTAACATACGGCAGGAGTATATATTCTCGCAAACTTCGCAATGAAGGTCTCCGATTTGGATTTCCTTGAAGCCGAGTCTTCCACAAGTTCAAGAATCTTCGACACGGTGGAATCTCCGAATTCTTTTGTAGTGCGTATCTCGAGCACTCCCGAGAGATTGACACTTCCACTGATTACCTCGTCGCCTTTGGCTACTTCACGCGGTAAAGATTCCCCGGTCAGGGCAGAGGTATTCAGTGAGGATTCTCCTGAGAGCACGATGCCGTCAATGGGTATCTTTTCACCCGGTTGCACAACTATAGTGCTTCCTGTCTCCACATCGTCAGGATCAACCTTAACAATCCCCCCGTTTTCATATATATTGGCATAGTCAGGGCGAATATCCATCAATGCCGCTATGTTGCGTCTGCTTTTCCCGACTGCGTAACTTTGGAAAAATTCACCTACCTGATAGAACAGCATCACTGCGATAGCCTCAAGGTAGTCGCCGCTTTTCTCATATATGGCCAATGCGAACGCCCCCATAGTGGCTACCGTCATCAGGAAATTCTCATCAAACACCCTCCCGTTGAGTATCCCTCGCCACGCCTTGATCAGAATGTCGTATCCTATGATCAGGTAAACCATCAGGTATAACGAAAGCATCAACCATCCTCCGAGATTCAGAAACTGTAAGGCGACAGTCAGAATTATCGCTATGACTATCCTTGCGAGCGTATGGCGTTGTTTTTTATTCATATCTTCCTGATTTTTCTCCTTATCCTTGAGCGAAGGCATAGCGATTTTATACTAAAATCCAATGCCCCACCCATAAGGAAAGTGATTATCCTTTTTTCGCTGCAAAGGTATAAAGATGGTGGTGCAACCTGTTTGCGATTATGGTTAAGGAAGTTTATTGTTCGTAAAACTCGATTGGGAGACCGTCAGGATCCTGAAAGAAGACAAATCGTTTCCCGGTGTATTCATCAGTTCGCACTTCTTCGTGGGTCACACCCTTGGCGTCCAATTAATGAACAGAGTAGTCTAAGTCGTCAACCTCGAAGGCCAAGTGACGGAGACCGGCAGCTTCCGGTCTGCTCACCCTTAAAGGAGGGTTGGGAAAAGAGAAAAGTTCAACGATATATTCACCGTCAAGGGCTAAATCAATCTTATATGAACCACGTTCTGAACGATAATTCTCGGCTATTACTGAAAGACCGAGAATGTCAGTGTAAAACGCGAGACTTCGGGCATAATCGGATGCTATGATTGCGATATGGTGTACTTTATTCAGTTTCATTATCTTGTTCGATTAATTGAAGATGTCTTACTATAGTGTTTGGTTTGAGGAGCGTTCCGGGTGAAAGCACGGCATTTGCCCCAATGTGGCGTGTAAACTGAAACATTTAAGGATATGGAAATAAGAATCGATGTTACCAAACAAACTGAGGAGGAGTTGGCCCTTGCAAACAAACACGCACAACTGATATTCAGATTCAACAATACCATGCCCGGAACGGCTGAGTATACTGACTTGATGCACGAGATTTTCCCAACGATGGGGGAGAACAGTCGTGTGAGTGTCAAGATAGGGGATAATGCAGTGGTCGGTGCAGCCAGTGTGGTGACGAAAGATGTCGAGGCAGATACAATTGTCGCAGGTAATCCGGCAAAACTGATAAAAAGGATACCCCCGAAACCGGAAAGTGAAACGCCCGAGGATGAAGAACCGGTTCAACTCGGCCTCGACAGCTGCGGCGAATAAGTAGGTCAATTTTATATTAATCCAAACACTTCGGTATTTGGTCAAATACCGTGTGGGTGAATCCATATTTTCCCTCCTTGTCAATTCCTACTAAGGTGTCGATTCTTTTTCTTCTCTGCGCTCCTTTTAATTTTACGAGCTCTCTCTTTGCGATGAAAAGGCTTACTTTATCGGCATAAATCAAAGATTCCTTGTGGATATTATATTTGGACAATAAGGAATTGACAGCCTGTTTATTCCTTTTAGAGTTAAGAATCATCATATTATTGATTTCACGCAGAATGTAATCACTATGGGTTGTGATCATCACTTTCAGACCTTTATTCACCAACATAGTCAGCAGGCGAGCCAGCAGTATCTGTCGTGAAGGATGAAGGTTTAACTCCGGTTCATCAATAATTAGCAGCTGATTAATAACTGTAAAAATTATAACGGTGAAAAGGGCTATTGTTGCGGGTGGATGTATGAAACGACAAAAGCACTCCCCCGGAGTGCTTTTGCTGCTATTTTTGTGATGGGAATATCACACGGAGACCGGTGATTTTACTTATCGCCGTACATTGAGGCGTAGTATTTCTCGTATTCTCCGGAGGTTATGTTGTCCATCCATTCCTGGTTGTCGAGATACCAGCGCACGGTCTTCTCGATACCCTCCTCAAACTGGAGGCTGGGCTCCCAGCCGAGTTCGCTCTGGAGTTTGCGGGAATCAATGGCATACCTCATGTCGTGTCCGAGGCGGTCGGTCACGAAGGTGATGAGTTTCTCCGACGTGCCCTCGGGATTCCCGAGCATACGGTCGACCGTCTTTATTATGACCTTTATCAGGTCGATGTTCTTCCATTCGTTGAAACCGCCGATGTTGTAGGTCTCGGCCACCTTCCCCTTGTGGAATATGAGGTCGATCGCACGTGCATGGTCCTCTACGAATAGCCAGTCACGCACGTTCTCACCCTTTCCATAGACCGGCAGGGGCTTTCCGTGCCTGATATTGTTGATGAAAAGCGGGATTAGTTTCTCGGGGAACTGGTAGGGCCCGTAATTGTTCGAGCAGTTGGTCACGAGGGTGGGCATACCGTAGGTGTCATGGTATGCGCGGACGAAATGGTCGCTCGAGGCCTTGGAGGCGGAGTACGGCGAATGGGGATTGTACTTCGTGGTCTCTACGAAGAACTCGGTGCCGTATGCCATGTCATCCTCGCTCGAGGCTTTTGTAGTGAAAGGTGCGGGGACACCCTCGGGATGTGTCAGCTCAAGCGCGCCGTAGACCTCGTCGGTTGAGATGTGGTAGAATAGTTTCCCCTCATATTTTTCAGGCGACTCCTCCCAATATTCCTTGGCTGCCTGGAGCAGTGCGAGCGTGCCCATCACGTTTGTGCGTGCGAAAGTGAAGGGATCCTTTATTGAGCGGTCGACATGGCTCTCGGCAGCGAGATGGATAATGCCGTCGATCTCATATTGGCGGATTATGCGCCTCATCTCCTCAAGGTCGGCGATGTCAGCGCGAACAAACGTATAGTTAGGCTTATCCTCGATATCCTTGAGGTTTGCGAGGTTTCCGGCGTATGTGAGTTTGTCAAGATTGACGATGCGGTAGTCGGGATATTTGTTGACGAACAGGCGGACCACATGTGAGCCGATGAAACCCGCGCCGCCGGTTATGAGTATATTTTTCATTATGGAAGTTCTTTAATGTTTTGGAGATGGTCAGGAGGTCATGAGGTTGCGGATGCACTTGCGGAGAGAATCCACCCAGTAGGGGACTGCGACTCCAAATGTCTCCTTGACCTTTGTCTTGTCGAGGACGGAGAAAGGGGGACGCACCACGGGTGAAGGGAACTCATCGCTGTGGCAGGGCTGGATATCGCAACTGTCATTCCCCGCCATCTCGGCGATGTGTTTCGTGAAGTCATACCATGAGCATACTCCCTCGTTTGAATAGTGGTAGATACCGGGATTGTCGGCGTATGCCCTCCGGGAGATTATCCCCACAA
The DNA here is from genome assembly GCA_947175265.1 of uncultured Porphyromonadaceae bacterium. Classification (GTDB taxonomy): domain Bacteria; phylum Bacteroidota; class Bacteroidia; order Bacteroidales; family Muribaculaceae; genus Lepagella. The sequence continues at coordinate 10,105 of CAMWMD010000006.1, read as the reverse complement.
TCATATCGGCGAGGTCCTGCGCGTAGGTCGGGCTGCCGATCTGGTCGAATACGACGTTGAGGGATGGTTTTGTGGCCGTGAGATTGAGCATGGTCTTGACAAAATTCTTCCCATACTCCGAGTATAGCCATGCGGTGCGGAAAATGAGCACGTTGGCACCTGACTCCAGGGCAGCCTGCTCACCGTGTAGTTTTGTCACTCCATACACCCCCGTGGGGTTCACGGCCTCCTCCTCCGAATGCGGAGTATTCCCGGCGTTACCGCCGAACACGTAATCCGTGGATATGTGGATGAGAGTCGCATCATTTTTCCTGGCAGCCTCTGCGAGATTACGCACAGCGGCGGCGTTCAGGAGTTCGGCGAACTCCGGCTGTTCCTCGGCCTTGTCCACGTTGGTGTAGGCGGCACAGTTGACGATTACATCGATGTTGTTGCAGGAGACCCCCAGGTCCACCGCCTCGGGGTCCGTTATGTCGATATCGTCGACATCGGTGAATATGTATTCGTCGTCGGAGCCGGCTGCGGCATTTCGGATGCAGTTGCCGAGTTGTCCGTTTGCTCCGGTCACGAGTATTCTCAATTTATTTTTCATTCGGAAGTTTGTATTATGACGGCTAAACCATCGCAATGAAACAATCATCACCCGGGAATGCCGGCAGAAGGAAAAGAATTCTTCGAGGCAACGCCGGGCTGACCCCGATCAGAGGGAGAAGGGTGAGTCAAAATCCTTGAGGAGGGGATGGCGTGTATCCTTGTCGGAGAGGATAGCCTCCGTGATGTCCATCTGCCAGTCAATCCCAAGGGAGGGGTCGACGATGGATATTCCACCGTCAGCCTCGGGTGCGTAATAGTTGTCGCACTTATATTGGAACACGGCGATATCCGAGAGGACGGCGAAACCGTGAGCGAACCCACGGGGAATGAAGAACTGTCGGTGGTTGTCCTCAGTGAGCAGACAAGAGGCGTATCTGCCGTATGTGGGTGAGCCCTTCCTGATATCGACAGCCACATCGAGGACGGCGCCACGCACGCACCTCACGAGTTTAGCCTGTGCGTGTGGAGGGCGTTGGAAATGGAGACCGCGCATCACACCACGTGAGGAGCATGACTCGTTGTCCTGCACGAAGTCGACGGGACAGACCTCCGCATCGAAAGTCTTTTTATTGTAACTCTCGAGAAAATAACCTCGGGCATCTGAGAAGACACGGGGCTCAAGAATCACAACCCCCTCAATATCTGTTTTGATTACTTTCATTATTTAGAACTTTTGAAGATTTTCTTCATTTGCAATTTTTATAAGGTATTGTCCATATTGATTTTTTATCATCGGCCGGGCAATTTCACGAAGTTTATCAGCAGAAATCCAACCGTTTGAATATGCAATTCCTTCAATACAGGCAATTTTCAATCCCTGTCTTTTCTCGAGCACCTCCACATAAATTGAGGCCTCTGCAAGAGAATCATGAGTGCCTGTGTCAAGCCATGCGAAGCCACGGGGTAGAGTCTGCACTTTCAGTTCACCATTTTTAAGGAACTCCTGATTGACAGTTGTTATCTCCAGTTCGCCACGAGCGGAAGGTTTGATGTTCGCAGCAATATCAACTACTTTATTGGGATAGAAGTATAAACCCACCACGGCGTAGTTGCTTTTGGGATTCTCAGGTTTCTCTTCAATGGAAAGACAGTTTCCCTCCTTATCAAATTCAGCCACCCCATATCTTTCCGGATCATTGACCCAATAACCGAATACAGTAGCCTTGCCATTTACTTCAGCATTTTCCACAGCCTGTCTGAGAACACTCGAGAACCCGGTTCCATGAAAAATATTGTCACCGAGTACGAGACATGCGGAGTCATCACCGATAAATTCTTTACCGATGATGAAAGCCTGCGCGAGGCCGTCGGGAGAAGGTTGCTCGGCATATTCAAAGTTAACTCCATAATCAGAGCCGTCACCGAGAAGACGTTTGAATCCCGGCAAATCTTGGGGAGTGGAAATGATGAGGATATCCCTGATGCCCGCCTTCATCAGTGTGGCGATCGGGTAAAAAATCATAGGTTTATCATAAATTGGCAGCAATTGTTTGCTTACACCCTTAGTAATAGGGTAGAGTCTGGTACCTGATCCGCCAGCGAGTACGATTCCTTTCATAGTATATTATTATAATAGTTGATAATTTTTTATAGTATTCATCCGAACAGATTCTCATATTGAGTTGCCACATGGCTCCATCGATAACGTCTTTCCGCTATTTCCTCCATATCCTCTGCAATACGGCTGAGATTCCCGGCATCTGTAGAAATGAGTTGAATCAATTCAACCTCGTCTTTAAAATACTTGGCTTTATTCTCCGTTGACTCCCTGTTGTATATGCAGTCAAATGCGAAGATAGGTTTTTTGAAGAACATCGCTTCAACAAGTGATGGATTGGTCCCTCCCGCACTGTGTCCGTGTAGGTATATGCTGCAATTTGATCTTATCACATTCAGAACGTCAAGGTTATAGACGGCAGGTGTAATTTTGACATACTCGGAATCCTTATATTTATTTTTGAGATTAATACCGTATTCGCTTTTATCCCAGTTCCCTATGAAAACCAACTTTTTCTTGGCCTTCTCGAAGGCTTCGAGAATGATATGCACATTATTTTCGGGTTCAATTCTACAGATTCCGAGAGCGTATCCATTTTTATCAAGTTTGTAGTCTTTTAAAGTGGCAGTCTCGAAAGCATTATCGATGTGTGTCAATACATGGTCTCCTCCGTATGCAATGAGTTGAGAAGGTTTCCCATATTCTTCCGACACATAATCGGTGATACCCTGATTGTCTGTGACAATCACATCGGCATATTTGACCGCCTGTTTTTCAGAAAATTTAAGGAATTTCCTTATCCATTTGTTCCATTTGTCGCGTCGGTGCTCAAGACCATCGATATTGATGATCAATTTTTTCTTTGAAAAGAGCCGGAAAATGGGAAGGAAAGCACACCCTGATACTCCTAAAATAAGGATGACATCACTTTTTCTTGCCGCTTTCACAAGAGAAAGGATGTCGTATGGAATGCTTTGAATTCCGTTGGCATTAAGACCTACGTATTCTGTCTTTGCCCCATGGTAAACCCAACGTTTCTCATCGTAAGATTTCTTGCTGCAATAGACCGCATACTGTAAATCTTCCGATTGATTGTGTCTTACAAGCTGGTCCACAAGGGTTTCGAACCCACCATAATTTGCCGGGACACCTACGGTACCGATAATTGCAACTTTCATTGATTATTTCTCAAGATATATCTTGGTTTTGGTAAAACTACAGTAGTGTTGTCAGGAAGATCCTCAACCGCCACACAATTTGCTCCTATTCTTACATTATTTCCGATATTTACTTCAGGAAGGATTTTGGCTCCAGCTCCAATTAACACATTATCGCCAATCTTACCTCCTCCATGCATAATTGTAACTTGTTGATATAAAATTAGATTTTTCCCAATGATGAGATCATGACCAATGAATATTCCGTTTAATCCATGTACACACCAAGGTGGTGAAGCAAAATATGTGCCGCTATTTAAATTTGTCCCTGTAGAGCATTGACACTTACTATCCACCCTCTTTATATAATATAGATAAAATAATTTCTTGATTATTGAAGTTTTGTTATCAGGGTCAACCACAATCTGACGATATTTCCAATATTTCTTTTGGTTGTAACCTTTAAGGAAATTATTTGCTATGATTACCCATTTGTTAGTTATATCAAATCCCCTCATTGCATCATAAGTTTATATATTTCTCCCATTCTTTTAACAGAATTAATTACATTGTACTTTATTACATCTTTGATGTTATTTTGAGAAATTGAATTGTAAAGTTCCGGATTGGAGGAAAGGTAATAAATTGAGTTTATTAGTTTCTCCGGTTCATCAAATTTAAATCTAAATCCATTTTGACCCTCTATGCAAACGTCTTTATGACCACGAACATCGGATACCACTAAAGGGCAACCTGCTGCCATTGCCTCTATATTGTTTATTCCTTGTCCCTCTTGTTGACTGGATGAGACATGAATATCAGCCATACCGCATAAATCAGGGATATCTGATCGACCTCCAAGAAAAATGACATGTTCATTTAAGTCATTTTTATTCACCATCTCTTTACAATCTTCCCAAAGTGGACCATTACCAGCAAGTATAAGTTTGAAGTTGGGAACTTTTTCTATAATCTGGGGTAGATATCTAAGAATAAATGAATGATTCTTTCTTGCAATAAACTGTGCTGTATAGAGAGCAACAAAATCATCTTTGCCAAGACCTAATTTTTTTCTGATTTCGATTTTTTCATCAGATGAATATTGTTTAAAATTATTTAGGTTAACACCGACTCCATCAATGTGAAAAATGTTGTGTTTTGCAAGATGAAGTTTTTTGGCACGATTATAATCTTCCTGATTAATTGTGACCAAAGTGTCTGTAAAAGGAGCTAATAATTTTTCAATTGGAAAGAAAATAATCCAGTTAAGAATGGGAGCACCTTTGAAGAAGTGAAAGCCATGAGCAGTGTATACAACCTTAGTTCCTTTCTTTCGAGCGGTCATTGCAGCTAATCTCCCGACTACTCCCCCCATAGGCGTATGAACATGGATTATATCATAATTATTCTTGTCGATTATCTTTTTTAGTTGAAATATAGCTTTTATATTCTTAAGAGAAAAGGGAGAACGTTCGATACACACGTCATATTGATTGTCAACTTCTCCGATTTCAATACCTGGTGAGGCATTATCTACTACCCAACCTTGGCTTTTAAACCAAGCCATATAGGGGGCATTAAATTTAGAAAATCCTTTATGATTTGCTACGAATAAAACCTTTTTCTGTTCCATGTTTAAATCAGATCCTTTTAATCAGATACTTAAATTTATAATACCAAACTTTCAAAAGATTTAGTTTGAAAGGTAGATGAGAATTAAGTTTGAATAAGAATGTAATTGTATCCTTTATTTTTAATAATCTTTTAGAGTAATATTTCAAACTTACGTCGATGCTTCCTGCAACATTATCAGAATGTTGTCGATACAACATTAAAGGTGTTTCAATATATCTGACTGTACCAAAATAAGCACAGATTAGACCAATCCACATATCGTGGATAGACATGATAAGAGGCATTGGAAAAATTAGTTTTGCCGCAGACTTATTAATCATTATAGTGCAGCCTTGAATTATATTCAGTGCTGCCATCTTGTTGACATCACCTAAAATATCTTTTGGAAATTTCTGAGAAACAAAAAATGATTCTTCAAGTAAATCTAAATTTTGGTCGACACATTTTACATCTGAACAGACCATTACAGGTAATGATGTGTTACCATTCTCCAAATTTTTAACCTCTTGTAGGGATTTGTCAATTTTGTGAGGAAGCCAGATATCATCTTGGTCAGCAAACATTATATAATCTCCATGCGGAGAGGCTTGTTGAAGATAATTAATAGACTGAACTAATCCTACGTTTTCCTTTGGACAATCAATTTGTACTATCTTTGAAGGATATTTCTTACAAAATTTTGAAATTATATATTGTGACTTATCTTTAGATCCATCATTTCTAATTTTTAAAATCCAGTTTTGATTTGTTTGTTTTAGAATTGATTCAATCTGCTCTCGTAGATATTTTTCTCCATTATAAACAGGTAACAATATTTCAATCATATTAGTCCTAATAAAATACGTAATCTTAATGGATAACTAATACCGGGAATGATTTCCCTGGAAAATGTGAGTCTCAATCTTGTGAAAAGATTAGTTCTGTAATTTGCTATTACATCAACAATCTTTTTATCTTTATTAGAAAGAGCAGAATAACTTGAATGTAGAAACTCTTTTGCCTGCCTTTCTCTATAATGTTCTTTATCAGAATTCACAAGTGATTTAAGGAAATTAATTGATTTCACTAGATAACTCTTACTACGAGCACCATAAACGTTGTTTGAATGTTGACGATAGGAAATATATGCATCAGAATCAAAAATTACGTTCCCATAGAAACAAGCCAAACAGTAAAACCACCAATCATGCATAACAGCATCTTTTGGAAGATCATGGTTGATGAAGAGTTTTAAAAGGTTCTGATTAATAACACATGTGCATCCAGTTGCAATATTGGAAAGGAGTGAGAAATTTTTATTAGGTTTTGTATTAGATGAATACATAAAACGTAAGAACTCACCATACTCATTTACTACTTTTAGATTGCTACAGTAAAGGGAGGGTGTTTTATCGTGTATCTTTAATTTTTCAATGGCTACCGATAATTTATCAGGATGCCATACGTCATCTTGATCGCAGAAAGCATAATAGTCGACATCATCCTCAAAGGCAGAAGACATTAAATTAAAGAAACTTTTACTGCAACCAATATTTTGTCCTTCAATTAGTTCAATACAACTATAATTGGTTGAATATTCCCGTAATAATTTTAATGTTCCATCATTTGAGCCATCATCTCTTATTATAAGGCGTACAGTTACTCCATTTTGAGAAAGGACACTATCAATTTGTTCTTTAAGATATCTTTCTCCATTATAAGTAGATAAAAGAACTTTAATTAAAGGTTTATCCATGCAATAGATAGGAAGTTATACTAGAATAGAAATATTTAAATCCGATTATTGTGATAATACCTTTAGATAACCAGTTGGGTTTCACTACTAAAATGACCAAAGGTATTAAAATTATTTCAGCAATTAAGAACATTGTAGATAATCTGTCGGCTAAATCCCCTATTTTGTAAAATATCATATACACACACAATCCTATAGTGTATATCTTTAGGTAAGTCAACGCCTTAGGATTAAATTTCTGTATTGTGTCTATTTTTATCCAAAAGAATATACATATTAATATTTGTATTAAAAATCTAATATTAAAATAAATAGGAGGTAGCGGCTCAGCTTTATCCTCAAGTGCGGTCTTAGCATAATAAATATCTGAGATGAGTTGATTATTCATTAAATCAACAATTCTTCCGAAGTCAATATATAGACCTAAAATTAAAGATAAGGCCAATGCCCCCAAATAACGGAATTTATTGTAAATATTAGGTGAAAGGAAATACAGAAAGATCATCACAATAGCAGAATAATGGAACATTATTGCCACTATCGAAATTAATATGTATTTGGAAAGATTCTTTTCAATAATATATTTGATACTGTAAAGAAAACAACTCATGGCAACAGCCTGTCGCATCTGAATCATTTCTCCCAATATGAAATAAACAGAAACAAATAACACGAGTGAGAACCAAAAATATTTGCTGTCTCTTTTTATACATATCAGCATTATCGAGGTTCCTAAGAGAGCATAGGTAAAGAGAGTCCCTAACGGATTTAGTCCGATTAACTGCCAGAATCCTCTTATTATGTAAAATGAAGGTTCAAGTCGGCTAAATGTGTTTGTAGTTATTTCCGTTATATATTGTTTATAATCAGGCATAAAAGAAGGACGAAATGTGGCTGCTACAATAAGTAGTAAACCAAACATACAGAAAAGGGAATAATTTCTATCACTCCATTTATTTTGGTTTGCTAATCCCTTCATACAGGCACCGCCAAAAACAATCAACAATAGAAGTAAAGCCATCTCAGATCTTATTAATTAAATAGTTAAGGGATTTTGGGTATTTAAATATCCCGTCATTTAATCCTCTAAATAGAGCTTTGACCTTTGAGATTTTATTATTTCCTGAGAATAAGATTAATATTGGTTCCCTGACTAAGTAGGTATATATATTAAAAGATAAAAATCGTTTAGGAAGAACATCTGTATTTCGATACATTCTCCACATCCATATATTATTCCTTAAAATATGATAAAGTCTAAATGCAGAATAATGCCCATGATAGCAACCTAAAATTGGTACTTTCTTAATATGGCCAAAGGTTTGTTTTAGAATTGCATTTGGGATGAGTTTAATTTCATATTGTGATAGTCTGATTCTAAAAGAATATTCAGTATCCACATTATCAATTATGAACTCCTCACAAAATCCTCCTAAATCTTTAAGAATTTTGATATTGTAGATAGCTCCACTTGTTATAATTTGATTTTTGGAATTAAAACCAATGATATCACGCCTTATATCATAAATCAATGGTGCGTATGCCGCTATCTTATCTGAATTAATATTATTGAATTCAGTTCTATAGTAATTGAAGTTTTCCCATTCTGAGTCTTGATCCATTGTCAATAAATGGGTAAATCCATGATCATAAGCCCATTGTGCAGCCCTGTTTAATGCAGTCGCAATTCCTTCATTATTCCCTGTTGAAAGATAAGTTATCTTTGAAGAAGATTCTGAAAGAGCAGCGTATCTCGTATCCTGCTCTGATTTAGGAGTATTATCCCAAATTATTAGATGCTCAATATCTGATAAATATAATTTGATATTATGAATTGTCTGTTCATACTGTGGATAATACAGTATGACAACTCCACATAATTCAAGTTTTCTTTGAGAAGACTTATTAATATTTCCCACTATGATAATATTGGATTTAAATCTCAACAGAGAATATTTTTTTGAATTGAGAGTCCCAGTCGATACCCTTTTTTAAGCAATCTTTCCTGATCTCTTCAGGATTTAAACACAAGCCATTATAAAAGTCAACTAACGAATTTATATCAATGGGATTGTCGTCTGGTTTGCATCTGTAAATATATTTCTCATTGTGAAAAAGTGGACTCTCCTCAGAGAATATAAAAGGTATACCTCTTACACCATATTCAATGTTTTTAAGTGACTGGAATTTCTGAATGTTGTTTCTGTGTCGTCCTAGAGAACCGATTCCAATATGGCATTTATCAAAGATTTCGTCTAAATCCTTTCCAATTTTTTCCCCATGAAAAACTATATATTTTTCCAACTTGTATTGCTTCGTAAGTGATGATAGCCGTTTGAATTCCGGATTATTTTCATCTCCCCCGACGATATGAAAGTAAACTGGTATTTGATTTTTGTTAGAAGAGTAATAGTCTTTCAGCCCTTCTATAATTCTATCATATCCATGCCAAAAATTTAGACTTGCAACTCCCAATAAACTCAGATATTCTTTATTAGGATTAACTTTTTTAATTGGAATGTCACAAGGAGATACGCCATTTATGATTTTTATTGTGGGTCGGCCGAAAATTATATCGTCTTCAGAGAAAGTAATAATCCTATCTACATATTTTGCTAATTTTGTTCGATATATTTTCTCAAGGTTATTGTAAATATGGTCTTTGATGGATGTACTGTTAAATTCCTTATCATAAGGATAAGTTGGAATCTCCATTATTATTTTAATACCAAGTTTTTTGATATCCTTGAATAATTTAACAAATGTGAAATCAGCAAATTTTGTATATCTGACATATATGTAGGATATATGATTCTCCTTAATCCATTCAATAATAGGTTTTTTGTCAAATTTCCATTTTAGTCTTCCAATAAGACTCCTATCTCTTTTGATTAAAGGCTTATCTTCTATCATGAATTTTGAAAGGCCATCATCATTCTGAAGATGAGAAAGAAATACTTTAAATCCTTGATTTTTAATTGCCGACTTCTGTGCTAAGATTTTTTTTGAGATGCCAGGAAGTTCTTTGAGATTCTGATAAGAAAAAAACAGAACTGTTGGCTTTAAATCTGTACGATTCATAAATACCAATGAAGCCTTCAAAGAAGAGGCTTATTTAGATAGCAAAGTTGATAATTGTTTTCTCTTTGAGGAGAAAGTAAGAAAATTTTAGAATTTGAGTGGGAGGGTTAGAGGATGTCGTCGGCGGAGACTTGGAAGCCTGAGGAGCGGAGTTCCTTGACAAGTTCATATTTCCATGCTCCGGCTGCATCGAGCGATGTGTAGACGAGTCCGTCGAGGTCTCCGGGTTTGTCTACTCCGGGTGCGAGGAGCAACATGATGTTTTCCCTTCCGATCTGCTTCATGAAATATCCCATCTCAAAGATTACGTTCTGCCGGGCGCGTGGTCTGAAATCATTTTCACGGTTAGCCTTGCCTGTGTCATCAGGTGTGAGGAGGATTATTTTGCGGAGGGGAGGGTGGGGT
>CAMWMD010000005.1 GCA_947175265.1 uncultured Porphyromonadaceae bacterium | reverse complement strand
TTCGAACCCAAGACCCACAGCTTAGAAGGCTGTTGCTCTATCCAGCTGAGCTACCAGACCATTCCGCTTGCGACAGTCGCTCTGAAAACGGGCGGTCTGCGTTTGCACCTGCAAAGTTACAACTTTTTTTCTTATTATCAAAATATTCGGGGGAAGAAAATTTAGGCTTTAGGCGTTAGGCGTTAGGCTTTAGGCTCAAGGCTCAAGGCTCGAGGTATTGGGCATTAGGCATTAGGCATTAGGCATTAGGTATTAGGCTCAAGGCTCGAGGCTCGAGGCTCGAGGCTCGAGGTATTGGGAGAAATCGGAAAAATCGGACCTACGGCCTAATGCCCCGAGTCTATTAGACAGGAGCACGGGAGCCTTCAGGAGCACAGGAGTTTTGTTAGGCCTTGAGCCTTGAGCCTTGAGCCTTGAGCCTTGGGCCTTGGGCCTAAAGCCTTGAGCCTAAAGCCTTGAGCCTAAAGCCTACGGCCTACTCTTCTTTTGTGTAGAAGTCGATGAGATTCCGGAGGGCGGCTTGACATACGGGACAGAACGTGGGATGGTAGTTGTCGCGCATACGGCAGGTGTCGGCGGGACGGTAAATGCCTTTTGAGCGGTAGCCCCCTCCCTCAAACAGACCAATCTCCGAGTTCTCACCATCCTTAGGCATCATTTTTTCCCATTTTGAGGAGAAATCTACCAGAGTTGTGATGTTAGGTGCCCACGGCTCAATGTCAAGCGGGTAGTCATCACCCTCTTCGCTGGCATAGAAATATTCGTCGGCCAGACCGCCGAAACTGTGCCCGAATTCATGGACGGAAACAGGGAGTACAAACTTGTTGCGCGCCGCCGTCATCAGGTAACTGTTGAAAATTCCTCCTCCACCGTAATTGTCGGTGTTCACAAGAATCACCACATGTTCGTAGGGTATTCCATCAAGGGCATCATGCACACTCTTCAGATTGGGGGTGGTGAGGTAACGTGCAGAGTGGAAAGTGCTGAAATGCGAGCCGAAAGCCGTGTCCTTCCACTCCTCCTTCAGAGGAATCGTGACCCCACTGTCTTTCGACGGCGACATCACCGCCACGAAATTGAATTTATCCTTATTTTCAGCGTAAGGTGTGTAGGAGAGCATCTCATCAGTGATCATCCTCGCATGATTCAGGAAAGAATCCATCTCCTCAGGCGTATACCCCTCGGCGAGTATGGCCACGTCGATCGCCTTTTCCGGTTCACCCCCCTTGTGGATATAGGTATGGGGTAGGGGTTTCTGCCCTCTGCGCATCACGAGTTCATCAGCAGGACTGTAGCGGTGGGTCAGGGCAGCCACCGGCTCATGACGGTTGTTGCGCAACATCAGCACAATGTCGGCCTCACGTTTAGGGAGGGGGACGAGGAAGGTATTCTCAAATCCCTTTGATACAGAGTCGGCCTCTTCAGTCGACAGCCACTCCTGAAACAGGGATGAGAAGGAATTGCAATAGAGGGTATCTTTTGTCATGGGATCCACCACACTGATTGTGCCGTTACGCTCGTAAGGGAGCGACTTCAGGTTTATGCGCCGTCCGGCCCAGCCGTCGGATTTCGACTGGCGTTCGAGAAGCACCTGCACCGGTTTGCCGGCGCCCCCGCCGAATATATAGTCTACACGCAAAGTGCTGTCCTGAAAATTTTCGTTGAAATCGGGCTGTGTGCCTGTAGCTCCTGCGGCGGGAATACCGGCCGCAAGCAGCAAAGAAAAGAGAATCTGTCTCATGTTGTTCATGGTTTTTCTTCTAATAACGTAATGATTCCTTCATTATTTCTCATGCCGCCTGTCGGCAGGGGGGGTCAATTCTCAAAAGTAATTGTATAATTCAAAGAGATTGATTAACTTTGCTCCTTAACAGAGACCAACGAAAGAATAGTCATGAAATATACTCACGTCATATATACCTCCTCGGAAAAGAACCAATCGGGAGAGGAAGGATTCGGCATCCGGTGTGCCACTGAAGGGATTTCCCCCGCGGTGACCGCGGCCATGGAGGAGAACGGATTCTTCACCTTCAAGGAGTCAGGACCCTCCCTTTCCTCGTCCGCCCTCGCCTCCAATCCAGAGGCGATACGCCTGATAGTGCCCACATATTTCTTCCGATCCATGTCTCTTCCCGGCAAAAGCAAGGTGTATGTGCTGGGTAGGAAGATTGCCGTGGGTTTCGACCATACGTACTATCTCACCGGGAAACCCGGTAAGCATGGCAACTATGTGGTGGATTCCTACATATTGCCGACTCCCCCTACGGCTTCTGAGTTTGAGATATTCCTTGAGAATCCGGCCAAGGGAAGCAGGGGGTTCATACCCTCCTCGCCGGTTCCCGCGCTCGGCAATGAGGAGATGAAGAGGCTCAGCCTCGGGGAGCCATCCACGCTTCCGGAGGAGGACTCGGCCTTCACCTCCCTCACGACCCCGGCCATAAGCCGGAAGACCATCGACCTACTGTTTGCCTTCATACAGGCGCGCAAGGAGGGTAAGCCAGTGCTTGCCAAGGCCGACGTGCAGTCGCCCCCGAGACTTATGGCCGAACTCGCACGCCTTGTGCCGGAGAAGCAGATGGAGAACCTCACTTTCGTGACCAATTATTCGGAAGAGGGGAAGATGAAGGGGGTCAACATATACTTCATCAACGAATACTGCACCCTGGAGATATTCCGTAAGCAGTGGGTATGGATAGACCTCGAGACGGAAGAGATTCCCGCGACTCCGGAATCCACGCTATTCAGAAACCGGGTGGAGGAGTATGTGGAGAGCGGCAACCTCAAAGCCGTGCATGACCTTGTGGGATGGAGCCTTTCCGATATGTACGAAAAGGGTAAGAACTTCCCCGAGGAGACGCGCTCCCAACTGTATAACTATCTTTACGACTTCCCCAATTTCAACATGCCGCAGGTAGCGACGGATGCCAACCTGCGTCAGACCCTGAACGAATACTTCATAACCGATCCGGAGGAGAAGGTGAGGTTTGACGAAGAACTCCAGAAGAGATTCTACTCCCTCAAGGATCTCGAAGGGCTCTGGGGATGGATAGATCTCGTGCTCGCCCTCAATCCGATCGACAGCAAGGGAATAATCGAGCGTAACCGCCCGGTCGTGACGAGTGCCGTGTTTCATGACCCCACGAGTTTCCTTCAGTTCTATAACCGTTACCGCATCCGGTTCGGGGATGTGCAGAAGTTCATAGACCGTGACGCGTTCGTGACCAACCAGGATTTCCTGTCGGATGAGGTGCTCCGTCCGGTATGGCAGCAACTCTACACTTTCTTCCTTAAGGAACGCCTGGAGGAGGAGAACAAGGATTACCTTGTCGAGAGGATGATTCACGATAATCTTGACCCCGTGCCACTCCAGCAGGTGCTCAACAAGGAGAGGATAAGCGCCAAGGAATACATCAACTGCCTTGTGACCATCCTTGCCAAGCATGACCCCTCGAATGAGGAGAAGGTGGCCGGGATGCTCGCCGACGCTTTGAAAGACCGCAACGACATAGAGCTCGACTTCTTCACACGCTTCCCTGACAAGATAAGCGAGAAATGCTACACGTCACTCTATGAGTGGCAACTGCGCAACTATTCCCTCCATACGAAGGAGAATATAGGGCGCCTCACGGATTATCTCCTTCAGTTCCTGAGCAACGGCACCGCCACACGCTGGGCTACTGAAGTGGAGGGTAGCCAGGTATTCGTGCGCCTCTACATGGCCTTGAAGCAGGTGATGAAGAGGGGTGCTATCGCACCGGCTGATGTGATAAGGATTTGCGACGACCTCCGGGAGAGCGGCTATCCCCTTAAGAATATCGACTCCTTCAATATCCTGAGCACCATAGCGCGCCGTGAGGAGGTGAAGGATGTGCAGAAGATACGCAAGATATGGGAGATATCCAGCCAGATTGATGACAGGGAATACATGAAGACCTTGCTCCCGCTCATGTCGCGCAATCTTGACCAGAGGAACGAAGACCCCGCGACGGAGGAATTCTGCAAATTTGTGGTTGAGAGGGAGCTGATGACCCCCTCACAGTTCTGGGATTTCGCGGGGAAAACCGCGCGCCCCGAGTCATACCGTCTCGCCATTGTGCGCAATCTGGCCGAGAAGCCCCAGGAGATGCTTGATTTCCTCATCAATGAAGGGGGAATGACCGACGAGCAGGCCATAGCATTCATGGCGGAGAAGTTCCCGAAGGCCCATTCCGTGATAATTAAGAGCCGGGAGCCTTCCATGATGCAGAAACTGAGCAACATGTTCAGGGGGTTCTTCGGAAAGAAAAGGGAGGATTAAGGATAATATCACAGACACCAAACAGACTACGCGATAATATAAAAATGGAAAAGAAATTCAAACGCACGCTTATCACGTCGGCGCTTCCGTACGCCAACGGCCCGGTGCATATCGGCCATCTCGCCGGTGTGTATGTGCCGGCCGACATCTATGCCCGCTATCTTCGCCTCAAAGGTGAGGAGGTGATGTTTGTCGGAGGCAGCGACGAGCATGGTGTGCCGATCACGATACGGGCGCGTAAGGAGGGAGTGACCCCTCAGGATATCGTAGACCGTTATCATAAGATTATAAAAGATTCATTCGAGGAACTCGGAATCACGTTCGATGTCTACGGACGCACCACTTCGGAGACTCACCGTAAGACGGCCTCCGAATTCTTCCGAACGCTTTACGATAAGGGGGAATTCGTGGAAAAGACATCCGAGCAACTTTATGACGAGGAGGCCGGGGAATTTCTCGCCGACCGCTATGTGGTGGGGACTTGCCCTCATTGCGGAAATGAGAATGCCTACGGCGACCAGTGCGAGGCATGCGGCACATCGTTGAGCGCGACCGACCTCATAAATCCGCGCTCCGCCCTCTCGGGTAGCACCCCGGTGCTCAAGGCGACCTCCCACTGGTATCTCCCCCTTGACAAATGGGAGCCGACTTTGCGCAAATGGATACTCGACGACCATCAGGAATGGCGTCCGAACGTCTACGGGCAATGCAAGTCGTGGCTCGACATGGGTCTCCAGCCCCGCGCCGTGAGCCGCGATCTCAAATGGGGTATCCCCGTGCCTGTGGAGGGCGCGGAGGGGAAGGTGCTCTACGTATGGTTTGATGCCCCTATCGGCTATATCTCCAACACCATCGACGCTGACCCGGAAGGGTGGGAGAAATGGTGGAAAGACCCCGATACCCGTATGCTCCATTTCATCGGAAAGGATAACATCGTGTTCCACTGCATAGTCTTCCCGGCCATGCTCATGGCACACGGGGGATATAACCTCCCCGATAACGTCCCGGCCAACGAGTTCCTTAACCTTGAGGATAAGAAAATCTCCACATCCCGCAACTGGGCTGTGTGGCTTCACGAATATCTCCGCGAACTCCCGGGGAAGCAGGACGTGCTCCGCTATGTGCTGACCGCGAATGCTCCGGAAGCGAAGGACAACAACTTCACGTGGAAGGATTTCCAGGCACGCAACAACAATGAACTCGTGGCTATCCTCGGTAATTTCGTCAACCGCGCCATAGTCCTTACACATAAATATTTCGGCGGGGTCTTTCCGCCACAGGGGGAACTTCAGGAGGTAGATCTCAATCTCATCGAGCAGATACGGACACTGAAAGGTGAACTCACCGAGGCACTCGACACCTTCCACTTCCGCGAGGCCTTGCGTGTGGCTATGGATATGGCACGCGCCGGCAACAAATATCTTCAGGAGACCGAGCCCTGGAAACTGGCGAAAACGGATATGGCACGCACGGCCACAATCCTCAACATAGCCATCCAGACGTGTGCCAATCTTGCCATCGTCTTTGAGCCTTTCATGCCCTTCATGTCGGCACGCCTTTTGAAGATGCTCAACGGCGACAAGATATCGTGGGATATGATCGGATGTTTCGACCTAGTGCCGTCCGGTGCGGAGATAGGCGCTCCGGAACTGCTTTTCGAGAAGATAGAAGACAGTGTTGTGGAGGCTCAGGTGCAGAAACTCAAGGAAGCCGAGAAGCAGAACCTTCTCGAGCAGTGGAAGCCGGCGGAAGTGAAGGAGGAGGTGGATTTCCCCACGTTCGAGAAGATGGATATCCGCGTCGGGAAGGTGCTGGAATGCAAGAAAGTGCCTAAGGCCGACAAACTGCTTCAATTCCGCATAGATGACGGCATGGGAGGGCGCACGATTGTGAGCGGAATAGCGAAATTCTACGCCCCCGCCGACCTTGTGGGTAAGGAGGTATGCTTCATCGCCAATTTCGCCCCCCGCAAGTTGAAGGGTGTGATGAGCGAGGGAATGATCCTCTCAGCCGAAGATGCCGACGGACGCCTTGTGGTGATAGGTCCTACGGGAGAAGTTCGTCCGGGGAGCAGTGTGGGTTGACGGCCTTTAGGGTCCTGCCGTGTTTCTCAAGCCTCAAGGCATTGAAGACGTGTAGCAGGAGTTCCTTACGGTCGACGATGTAGAATTTTGGTTTCAGCACACGCGGGAATCTGTTGAACCAAGGATTGGTGGAGCCAATCCATTTTGTGTCGACAGCCCCCGGGAAATTTTCCAGAGACTCCCAGAGATCGAATATACGGCTTTTAGCGACGGGCGCCACGCCAAGGCGTCCGTCGCTTAATTTTGCCACACACAGATAGTGGGCGCGAATGCGGGAGTCGGCCTCCTGTTCCTCGGGAGTAGTGCGGCTAGATATCGTAATTGCTCGTCCGTGTTGCCGGTTTATATGGGCCATGCGTTTCCTGAACTCGGGTCCATGGGCAGTCTGGTCGTCGACCCCTTCTGATGCTATTGAGAGGTGGATCATCTCGTGAATCACCACATCCTCCCACTCCCGGCGAGAGGAATCGAAACTTGTGCTTATCCGCAGTTCGAAAGAATGGTTACGGTGTCCGGTCCATGTGCGGGTACGCTGATAGACGAGCTTGCCGCGGAATGTGCGAGCCTTTGTAAGGGAGAATTTCGGTGTCGGGAGCCGGTTGTCAAAAATCAGATGGTTGAAGTTATCGAAGGTATCCTTTACGAAGTTTATGTCAGGTGTCATAGTGAGTCAGAGGAGGGGAAAAAGAATTATTTTTCTAAGAAACGGGATTTTTTTATTAAAATGTGAATTAAAAATGTTAAATTTGTGCAATCGATTCCCGGCAGGGCGTCTACGGCGTTCAGGCGAGGATCGGCCATTGCTTTTCTTTCTTTTCGTAACTTTAATTTATAGCTATGCCTATCTCCGTAGTAATCAACACATACAATTCTTCCCGGACGCTCTCCAAGGTGCTTGAGGCCGTGAAAGGCTTCGATGAAATAGTGGTCTGCGATATGGAATCCACCGACAACACAGTGGAACTCGCACGCCAGGGAGGGGCAAGGGTGGTTACATTCCCCAAGAAACACTATAATTATGCCGATCCGGCCCGCAACTATGCCATACATCAGGCACGCCATGACTGGGTGTTGGTCATAGATCACGATGAGGTGGTGACTCCTGAGTTGCGACAGGCGCTCTATAAGTTCATAAAACACCCCGGAGAGGTGAAGGGAGTCTATATTCCGCGCCGCAACTTCATACTCGACCGTTTTCGCCGAAGCACATATCCCGACTATCAACTCCGTTTCTTCCACCGGGAAAATGTGAACTGGCCTGCGGAATTCCATTCGGAGCCGGAGGTCTACGGGGAGGTCACTAAACTTCCCTCCAACCGTCAGGAACTTGCGCTCATACATATTCCGGCATCAATAGATCATCTCGTCAACCGCATAAAGCGTTATGCAGCGGCCGACCTCACCAACGCGCCCAAAAAGAGGGTGACTCTGGCGCATGTGGCCCTGCTTCCGTTTGCCACATTCTTCAACACATACGTCCTCAAGGGTTCGGCACGTTACGGTGTGGCGGGATTCATCGCTGCGGCTACGGATTCGATAGGCACTTTCTACCGTCATGCCAAACGCTATGAGCACAATGTGCGTCATAACCTTGCGGGTGGTTATGATGGCGAACTTCCGGCTTTGATAGCCGAAGATAAGCGTGAGCATATACCGCAATATGAGCAGATGCTGATAGCGGAGGAAAACCAAAGGGAGCGGGAATTTGCCGAAAAACGTGATTCCGATTCCAACCTTTAGACAAAATGGGAGCCTCGTGGCTCCCATTAATGTTTAAAGAGATACTACGGGGTTACTCGGTTAACAAAAAATTAACAAAATATTTTGAATAAAGAATTTGGAGATTTGCGTTGAAAAATCTAACTTTGTAGGCTATTTCACTATGCTTCCACCGTATTGAAATCCAAACACAGATACAGGCTTCGCGCCATTTAGACATTCCTTAGATTTAGCCATTAATTATTTATCAGGATATATATGTTAATTATTAATTTTATTATCCATGAGGAACAAATTCCACAGTAAAAATTACCTTATATGTGCCTCCTCTTTTTTATTGGCAGTCTCCCTTTCCTTTGGTTGCACCCATTTTGGAAAGGGAGTGGAAACAGACTCCACTGAGTTGACTGACACTGCAACGAAAATTGAGGATAAAGGGAATCGCTTTGAGGCGGGGAATACAGTAAGGACCCGCTATGAAGTTCCTCCCGGCTATTATCGGGTAGAGACAGAGAAGGGATCATTTGAGGAGTATCTTCAAAATCTTCCGCTCCAACCGGAAGGTTATGCCACCCATCTTTTTGATGGGACAGAAAAAGATGAGAATGTAGCCACGTCAGTCATAGCACTTGACGTGGATTCTGTAGACCTTCAACACAGTGCCGGTGCCATCATAAGACTGCGAGCCGAGTATCTCTACAGCACCGGACAGTATGACAAGATTCACTTCAAATTAAAGAATGGCCTTGATTGCAATTATTCGGAATGGGCACAGGGGTTTCGGGTTGCTGCAAGTAAGGGTCAGTTAAGATGGACCAAGGAAAGCGATAAGGAAGATTACACATACGAGACGTTCAGAGAGTATCTTCGTACCGTATTCCGTTACACAGATGAAAAAACACTTGCCAAAGAGATGAAAGACGCTGCTCCGGAAGAGTTCGGAATAGGGACGGTATTTTTCAATTCCCGACCTCCTTATAATGTAGCTATTGTAGTCGATATGATTGAGATAGAACCAACATCCTATGAAGCCTTATATGGGTATGTACCAAGCTATGATAAAGCTATTCTACTTGCTCAGGGAGGAGATCCCGCTCAGGAAATTGAGATTTTATGTGGTAACGGAGATGAATTGAATGTTTTCCATGAAAAGGGTAAAGAGAATAAGCATAGCAATATCTGGGCAACTCAATTGAAAGGAGAATACCAAATGAATGATGAAGGTGGAAGATTTTGGACAGATAAAGTTGAATTTTACAATAAAAAATTAAAATTATTTTTATGAAAAAAGGATTCTATTAAAGGCATATTTATGCCAAATGAAAATTATAGCAGAAATCTAAGAAATGGAGATGCTGAATATCTCACTCCTTTACATGAAATTGAAATCAATTCTTAGAAATCGGTTTGCAGTTTGTTTCATTATGCTTTCGACATATTGACATCCACACCCGGATATAGGCTTTTTACCATTGGGTTAGATCTTAGGTCTATTCATTAATTACTTATTATATAATGCATTAATTATTATTATCCATGAGGAACAAGTTCCATAGTAAAAATTACCTTATATGTGCCTCCTCTTTTTTATTGGCAGTCTCCATTTTCTTTGGTTGCACCCATTTTGGAAAGGGAGTGGAAACAGACTCCACTGAGTTTGCTGACGCTGCAACGAAAACAGAGGATAAAGGGAATCGCTTTGAGGCGGGGAATACAGTAAAGACCCGCTATGAAGTTCCTCCCGGCTATTATCGGGTAGAGACAGAGAAGGGATCATTTGAGGAGTATCTTCAAAATCTTCCGCTCCAACCGGAAGGTTATGCCACCCATCTTTTTGATGGGACAGAAAAAGATGAGAATGTAGCCACGTCAGTCATAGCACTTGACGTGGATTCTGTAGACCTTCAACACAGTGCCGGTGCCATCATAAGACTGCGAGCCGAGTATCTCTACAGCACCGGACAGTATGACAAGATTCACTTCAAATTAAAGAATGGCCTTGATTGCAATTATTCGGAATGGGCACAGGGGTTTCGGGTTGCTGCAAGTAAGGGTCAGTTAAGATGGACCAAGGAAAGCGATAAGGAAGATTACACATACGAGACGTTCAGAGAGTATCTTCGTACCGTATTCCGTTACACAGATGAAAAAACACTTGCCAAAGAGATGAAAGACGCTGCTCCGGAAGAGTTCGGAATAGGGACGGTATTTTTCAATTCCCGACCCCCTTATAATGTAGCTATTGTAGTCGATATGATTGAACAAGACCCGGCAATTAAGAAGCCGTATTATGAGACACATGCTGTTTTACTCGCACAAGGAGGTTCACCCACTCAAGAGATTGAGATAATCAAAGGAAACAGCGATGACCTCGGTCTATTCAGAGAAAATCCTATAAAGATGCATTTTGGGTATATATGGACTACACCAAATAAGGGAGAGCGACCTATGGCGCAACAAGGGGGCAGGCTTTTGACCTATGATAAAAAATTTATTGAAAAACAATTAAAAATATTTTTTAAATGAGTTATAAAACCAGAAAAACAAATGGGATGTTTCCCGAAAATCAGCCTATAGAGGTTGAAATACATGGCAATGGTGATATTGAATACCTTACTCCGTTGCCGGAATTCCAAGTTACAGCTTTTACCTCAGATGCCCAATTAGGAGATAGGGCAACTCCGGCTCAGTATTATGAGTGGTACTTGAATCAAATAAGGAAAGGTGCACTGGATAAAGCAAAATATGCAAGGATTGGCTTTGCTCCTCTTACTTATCAAGCTTCTGACACCCCCATTATTGAAGGAGAAGAACTAAAGGATCTTCGGCGAAGTTTCGGTGATACTATACAGAAGCGCCATGACAGTAACTTTTATGACTATTATCCTCATGTATTGGAAATGGATAGTACACTTTATAAAAGGCTTTATTTTCCTATGAGTGGTTATTCCTGCATTAACTCTCAGACGAGTTATTTCGCACCAAGACTGGCGAATAAAAGTAATATCAATTTCTTCCAATGGCCTCTTGGATTCAAACCTGTATCTCTTGATTCTCTTCAAGGAGGAGATATTATCCAATTACGAAAGCCATGGGAAAATGGAAGTGAAGCATATAGACCTTATCATGCTGTAATGTTTGATAGTTATAATGAAGTGAAGGATATAAATGTATGGAATCAACATGGTAGTTGGGGATCAGTAGAACCAGATTCAGTAACATATTTACACAAATCAGCGGATGTTCCTGGTGTGCATACACCTCGAGCCATGAATGCTTTCCGATTTATAGGTGATCAGAAGACAGAAAATGAAATTCGCGAAGGCTATGAGGCCTATCGGAAAAGAAACAATCTACAAGATTAAGCATTAAGCACTATTACAAAACGAGATTCTTATGGCTTCCACATACTCCCTGCCCGGTATGTGGAAGTTTTTTATTTACCGAGATTTGCAGATGGTAGGGAAAATTTCACTAATTTTGCAGTATGCAACAGATATTTTTGATTTTGGCTACCACGATTGCTCTCGTCGCTTGCGGCAACAAGAGTAATACATCATCGGGAGAGAACGCCTCTTCCGAAGTGATGGAGGTGGCTTTCAATGCCGATAGCGCCTACTCTTACGTCAAACGACAGGTTGACTTTGGTCCGCGTGTGCCTAATACGCCGGCTCATGTGGCCTGCGGCAACTGGCTTCAGACTGAGCTCGAACGGCATGGAGCAAAAGTTATGACACAGACTCCCATTCTGAAAGCTTTCGATGGGACTGAACTGAGAGCCCGCAACATATTCGCGCAGTATAATCCGGAAGCGGAAGACAGGATTCTCCTGCTGGCACACTGGGATTGCCGCCCCTGGGCTGACCAGGATGCCGACCCGGCCAAGCGCAGTCAGGCCGTCGACGGTGCTAACGACGGAGCAAGCGGAGTAGGGGTGATACTTGAGATAGCGCGCCAACTGAAAGCCGAAGCCCCTAAGGGGGGTGTCGACATACTTTTTGTTGATGCCGAGGATTGGGGCACGGATGGCGATGAGGATTCGTGGGCGCTCGGCACCCGCTACTTTGTGGAGAATCCGCCCGTAAAGGATTATTTCCCTTCCAGTGCCATCCTGCTCGACATGGTGGGAGGGAAGGATGCCGTATTCTGCCGTGAGTATTTTTCCGAGCAGGCCGCTCCGCGTGTGGCTCAGGCCCTGTGGGGCATAGCCGCATCAAGAGGATATGCCGATATATTCCTCAACCGTCTGGGAGGAGCTGTGACCGATGACCATGTGCAGCTCATAAAGCATGGCATACCAGCCGTCGACATAATAGAATATCATCCGGAAGACGATACCGGCTTCAATCCGCACTGGCATACGACTACGGATAACATGGATGCCATCGACCCCGCCACATTGAAGGCTGTAGGGGAGACCGTAATGGAATATATCCGCAGGAATTGAAAATTGAGAATGCTATTTCCATTTTCCATTTTCAAATTTCAAATTTCAAATTCCATTTTCAAATTTAAAATTTAAATATTCAATTCATATAAAATGGATTTCATAGAAGAACTTACCTGGAGAGGCATGATACACACGGTCATGCCCGGGACAGACGAACAACTGAAGAAGGGTATGACCACTGCCTACCTCGGTATAGACCCCACGGCTGACTCACTGCATATCGGCCACCTCTGCGGAGTGATGATGCTTCGCCATTTCCAGCGTTGCGGCCACAAACCGCTCGCACTCGTGGGGGGTGCTACGGGTATGATAGGCGACCCTTCCGGGAAAAGCGCGGAGCGCAATCTTCTCGATGAGGCTACCTTGCGCCATAATCAGGAGGCTATAAAGAAGCAACTTTCGAAGTTTCTTGATTTCGAGAGCGATGCCCCCAATAAGGCGGAGATGGTGAACAATTACGACTGGACAAAGGATGTGACATTCCTTGATTTCGCCCGCGAGATAGGTAAGCATATCACGGTCAACTATATGATGGCCAAGGATTCCGTGCAGAAGCGTCTCAATGGCGAGGCACGCGACGGCCTGAGTTTTACGGAGTTCACCTACCAACTTTTGCAGGGATTTGATTTCCTTACTCTCTACAAGGAGAAGGATTGCAAATTGCAGCTTGGCGGCTCTGACCAGTGGGGCAATATCACCACAGGCACTGAACTTATCCGCCGTAAACTCGGTGGAGAGGCGTATGCCCTCACCTGTCCGCTCATCACCAAGGCCGACGGCGGAAAGTTCGGCAAGACGGAGAGCGGGAACGTATGGCTCGACCCGCGTTACACCTCCCCCTACAAATTCTATCAGTTCTGGCTCAACGTCAGCGATGCCGATGCTGAGAAGTACCTCAAAATCTTCACTTCGCTGACAAAGGATGAGATTAATGCGCTTGTGGAGGAGCATGCCAAGGATCCGGGACAGCGTCCGATGCAGAAACGTCTCGCAAAGGAGGTCACTGTCATGGTTCACAGTGAGGAAGACTATAACGCTGCTGTTGAGGCGAGCCAGATTCTCTTCAGCAACAAGGCTGACGAGGCTTTACGCAACATCAATGAGAAGACTCTTCTTGAGGTGTTTGAGGGTGTGCCCACGTTTAAGGTTGAGAAATCGGAACTTGAGCAGGGGATCGCTTTGCTTGATCTGCTTGCAGCGAAGACCGCGGTATTCCCCTCGAAGGGTGAGGCACGCAAGATGGTGCAGCAAGGTGGTGTA
Source organism: uncultured Porphyromonadaceae bacterium (assembly GCA_947175265.1). Taxonomy (GTDB): domain Bacteria; phylum Bacteroidota; class Bacteroidia; order Bacteroidales; family Muribaculaceae; genus Lepagella. Next base: position 90,643 of record CAMWMD010000005.1, on the reverse strand, counting down.
AGCCTCAACAAGAGGAAAGTGACCGATCCGAATGCCGTGATAACAGCCGATGAATTGCTCAACGGGAAATATCTTCTCGCGCAGCGCGGCAAGAAGAACTATTTCCTCATCATAGCGGAGTAAACCCTATCCTTCCGATAAAGACATAAAAAGCCATGCCGACAGGGCGTGGCTTTTATGTTGTATAACGGGTCAAAGAATGCACGTCGGACTCAAAAAATTATGTAAAAATCATTATCTTTGCAAGGAAATCAAAACAGGTCAGGATGGCAGAGATAAAATACCCCGTCGGCATACAGACTTTTGCTGAGATAATCAGTGAAAACTATCTTTATATAGATAAGACTGAAGTGATATTCAAACTTGTAAACCAGACCAAATATGTGTTTCTGAGCCGGCCGCGACGCTTCGGGAAGAGCCTTCTCCTATCCACCTTGGAAGATTACTTCAAAGGGAGAAAGGAATTGTTCAGGGGTCTCGCCATCTCCCGCCTTGAATCAATTTGGACGGAATATCCCGTATTCCGTCTTGACCTGAGTGGAGAATACTTCAATTGTCCCGATAAACTGATAGGGCATATAGATGGTCTTCTTGATGATGTGGAGGAGATCTACGGACTCGCTCCTACCACGGGAACCATATCGCGTCGCTTCAGACTCCTTCTGCGGAAGGCGTACGAGAAATTCGGTCAACGCGTGGTGATTCTTATAGATGAATACGACAAGCCGATACTCGACTGTCTGCACAATGATGATCTCCATCAAAACATGCAGAATCAACTTGCGGCTTTCTATTCTGTGATGAAAGGTGCTGATCAGTATATAAGGTTCGTGATGATAACAGGTGTGTCAAGGTTCAGCAGGGTGTCTATCTTCAGTGCCCTAAACAATCTTGACGACATATCCATGCTCCCGGAATATAACACTATCTGCGGTATCAGCGAGCAGGAATTCCATAGATATTTCCCTAAGTCGGTGGAGTCTTTTGCCTCGACACATCACTTGTCGGAGGAGCATGTCTGGACAGCGTTCAAACGTGAATACGACGGCTACCGTTTTGCACGTGAAGGAGACTTCATCTATAATCCGTATAGTGTGCTCAAGGCGTTCCGTTTTAAGGAACTCGGACATTACTGGTTTGTTTCCGGTTCCGCTTCCTTTCTGGTAAATCTTGTAAAACGCCACTCTTTCCTGTTGGGAGATCTTGAAGGGGCCAAAAGGAGAGCTTCCGATCTTATCGACATATCTTCAATCGGCCGTGATTTCGTTCCTCTCCTATATCAAGCGGGCTACCTTACTCTGAAAGGATATGATGCAAATACGAAAGAATATACGCTTGGATTCCCTAATCGTGAGGTGTCAGAAGGGTTTTGGGAATCTCTCGCCAGAGAGTTTTTCATTGACCGCATAGGTAACAATTGTTTCAGTACAGTCAAGTTTCTTGATGAACTTTATAATGGACAGCCTGATGCTTTTCTTAGACGACTGAAGGCTCTTTTTGCCGATACGGAGTCTCAACCGGAATCAAATAAAGAGTTGCATTTCCAGAACATGATGGCAATTGCCTGTAAGATGCTTGGTCTTGTTGTCCGGACGGAGATACGTTCAAGTGCAGGCAGGTGTGATATGACAATTGAGACCCAAAGATATATCTATATATTTGAGTTCAAGGTGGATGGTAGTGCAGAAGAGGCATTGGCACAGATTGTAGAGAAAGACTATGCAGGGCGTTACGGTGTAGATGTACGGCAAATATTTCTTATAGGAGCCAATTTCTCAACAAAGACCCGTACTCTCACACTCCCTTGGTTTATTGACTCTCTGTGAGACAAAATAGCTTAAGTGTTTGGATTTGGTGTAAAAATGTGGTTTTAAGTGTTTGGATTTAACGTAAATTTAACATTTTAAATGTTTGGATTTGGTGTAAAAAAGCGGTTTTAATTGCTTTAATTTGAAAAAACCGTTACCTTTGCAGGAATCCGGGGAAACGCTCACGTCTATCAAGGATATTGAGGTGAGGTGACGGCTCCGGCAAACAATTGTGATATGAAACCCGAATATTTCAGAATCCTGCTCAAATATTGGTTGATTGGGCTCGCAATCCTCGTTTCAGGCCGCATCGCCTTAGCCACCATCCTCATATCATGGCAGGATGTGACATTTTCTCTCCCGACCATTCTCCATGCCACATTCAACGCCCTGCGATTTGACTGTCAGGCGTTGGCATATCTGAATCTGCTCCCTTTGCTTATTCTTATATGCGCATCATTCATCACCTCCCCGAAACCTCTGGCTATACTCAGGGTAGCGTTGAAATGGTATTATACGATTGTGTACACATTCCTTGTGTCGGTGGAGATTGTCGACATAGGTTTCTATAAGAATTTCGGGACACACTTCAATCTTACCCTGTTCGACTTTTTTGACGAAGCCCCTGCCACTCTCGTGCAGACAATATGGGAAGAATATCCTGTGGTATGGCTTTTCCTTCTACTTGCAGCCGTATTCATACTCATGCTGCGATTGAGGGTCACCTTGGCAGTTAAGGGGAGGGGAAGAAGGAATTACTGGCTTTTGGCTCTCATCATCATATTCTTTGGAGTCAGCATGAGGGGGTCCGTCACTCAATTTCCTTTGCAGGTTGAGGATATGCGGGTATCACATCAGCAGAAAATCAACGATATGGTTGCCAATCCGTGTTATATCCTCAAGAAAGTCATCAAGGAGAAGAAACAATCGTTCATGCTTCAGTCAGACGAGGATATATTGGGCCGTTACGGATTTTCCTCTGAGGAGGAGGTCTACGAGACACTCGGAATAAAGGAGAGAACCCCCTTCGCCACCATGCATCACCCCGACACTGTCTTGGCTCAACCCAACATCATAGTCATCTTTAACGAAAGTTGGAGCGGCTATCTCACACATAAGGCACTCAAAGGGAAGGATACACTTTTGCTTTGCGGGATGGAGCGTCATCTCAAGGAAGACCTACTGTTGCAGAATTACCAGAGTGTGCAGAACGGCACCATAGCCTCTATCGAGGATTTTGTGATTTCGGCCCCCTTCCCGAGGGTATTCCGTTCGGGCTACCGTTTCCTCCGGTTCCCGACCTCCGTAGCCACACCTTTCAACAACAGCGGCTATGAGACAATCTTCATGTCAGGCATGGATCAGGAATGGGAAAATGTCGGGGAGAGCCTCCGTATCCAAGGATTCAGTGAGATAATCGACAAATTCATGCTCCTGAAGAATCATCCGGAATACAGCGGCAATTCCGTAGGTCTTTTCGATCATTTCCTCATGGAGTCGCTATTGGAGGAGCTTTCACAAGACAAGGGAAAACCGAAGATGATTTTTGTGATGACCACGACCAACCATCCTCCGTTTGTCTATCCTGACAATGTGGCTCTTCCGCAGTTGCCCGACTCTTTCTACCGAAACCCGGAGTGGGGTAACAAGCGTGAGGTACAGGAAAAATATATGCGAGGTTATCAATATGCCAACCTCGCTTTGGCACAATTCCTCGATAAGTTTAAGGAGTCGCCGTATGCCGACGATACCATCATCATAATCACCGGCGACCATAATGTCAGGACGGCCCTTGCGTATGGTGATGACGGGATTCATGTGCCCACCAAATGGGAATTTGCTGTTCCGCTCTATATCTATCTTCCTCCATACATAAGGAAGTATGTGGAGAGGGAGGGTAGTGCCGACACGTCGAAATGGGGCGATCATCATGATATATTGCCTACCTTGGCGCCGTTTGCCTTCTTGGAAGGGGTGTCTTATCTTAATGTGGGTAAGAACCTTCTTGACCCCGGGTTAAACGGGGATAATACGGTGAGCGTGAATACGGCCAAGACCCTTTCCGGCGCAGGAATGGCGGAAAAGGCTCGCCGTGTGGCTGAAGCACGTGAATGTCTCCTGCTGCTTTTCCAGACACGTTTTCTCCGTAGCCGGAGCGATAAGGAATGATGCTGCGTAGAAGGGAATAAAGGCTATCTGAAAAAAATTCTTTATATTTGTATCCTGAATATGATATGAAATTGATTGAGAAATATATACAGAATGTTAGGAGTTGAATGACAACCTATCATTGTTTATCCTTTCAGAATAATCCTGAAGAAATGCCCTTCCCCATTCCACCATTCTGTTGACTTCTTTTCCGTCAAACCGGGAAAGAGGCCTTTTCATTTCAAAGTCGGAGCGGATATCATACACTCCTTCGATTCTTTTCATATCTGCCGATAATCTAACCGCATACTGAGCACTGCAAATCTGGAAAGCCCCGTGAATGAACATAATTGCGTAGCCGGGATGAGAAGGTGACAGGATATTATGACCTAACGATATGTAATCACGAGGATAACCGGCAAGATCTATGAGGGTAGATGCTATGTCCAACTGACTGACGGCAATATTTTCAATCCTCTGTGGTGGGAGGGAGCCATCAGGAGAAAATATCATCAAGGTTATATGTGGAAGGATAAAAGAAGAGTCGTAGATTGTCTCTTTAAGGTCGCGGCAACCATGATCTGCTACAATGACGAATATGGTATTATCATACCAAGGCTGCATCTTTGCAACGTCGAAGAAATGCCTTATGGCCCGGTCTTCATATTCCACGGTTTTCTTCATAGGGTCAGTGCTGACATAACCTTCAGTTTCCCAATCATCAGGCACATCGAAAGGCCCATGAGGATTAAGTGTGAACCACCCCGCTATGAAAGGTTGCGGTAGTGTCGTAATATCACGGGCTGCGTATTCACCCATTTTATGATCCCATATACCCCATCCACCGTCATAATCCTTTTCATTGCCATATTCCTCACGGGAAATAATTTCATCAAATCCGAATATCTTGAGGGTCTGGTCAATGTTGAAAGAGCCATGGTTGCCACCAAAATAAAATCTGGTGGCGTATCCCTCCTTTTTCAAAAGATTCGCGGGGGTATCAAAAGAGTTTGTGAAATAAGGAGAGGTCATCAATACCATCTCATCGAATGTAGGGACTCCTCCGAAAACAGCAGTAATACCCTCTATGGAGCGAATGCCTGTGGTGTAGGCATTAGGGAATGCAACAGATTTTTGAGAAAGAGAATCCAAAAAGGGCATGAGTGATGGGAGAGTATCGTTCTTTACAGGATTCAGGTTTTTCATCCATATAGAACTTCCACTCTCTATTGCAATAATAAAGATATTTTTCTTCAATAAAGTCATGGAGTCGAGAGGATGGTGTAAGGAGGAGCGTATTGATGCCAATTTATTTTTATTAAAGAAATTCATCTCCTCGACTCTGTAATCCCTATGCAGACTTCTTATAATGCAGAAAGGAGCATTTAAGACAATATTTCTATGAGAAGCCTGACTCGTGACCCACACAGCATCCCCGATAGATAGAGGCCGTCCCGGTCCAAGGTGCCCTCGGATGCAAATGAACGTCAAGACAACTACAGTGGTGAATATTCCAACTTGATAAAGTCTGACTCGTAGGGTTGGGATTCGAGTCGATTTCAAGGGTAGGATATGGATGCCGGAAACTGCCCAGAACAGGATGCCAAGAATCACAAATCCGGATATAAATACCCACCAATAATCTTTGAAGAAAGAAAATATGATTGAAATGATTTCCGGGTCAGTCCAGATTGTCAGAAGTGTCTGCCAGCGGAGATGTGATCCGTTAAACTGAAAGAATGGTATGTCGGCCATTGCCGGCAAGAGAAGTAAAGTATTTGTGAGTAAATATATTATGTCTGTCGCTCTTAAATATCCCTTTCTCTGTGTGAAGTTGAATGGAAGGAAGCGAAGGAGAATGAAAAGAGCATTAAACCATGCCCAAGCACAGATATCAAATTGAAAACCGTAAAAAGACAAACGAAATATTGTCTCTGCCGACGGGTTTCCTAAAGCGGAAATATTATAACAAACGAAAGGGAAACGCAATCCCCATAAAAGCAGAAGTGGTATGGCCAACTGCAGGAGAGTGGCGCGGTAATATGAAAGCCGAAGTTTCATTTCTATCGGAATCTGTTTTTAATCGGAGTTGGAAATTTGAAAGTATTTTTGAGCCGTCAATTCAGCTATAATTCTCTTTTCTCATCACTGAACTGTCTGATCCATTCTTTAGAAGCTTCAGAAAAATTCCTTGCCTCCTCGGGATGATCCTTATAATATTGAATCTTGACATCAACATCGCTGAAGTCGGATTTTATTTCGATATAATGCACTTCCGGTATCAAACGTGAGTGCATGAGCAATGTTTCCAGCGTTTGGGCGGGGGATAACAGGGATACAGTTACCTGCCATTTTTATTTTTTAGGGATGCCTCATACATTTTGGCGTAGAGGTAGAATTTATAGTTGGCGTCAGCCTTTGCGGAGAAGTAACCGTTGATACCCCTTCGGAAGCCGCCTTTGAGGATGTAAGACTTGAAGAAACGGCTCCAAGGCTTGAAAATCATTTTCCATAACGATGCTTTCTCGTCGGGGCGGCGTTCAAGTTCGGCAGTGGTATAGCGGTTAAGCCTTTCCATAATTTCGGCGACTGAGGGGCTATATGAATCATTGCCAGGTCAGTCCTGTCTTTAGGAATAAACTCAATCTTGCCCTCCACCTTTGGCTGGCTGTGCAGGTGAGGAGGCCATTCGGATGAATCCTTATGCAGGAAGCGTAACTGATAATCAGGATATGTGGAGCGGTTCCAGGCACCGAGCATCATATTTTTGCGAGGCATTGAAACACCCCTTACATCTTCGGGAGAGGCAGCCTTCTCAATGAGATATTGGCTCAGTTCCTTAGGGATGATTTCGTCAGCATCCACGAAGAAAACCCAGTCGGTATCCGCCGATTTCAAGGCATAGTCGCGTGCCGGCTCAGCATACCCGCAGTTGTTATATGTCAGTATTCTGCAGCCGTTTCTTTTTGCAATTTCCAGAGTAGAATCTGTTGACTCCATATCGCATACAATGATTGAGTCAAATACTTTCAGATGGTCAATCACTTCCTGAAGATATTGCTCGGCGTTGCGTGTATGTATGATTGCTGTAATATTTGTCATAAAGTTATAATTGGTATAAGTAATTGGAAAAATCTTTTACTATGAAGTCTCATGGACGACGCAGATGACGTTCAGCCTCTTCTTTCCCAAAATGGGAGATAAGGTCTTCTCTTGTTCGTTTCCAGCGCTTATGGCTCCATAGCCAGTATTGTGGCGCCCTCCGAATGGATTTTTCCAAAAGATTATAATATTTTTGAGTAAGGCTGAACGGGGATTCTTTTGAACCATCGTCGCTCATCTTTATCAATCGTCCGACATAGTAGCCACGTTTTGGACGATGCATATCAATATAGAAAACAGGAGTGCTGAAAGTCTTTGCTAACCGTTCCGGGCCGGTAAAAGTCGCGGTTTCCTGACCGAAGAAATCAGCAAAATAATGTATGGCATGAAAATTGGGAGTCTGGTCAGCTATATACCCGATCATTGCCGGAATTTTTTCACGATGCCAATTCATGAGGACTCGCATAACATGATCCATGTCTATGGAATATGCTCCGAAATGCTCCCGAATCTTTAAAAAAGCATAGTTGGCGCTTTTGCTTTCCAATGGATGGTAGATTTGTCCTCCTATAGCTCCGTTTATCACATGCAAAGGCATAGAACTGACCCATTCCCAATTGCAGTAATGGCCTAAGTAAACAGAGATGCTTTTACCCTGAGCCAACCACTCATTCACCTCCTCCATATTCTCAAATTTCATCCTCTTGCGTATCTCTTTCTCCGACATACGCCCGAGGCGCAGTGTCTCGACGAAATAGTCTCCCAAGAAATGGTAGAATTTACGCTCAATCTTCCTTCGTTGCTTATCAGTCATTTCCGGGAAGCAACGGTTCAGGTTGTCGCGTATCACGCCTCTTCTGTAACCCACCACATAACCGACAAGAAACGCCACAATATCAGCAATACCGTAGAGAATCCATAATGGTAAGGAACCGATAATCGAGAAAATTAAACTCAACGCTCGTCCTCCAATTGTAGTGTTTGTTTTATTCATCAATTGTAAGATAAATTAAATCCTATTCCTTATAATGTGCAAAAGTAATAATTATTTCCGATTTTTATAAAATAATAAACCGCCATTCTATAAAGGCTCCTTTTTCTTAAAATTTTTCTATATATTTGCACACTGAATATAAGATGATATGAAATTGATTGAAAAACATATACAGAATATTAAAGACCTATGTAAGAAATACATGGTTAAGAAACTTTATGTTTTCGGCTCCATACTTACAGATAGGTTTAATGATAGGAGCGATATAGATTTTTCAGTTGAATTTGATAAAGAGAGGATTGAAAGAGAATCTAAAGATTGGGCTGACCTTTTCTTCGACTTTCTTCACGAGTTGGAGGCTCTTTTGGGAAGAAATGTTGATTTGGTCTTTGATAATCATATCTCCAATAAAGTTTTTCGTAAAGAACTTGACCGCACCAAACGTTTGATTTATGGATGATAGGGAGATGAAATATGATTATCTTATAGTAGGAGCAGGTCTTTTCGGGGCAACTTTCGCTTATCTTGCCACCCGCCGGGGAAAACGTTGTCTAATGATAGAGAAACGCTCTCACACCGGAGGGAATATCTATTGCGAGGAGATTGAAGGTATAAACGTCCATAAATACGGAGCTCACATATTTCATACCTCCGACCGTGAGGTGTGGGAACTTGTCAATTCCATCGTGCCTTTCAATCGATACACCAACTGTCCTATGGCTATCGCTCCTGATGCCAATCTATATAATCTTCCTTTCAATATGAATACTTTCTGCCGTCTTTGGGGAGTTAAGACTCCGGCCGAAGCGGAAAGAAAACTTGACACACAGCGAAGGGAAGCCATAGAAAGAATGAAGACAGAAGGAATTAGCGAACCACGTAATCTTGAGGAACAGGCTCTGGCACTGATAGGATCCGATATTTACAATCTGCTCATAAAGGGTTACACGGAGAAGCAATGGGGGCGAAAGTGTGTTGACCTTCCCGCCTTTATAATCCGTCGGCTGCCTGTGAGACTTACTTTCGATAATAATTATTTCAACGATCTATATCAGGGTATTCCGGAAGGAGGATATAATCGACTTATTGATGGACTGTTGGCTGGAGTAGACGTAAAACTTGATACAGATTATTTCGTTGACAGGGAGCGGTGGGATAATATGGCCGATAGGATCATATTCACGGGAAAAATTGACGAATTTTATGACTATCGGTTAGGCCGCCTTGAATATCGTACGGTGAGGTTTGAGACTGAAATACTCGACATTCCCAACTTTCAGGGGAATGCCGTGGTCAACTATACCTCGGCTGACATTCCCTTCACACGAATAATTGAGCACAAACATTTCGAGATGTTTGGCAATAAGGTTTATGAAAATCCTCTAACTGTTATTTCAAGAGAATACTCCTCTGAATGGAAGGAGGGAATGGAACCGTTCTATCCTGTCAATGACAATCGTAACCAGGCTCTATACGAAAAATATAAGTCTTTGGCAGAAAAAGAACAGGATGTGATTTTTGGAGGGCGGCTCGCTCAATACAGATATTATGATATGGCACCGGTGATCCGGGAAGCAATAGAAACCTATAAAAAAGAGTTTTCATGATGTTTACATGGGATGATGTATATTACCCGGGACAGATTTTCCGTCCCCAGAATAACGCTTGTGTCAAGCCTTCGCTTGACAATGCAGCATCGTTGAAAGAAAAGAATTGTCATCTCTTAGGCCTTAACCCTGGCACCAATCCATCGGTCAATCTGGCACATTTCTTCAGTATGATTTCTGCCCGAATGGGGCTTCTGGGCATGCCGTCCGACAAAGTGGTAGTGTTGCAGTATCCTAGTCAGTCAAGACTTCCACTTCTGTTTAATTCAGCACGTCGTCATGGCAATAAAGTAATCTTCTTAGTTCATGATATAGATGAATTAAGGTTTGGTAAAGATGAGTCGGAATTGTTAGGCGAGGCAGATATTCTGATTGTCCACACTCCCAGGATGAAGGAATGGGCGGAAAAGAAATATCCTAATGTGAAATGCATTGTTCTGGGTGTTTTCGATTATAGGATTGATTTTTCTCCTACGAAAGCAGATAAAGCCAAAAATGAGTTAAAATGGCAAGTAGTCTATGCCGGAAATCTATTTAAATCCGGGTTTATAGGGGAATTAAATAATATCCCTAATAGTATGGAGTATCTGATATATGGGTCCAATCCTCCAGAGAAATTAGCTGAAGGAGTCATTTATAAAGGGGTCGTATCACCAGATATTCTTCCTTATGAAATTTCTTCGGCTGATTTTGGTTTGGTATGGGATGGCCCAAGTGTAGAAGGCTGTAAGGGTCAATTTGGCGATTATCTTAGGTATAACATACCTTATAAGGCCTCTTGCTATCTATCCGCAGGCCTACCACTTATAGTATGGGAGGATATGGGGTTCGCAGACTTTGTAAAAAAAGAAGGGATTGGTATTTGCATCGGAAATCTTAATGAACTTCCTTCAGTGCTTGCTAAATTAGATAAGAATGATTACATAGAAATGAAGAGGAAGGCTATGGATATTCAAAAGAAAATATCCTCAGGTTACTTTTTTATTCAGGCTATGCAAAAAGCATTGGATATTCTCAATAGATAATCATAAAGTGACAAGAATCATACATATTGTCAGGGCCGTTACTTGGGGTGGGGGCGAGCGTTATGCGCTCGACCTTTGCAGCCGTTTGGTTGAGAATGGTGATAAGGTCACTGTCGTCACGCGGGGTTTGCCTGTGGTAGACCGTCATTTCTCCCGTATCCCCGTGAGGTTGGAGAAAATGCCACTCGGCGGGGTCTTTGATTTCGTGTCGCCTTGGAAACTGGCGCGCCTCATAGAGTCGTATCCGGAGGATAGGGTAGTGGTCCATGTGCATAACTTCAAGGATGCGGAGATAGTGGCCAAGGCCAAGAAACTGGTGAAGGACAAGAGGATTTGGCATGTATGCACGCGCCATCTCGTAAAGAGAGGTAAGGATTCACTCCGTTGGAGAGGGATATACAACTCCATCGACAGATTGATATTCGTATCGCAACTGGCAAAAAAAGAATTCCTATTGGGTAGACCGGGCATAGAAGAAGGTAAAATCAGTGTTATACCCAATAGCATTATAGTGCCAAAAGGCTATGAGAATCCTGTGAAAAGGAATAAGACAGATGATTTTACGATTCTTTACACGGGGCGTCTTTCTCCAGAAAAAGGTATTGATACACTCTTGCATGCTTTTCACCATATTTCTGATAAATCCATTAAACTTAGAATAGTGGGCACCGGTGATAGGAAATATGAAGAGGAGTTGCGAGAATTGGCAGACTCATTGGGAGAGAGGGATAGAATAGAGTGGAAAGGATTTGTACCGGATATTTTTCACGAACTCAGCGAGGCAGATTTATGTGTGTTTCCATCTACATGGAGGGAACCATTCGGTTTGACGATCATAGAGGCCATGTCTCAGGGGAGGGCTGTGATTTCAACGGATAACGGTGCGCAGCCTGAAATAATAACCGACGGGAAGGATGGGTTGCTCGTTGAGGCGGGGAATGAAAGGGCACTCGCGGCCGCCATAAGGAGACTCGCGGAAAATCATGAGTTGCGTGCGGAATTGGGCGAGAATGCCTACGGCACATTCAACACAAGATTCAGTTATGACGTGTTCTTCCGGAAGATACGGGCTGAATACGAAGGAACCTAACGCATAAAACAAACTGACAGACATGATAATAGGTTACGACGGCAAACGCGCCGTCAGCAATATGACCGGACTGGGCAATTATTCCCGCCTGGTGATAGAGTCGGTGGCGGAGGCTTATCCCGCTTCGCGGCTGTTGGTCTATACGCCGAAACTTTCCGACAATCCGCGTCTCGCGGGGATGCGGTCGCTCCACAATGTGGAGTTCCGGCTTCCTGCGGCTCAAGGATTCAAGGGTAGTCTGTGGCGCAGTTTCGGGATTACCAACAATCTCCGCGCCGACAAAGTGGAGATATTCCACGGCCTGAGTAACGAACTTCCCCTCAACATATCCTCGGCGGGGATCCCTTCCGTATTGACCATGCACGATGTCATCTACCGTCGGCGTCCGCAATGCTATAATGCCATAGACCGTCTTCTTTACGACTGGAAATACGGGCGTTCATGCCGTAATGCCACTCGGATAATAGCGGTAAGCCAACGCACGAAGGAAGACGTTGTAGAACTTTACGGTATAGACCCCTCGAAGATAGATGTGGTGTATCAGGGTTGTGACGACTCATTCCGGCATATCATACCGGAGGGAGATCTTGAGGCCGTGCGTCGCCGTCTGCTCCTTCCGCAGAGATATGTGCTTCAGGTGGGCACCATCGAGGAGCGCAAGAATCTTGAACTTACCGTTCGTGCGCTTTCGGGGTTGCCGGCCGACGTGAAGTTGCTCGTCGTCGGGCGCGACCGTAAGGGGTATCTTGCGAAAGTGAGGAAGATAGCCGCTGAGTTAGGTGTGGCCTCCCGTCTTGACGTGCGCCACAATATCACGTTTGCCGATCTTCCGGCGGTCTGTCAGTTGGCTGAGGTAATAGCCTATCCCTCGTACTATGAGGGTTTCGGCATTCCCGTGCTCGAGGGTCTTGAGAGCCGCCGTCCGGTTGTGGCCGCCACGGGTTCCTGTCTTGAGGAGGCCGGGGGTGATGCCGCCTTCTATGTGGCTCCGGACGATGCGAGAGGTATGGGGGAGGTGATGAGGGGTATCCTTGACGGCTCCATACCGTATGCGGACCGCATAGAGAAAGGTCTGCGCCACGCCGCCCGTTTCAAAACCGACGACATGGCGCAGCGTATCATGGCTGTCTACGAGAAGACGCTCGCGGAGTGGGGTCAGAAGAAAGACTGATGCCTCACCCCGCGATATGATGAGGAGTCAGCCACCTGAGGGGGACGCATCTCCTGGAAACAAATATGCAGCCCGATTGCCCGCGTCATGAGTATGTCATCGTGGCATCCCTGCAACGCGCCGTAAGAGCCGTTCTGACGTTGCTCGTAGGTGAGGTATTCCGCAAGGCAACCCTCGTCGCGCTCCACATACATCCCTTCGCGTATCACTTTCACAAGAGTAGAGATCACCATCGGTTTGGTAGCCGTATTCGTATGGAACCCGAATTTCAGAGGTTTTCCCTGTCGGATATCCTCCTCGCTCCTTCGCCTCGCGTAAAGGTTGGGGTAGGCGTAGCGTATCTGGTTGAGGAGGAAGCATGATTGGTCGGCCTCCCCCTGTCTTCCGGTTTCGCGGGTTTCCAGGGTGTTGCTCTCTATCACGAGGAGGGCGTTGTCGTAATATGTGGCTATCCGGGCGGCGTTCCACGCGAGGAGGTCGAAGTCTGTATGTCCTCTCCATTGGGCCGCCACTTCCGGTTTTCCGCCGAAACACATCTCCGCACGGTCGAACACCGTAATTACGGACCAGTCGGCGAGTCGCGAGCGCCCTCCGATATCCACCACCACAAGGAAACGGTCGTCGATTTTCTCCTCCCGGCAGCCGGGGCGGTCTTTCCAGACGGCCAGCGCACCGTTTGCCGTCTGATTCAACCTCACGTTGCAGAGGCTTCTCTCACCCGAGGGGGCGTCGCCGTCGATCTCCCCTCTCAGGGCCGGGGTGCGGCAACCGGCACGGAGCGCCTCGACACGGTATTTGTCAAATACCCGGGCACCGGAATGCACGAACGCCTCCACGTCGTCGCTCGGGTACTCCGCGGCCATGAGGCCATGGTCGGAGTATTTCGCGCGCTCCTTCACATACCAGTGTATGGCTTCCAGCGAAGCCCCCCTTTCCCATAGTTGCCAAAGATATTTTCCGGGCTGGCGGCGGTCGGATACCGCCTGCTGCGCCACCCTCCCCATGACGAGTGATGCCGCGAACTCCCGCCTTTCCTCCTCCGAAGAGAAGGGGAGGGAATACTGCTCAATCTCATACCAAGCCACGAAGAGGGCTTTGAACTGGCTCTCGCCGCTTTTCGCCGCCTCATATTCCTTGTGGAAGAAATTCCCCGTTCCGTTGGCGGTAGATTCCATCAGTATCATTGTCAGGGGGTTGAACAGCACACCCGAGCAGGCGGCGCGGTGGATGTCTTCGGCATTTTTCCGGGCTGTGGTTTTCCAGAGTCCTACCTCCGAGCAGTGGATGAGGTTGTAGTCGCCGCCCCGGCAGGAGTCGGGGCGTTCGGCAGTGCCGATCTTCACTTTGCAGTTGCGCCCTATTACCCTGAAAGCAGCGCCCGCTCCACCTACCCTCTCCGTAGGGCGGGAAGGGCGGCGGTCTCCCTCAAAACCGTCATAGAGCATATCCTCAGGATATTGTGCGAGCATACGGTCGAACATATCCTTTATCTCATCCGTGGCACACCCCTGGTGGGCGATGATGAGGGAATTGAGTCCCGTCTTGTGGACGAGTTGCAGCCATGCCATATATATCTGGATGCAGGTGCTTCCACCCCATTGACGCGCTTTGAGCAGTATGAGCCTTATCGGTTTTCCGTTGCGGCGCATATCCTCGAGGGCATCCACGAGTTTGCGTTGCGGGCGGTTGAGGGTGAAGAGTATGTCGTCGCCACCCCCTTTCTTTTTTATATACGCGAACTTAGCGGCCCAGTAGGGGAAATCATGGCGGGAGCGCAAGATATCCCATTCGCGGGTGAAGGCATCTCTCGTCTCCGGGGAGTCGCACCCCTTTATCTCTCTGAGGTATTTCTCGACGGAGCCACATTTAAGAAGAGTGCTCACCATTACTTCCCCTTTCATTGGGAGGGGGATATATTGCTTGAATCCTGCTACATCAAGGAGGAAACGCCCCGGATCATTGGGATCACCCTTTACCGGGTCGTAAGGATCATTCCGAAGGCGGGTTCTGGCGTTGTTCTCCTCGATGATCTGTTCTGTAAGGATTTCCGGCAGGGTGTTCATTTCCATCCGTTGTTCCTCCTTTCCTCGCGTATTCGTCTCTGTTCGCGGTAGACGATGCTCCTTACGGTCTGCCAAGTCAGATAGGAGCGTGGTGCCTCGTCATTGACAATCTCAAATATCAGTTCTGCGATTGAGGCATCCTTGCGGTTTTTGCGCAGCGACATGAAACGGTCAAATATTTCGCGGTACATCTCAATCTTCTCGGGTAGCATACGTGCGAATGGGTCGGAGCCGGCGAGGAGTTTACCGACGACTTCGGCGGCGCGAGTCTCGCTAACCCAAAAACGGGGAGTGGGAGATTGAGCGGTGATATGGAAAGCCTTGTTTTTGTCGATTACAGACTGGCGGGCAATGGCCTCGCGGAAGTTGCGTAGGAGAAAGGCACGTTTCTCGCGGTCGAAATCCGAAATGGAGTTTTTCTTTTTCATAGTCAAAAGCCTTGTTAGATGAATAATTTAATAGTGGCATGGGTCAGAAAAAGGTGGGGAGAGGCGCCATAGGAGGTGGCGGCTTCTCTGTCTTTTCTGTCCGGCAAAGTCAAAAGCATGAATAACGGCTGCAAAGGTAATGCAAAAATTTTAACAATGCAATAGCAATGCTTGAATAAATTAAAACAACGGTTTTGTTTTTGCAGGATGTTTTTATACAAGAGAACAGGAGTTTTTGTTTTGCCTTGAGCCTTGAGCCTTGAGCCTCGTGCCTAAAGCCTTTTTGACAGGAGAACAGGAGCTTGCAGGAGAACAGGAGATTTTTGTTTTGCCTTGAGCCTCGTGCCTAAAGCCTAATTTTAGACAGGAGAACAGGAGCTTACAGGAGAACAGGAGTGTTATATTTAGCGAGTAGATTTAGATGGGAATAGGATTTTTTCCTTTAAAAAACACTCTCCTGTTCTCCTGTCGGCTCCTGTACTTCTGTCAAATACCTACACTACTGTGCTACTGGCAAGATAATCCGAGTAACTGATGGAGATATAAATCTGCCTCAGTTGGTCATTATTTATGATAATCCTAAATGGATAAAATGGCCGGGATTATCCCGTAGAAATATCTCAAACGCTTCCCTTATTAATTTCATTTTTATTTTAATGGTGTTAGTACGGAGGCAAGTGTTGTTGAACGATAAGTCTGGAATATATTCAAGCGGATCGGCTTAAATTCAGGTAAACTGTCAAGGTATTCAAGTTCAAATATGAGACGAGGTTCTGAATCCATGCTTCCGGGACGTACCTCTGCCTTTGATCCTATACGAACTACTTTTATCAGATATATGTCTTTTATTCCCTTTCCTTTGATATAGGGCATAAAGTAAAACAGTTTATTTAAAGGTACAGTGGAAGGAAACGCTCGTGTCTTCCCTGTATAATAATATTTTTCAATCTGGCCGTCTAAGAAATACTCTGTATAGTCAGGTTTTACAAAACCAATTAGTAAATGTTTTGACGGATCTAATGTAAATTTCTTTTTCCTTTGATTCTTTACCAACTCACTCTCGAACCCCGAGAAGATATCAAGGTTTAGAGAAGGCAACGGATTACGTTGAAGTTCCATGGGACGAGACGACACAGGTTCTCGTCCAGAAATGAACCGGTATAACCATTTCCCAATTTCTTTAACCACACCGCATACAAGAGCATTGCCCATTAGGAAAGCCCTACGCCCATCTGTGACTTCAGGATGAAGAGTATGATTATCAGGAAACATATTAAGTCTTTCCAATTCTAAAGGTATTAGCCTCCTATATCTTCCGGAAGGTGTCTTAACAATATGTTTGAATCTTGAAGGAGAAGATCCCCCTTCACCAGTGATTATCGTACGAGATGGAGCATCAATTGAATCTGGAAAAGTCATAGCTCCTTCTGAAAATGTGTATTCATAACCATCTTTTGATGTTCGGCTAATCTTTTTCGCTCCTTTTTCATATTTCCATTTTGGCAACTCTTTTTCAGAGATAAAGAATTCTTCCCCCACGAGGCTCTCATCCACAAGATTACCTCCTAAAGTCATAAGCATTCCATCGTATACCGGACTTGAGTCTACAGAATATACTTTTCGATTACGCATTATTCCAGCAGTACCAAAAGGTGAGGATTTTCCATTTTTATTAAAATTTTCAGAAACGTCTGAAATTGAACCTTCTATATCAAAAATACTTTCAATATTTCCTTTTTGATTGAATGGGAAAGCCTTAGCCATTATACCGTCAAATAATGTCCATGACTTAAGACCCTCTATTTGAGAAGCGACAATTGATTCAGTACGATACCCAAGAATATAGGTTCTTCTTCGTCTTTGTGGCATCCCATAATCGGCAGCGTTAATCACCCTCCATTCCACGATATATCCCAAATCAGAAAGAGAAGATAATATAATTGCAAAGTCTCGCCCTCGTTGTTTTGCTGGCGAACCTAAAAGGCGGTCCACATTCTCAAAAAATAGAAAATCTGGACGATCATCACCCTTTTCTTTGAGGATTCTGTAGATTTGCCACCATAAGACCCCCTTCTTTCCTTCAATACCTCCTGAACGACTTAACGTAGATGCAACAGAATAGTCCTGACATGGGAATCCACCTACTAGAAGATCGTGGTTCGGAATATCTTCAGTATTAACAGTATTGATATCTTTATTGGAATGACCCTCCTCACCAAAACGTGCTTGATAAACAAGAGAAGCATCCTGATGTTTAGTTGACGGCTCCCACTGATTGTTCCAAATAGTCTTAAAGTCATCAGAGGCAGCCTCCAAACCTATACGAAAGCCACCGACACCGGCAAAAAGTTCTACTACTCTGATAGGATCTTTTTTATTTTGTTTTACCATTGTTTCTTAAAGTTAGATGAAAGATAGAGAACTCAATTTCTTCTCGACAAATGTTCGAGATAACCAAAAAAATTGAGGAATCATCTTGATATTATTCACAATCTGTGTTTTTGCTTCAACACTTGCATTCGACGCACCTCCCCGAAAAAATACAATGTAGTCTTTCTTTTTGGGAAGGTTAGGTGCACCTTTCCAACTCCCGCTTGCGTTTCGTATTCGGTTACCATTCTTATCCAGATCGTAAATCCATTCTAGTCTATTAGTATGAATCAACTTACGAGAGTCTTCCCACATTCTTCTCACTTCTGAATTTATAAAATCATCTTCAAAAGAAAAACGTTTGAATCCTTCAAATGTAGTTTTTGCATGGTTGGTTGAATCATGTTCGCAAAATATGGGACAAAGTAAACTATGTTCCATAAAATATCGATATACCTGCGACTCCTCAAAATCAATATCCCGATCTGCCCATTCTTCAAAGTCAACATGCTGGCACTTCATATCTTCAGTTCCTTTCCCTTTATCATTAAGAGTGACAGTTTTTGCTATTATTCCGGCCTTTTTGAAATCAAGAATTTGATTAAGTTTCTTACAATCTGCATCAAACATCTTAAGCACACACAGAGCCGCAAAATCTTTTGCATTTATGTCAGAGGATATTCCCAAATTTTCTTTTAACTCTACCAATGTCTTACCTTTATATTGGAGAGATAACTCGTGACAACGTTTATCTAACTCTGCAAAACTTGAAAAAGGTTCTTTAAGGCTTACTTCGTGCTTACTTCTACTTTTATCAAAATGGCCTCTAACAATAGTATCAACGAAAGTTTGTTTTAATCTGTATCTTGGATTCTGGTAACTGCCGGAAGAACGTTTCTTATATCCGGGTACAAGTTCAATCAACAATAGATTAGGTCTGACAGCACTCGTAAATCCAATCATCTTTTCACGACGTTCATTTGGATTCTGATACTTCTCATAATATGGTTTCAAATAATTTCTAACCAGTTCCCAATCATTGCGTAACTGTTCCTGTTCTGTAGGTGTAAATCTATTGTAACAGTAACCGACAATTGGAAATTTGGCATATTCAATAGCAGGAACAACATCATAAGAAGTGTATTCATAGAATACGATCAGAAGTCTTTGAGCTTTTTCCCAAAAATGAGAAGTGGCAAAATCATCTTGAATTGTTGGCTCAAGTGTCACTGCTGTAATACTAATTCCTTCTTTTGCACCCAAATATATGTTGTACTCATCTCCAGTCTTTCCTTTTGCCTTATTTAAGTCTGTTTTGGGAACTCTAACTCCTGTGGTTTTCAATTCCACTAATTTACCATCAATCTCTATATCACATTCTTGATTTGAATCAGATGCATAACCGAAAACGGATTGTTCAATCACATCACCAGCAATACCTGTAATTTTAGGACTCTTTAAAGCACGTCCAAATTGATTTGAATGTCCCTTATCCACTTCTCCTAGAGTTTTACCTATTACATTATCAAGAATATTTGATACTTGTCGGGATGAAAATTTACGGTCATTGGATATTGCCATACAAATGAGATTTTTCTTTAGCAAAATTAATCAAAAAAAATGAAATAATCACTACATTTCTTTATCGCTCATTCCTTTGTAGCGGGTGTCGTTGCGTATCATGGGTTAGGGGCTGGGGCTGCGTTTGTTGGGGTCGCGGGATGTGGTACGTTTGGTGTATACTCTGGTTATTATGAAATTATTATAGAGGTCATCCATATAAGAGTGTCCTGCCCTCCTTTTCTGTCAAAAAGGAGCACAGGAGCGATTGGATTGAGGGACGGCACGAGCCGTCTCACCGACAAGCTTCGCGCGTCAACCTTCCGCCTAACGCCTAAAAACCGTGCTACTGTTGGTTCCTGTGGTGCTGTCAAAAAAACTGCGGACAAAATTAAAGGCGGTTAATTCTTATTGCCGGCCAGACGCTTGATTCTATTTAAAAGGCCGAATGGCAGCAGACGCATTGTGCGGTGTCCAATGGTGCTGAATAATCTGCGCCACTGATAACGGGCTGAATTTTTGAAATCGTGGAAATATTCTACTGTCGAGATCAGATTATCGGTGACGCGGCGTGTCACTCGAGCAGGGTCGAACAACTCCTTTGGAAGATCTGATGTCTTTTTCAGTATGGCTACGACTCTCTGTCGCCCACCGACCATAAAAACATCGGTATTGATTGTTGCCACGTCGCTGAGAAGGTCTGTGACGTTAATGTTGTCACTTCTGTTCCAGATTACAAGATTCCCATTATCTTCCTTAATATTGAATTGGTGAAAGCCTCGATACCCTTCACCCTCGGCCTCATTCACAAAGTGATTTAGATAAAGAATACCACCAGGCTTTAGGGCAGCGAGACACTGAACGATACCTTCCACGGGATCGGCACAATGATCAAGGGCGTTTCGCACGTGAATGAAATCGGTGCTTGATGGCATGAATGTGCCGGTCAGACTTTCGATCAAGCCGAAAGTGATTCGGGGCCGTTCGATTTTATACCGGTCGAGTATTCTGTTATAGAATGAAGCAAGAGGGTCAACGTATGTTATGTCGGCAACCTTACCGTTGATTATGTTGCCGAATGCATAACTGAGGGCACATCCCACGTCGAGTATCACAGGATGTGCGGTGTCTAATTCCTTTATATATGAGTCGATATCAAAACCGTCAAGGACACAGGGTTTGCCGTAAAGCGACCAGGAGAATAAATCTCGACGGCGACGCTTATTGCCGTAATAACTGCGCCAGAAAGCCACTTCGTATGGTATTCCCGAGAGCCATTTCTTGAAATCCTCACACTTCTTCTCTTCCATTACGTCTTGCTATAAAAACCACTAATTTCATGGACTTTGTCAAAGTTAAGCAAAACCTGCCGATTATGCAAGAATATTTAGGACAAAGAAACCGGGGGGACATAAAACTTAGGGGGGTGGTTAAGATTTGTTGTGAAATATGAATAGCATTGTTTGAGTGAGATATAATTTTGCGGTGTCAAAAGACAAGAACTTAAAATAAAACAGATTCTATGAAAGAGAAAAAGACACTCGTGGAATGGGTCAGGCGACTCATCGGCCGTATGGCTCCTGAGTGGAATCCTTCGACGGAACCGCCGGCTATGTCGATTGTGAATTCCTTGATCAACAAGGCGGCTGATGCTGAGAAGATTCCCGCTTCTCCCCGTCCTGATTGGAGTGGCGATGACGCTCCCGCGAACAGGAAAGAGCCTAATCCCGCGAACAGGAACGATGGTAATCCTGATGGGGATGTAGGCGACAAAGGGGGTGATGATGAAAAGCCGGATGAGAGGGGGAAAGGGTGCAGTTATGCCTTGAAGCGTAACATAGTGTCCTCCCTTCAGGAAATCAGAAGATTTGCGGAGGAGAATAATCTTGCGGGCACTGTGGTGAGGGCACTGCTGACGCTTCTTGCCGAAATGGCAATCGGCGCACTCCGTGGAAAGGTCAGCGCCAATGTGCTTGACATGCTCCTTAAGGTATTCAGTTATGAGGCTGCTCTGGCTGATGCCTATTCCCGAGGGGAGAAGGATGCCAGGAATGCCGCCATAGAGAGGGAGTATTTCCCTTCGGGCGACGACGGTCTTCCACATCTCAAGGGTATGCCTGACAGGAGTGAGCAAATACCCGATATTTTTACAGTAGCCAAAGGATAACATCAAACAATTGAAAGATATGATAAAACCGAATCAAATTTCCGACCCTGAGAGTGTGAATATCGTTGAGGGTACGCCTGAGCTCGGCAGAGGTTCCGCCGGACTTTCCACCCAACTTCCCGGCCATGCAGCCACAGTGAGCGCAATAGCAGAAGCCACGGGTGGTATCAGCGATGCCAACATGATAGGCACGGCCATAGATGATGAGCTTTTCAGGTTCAATAATGAAGACACCCCACTGATGAACCTTATGCTGAGGGCAAAGAGGGTGAATGTAAATTCTCCCGAGGTGGATCATTATATGATCGACGAGCCACGTTCCTTCGTGGAGGTGGCGGAGACGGTGGGGGGGAGCACACGTTCGCGCTTCACGCTCCCCCTGACGAATGACGACGCCAATTCCGTGCGTCCCTACTGTACGCTTCTCGTACAGGGAGTCAACGGGTATGACCCCACCGGGGCATACGAGACCCCGGGTAAGGATCTGCTCCTTTTCGTGACCGGTATTGACCCCGGCTCGGGTTCCCCTGTCGTGCGACCCGTCAACGGGAGGAAGAACAGTCCGGAAGAGGAGTACGGCTATCTTCCGGAGATTAAGGCCGGCACAAGGCTCGTGATACTGGCGAATTCATTGTATGAGACGCAAAAGGAGGTTGACCCCGACCTCATACTCCCGCAGCCTACGCGCATCTATCTCCAGAAAAGGGGTATGAACCAGGTGGTGAGCGATTATTTCGAGAGCCAGAAGAAGAGGATCCCGTTTTCGCAGGCCGTCATAGCCGAGCAGGCGATAGCCAATTTCAAGGTGAGGGGCAACCGCACCTTGTGGGCCAGCCGGGCCGGTAAATTCAAGACAAGCGTGGATAAGATGGGTATGCAGACCGTCTACACCACGGAGGGGCTTAGATGGCAGTTCAAGCGCGAACTGCAGGAACCCGGGAAGTGGAGCGTGGAGAAGATCATCGCGCTCGCCAAGATGTTCTTCACCGGAGAGGATGTGCCTAAGAGCGCCATACTGCTTGCCGGGAAGAATCTTCTCGAGAAGATACAGACGATAGACTACTCAGGGCATCCCGAGATTCAGATTACCTCGAAGGTGAACAGTGTCGGCTGGGTGGTGACCAATTTCCATACGGTGTTCGGCGACATAGAGATAAAGCGCGAGCCTACACTTGACCGCCTCGGCTGGAGCAATTCGGGCGCGTTGATAGGTGATAACCGTCTGGTGCATTATGTCTATTCCTCGGAGCATACTTTCGAAGACCGTGTTGAGGGGGAGGAGGCTACCCGCAACGGAATACTTATATGGGATGCCGTTGCGCTGAAAGGTTCCTGCCATATCTGGATCGATGGAGACTCAAGGGAACCCTCGACGGAGTCAGGGCGCATGGTGCTTTGGGATAAGAGCACATTACCCGCGAAATCGGAGACCTTGGAGGGTGCGGCCTATTATTTCACCGAGTCAATTCCCGAAACCGGGATAAAAGGGGGAAGCATGTACCGTGCGGAGGCCGACGGAACGTCAGGCGACTTCAAATGGATTCCGGTAAAGGAGATAGATAACTGATACACATTATCCTGATAAAAAACGTAACCGATATGATAAAAACATACATAGCCCCCGGTATGCTCGACTGGCAGATGTGCGTGCTTGTCGGGGACGCAAAAGTGAAAGTGAATTTTACAGGAGGGTTCATAAGTCCGAACGGACTTATACCTGCAAAATTCACCACCGGTCAGACCGCACTCCAGAAGATAATCGAGGGTTCGCCGCAGTATGCAAGGCGCAGGGTGGTGCTTTGGGCCGAAGAGAGGAGCGTCAGGAGATGAAGATTGATACCATAATTGAGGATGTGGCCCTGCTCGCAGGGTCATATCCCTCCGAGTGGGTAAGCGAGGATTCCCCGGGAGCGGCGGCCTTCCGCCGGCGAGTGCTTCTTGATCTTGAGCACTGTGCCGCCGAGGCCGTCATGAAATGCCGGCGCGACATGCTCACAGGGTGGAGGGCGCTCCCCTCCGGCCAACTTTCCACCTTGCCTGACGGCAGCCGCCTCCTTCCCCTTCCTCCCGACTATCTTTTCCTCTATGGGATAAGGATGACTGACTGGGAACGGGAGGTGAGGGTAGTGCTCCCCGCCGACCATTGGCTCGCCGTGATGCAGGATAGGGGTTGCGACGCGTTGAGAGGCTCCCCCTCGCGACCGCTCGTGTTCGAGGGTATCACGCCGGAGGGAAACCGTGCGCTGCGGATATGCGGCAGCGGGGGGGACGCGACTCTTGCTTCCGGCTGGTATATGCCTGCCCCGGCTCCGGATGAGACCGGAGAGATCGGCATCCCCCCTGCGGCATACAGGGAGACCCTCCGCATGATAGTGGAGAGGATGGGGAGCGACTGAGGGGTGAGGAGTCAGAATGTGGTGGTTATCTCGCTTTGACTCACGATGCGGTAGATTCCGTAGAGGCAACTCATGGGTATGTGGATGTCGGGATAGCGTTCGTTGTAACTCCTTGCCTCGATGAACTCCTTCCCCTCCTCAGAGGGATATACCACCTTCACGAGCACCCCGTTCTCGGAGTCGATCACCATAGGATGCCCCCATGGTATGAAGGCCTTCTCATTGATTCTCTTGATGAAGAGTATTGTGCCGCTCCTTATGTTAGGCTCCATGCTGTCGCCCGATACGCGGATGGCGCAGTCTATGTCGGGGCTCGGGGCCATAATCCGCTCGCACTCCATGAGCGATACCCCCTGCGAGAACATCTGCAGGGAACCGGCCTGAGCCTCCACGGGAAGGAGAGGCACCATATACCTGTCAATCTCCGATTTGCGCCGTGAAGGCTTGCGTATCATCTCCCCCTCCCCGTAGAGGAGCCAATCGCGGTTGAGATGGGGGAAGAGGGATGTGACCTTTGCCACTTTCTCTTCCGGCATAGACTTGCGCATGGCTCCCAGATATGCCACGGAGACCTCCATGCGCCGGGCAAACTCGCTTTTCGAGATCCCCTCGCTCTTAAGGAACAGGAGGAGACGGTCTTTTACTGTTTCTTGTTCGTTCATAATAATGCTTTAGAAAGATAAAGCAAAGTTATATATAAAGTATTTATTTTCCAAATATTTTTAAGTATGAAAACAGTTGACATAGAGATAAACAGATACGACATACTTGAGAAGGTGGTTCAGGCCACGGCATATTCCGGGGCGCGCACACCCCCTCAGGGAGAGGACGATGCCGCGGGCCGCTTCTTCAGGGTCACGGCTGCTGATGCCGACGGGAAACTGTTCGGGAGATACTGGGATGAGGCTGCGGCCGCCCTTGTGGAGAGGATAAAGCAATTTGTAAGGACAGCGTCGTTCGCCGGGTCGTCGCTCTCGCTCACGCTTGATCTGAGCGGGGCCTACGACGACTCCCTGACTCCGGCGGTGTCGTCGGCCATCTCCTCCTATATGGTGTCGGCCATGCTTGCGAGATGGTACCGCATCACCCTTCCGGCATTGGCCGGCGGGGTTGAGGATGATTCCCTGCGCCTGCTCAGGGAGGTGGAGCGGCAATTGTGCCACCGCTGTGCGCCGCGCCGAAGGAGGACATCTTCAGTAGCGACACGAAATGAATTGACATAATGAATCCAATCTTGACAAATCATGCAGACAGTTGAAATCAATCTCGACCTTGCCGAGATAATATACGACATACAGAACAAGACGTATCTGACGGGGAAGTGCCGCAGGGATGACACGAACCATGAACTTGTGGCCAACATGCAGGCCAACGATGACGATGAGAACGCCAACCAGGTGCTCCGCAGCATCTCCATGGCATTCTCCACGCTGAAGACAAAATTAGGGGAGTATCTGCAACAGACAGACACGAAAGGCTCGAATGTGCTTCCGGAATCTGACACACGTCTTTTCCTTTCGCTGCGTATGCCCTCCAACTATAATCTGGCCACGCTTGACACACTTGCATCGGCGGCCCACCAGTATATAGTCAGTTCAGCCGTGGTCGACTGGTTTACCATCACCCACAAGAGCGACGCACCCGAGTATGCCTCGCTTGCAGAGATATCATTGAGGATCATGGTTGAGGCGGTGAGCAAACGTTGCCGTCCGCTCCGCAAATCGGCAAAGGGGGCGACATGATAAGGAAAGTGAGTCTCCGCCGAGACGACCTGCTGACCGATATAGCGGATGCGGCATATCTCGTAGCCGACGTGGAGGAGGGGAAAGAGACTCCGCACCGTCTGCATCAGACTTTCGATATCTGTGAGGAGGAGAACCTCCCGCACGCCAACCGTCTTCTTGACCTCGCCTTCACGGAGGCCCGTTGCCTCCTTCTCCCCATACTCGAGGGGGGAAGAGGAGGAAAGCCGGGAAAACATCTCACCCTTCACCTCATCCTCCCCGCTGCCGGGGGATTCATATTGGAGAGCAGGGTGAGGGAGGCCGTTAGGGAATTCATTGTGTCGAGGGTGCTCAGCCAATGGCTTTCGGTCACACTTCCGGCCTCGGCCGAGGCATGGCGCAGGAGAGGCGACGAACTG
Source organism: uncultured Porphyromonadaceae bacterium (assembly GCA_947175265.1). Taxonomy (GTDB): domain Bacteria; phylum Bacteroidota; class Bacteroidia; order Bacteroidales; family Muribaculaceae; genus Lepagella. The sequence continues at coordinate 64,571 of CAMWMD010000005.1, read as the reverse complement.
GCCTCATCACTCAAAGATATATGCGCGACGGCTAACCGGGAGAATTTCCCGGTCGCGTTCAGCAGGAGATGCTCACCATTCTGAGACAGGAATCAGTAATTCCGGTTGCGGTTGCGGTTATTCCTGTTGTCGTTCGGATTGAAAGGGTTGCGCGTAGGGTCAAAAGGCTCGTCATCCTCCCCATCGTCATAGTTGTCGTCGTTACGCTTGGCGTTCTTAGCCTTCTTGTCGGCCTCCGACTTGTTCTTCTTGATAGCCTCGGGTTTCATGAGGTCGATGGCGGTGTCGAAGACGTTCCAATCCTCAGTCTTGTCCCAGTTCTTCTTTACCGACACGATTTTCGGATAGTAATAAGCCATATCCGGTTGTCGGCCGAGGGAGTAATCGCCCGTGTCGTAGAGTCCGTTCCCGTTATGGTCTTCGAAGATACGGGCGTAATATTTTCCGGGTGGGAGATAGCGGAAGGTCACCTGCTTCCCTTCGAGAGGGAGACGGCGGATAGGGGCATCGGAAGTGGAGAGGAGTTCCACAAAGGCCGGTATCGAGTCGGTGAAGTTGGTGATTTTGAACGTGACGGCACAATAATCCTCCTCGCCCTTTGTCTTGAAACTATGCTCAATAGGGTCGGAGAAAAGGCCGTAGATACCTTCTGCGGCGAGCGAGTCGCCTCTCAGGCGATATTGTGTGGAATAATCCCAGGGATATTCCACTTTCAGTTTTCTCGGCGACAAGGTATCGTAAGGCTCGATTTTCCAGTCCTTCTTAACGGGCAGCCACACGGAGTCGACCATCGTCTCGAGATGGAAAGCGGTGGAGTCGAGTTTGGCGAGAGGGGTATCGAATTCCATTATCACGGGCATGAATACCTCCTGAGTCGAGGAGGTGATCATCTTGTATCCGAGCGGGGGTATGCGTGGCGGGAGGGAGTCGGTCTCGGCTTCCTCCCCCTTCTTTTTCTTCTTGTTGTCTTTGGACTGCTTCACCTGCGGGCGAAAGAAACGGAGGGTATCGGTCGCGGCGGTGAGATTCTGAGCGGAGTCAGTGCGCAGGTATGTTGCGGCGATTCTGAGGGAATCCACGGCTATTAAGCTTCTTGGGCGTAGCCAATAGGTGAGCGTATCGTTGTTTGCGGAGCGCTCGAGAGTGTACCAGTCCTTATATCCGTCGATTCCGACAATCGACAATTCGGGGAGTTGCTTCGAGGGGGCGTTGAAAATGAACGACAGACGTGTGGAGTCAACGCGCTCGTATTTCTGGAGGAACTGAGCCTTGTAGTCGCTCTCGAAAGAGCGCAGCAGGATATCGTTCGGGAGGAACCGTGTGCGCTCACGGTTTAGGATTGTGTCGACCTCTCCTGTCAGGAGATTGAACACGGTGTCGGTGGCCATGACCCTCTCGGAATCCGGAGAGATTGTGAAATCATAGAAAGCCATTGCCTCCTCCGGGTTAGAGCGTTTGTAATCGTTGTCGATGTCGTTGACTGCGAATATGCGGTATTGCCCGGGCTTCAGGCCGAGAATAGAGAAGCGCCCCCGGTCGTCGGTCTTTGCCACCCTCTCGAAGGGGAGGGTAGAGAGTGCGGAGTCGGCGGGATTGGAGTATACACCCACGAGCATCCCCTGTTGGGGCTCCAGCCCGTCGGCGGAGAGCACCATTCCGGATATCCTCAGCGAATCGAGTGTCTCTCCTGTAGAGAAGGTATAAGTGAAACCCTGGAGTTTGTTTCCTTCGTTGTTGTCTTCGATAGCGTTTGCGAAGTCGATTGAGTAAGTGGTGTTCGGGAGGAGGGTGTCGTTAAACTGGACAGTCACCTTCCTTCCGAGCGAAGTGACACGTGGCACCTGCACGGAAGGGGGAGATACGACCACTTTCGTGAAAGCATCCTTCACGTTGACGAGTTCGTCAAACTCAATCTCAATCTTCTGACGGCTGACGTTGGTGGAGCCCGGGGCCGGATTAGCCTTCACAAACCTCGGGGGGTCTTCGTCACGTGGACCACCGGAAGGGTTGCCGATAGAGGCACAGGCTGCCATTGCCAGTAGGAAGGCAGACATGATGATGATATGGGGTAGCCTGTGAAGGCGAAAAGGATGCATCTCGGAAGCCATAAAGACGGGTTTAAGAAAAACGGCATCAAAAGTAGCAATAAAAAATGAGAGGAGATGACAGAGGAGGGTGAAAATTGTGTAAAAAAGGTAAAAAATACAATTTTAATGAGAGAAATATGGGTTAGGTCAAAAAATTGAACTATATTTGCAAGCTGAAAAATTCCCCTTGCGGAGCGAGGGGGGATGTCGTTGTGGCTACCCCCATCAAAAAGGGAAACAACTAACCGAAACACAATCAAACAAACAACAATAAAACCAAACAGAAAATGCAGAACAAAGGGTTTATCAGCACCATTGCCGTCCTTTTGGTCCTCATCTGCGGCTTCTATATTTCCTTCAGCTTTGTGACCTCTCACTACGAGAAGAAGGCTCAGGAGTATGCGGCCATGATGTCGAAGACCACAGACGTCACCAATGATGCCTACAAACAGAATCTGAAGCAGTTCAACGATTCAATCGACAAAGAGAAGGTATATTTGGGCTACACCTACAATCAGGTCCGCAAACTTGAGATCGGTCTCGGTCTTGACCTTAAGGGTGGCATGAACGTTGTTCTCGAGATTTCGGTTCCCGACATCCTCCGTCAGTATGCAGCCGGCGAGAGCCAGCTACGTCAGATTGATGAGGCCATCTCCAAGGCCCAGGCAGCCGGAGCAAAGGGTTCGGACAAGGATTTTATCAACAAGTTTGCCTCCTATATCCAGCCGGGCGTAATGGCCGGATTGTTTGAGCGCGAGGGAGAGTTCCTCTCCAAGATTAAGGGAAATTCAACCAATGCCGAGGTAGTCTCCGCTCTCGAGAAGCAGGTAGACAGCCAGGTTGACGCAGCCTTTAACATTTTCCGTACACGTATTGACCAGTTCGGTGTAGTTGCACCTAACATCCAGAAACTTCAGGACAAGTCAGGCCAGATTCTTCTTGAGCTTCCCGGCGTTAAGGAGCCGGAGCGCGTCACCGAGCTTCTCAAATCTTCAGCCAACCTGGAGTTCTACGAAGTATACAACTATGACGAGATTTCCAATGATCTCAACGCATTCGCCCAGATGTGGGCTCAGCAGGATACCGTCAACCACACGAATCTCATAGAACTTCTCGGTGGTGTACAGCGCAAGGGTAGCCCGGTGATCGGTATGGTCACTCCGCAGAACCGTGCCCTCGTCGACAGCATCCTCTCCTCACCTCTCGCAAAGCAGAAACTTCCCAGCGATTTTTCGGCAGCCTGGACAGTGAAGGCACTCGATATGCCTGTCTTTGATGCTCAGGGGAACGTGCTGAAGAAAGATAACGGCGAAGACCGCACCACTCCCTACTGGCAACTCGTAGCCCTCAAGGGAGATCCGGCTCTCCAGGGCGACGTCATCACTTCGGCAAGCAGCGAGTTTGACAAACTTCAGGGCAACATGGTCAACATGACCATGAGCGACAACGGCGCTCAGGCATGGGCCACCATCACCCGCAACAATATCAACCGCCCCATAGCCATCGTGCTTGACAACAACGTCTACTCATTTCCGAACGTAAATAATGAGATTACCGGCGGCCGCTCACAGATTACCGGCAGCTTCACACCTGAAGAGGCGAACGACCTTGCCAACGTGCTCAAGTCAGGTAAGATGAGCGCGAAAGTCGAGGTGGTGAGCAACAACGTTATCGGCCCGAGCCTCGGTGCCGAGGCCGTGCATCAGGGCTTCCTCTCCTTCATCGTGGCAATCGCTCTCCTGATGGTCTTCATGATCCTCATCTACGGTGTAGTGCCCGGTCTTGTGGCTAACGTGGGTCTTATCCTCAACCTTTACTTCACCCTCGGTATACTCGCATCGTTCCAGGCAGTGCTCACCCTTTCCGGTATCGCCGGTATCGTGCTCGCCCTCGGTATGGCCGTTGACGCCAACGTGCTTATCTTTGAGCGCACCAAAGAGGAGCTCCGCCTCGGCAAGAAACTCCGTCAGGCCATCTCGGAAGGTTACAGCAATGCCTTCTCGGCCATCTTCGACTCTAACCTTACCTCGGTCATCACCGGTGTCATCCTCCTTATCTTCGGTTCAGGTCCGATCAAAGGCTTCGCAACCACCCTTATCATCGGTCTTGTCTGCTCATTCTTCACAGCAGTGTTCCTGACCCGCATAGCCTTCGACCTCATCACGAAGAACGGCCGATGCGCCAACATGACCTTCGACACCAAGATCAGCCGCAATTTCCTTGCAAACACACATGTCAATTTCCTGAAGCAGGCTAAGCCTGTGGCAGCCTTCTGGCTTTTCCTCATTGTGATTTCCATCGCCTCCCTCGTATTCCGCGGGATGAACCAGGGTATCGACTTCTCAGGAGGCCGCAACTATGTGGTGCAGTTTGAGAAGGATGTGGATCCCTCCGCTATCCAGGCACGTCTTCTTGACGCCCTCCAGACCGAGGCCAACGACAAGACAGTCAGTGTAGGTGTGATCACAATTGATGATGCTTCCAAGGTGCGTATCTCTACCAACTATAAGATTGCAGCTGAGGATGCCAACATTGACAACGAGATTACGGGTCTCCTCTATAAAAACCTTAAGCCTGAGCTTACCGGAGCCGACGGCAAGGTAATGGATGAGAGTGCGTTTACGGTAGCCGATGAGAGCCATGGTATCATATCTATTCAGAAGGTTGGTCCCTCCGTGGCCGACGACATGAAGCGCGACGCATACTGGGCAGTAGGTATCGCAGTGGTCTGCATGTTCCTCTACATCCTCGTTCGTTTCCGCAATATAGCCTTCTCAGTCGGCGCTGTCTGCGCGGTGGCACTGACAGCCTTCCTCATCATCGGCTTCTACTCCATCTGCTGGGGCTTCCTCCCCTTCTCTATGGAGATTGACCAGTCGTTCATCGCCGCCGTGCTGACCATCATCGGTTATCAGATCAACGATACGGTGGTAGTGTTTGACCGTGTGCGCGAGATGATGAAACTCTATCCGAAGGAGGATCGTTACGTGACGTTCAACAAGTCGCTCAACACGACATTGACACGTACGGTCATGACCTCGTTCTCCACACTGCTCGTACTCTGCTGCATCTTCTTCCTCGGTGGCGACACAATACGCAGTTTCACGTTCGCAATGATATTCGGTGTAATCGTGGGTACGTTCTGCTCTCTCTATTGCGCAGCCCCGATAGCCTACAACATCATCAAGAACTCCACTAAGAAGCAGGCTAAGGAAGCCGAAGGGAAACCTGCCCTCAACGGCAACCGTCGCTTCAACTGATAGAGAGGATTCAATAAAATAGAAATAAATTGAGGGAGCCTGTCGTAGGATGGGCTCCTTTAATTTTATTAGAATTGCTCAGAGAAGGGGAAGAGTGGGAGCAGGGTGGTAATTTTAGTTCAGATAATTGGTAAAAATGAGTCAAAGGTCTGAGTGAAAGTAAAAAGGACTGAAATTACCAAGCAAATGGAGCAAAAGAATTTTAGGCGTTGTGAGAGGGGTTGTAATTTTGCGGTGTCGAAGGAACAGAACTTCCGCCGCATGACGAATCAAAAAACTACAGACCATGATAATGAAAACTTTTCTTTCACTAACCCTTGCAGCAGCCTCACTGAGTGTCTCTGCCAATGAAAACTCCCCCATCCGGGTATCGACCGATGATACGGAGATGGTGATGACCGTATCGGGAAACGGTAATCTCGTGCATAATTATTATGGCAAGAAATTTAAAAACGTATTGCCCTATAACACGAAGGAATACCGAGAGCAGCCGGATAACGGAGCCGGCTATGCCCCCCAGGCCTTTCCGGCTTACGGAGGATATGTGATGATTTCGCCGGCATTGAAACTCATACATGGCGACGGGTCGCATACAACCCACCTGAAATATGTATCCCATTCAGTGACTCAACCGGAGGAAGGGGTGACATGTACAGAAGTCAAACTGAAAGACCCCCTCTATGACATAGAGCTCACCCTGATCTATACGGCCTACGGAAAAGAGAACGTCATCACCCAGTCGGCGCGCCTTACCAATAATGAAGGGAGCCGTCTCACAGTAGAGAACCTCGCCTCCACCTATCTTCCACTTCATGCCGACTCCTACTATCTTACCCATTTTCACGGAGTGTGGGCCACAGAGATGCAACTTGTGGAAGAACAGCTTCAGCCGGGCATAAAGAGCATAGAATCGAAGCGAGGTGTACAGGCCACCCAGACAGCCAATCCCGCTTTTCTACTCTCACTCAACGGGCCGGCGAGGGAAGATGCAGGGGAAGTCTACGGAGGAGCACTCGCATGGTCGGGCAACTATAAACTGACGTTCGAGCAAGATGAGTGCGGACGTATGAACGTCGTTGGAGGGGTGAACGACTTTGCTTCCACCTATTATCTTGACAACGGCGAGAGCCTCACGACCCCCGAGATGGTGTGGACATTCAGCAACCGGGGCCGTGGTCAAGTCTCACGCAATCTCCACGACTGGATTCGCCATCACTCCCTTTCCCATTCGGATATGGAACGTCCGGTAGTGCTCAACAGTTGGGAGGGGGCATATATGGATTTCGACGAGAAGACCATCACCGACATGATTGATGATGCAGCCAAAATAGGAGTCGAGATGTTTGTTCTTGACGACGGGTGGTTTGGAAACGGAGAATATGCGCGCAATACAGATCACTCAGGTCTGGGCGACTGGCAAGTAAACACTCAAAAACTTCCGAGAGGAATCGACTATCTGGCCAAGCACGCCGTAAAGAAAGGATTGAAATTCGGCATCTGGATAGAGCCGGAAATGGTGAATCCGAAAAGCCGCCTTGCAGAGACCCATCCGGAATGGATAGTAAAGAGCGGGAATCGGGACAAGCTCCAGATCCGTCAGCAATGGATTCTTGATTTGACTAATCCGGAGGTGCAGGATTTCATAGTCAAGACTTTCGATGATGTCATGGGAATGAGCCGGGATATCAGTTATATCAAATGGGATGCCAACCGCTTTGTGACCGATTTTGGTTCGGACTATCTTCCTGCCGACCGTCAGTCGCATTTTTGGATAGACTATACGAAAGGGCTCTATTCAGTCTACGACCGTATTCGTCAGAAACATCCGGATGTCATGATTCAGCTATGCAGTTCGGGAGGGGCACGCCTTGACATGGGGGCATTGAAATATCATGACGAATTCTGGACAAGCGACAATACCAACTCTCTCGACAGGATACGGATTCAAAACAGCACCAATCTGTTCTATCCCGCGATAGCCACCGCCTCACACGTTTCGACAAGTCCTAACCATCAGACGGGGATGACGGCACCGCTAAAATACCGTTTTGACGTGGCGATGGCCGGTCGCCTCGGACTTGAGTTGCAGCCCAAGCATCTTAATGAGGAGGAATGGGCGTTTGCCCAGAAGGCAATTGAGGCCTATAAGAAGATTCGCCCCATAGTGCAGTTTGGGGATCTCTACCGCCTCAAGAACCCCGAGGACGGAACCGGGTGGGCATCGCATCAGTATGTATCGAAAGACGGGAAGGAGGCAGTCTTCTTTGCCTACAGTCTCAAATATCACGGCCGGACCACCTTCTTCCAGACACGCCTCAAGGGACTCGACCCCGATAAGCAATACCGCATCACAGAATTGAATAAAAAAGATTGGCCGTCATTTTATGGCGACGGGAAGGTATTTCCGGGCGACTATCTTATGAACGAGGGAATCTCGCTCGGCATAGGAAACAATTTCGACAGCACAGTGCTCCATATAGAGGAGATATAATAACAAAAGAGGTTAAACTTAGTGGCAACTCCCCTCCGGAGAGAATGACTCCTGATTCAGGAGAAGGTTCTACAGAATAGGGAAATTGATTATAAGGTGATAAATGTTAGGTTAGTATTGATGAAGATTATCAATATATCCTGAATCAGGAGTCATACTCCGGGAGAGTCTGCGACAAAAACTAATACTATATCATGCGAAAAATAACATTATTTATTCTGATGAGTCTGATGGCAATTTTGCCGGGCATGGCTCAAGAGTCGATAACAGTCAACGGAGTGGTAGTGGATAAAGCCACACAGGAGCCCCTGATCGGAGCGACCATACTTGTGAAGGGCACCTCAACGGGAACCTCAACCGGCATCGACGGCGACTTTACGATCAAAGCACCTGTCGGGAGCACTCTTCAGGTGTCATATATAGGATATGTCACAGGAGAATTCAAGGTTCCGGCAGACGGGCAGATAAATATCTCCTTGAGTGAAAACGATTCCATCCTTGATGAGGTGATTGTTGTTGGCGCGGCCATGAAGAAAGCCGACCTCACGGGTTCTGTAGGTTATCTCGATGCCGAAAAGCTTAATGAGACTCCTTCAACCACTGTAGCCGGTGCTCTTCAGGGAAAGATGGCCGGCTTAATGGTTACTCCCAGCGGAAAACCTGGGGAGGATGCCACGGTAAGAGTGCGAGGCATCAACACGATAAATTCAGGGTCGTCGCCGATATTCGTTATTGACGGTCTTGTGATGGACGGAGAGTTCGGCTCCTTCAATTCCATAAACCCGGAGGATGTGGAGTCGATTCAGGTGCTTAAGGATGCATCAGCAACAGCAATTTACGGCTCGCGCGGCGCCAACGGTGTGATTCTTGTGACAACCAAAAAGGGACGCAAGGGAGAAGGAAAAGTGACCTACGACGGGTGGGTGCAGACCTCCCATATAGCCCACAGGCCAAAGACAATGAGCGCCCGCCAGCTTGGCGACCTGCGTATCGATGCCTTTGCCAACGGTTATCTCCACTCCAATCCTTCCGCTAACAGGGAAACTTATATTCAGAACACTTTGCTGGGCACAAACACCGCATTTTCCGCAGAGGAACTTGAAACCTATCTCTCAGGAGAATCGTTCGATTGGCTTGACCGTTTTACTCAGACAGGCGTAACACAAAGCCATACGCTCAGTTTTTCAAACGGTGGAGAAAAATATAATCTCTTCGCAAGCTTCAATTATAGCGGTATAAAGGGTATTACAATCGGAACAAAGAATAATCGCTATTCAGGACGTGTAAATGTCGATTCAGATATCAAGTCATGGTTGCGTGTCGGCACCAACACCCAATTCTCCCGAACGGAAGATAAGATTCCTACTGACGATGTTTTCAATCAGGCGATGGCAGCCAATCCGCTATTGAATCCGGCTCCGTATCAGAATCCGGAGACAAGGTATACCTACGACTATCTCACCCTCTATTACCGAGCCCACACGGAAGGGAACAACAATGACTACAATCCCTACAACTCCATGGAGATAAGCCAGAAGCGGCTGCGCGACCGATTGATTTCGTCAAACTACATAAATGTCAATCCTATCGAGGGATTGAACGTACGCTCCACATTTGCCATTGACCTTGCAAATCAAAGTTGGATGGAATTTACACCCGATTACATACAGCAGTCGATACGCCATTACAACGGCGACGCCCGTGCAAAGCATGAACGCTGGACAAAGTTATCATGGCAATGGGACAATACAGCTACTTACCGCCGTACGTTTGCCGATGTCCATAATACAGATTTCCTTATCGGCACATCCGCCTCACGCACGACCTTCAATTATACCAAAGCCCAGGGCGACCGATTTGCCTCCAACGACTTAGGCTTCAACGATCTGGGGGGAGCGGCAGCCAACGATAAGAAGGAAATAGGCTCCAATTTCTATGCATCGACGCTGTTGTCGTATCTTATCAGAGCCAATTATAACTACGACAACCGTTATTTCCTCACCGCCACAGCCCGCTACGACGGCTCCTCAAAATTCGGGCCCGGCCACAAGTGGGGCATCTTCCCCTCCTTCTCAGCCAACTGGGCGGTGACGAATGAGAAATTCATGGAGAACCAACACATCTTTGACAATCTCAAACTCCGTGTCGGCTACGGCGTTGTGGGCAATCAGGATATAGAGAATTATGCGTATGCCACGATGTATTATTCATCCGTAAGTAATGGATCGGCATCTTACGCCACGAGCGGACTATTGGGCAATCCGTTGCTGACATGGGAGAAGCAGAAGCAGACAAACATCGGCTTAGACATGGCATTCCTGAACAATCGCATAAGAGTGTCGCTCGACGGTTTCTTCATAAACAACGACAATCTGCTAATGAAGCATTCCCTTGCACTGACAACCGGATATAGCGAGGAATGGGAAAATATCGGTTCTGTGACCAACAGAGGCTTTGAAATGACCATCGGAGCCACACCCATAGATCTACCTGACTTCAAATGGAACATCTCAGCCAATCTGTCGATAGACCATAACGAAGTGAATAAACTGCATAACGGAGTAGAGCGTATTCTCAACGGCACAGAACGCACAGGCAACATTTTCCTCGGCGAATCTCTTAATTCGATCTACACATTAAGATGCGGAGGCATAGCCACCGAAGCCAACCGAGAGCAATGGGAAGGTGTAAACTACAACGGAAAGAATGTGGAAATAGGCGACCTCTTCGCCCTCGACCGTAACGGCGACAAAGTTGTCGATCAGGATGACCGCGACATAGTAGGATGCATGGATCCCAAGGTGTACGGAGGGTTCTCGACAGATTTCTCATGGAAAGGGTTGACTCTTAACGCTATCTTCAACTATTCGATAGGAGGGAAAAAGATAAGCGATTATTACGAATCGCTGATATCATCGACAGGCACCTCCATGGCATCAGTAGATCTTCTCGACCGGTGGAGTCCACAGAATCCCGGCGGCTCCTTCCCGAGGGTCATCACCAATACAGCGACGGGTTATAATCCCTACTACGCTTGGGATACCGATTTTGCCCTTCAGGATACCTCCTACCTGCGTCTTGCCACACTGACACTGAGTTATAATCTTCCCAGAAAATGGATGGATGCAATTCATTTCGAGAATATCAGGGTGTATGCCACAGGATCAAATCTTTTCACAGTCACAAAATACAAGGGCTTCGATCCGGAGACCGGTGATTACGGATATCCGGCCACACGCTCCTTTACATTCGGTCTGAATCTAACCTTCTAAACAAAGACAATCATGAAATCAACAATCAAAACAATAATGGCCGCCATGCTGGCAGGCGTGATGACCTCATGCTCAGGATTTCTCGACGAGGACAGCCAGATGGGGATGACAGAGGCAGAGATATACAGCGACCTCACCTATATAGAATCCAACCTTACGGGCATCTACAGTTCCTTGCGCGATAACACCCGTTCGGACGAGAGGGCATGGTTTCTCATGACAGGAACTGATGAGATACAACGAGGCGCCCTTCAGATGAAAGATGGAGGAGAAAACGCCAGCCTTGACAACTACGACGCAAACCTGAACTCTATGACAAATAGAGTAAAGGACCAATGGAATGCCCGTTATCCCGTTGTTACGGCGGCCGCCAAGATAATACGAGCGCTTGAGAGCAATGAGATAAAGGAGGGGACAAAAGAGGCAGAACTACTTGGTGAGGCTTGTTTCATAAGAGGATTCATGGACCTTGAACTCGCCTCCTACTGGGGAGAGATACCCTTGATTGACCTTGAGAAAGTGGCAGCCACGGGATATGGACGCCAATCGCTGACCGACACGTGGAATTTTGTGATATCCGATCTTGAGAAAGCTGCCAACTACGCCCCGCGCAGCAATGATGCCGGGCGAGCCACCGCCGGAGCAGGATATGCCATGCTTGGCAAAGCATATATGGCAGCACCCGTGGAGACCGGTCTGCGAGATTTCGCAAAAGCAGCGGAATGCTTCGAGAAGGTGATGACCATGGGATATTCTTTGGTAGACTATGCCGATCTTTTTGATTACCGCACACCCAACACGAGGGAATCGATCTTCGAACTCCAGTTTAACAACAATCCCAACCAAAACAAGATTCAATTCCAGATAGGGTCGCGCGTGGCTCAGAACTGGTGGAGCGACGGTTGTTATTTCGCAGGCTACGACCATGTAGTAATAACTGAATATGGATATAAGAGCGTTGAGGAAGGGGGCATCTGGGAAAGCGGCGACCTTCGCCGTGAAGAGGCCATCCGTTATGACTTCTCCTATTATGGTGAGATTCCCGACCTTGCGTGCGTCTCTTGGGAAGACCTTGGAGAAGATCATGACGAACTCAAGCCACACGTAAAAAAATATGAAGACTTCCGCACCGACCAGCATACGGAGAATGGCATCAACAATATGTGGAACTCCGGAAAGAATATACCCCTGCTGCGTTATGCCGATGTGCTTCTCTGCTATGCTGAATGTCTGAATGAACTCAACCGCACTTCAGATGCTGTGGAGATTGTCAATCAAGTGAGAAACAGAGCGTGGGGTTTCCAACTTCCGGCCGATAAGAAATGGAACACCATGGGACAGGAAGAATTCCGCACACGGATACTCGATGAGCGTATGCGGGAACTGATAGGGGAGAACTGGCGCCGTTTCGACCTTATCCGCACAGGGAAATTCGTGGAGTATGTGAAGGAACGCAACAAATGGGCGAAGCGTTCAGGGACCATCGACCCGCACAATACCCGCTATCCCATACCCAATGAGGAAATTGAGCAGAACGAAGACATAACTCCCGCGGATCAGAATGCCGGCTATAGATAACAGAAGATTGTAACCATGTCTTTCTGTTAGGTAATCGGGCAAGAATGGTGAAAAATGCTTATCTTTGTATTTCCTCCCTTAATAAAAACCAAAGGATGAAAAATTTGCCATCTTACATAAATATGCGAGTCGCAATCATAGTTGTAATATTGGGGATAATGCCTGCATTATTCCCCAATATTACGGCGCAACACTGTAGCCAGATTTTTTCTCATCTGAGCATAGACGAGGGGTTGTCGGCCAATCATGTGAAGTCACTCCTCAGAGACAGGAACGGCTTCTTATGGATAGGCACAACTAACGGACTCAACCGATATGATGGTGTGCATATAAAGAAGTATGAATGTCGAGACATGGTTAAGGACCGGGGAAACAACAACATAGGAAAACTTTACGAAGATGAGGCAGGGAATATATGGATCGGGACCGACCGGGGAGTCTACGTCTATACTCCTCAGACAGACATGATATCCTACGTAGATAAATGGGATAAACTCGGGGATGGATTCATGAACTGGGTGCAAGACATCGTTGGTGACGGCAAAGGCAATATCTGGGTGTTGATTCCTGATATGGGCATTTTCAGAGATTCCCCGGAGGGGGTCAGCAAATATGAGATGCCTGCCGGGAGTCAGTATAAAGAGGATTATTACAATGATCTTTGTGTGACGGAGGATGGCATCTTGTGGGCATGCAGTTCGAATGGAAAGTTGTTCCGTTATGATAAAGGGTATGATGCGATGGTAGAGGTGAAGATTAATATGCCTGTCGAAGGGAAGAAATTTTCACGCCTTATTCCTTGGGGACCCTCGGCCATGCTTCTGGCCACTGAAAATGTAGAGTTGTTTAAGCTTAATCTTGATAAAGACCATTCTGTGGAGCAGTTGCCCGGTTTGCCGGGAGATAATTTGTATCTGCGGAGTATGGAATTGATAGGAGATAGATTGTGGATAGGGACTCAGACAGGCTTGTTCACTATTGATTGTCGCAGCGGAGAACAGAGTCAATACGTCAATAATCCGCTTAATCCCCATTCGTTGTCAGACAATACGGTCTATACCCTTTATTCTGACAAGGAGAAAAATCTATGGGCCGGGACAATGTTCGGGGGTGTGAACTATATAATAAATGACGGTTTTGATTTTTGCTCGATAGAGCCTTACGATATAAATTCAAGAAGAGTCAGAGGGTTGGCCTTCACACCGGGCGACACTCAACTTGTGATAGGGAGCGAGGCTAACGGAGTGAGCATCATGAACGTTGCCACGAATAGATTTATTGAGCCTCCCTCGGTGTTAAGGTCGAAATGTGCCACAATGTGTGTCACACGCAGCGGAGAAAAAGTCCTGGTGGGTCTGGAGAGAGATGGTTTGCTGGTCTATGAAGCTGGGAAAACTCCGCATCAGTATCTTCCACATCAGCTTCTTCAAGAAAATACTGTTTACGCCTATCTGCGTGATAGCCATAAAACGGAATGGGTAGGAATGGGTTATGCACTCTATCGGAAAGCAGCCGGGGAATCAGATTTTATCCGTGTAGGAGCGACAGAATATAACTGGATATTTACTCTATACGAAGCCTCCGACGGGAAGATATGGATCGGAACAATGGGGAGTGGTCTATACCGATATGATCCGGAGGAAGAACAATATAAGAAATTTATATATGACGAAGATTCTCCTCGCCCCAACTCTTTGAAGTCTAATTCCATCAATTCAATAACGGAAGATAGCAAAGGAAGGATATGGATTTCAACAGATAGGGGAGGATTAAGCCGTTATAATGCGGCAACAGAGGATTTCACGACTTACGGTGAGGCGCAGGGTTTGCCGGATGAAATAGTGTATAGGGTGCTTGAAGATAAAAGGGGCAACTTGTGGTTTGGCACAAACAATGGTTTGACTCGTTTTAATCCTGAGAGCGGAATGGTGACAGTGTTTACCAAAGGAGATGGGCTGCCGGCAAATGAATTCACATATAATTCCGCCGTCAGAGGTGAGGACTCTGTCTTTTATTTCGGCACTATCAATGGAGTAGTGAGATTTAATCCGGAGAAAGAAATAGCACTGAAAGATGATTATCCTGTATTGTTTACCTCTCTAAAGCTTGTTGAGCCATTCGAGCCGGAAGGAAATATAGTGTATGCAGATGAGATAAAACTATCATACAGTCAAAATACTTTTGCATTGACAATCGGAGTTCCGTCGGCCATAGGGCTGAAAGGGGTTAAGAGATATTATTATCGGCTTCTGCCACGCGGAGAAGAATGGATACGTATGGAAGGGAACCGGTTATCGTTCACAAATCTTGCTCCCGGCTCATATACCCTCGAGGTTAAAATGGAATGTGGGGAGGTGGTCTCGACAAATGAGATAAAGCTCGTGATTCTTTCTCCCTGGTGGGCTACAGGTTGGGCTATTGCCTGTTATGTGTTGCTGCTCTTAGGCATTGTGGCTTTAATATTTGTATGGTATCGACGCCGCGAACTCAATCGCCTGAAGGAGCGACAGGAGATATTTGCCTCCAATCAGGAAAAGGAGGTTTACAGGCAGAAACTTAATTTCTTTACCGAAATAGCGCATGAGATACGCACTCCCCTGTCATTGATCGACCTACCGCTTGAGGCCATGGAGGAACAAGGGTTAGACAACCCTGAATCCGAGCACTACCTTAAGGTTACGCGTCAGAATACCGCCCGGCTGCTTGAGTTGACTTCTCAGTTGCTTGATTTCCAGAAGATAGAAGCGGGGAAATTGCGTCTGAAGAATGAGGCTGTAGATATGAATGAATTGCTCACATTAACCCTCGACCGTTTCGCGCCCTCAATCTCTTTGAAAGGGAAAACACTTGAGAGAGATTTGCCCAAGACCAATCTGATAACAGTCACCGATAAGGAGGCGGTCACAAAAATCATCAGCAATCTCCTGAATAATGCACTCAAATATGCAACCGGTAGGATTTCCGTGGCTTTAACTTCCGACAAAGAGAGATTGACCATAAAAGTTGGCTCTGATGGCGAAAAGATCGGAGATGAAGAGAGAGAACGAATTTTCGAGACTTTTTATCAGACAGATAAGTCGCAGGAGCAGAAGAATGGTGTAGGAATAGGATTGCCCTTATCGCGTTCGTTGGCGAGGTTGCTTGGAGGCGAGTTGTATCTTGAAGCCGAGGGATCGCAAGAGAATGTATTTGTGCTCTCCCTTCCTGTGAATGTCTCAGAGAAGACATCAGATGCAGACGCTCCCGCCAAGCATGGGGCAACCATTGTATATGAAGAGGATACGAATCAGACCCCACTTAATGCCACAGCCTATCATGTGCTCCTGGTGGAAGACAACGAAGGGATACGCTCGATGCTTCACGACAGATTGGCCTCATCATTTCTTCTGACCTTGGCCGGCAACGGGAGGGAGGCACTTGAACTATTGTCGAAAAAATCGGTCGATATAGTAGTGACCGATATAATGATGCCTGAGATGGACGGTTTGGAACTGTGTCGTCAGATTAAAGCCAATCCTGAACTTTCTCATATTCCGGTTGTATTCATAACGGCGAAGAATGATCTTGAAAGCAAGGTGAAAGGATTGCAATACGGAGCCGAGGGATATATAGAGAAGCCCTTCTCTATTAAATATCTGAGGGAAATGGTGGTCACGTTGCTTGAGAACCGGCGGCGAGCGAGAGAGGCATTTGCAAGGAAACCGTTCTTTGAGGCAGCCAATATTCCGGTCAACAGGGAAGATGAGAAATTCATGGAGAAAGTGCTTGCCACGATAAAGGAAAATATGGCCGATGAAGATTTCAATGTGGAAGTGCTTGCCGACAAGATGTGCATGAGCCGATCAAATCTTTTGCGCCGAATAAAGGCAGTGTTCAATCTTGCACCCGGGGAATTGATAAGGGTGGTTAGGCTGAAGACAGCAGCAGAATTGATAAAGAGAGGCGGCTTATCTTTAGGGGAAATATCCGTAAAGATAGGTATCAGTTCGCAATCGTATTTCACGAAAATGTTTTTCAAGCAATTCAATGTCATGCCCAATGAATTTGCCAAGCAGATTAAGGAAGACAAGAGGAATCAGAATTAATAACATATAAAACTGACAGAAATGAAAGAGAAAATTTTGGCGGAGTTTAAGAGCCGCTTTCCGGAGAGCCCGGTGATGTATGCATCGGCAGGGCGAATAAATCTAATAGGTGAACACACGGATTATAACGGAGGATTCGTTTTTCCGGGTGCTATAGATAAGGTTATAATGGCAGCCATCGCTCCAAATGAGACCGACAAGGTTCGGGTGTACTCAATCGACATCAATGAGGAAGTTGAGTTCGGTCTTAATGAAGAGGATGCACCCCAGCAATCGTGGGCAAGATATATTTTCGGGATTTGCCGCGAAATTCTGAAGCGAGGAGGAGTGGTGAAGGGATTCGATGCAGTTTTTGCGGGGAATGTGCCGTTAGGCGCCGGGCTGAGTTCTTCGGCCGCCCTCGAAAGCTGCTTTGCCTATGCCCTCAACGACCTTTTCAACGATAATAATATCGACAAGTTTGAACTTGCCCGTATCGGTCAGAGCACAGAGCATAACTACTGCGGAGTGAACTGCGGCATAATGGATCAGTTTGCTTCCGTCATGGGTCAGAGAGGGAAGTTGATGCGCCTCGACTGCCGCTCTATGGAGTTTGAATATTTCCCGTTTAATCCTGAAGATTACGAACTCGTGCTTATTGATTCAAGAGTGAAACATGAACTGGCCGACTCACCCTACAATAAGCGTCGCGCCTCATGTGAACGTGTGGCCAAACGTCTCGGGATGGAAACATTGCGCGATGCCACGATGGAAATGCTCGATGCCATACGCACCGATATCACTGCCGAGGATTATTTCCGTGCCAAATTCGTTATCGAGGAGAAAGACAGAGTGCTTGCAGTCTGCGATGCCCTTAATGAAGGGGATTATGAAACCGTCGGAAAGAAAATGTATGAGACTCATCGGGGTCTTTCAAAAGATTACGAGGTAAGTTGTGAGGAACTTGATTTTCTCAATGATGTCGCCAAAGAATGTGGAGTCACCGGGTCGCGTATCATGGGAGGCGGTTTCGGGGGCTGCACGATAAATCTTGTGAAAAAGGAACTCGTACCGCAGTTTGAGGCGACAGCCAAGACTAAATTTAAGGAGAAATATGGTCATGAGCCGAAAGTTTATCCGGTAGTGATCAGCGACGGCGCTCACAAGGTGGTTGAAGAAGTGGAAGAAGGTATTTAAGATAAAGGATGGAAGAAATGCAGACAAAAACGGATACAGAGCGTCCCACCTTATTTGTATTGGCAGCGGGAATGGGCAGCCGTTATGGGGGCTTGAAACAGCTTGATGCCCTCGGTCCACACGGAGAGACCATAATGGATTATTCCATTTATGATGCGATACGGGCAGGATTCGGAAAAGTGGTTTTCGTCATAAGGAAAGATTTTGAAGAGGATTTCAGAAATAAGATACTTTCAAAATATGAGGGTCATATCCCTGTGGAGATTGTCTTTCAAAGCGTCGACAAACTCCCCGAGGGATTTGAATGTCCGGCTGAGAGGACCAAGCCCTGGGGGCCGGCGCATGCAGTGCTTATGGCCAAAGGGGTGATAGATACTCCCTTTGCCGTCATCAACTCAGATGATTTTTATGGAAGAAAATCATTTGAAGTCATCGCCAAAGAATTGATGCGTAAGAGGGAAAAAGCAGGAGATTATGCCATGGTAGGCTTCCGGGTTGGGAACACCATGACAGAGAATGGAAGTGTGTCGCGTGGTGTGTGTGTGAATAAGGATGGCGAGCTCACCTCAGTAGTAGAGCGTAAATCGATAGCATACAATCCCGACCACGATATAGTGTTTGTCGATGAAAAAGGGGAAGAACAGAAGTTGAATCCCAATACACCGGTCTCCATGAATATGTGGGGCTTCACGCCTGATTATTTTGATTTTGCCGAAAGAGAGTTTATAAAATTTCTCCGGAAGGAATTGACCACTCCCAAGGCCGAACAGGTGATACCCGATGTGGCGGATGCTTTGATAAAGTCAGGAGAGGCTTCAATAAAGGTGCTTGACACAGATTCAAAATGGTTTGGGGTGACATACGCCGAAGACCGTCCGGGAGTCATGAAAAAATTTGCAGAACTTCATAATAGTGGGGAGTATCCGGAGAATCTCTTTGAAGGGAGCAATGAAAAAAGGTAAATGAATGGAAGGGTTTGTGTTGTAAAAATGGTTTTGTAACTTTGTGAGGATAAAACCTGAAAACACAAACCCTAATAAAAGAATAGACATGGATAGCAGAAAGACAGTGCTTATATCAGGCGGTGCGGGCTACATAGGCTCGCATACGGCTGTAGAGTTGATAAACGCAGGGTATGACGTAGTCATAATCGACAACCTCTCCAATTCCGAGAAGGAGGCGGTGGATGGAGTCAGGAAAATCACGGGTAAGGATGTGGCCTTTGAAATAGTCGATACCTGCGATAAGGATGCGCTCAGGAAGGTGTTTGAGAAGTATCGCTTTGACACGGTGATTCATTTCGCGGCCTATAAGGCTGTCGGGGAATCAATGGCGGAACCTCTGAAATACTATCAGAATAATCTGGTGTCCTTCATGAACATCGTGGAGATGATGAAGGAGTTCAACCGTCCGAACGTATTGTTCTCCTCTTCGGCCACCGTCTACGGGGAGGCGGAGCATCTTCCCGTGACGGAGTCGACCCCGCGTCAGCCGGCTACCTCTCCCTACGGCAACACCAAGCAGATAGCGGAGGATATACTCCGCGATTGCTGCCGTGCTTATCCGGATCTTTATGGCATCGCCCTCCGTTATTTCAATCCTATCGGTGCCCATCCGTCTGCATTGATAGGGGAATTGCCCAGGGGTGTGCCTAACAATCTGGTGCCTTTCATCACCCAGACTGCGGCGGGAATCCGCGAATGCCTGAGCGTTTTCGGTAATGATTATGATACCCCTGATGGCACATGTCTGCGCGATTATATAGATGTGGTTGACTTGGCGAAGGCCCATGTGGCGGCTGTAGACAGGATGACAGAGGGGAAGATGAAGGAGAAGTATGAGATTTTCAATATCGGTACGGGTAATCCGGTGTCGGTGCTTGAATTGATCACGACGTTCGAGGATGTTAATGGCTTGAAGTTGCCTTATAAGATGGCGCCTCGCCGTCCTGGCGACGTTACTGCTGTGTGGGCTGAGACGACTCTTGCTAATGAGGTGCTTGGCTGGAAGGCTGAGCGTAGGCTGGGCGAGACGCTGAAGGCTGCCTGGGAGTGGGAAAAGAAAGTGAGGGGGGTGTAGGCGTTAGGCGTTAGGCGTTAGGCTCAAGGCTCAAGGCTCAAGGCTCAAGGCTCAAGGCTCAAGGCTCAAGGCTCGAGGCTCGAGGCTCAAGGCGTTAGGCTTTAGATTAAATGGCGATCGGGTGGGCTCGGTCGCCTTTCGTTTTTTCGGCGATTGTTTATAACCGGGAGCCATAGCGGTGGTCAGTGTGACGACGTTCGTATCCTGCTGGCTCATCATCTATCTCATATCGAAAATACCGGGTTCGAAATATCTCATAGGATGATACCACACAGGCTCGCCTACCAATTCAGATCTTTTCGATTATCCAATCGGTAAGTGTGCGCGTTACGGAAGAGAAATTAGCACCAATAATAAACTTTGCTCTTGAATCTGAAGCAAATGGCATCATATATCCCTTTTCTTTAATCTGTAATAAAGCAGACCGGGAAGATCCGTCAATCTTGAATTCAAAAATGTAGATGTAACCAGGTGTCAGAATCTGCATATCACATCTGCCGGCGCTTGAATGCACTTCTGTTCTAACCGTCAGGCCGAGCATCTTCGCCACAATAGCCATCATGTTCTGGAAATGAATCTCCTTATTGGTTTCATATTCAGAATGTGTATCGGCAAAAAGACTTTGGAGCCTTTTCATAAATTCTTCGGGTTGCCCGTTGTAGATATCACGGAGAAATTTATTTATATCAAACGCGCTGTCGCCGCCGGGACGACGGAAAAAATGATCTACCATAGATTCCCAAAAAGCCTTTCTAACTTCAAGGTTAGGAAAACCTAAGGTATATTCCTCAGAGAGAGAATCATAATCCTTTATGGTGAGGTATCCCGATTGATAAAGGAGTGGTACGAAATCATTCTCAATATCAGTGATATTACCCAATTGAGACTCTCTCCTCCGAGTTCCATCAAGTTTTTCCAGACAGTAGGAATGGGTTTCAATCAATTTGATTAAAAAAGATGGAGATGCGGTTTCATACCAGTAGTTTTTAAATTCCTCAATCTTCAATGCACTGAGCACACTGAAGGGATTATAAATGAAATCTCCGGTTCTTGAAAAATGATAGCCGTCATAAAGAGTCTTGAATTGATTCCAGGCTTCATCCTCAGTGATATTCAGTGATAGGGCAAAAATTCTGATGGATTCCTTGAATTTATCTTGAAACTCAGTCTCGGAGATACCGCATATCGCATTATATGATGGAAGGAGCGATATGTCGAGGAGATTATTCAGGCCGCTGAAAATCGAGACTTTCCCAAATTTTGTGATTCCGGTTAGCATTGAGAAACGTACATATTCATCTGCTGCCTTTATTGCCGAATAGAAAGCCCTCAGTTCGTTTTTGAGGGAATCATTAAGAACCGGGTCGTGCATGCAATCAAGAATCGGTTTGTCATATTCGTCGATGAGCACCACTACTCTTTGCCCATATTTCCGGTAGGCCTGCCGCAGGAGGAGGCGCAGACGGGTAGATATGGATCCCTCTGCCTTGAGGTCGTAATCCTCCTCAATCATATCAAGGTACGACTTTATATGATTTATCATGCGTTCGGTGGAGGTATAGTTCTCTCCACTTAGGTCAAAACGGAATACTGGGTATTCACTCCAATCAGTCTCCAGATTCATGATATCAAGCCCTGCGAATAAATCCCGCTTACCCTTGAAATATGCTTCAATGGTAGACATCAGAAGGCTTTTACCGAAACGTCGCGGACGGCTCAGGAAGACGTATTTGGAATCATTGACAAGTTGATATATCAGTGCCGTTTTGTCAACATAAAAATATTTCTCCGTGATAATCTCGGAGAATGTCTGTATTCCAACCGGATATTTGATCTTCCTCACCTCCATACTGATTGTTTTTTGATTCCGACTGCAAATATAAACAAAACTCCACAATAAGAAAATCCAGTCCGGGTAAAGTTATGAAAAAAGCGGCCTGATGCGTCGGGTATATATCGGTTAGTGAGGGGATTCCGGGAAAGAGTTTCATTTAAATTCGGTCATTTCCCCGGGCCGATAGGTCACACTGCTTTCCGCCACCGGAGATGCGAGGAAATAACCAAGGCAGAATCCCCCGGTCCACATCTCGGGACCGTTGCTGTCCTGGCCGAGAGCGGTCAGGTAATCCACCATCTCACGGCTTATGGGGGTTACGAGTGCCGTCACTTTATCTCCGTCAAGGAGGATGTCTTTCTCATCCTCTTCATCGATATCCTTTCTTGAAGTCATCGTTACGAAGTTGATTATACCGTCGGAGGTAATCCTACGGCCGACCACACTCCATTTATAGGGCTTCCCATTCCGGAGGAGACGAATCCAGAAACAATTGTCGTCATCACCCGGGATTTCCCTGAACGAAACCTGAAGCACCGCCACATAGTCGTAAGGCATCTTTATCCACTGGAAAGTCATCCCAACAATTTCCGTCTCCCCTTTCATCATAGAGGCTGAGCGGTAACTGTTGCCGGCAGAGACTACCTCCACCTGATATTCATGATTCAAAACCCCCGGGATATTGTCGCCGAAAGAGCCGTCAGCCCTCAGTGGGAGGCTTCTTTCCGTTCCTGAAGAGAGGTCGGTAAGTATGACCGTGGCATCAGTGACGGGGTCAAGATCCATAGCCTCGTCCATCGGTGTGGTGTGCGTGAGCCTCACAGATGCTCCATCCTGCGTTAGGGTAGCCTCGATTACGAGTGGCGACTCCACGTCATGATATGTGAAGTCAAGTTCCTTCTCGCATCCGGCCAGCAATATCAAGGCTGAGATAGCCGTGATACGTCTTACGATTTTACAAAAGCAGGATAAACGTGTTGGTTTCATATTTTCAGAATTTTATTGTATAGGAAACCGAGGGGATTATTCCGAAGAGCGATTGCTGCACGGCTCTTGTCCCGGAAGGTTTGGAAGGGTCATCTTCAAAGTATATCACGAAGGGGCTCTGATGAGAATATACGTTGAATATCCCGAAGGCCCATATTGAGGTAGCCCTGCGCCCTACACGTGTATACGTTGCTGAGAGGTCCAGGCGATGGGATGGTGGGGTCTTGTAAGTGTTGCGTCCGGAGTAGTAGTAACAGGTGGTGCCCGCTATCTCATACTTCTCATCCGGAGCCGTCAGGGGGCGTCCGGATGAGAAAGTCCATGAAGCGGATAATTTCCATTTCGGACTGAGGCCGTAGATAGCCACTACGGCAATATCGTTACGGCGGTCGTTGGAGGCATCATACCATCTTCCGCCGTTTATTCCCGGGATTCTGGTCTCTGTCTTGGAGAGGGTATATGAAATCCAGCCGTTCAGTCTGCCGTTGTTTTTACGTAGCATAAGTTCCATGCCGAAACTCCGTCCGTCGCCTCCGAGAATTATCTCCTCAAGATTAACGCGAGAGAACATTCCCATTCCATCCTTGTAATCATAGACATTCCTTATCGATTTGTAATATCCCTCCAGACACCAGTCCCAATCTCCGTCGGGAGTCATACCGGCATAACCTGTGGAATAAAGTACGGTCTTCTCGGGCTTCACATCAACGGAAGTCACGGCATAGCGGTCGAAAGGGAATGTGGTGGAGGTGGAGCGTACGCCATGTATATCCTGGGTCGTCACTGATGCTCCTATCTTGATGTTGTGAAATCCGTTGATATTGAATCTCAGGCTGCCACGAGGTTCAAGGTCAGTGTAGGTCTTGTCGGCATATAAAGGTTCGGGTTCATTGATAGCTTTGAACTCATGGAAGCATCCGGCCGCCAGGGATGAGAAAAGTGATAGGCGGAGACCGGCGGAGAGAGTCAGCCATTTGGAGACATCACCTTCATAACCGATCCATGCGGCATTGCACCAGCCGCTTCGTATGTCGAGATAGTGGGCGGCATCGACATACATATCCCCCGACTTTACCCTCAGCAGTTCCGACCTGATTCCGAATTCCAATGAATGGGAATCGCTGAAGTGGTGTCTTACCCTTTCATTGATAGAGAAAGATTGGATATACTGAGTCATTTTCTGACTCGAAGCCATTATGTCCATACCCATAGATGTGGTGTAGTCAGTGACGGAGGCTGTGGTGGTGAGGCTCCAGCCGTTGTCGGTGTTGCAATTCCAGTTGACACTGCCGGCGAGGTTTCCCCAGTTCATGGTCATGAGGTCGGAGACCGCGAGATTATCGCGTGAGACGAAGAATGAGCCGTCGATATAATTGTTGGCGTTCGCTTTGTAATGAATCTTGGCATTGACATCCGAGAAGTTCATCACGGTGTGTCTGTACTGCGGAATCAGTTTCAGGAACAGGTCGACGTAAGAACGTCGTGCCGCCACGGAGAATGAAAGACGGTCTTTTATGATAGGACCGTCGGCTGCGACTTTAGCGTTGAGTATACCTATAGTACCGGAGAAATGATACTTGTTAAGGGCGCCGGGTTTCATGTATGTCTCCAGAGCGGAGGAGGAGGCACCACCGAATTGTGCAGGTATTGGACCTTTGTGCAAAGTGGCCATGCTCATTGCGTCGTCGTTGAATGTGGAGAAAATTCCCATAAGATGGGAAGGGTTATAGAATGTCATGCCGTCCATCGTCACGAGGTTCTGGTAGGCGTTGCCCCCTCTTACCTCAAAACCACCGGCACCGTCAGCCTCGCCGTGTACTCCGGGTAGGAGTGTTATCGACTTTATAATGTCGGTTTCCCCGAACAATTGCGGGGTCAAGGCAAGTTTCTTGAGTTCAAGGTTCTCGCTTCCCAGTTTGCCGTTTGAAATCCTCTGCTGAGCAGATTGCCCGGTGACAACTATTTCCTTTAAAGACCTGGACCCGACGGTGTCAGTCATCACATCTTCCTTTGCCGCCATACCGGCAATGGGGAATAGAAGGATGATGACTGTAAATATCCTTCTTATCATTACCTTTTTAATTATTTTGGTGCAAAATTAATGAATTTATGAATATTTGATTGGAAAAATTATACTAATCCGGGATAAATGAGGATATAAATATAAATTTCCGGCATGTATCGCGAATAGGGAGACAGTGGCGGTGAGGGGAGGATTTTAACTAATCTCATTCACATTTTTAACATTCTGCTATCGAACTCCCTTACCTGTTTTCTGTTATAATGGTATATTGCACATAACCATACGGCTTGAGCAATCA
This sequence comes from uncultured Porphyromonadaceae bacterium, assembly GCA_947175265.1. GTDB lineage: Bacteria > Bacteroidota > Bacteroidia > Bacteroidales > Muribaculaceae > Lepagella. Next base: position 39,401 of record CAMWMD010000005.1, on the reverse strand, counting down.
GCCGTCACTAAAAACCTCTTAGCTCCTCATTAATTATGAAGACAAATATCAGATTCACGACCGTGGCCCTTTTGGCACTCATGTTCACTTTTGCGGGATTCGCGCAGAGGAAGTCGCCCGTGGCCGACGCAAAGGTCGTGAAAATGCTTGTATCCAAGAAGAAGATGCCTGTGAAGGTTACGGCTCGAGACCTTGTGACAAAAGTGTTCGGTGTAGCCGACCATAATCTGTCAAGTGAGGAACTGAAGGCTCAGACGAAGAAGAGCCTTGACATAATTCCTGTAGAGGATGAGGGAAATCTTTGGCTTGACCCTACCGATGGTTATGCTGTAAGTTATTACGGTATGGTGCCTCAGGTGAGCGCGGTGGCTATGTATGATGCAGACAACGGCGAACTGAGCAATTTCTCCTATTTCTTCCTTTTCCCTTATGCCTCCGGAGAGAGGGAGAATGCCAACTATGAGCAGTGTGCCTTCTGCACGTCGCTTCTTCAGGAGATGGATGACATGGGTATGGATATGGGTACCCGCGCCGACTCCGAGGCTCTTTTCCAGGCCGTTGGAAACTATGGTGAGAATCTTGTCAACCTCCGCCTCGTGGAGCAGCAGGGCGACGACACATATATCATCGATCCTGACATGGCTTCGGGCAATGGCAAATATGTTCTTGTGCTTGACGTAGAGCCCAATGCCTACACTCAATCCGACACCTGGACAGCCGCTGAATAAAGCAAAGAAGATATAGACATAAGAACAGGATGCGTCATCTGACGCATCCTGTTCTTATGTCTATATCTAAGGGTGGAGATACCGTTAAGGGCATTGTCTCTGACGGTTTTCCAGCAACACTTCCAGTAGAATCTGTTTGTTGATCATGATAGTGTCTTATTAGCAAGACAAATTTAATACGTTTTTGTCTTATATGCAAGACATGCTTAAGAAAGATTTGATATATAATATTCTAATATAGTTCCAACTCGACTCATCACAAGAGATAACAGTATGGCTACATAATGAGACACTCAAACTGATACACTCCTCATCACTCCGGTGCAATACCGAGCCTCAAAATGGGAAAGGTCAGATACGGAAGGGCAAGTATGAATTCAAATAAATCGTGATTTCGCTATATCCATAATTATCATTATCTTTGCAGAACTTTTTGAAAGAAAGTGAAAATTTCAATTACACAACATAAATAGAACACCATAAACAATTCGCAACCCCGAAATACACCCTCAATCATCCACTCAAATTCAATACTCAGACCTAATGACATTATGAAACGTATATATCACTTCCTTGGGCTTCTTCAATTATTGTTGGCCTGTTGCATATCATCCTGTTCAAATCATAAGGTGCAAGTAACGTTAACCCGTGCTGAATCGCTAATGGAGTCTTATCCGGATTCAGCGTTAAGCCTTCTTAAAGGAATTGAAAAATCAGACCTTGGATCAAGAGAAGAGCAAGCCCGATATGCCCTGCTCTTATCCATGGCTTTGGATAAGAACTATATTGACACAACGAATTTTCAAGTGTTACAGCCGGCCATAGATTATTATCTGGAAAAAGGCAATGCAAATGAGAAACTTAGAACATACTACTATCAAGGTCGTATATTCCAGAACATGGGAGACAGAGACAATGCACTGAATGCATTTATTAAGAGTATGGATGTGTCTTCAGAGAGCACTGACTCAGTATCAATAGCAAGGACACTGGTGGCGGAAGGTGGATTATATCACGACTTCTATGACTTTAATAGTTATACCAACTGTTACTTGGAAGCAGCTAAGATATATAAAGATTTGTCACTTAAACGGAATGAGTTTGATTGCTTACTTAATGCACTTAATGGAGCCATGTTATTGGGTAATCAAAACAAAGGAGATAGCATTTTGGCATTATGTGATGGTTTTTCTGATTTGGATAGCACACAGGAAGTTGTCTTAACCGGATATAGACTATCTCACGCTTTGGAGTTTGGGGACATACCTGAGATTAGAGGATTGATAGAGCGTCAGGAAGACAATTACGACCTTGATACAAATGGTTTACTCAACTTAGCATCAGCGCATTATAAATTAGGAAATTATGTTGAGGCAAAGCATCTACTTAATTATATCAGTAATAACCGTCCCGGATTTAATACCCTCAAATATCAAGCAATATTAGTACCGGTTCTTGAAAATATGGGTGATTACAAAGAGGCTTTCACAATATATAAGCAATTCAGTCATTCCATAGATTCAATAAACACATTTAAATTCGACCAAAAGTCGAAATCTATTGAGGAGAAACATAAGATTGAACTTAAATCCCAACAAGATGCGAGGGAAAAAGCTAAAATTATTTGGTGTTGTATAGGTGGAATTATTTTCCTCATTATGGTTGTGATCATTATGCTCCTGCTTTTCCGTAGTAATAAAAGTCAAAAAGACTTGGCTATTGAGAGGGCAAAGTCTTCTGAACTTGAAAACAAGCGATTGAAATCCGATAGAGAGAAATTGGAACTTGAGAACAAAAATCTACAACTGGAAAGGGATAATAAAGCCTTGGAGGCAGAAAATCTTTCTCACCGTGTTGAAGTATTGGAAAATGAGAGTGCAAGTCTGAAGGAATTAATCGATTCACAGGAGGAATTGCCTTCAGAAGTCCAACAAGCCATTAAAGTCCGCATTGAGATGCTGAATGCTTTAATGGCCGGGTATATAACGGATAATGAACAGTATGAAAAGCCCTACGAGTCATGGATTAAAGAACTCACTGACAATACTGAAGAGTTCATGAACAGCAATCGTCTGGCATTTCAAGTTTCCCATCCCCGGTTTATTCAGTATTTTGAGGATCACGGCTTAACGGTAGGCGAAATCAATTATGTATGTCTATATGCCATTGGGTTAAGAGGCAAAGAAGTGGGAAATTATATGAAGAAACGTAGTCATGTCAATATAAGCAGCGGCATACGCAAAAAACTCGGCATAGACAAACATGAGACAAATATTGGTATTTATGTGCGCAAACTTTTAAAAGAATTGTAAGTAAGCCACATTTGATGAAAGTATTTCTTTCCGTGTGCCGGATTTAAGACTTTCATTAATCTCAATATGCTATATAGTAGCGTATTAAAAGAATAGCGCATGAAACTTTTATTCTTTGAATGAAAGTATCATGTGCTATTTTTGCAATAAAAATGCCTAATAAAAATGTCTTATCATTATCAAAGAGGGGGCTTGCATTAAAAGTCCTCTCCAAATTATTGTATGCTATAGCCGACAATGGGAGAACCCATGAGGAGTTACTTCACATTCATGAAAGGCTGCTAAATGAATCCCTGAAAGTTAAAGAATTGGCATCCGACTTTGGGAATGACATGTTTCGAATGGAGGAAATTCCATGGGAAAGGCTTCTGGATACTATATCTAAAACAAATCATACATTAAAGGTATTGACCAACTTGAATCGGTTCTCAATACATGAGATAAGATATATGTGTGCCTTGATATGTGGATTATCTGGTAAAGAATATGAACATATAACAGGCTTCAAGAGTCATTATAATCTTAGTTGGTCAATCCGGCGTAAGTTGGGGATGCCTTCCAAGACTACAAATCTGCGAAATTACCTCCAAAAACTTTCAGATTATGGTTTATATGAAAGTCAGAAAGATAATGTGCAAAACTAAATATTTCGCATATTTGTATAACCCTTATTTTTAAGTATTTATAAACTGTGATAGTTTTCAAATATGAAAGTTTTGTTTTGGTGGATGAAAGTAGGCCATTGTAATTTTGCAACATCAAAACCAACCAAAAATCATATTGAAATGAAAAAATTTTTTTCTCTCATTCTTGTAATGATAGCATTCTCTTTTCCATTGGTTGCTCAAGGGTCATCCGGCGCTTCTTCAACTACACGAGTAGAATTAGAAGTTCAGCGAAAGAATAACTCTACCCCTGTTGTACATCGTGCGCCTATGCGCATCAATATAGATGTATATTATGATGAGGGGAGCGGAACTCTAAACATTTGCTATGACGGCGAGGCAACCGGTGAAACTTTCCTTTATCTAAACGAAACTATCATAGGATACGATCCCGAGATAAATACAATATTCCAAATCTCAACTCCCGGACTCTATAAAATAAAGATCATCAGTGAAACGTGGATAGCAACAGGATATTTATATAACTAAAGAGATCCCATAAGACATTGATTCAACTGAAAACCGGGCATTACGGAAAAGTAAAATCATCCTTCCGGATGTAGTGATTATAACCTTTTAATAAACAATTAAAACCATTATGAAATGAAGACAGAAGTATCTGTAAAGTTTGACGAAATGGATCTTGAGATCCTGTCGTCTGAGAACGAGCTAGCATCTATCAATGGAGGCGGCTTAGGCAAAGTACTCAAAGAAGTCTTAGACTTCGTGGGCATAGAAATCGATGGTAATTGCGCATGTAATAATTGCAACTGTCCCAAAAACAATTAACCAATCATCAGTGCAGCAAAAGAGACTCTACGCCTTATTATGTGGAGCGTAGAGTCTCTTTCTTAAAATTATGAAACCAAGTATTTATAATCACCACTTAAACTTAGATGGGCGAGAACTGATTTTCAATTCTCTGACTAATCAGTTCATATTCATCAATCAAGAAATAAAGTCGGTACTTGATTGTAGAGACGCTTTCTCATCAGTAACACAAACACTTTTAGATAAGGGCTTTTTAGTTAATGATGACGTTTGTGAGAAAAATCTGGTAAAATCATTTTTCTTCACTAGGAAGCATTCTAACCGTATTTATAATTTAATAATCAATACAACTCTGGAATGTAATCTAGGTTGTTGGTATTGTTATGAGACCCATCTCAGGAAGTCGTTTCTTACCTTAAGTTTAGTTGACACTATCCTTGAGCATCTAAAGATAAAAACCACAACTGAACCTTTTGAGGTTCTAGAACTGTCTTTCTTTGGAGGAGAACCTATGATGAACTATCGTGCCATCAAGAAACTTTTAGACGGAGTGAAATCATTATCAGATGAGTTCGGATATAAAGTTAATCTTACCTTCGTAACCAACGGAACTTTCTTGCATGAGAGATATGCAGAGTTGCTTAAGTCATTTCCAACTCGTTTTCAAATAACGATTGATGGTGACGAAGACATGCACAATTCTGTCCGCACATATAAATCAAAAATCACCAATGAGGGCTCTTATAAGAAAATCATTGATGGGTTAAAACTATTCAATAGCGTGGATGCAGAATTCTATTTCACAATTAGAATAAACTATGACAATAGAGTTCTTGCCAAGATAGACAACCTAATTGAAGATCTGGATTTCTTAAATAGAAAAAGAACATTCATCTCATTGCATAGAATATGGCAATATTCAGCAACTAAAGAAGATTATGCCAATCTCTTCCATGCAATAGAACGAATAAATAATCGAAATTTCATAGTAAACACTTTTAGACTTGCCCAAAAGTTTGAATCTTGTTATGCAGACAACTATAACCATGCCGTCATTAATTATGATGGTAAAGTTTTCAAATGCACTGCAAGAGACTTCACAAAAGAGAATCCTGAAGGCATCTTAAACTCTGATGGTTATATTGAATGGAATACATCTAAAATAAATCATCGTCTATCTGCCCAAATACCTCAGAAATGTCTAGACTGTTCTCTACTCCCTTGTTGTCCGGGAATATGTTCCCAGCAACTCATAGAAGCGACAGATATAAATTCAATTGAATGTCCTTTTAAGGATTCAATAAGCAAAGAAAATATGATTCTTCTAAATCTAAAACAAAAAATAATCGCTAAAAGAAATGAAGCTATCTAAGATTATCATAATGGCATTTATGTTCATAAGTTCAATGCCATTGTTCAGTCAGTCCAATATCTGGATAAATGGGACCATATATAGTGAAATGGACTCAACACAAACAGTAGTGCCTTTCTCTACAGTAAAACTATATTCCGACAGTACTCTAAAAAATCTTGCATACTTTGCCGTATGCGGACCAATGGGTAACTATACTATAAAGCCATACGATCATACCAAGAGTTACTATATAGTAGTAGAATCTCCAAATTCTTATGTTCGTAAACTCCAAATTACTCCTATTCCTGAAATTTGGGACAACAAACCATTTTCCGGGAATGCGACTACAAATATCCGCATAAAGCTGAAAGGCAGCCCCATACGTTATGAGAATCAAGTTCTCTCAAAAGAAAATCTCCCCGCTACAGCATCTAATCTTAATGATATACTTCTCTCACTTGAAAGCATAAACCATGACGATGATGGATGGTTTACAACAGATGAACGTGGTGTCTTATTCTGTATAAACGGGAATGTCGTTGGGTCGGAGAAAACGTCAGCATTCAATCAAATTCCTGCGAATGTAATTGAAAAGATCACTGTATATGATACAAAAGAGAACCCTTTATATGGAAAAGCTATAGACATTACACTTACAATTGGTTCACAGGCTAATAAACCTGATTATTGGCTTAGTGAAAGCTCTTTCTTTATCAACAAATAATGTGTTGCGATATGTCTGTTAAAACTTTAAGATTAATAGTATTAATTTTCTCATTCATAATAAATTCCTTTCAAGGTTATTCACAAATAACCTTGAAAGGAAAAATTGAAGGAAGCAATGAGCCTCTTCAATTTGCTAATATTACGATATTTGCATCCAACGATTCAATCACACCAATTACAGGTGCTTTAACCGACTTAAAAGGTTTGTACATAATAGATAACTTGGCTCCGGGAAAATATACAATTAAAATCTCGTATATAGGATATATTGATAATAAATCAATAATTACTCTTAGAATGCCATCTGGTAGCAATACTATTGTGCGCAATTTTACAATGGCAACAGATGCAAAAAACTTGAATGAGGTTGTTGTCACAGCCAATCGCAACACGGTATATGCAGATCACACAAAATACAGATTCACCTCTGAGCAATGCTCAAGAGCCAGACATTCTGCTGACTTATTAGAAAATATCAGTGATTTAACAATAGATCCCATCTCCGGTAATTTATCCAAATTATCCGGAGGAAATGTTGGCATTCTAATAAATGGAATTAATTCATCCATAACAGACTTAAAAAGTATTCCGGCAAATAAAATTAAATATGTAGAATATTACACCATACCGTCTGCCCGGTATTCAAATACAACCGCCGTAATTAATGTTGTTACCAAAACTTTAGACAATGGCCTAAACGGTGGAATAGACATCTCCCATGCCATAACAGCAGGTTTCTTTAATGACAATATTTTTCTAAGGGCTATTTATGGTAAAAATCAGTTTGTTATAAATTATCAAATTAATTACCGAAATTATCGAGATAGATTCTTAAATGAAGATTATTCCTATTACTTCAAAAAGAATACCATTGATTATGAGTCAAAATCTCATAATCAATTCGGATACACAACTCATATCCCAGAGATTAAATATATATACTCTGACCCAAATAGAATTTCCTTTCAAGCTACAATTAAACCTGAATTTGAAAACAAGTTTGATAATTCAACAAGTAATATTATTATTCAAGAAGATGACATTAATAATACAGGTGTAGGGAACAAAAAAACAAACTCTAATTACTTCAGACCATCTTTAGATTTATATATATCAAAAAAATTAAAAAACGACTCTGAATTGGCCGGTAACATCGTTGCAACTTATTTTAAGGGAGATTTACATAGTTCTGCAGAGGAGATTTTTGCTAACAATAATTCCTCATCATTTAATGATAACATGAATAGAGAAACCTCTAAAATGTCATTGATAGGGGAATTATTCTATACTAAACGACTGGGACTTAATTCTTTTTCAATTGGATATAAGAGTACCTTTAACCAAGCCTCAGCAAAAGGTAAGAATATACTTACAAACTATACTGAGTCTAAATATAAATCAAATTATTTTTCCAACTATATATATGGAGAATACTCAGGCGTTTTTCATAAAATCATGTATCGAGTTAGCATAGGGGGAACATTGTTAAAATCTTCGACAAGCGAATCTAATTATAGTAAATTTTATGTTACACCTCAGATAGTCATGGATTGGGCACTTAAAGGAAAGCATCATATATCTTTTAATGCAAAATCTTATCCTATCATACCAACATTAACTCAACTTAGTGATAATGCCGAATATGTAACCTCTCATTTAATACATACTGGAAATCCCGATCTTAAATCGGGTATTAGTTATACTAATATATTAGGATACAGATATTTGGGAGATATTTTTGATATGACATTAGGGGTTACTTATAATTTAGACTCTAGTCCTATAGACCTATTTTATACCTCTGAAATGATTAATAAACAAGAATATATAATAGCTAAAGATAGCAACGCTAAAAATTTCATTCAATACGGTGGAATATTTTCAGGAAAACTTAGCTTTCTATCTGATAAAGTAAATTTAAGAGTCATCAGTATGGCTCTTGAACAAAGGCTTATAAATAATGAAGGACAGGTAACAAGGAACCTATATTTACCTACATTTATACAATTGGCCTATAACAGTCAAAATTGGGGAATAAGTTATAAATGTAATATTCCTACAGATCAAATTTCTGGGTCAAACCTAATTTCAGATGAAAATATAAGCTCGTTAAATTCTTATTTTCAATATAAGAATATAAGAATCAGTGCAAGTTGTCAATGGTTCCTAACGAAAGCAAAATACAGAGAACAAATATTGAATAATAATTTAGTTAAACATATTTGTAACTCATGGATAAATGATAATCGATCCATGGTTGTTATAGGATTTAGTTGGAATTTTTCTCGAGGGAAAAATAGTCATTTCAATAAAAAACTAAATAACATTGACATTGATAACGGGACTTTCTAATAATTATGAGGCAAATAGTCTTTTATAAACAGCATGATTACATGCAGTGTGGAGTTGCTTGTCTAGCAATGGTTTGTTCATACTATGGAGAAAGGTACTCTTTAGAGACATTATCCAAGATTTGTTTTCCCACGAATGAAGGAGTCTCCCTTCTAGGCTTACGTGATGCCTCTGAGAAAATAGGTTTATCATCGTTAGCGACTAGAATAAATATAAAAAAATTGTCCGAACTAAACACAATTTGCGTGTTGCATTGGGACCAAAATCACTTTGTAGTTTTATATAAAATCAGACATCGAAAATATTATATCGCTGATCCCGGGAAAGGATTTATAACTTACTCCGAGGAAGAATTTAAGCAACACTGGATTAGCACCACATCGAATGGAGAGGAAATGGGTATTGCTGTGTTTTTTAATAAAACGGAGAACTTCGGAACTATTAAAGAAGAGCAATCTCAAAATACTAAATCATTCAAATTTCTATATAGTTATTTTTATCAATATAGACGGTACTTCCTTCAAATTCTATGTGGACTATTGCTCGGATGTATTCTTCAACTTATCCTGCCTTTCTTGACTCAATCAATTGTAGACATAGGTATTCGACATGAGGATATCGGCTTAATTTGGCTGATTCTATTAGGAGAGCTCGCAATAGTTATAGGAAGAACTGCTACGGATTTTATTCGTAGATGGCTATTGTTACATATTTCAATACGAATAAACGTCTCTCTTGTCAGTGATTTTTTTATAAAATTGTTAAAATTACCCATGTCATTTTTTGATACAAAGTTGATGGGTGATTTAATGCAGCGAATGGCAGATCATAATCGAGTGCAAACTTTTTTGACCAGTCAGACCTTAGGTGCAATGTTTACAATGCTAAGTTTCATAGTTTTTGGCATTGTTCTATTCATCTATGATAGATTAATATTTGGAGTCTTCATTTTAGGTAGCCTCCTCTATGGTGCATGGATGGCTAAATTTCTTAATAAAAGAAAAATACTTGATTATGAAATTTTTGAGCAACAAGCTATAAATCAAAATAAAACATACGAGTTTATTACATCCATGCAAGAAATAAAGCTTCAAAACTGCGAACAACGTCGGCGATGGGATTGGGAAAACACTCAAACAGACTTATTCTCAGTTCAACTTAAGGCATTAAAATTACAACAATCTCAAGAGGCTGGATGTATTTTTATAAATGAAGTTAAAAACATAATAATCACAGTGCTGGCAGCAACTGCGGTTATAAACGGGAACATGACTCTTGGTTCAATGCTTGCAGTGCAGTATATAATAGGGCAATTAAACTCACCGGTAGAGCATTTGATGTCATTCATTTACTCCTTACAGGATGTAAAGATCTCTCTTGAACGCATAAATGAGATTCATGAGGGGGAAAACGAGGAGTCGAATGATAATCAGGCAGTATCTTTCAAATCCCAAAAATCAATATGTATTGACCATATTGATTTCAAGTATGATCCGCATGCTATCAATAAGACTCTTGAAAACGTGGCTTTCAATATACCGGAAGGGAAAGTTACAGCTATAGTCGGGGCATCGGGAAGTGGAAAGACTACTCTTATAAAACTTATGCTTGGATATTATCCGATTAGGTCCGGTTCAATATTCGTTGCCGGAAAAAATTTAAATGAATACAATCTTAAATGGTGGCGACGTCATTGTGGAGTTGTCATGCAGGATGGAGTAATTTTCTCTGAATCCATTGCCAGAAACATTGCTGTAGATGATGGCGATATTGACGTGACTCGTCTTGAAAAAGCCGCCCGGATAGCAAATATTCATGACTATATAATGGGGTTGCCATTAAAATACAATACCTTGATAGGACGTGACGGTATCGGATTAAGCCAAGGACAAAAGCAGCGTATTCTCATAGCCCGCGCTGTCTATAAGAATCCTGACTTTATCTTTCTTGATGAAGCGACAAATGCCCTCGATGCCAAGAATGAGAGAGCCATAGTGGAAAATCTCGAAGAGTTTTACAAAGGGCGTACAGTCGTAGTCGTAGCCCATCGTCTATCAACCGTCAAAAACGCTGATCAGATTATCGTGCTTGATGGAGGCCGAGTTGTGGAAACCGGCAATCACACCTCTCTCATCGATAAGAAAGGTGCATATTACAACCTCATAAAAAATCAACTTGAACTCGGTAACTAAAAATGGAAACTACCAACAATGCTCATGATAAGATTGAGCTTCGCTCAGAAAAAGTCCGTAAGCTCATCGGAGAAATTCCCCCTTCCTTAGTGCGATGGGGAACAGTTATAATAGCAATCGTATTTATTGCTCTTCTCGCTGTCGTATGCCTATTGCCTTATCCATATTCAAACGGAGAATCAATCTTTAGGCATTTCATTTTATGAGTGGAGGCTTGATGGCGGAGATGGATAATGGGTGCGAATCAAAACTTTATTCATTTGATTCACACCCATTATCAATTTTATTGCCTTTGGATTTGACGGCTTACTTCTTACGGAGCATTATGGCTGCCCCGCCCCCGGCTGCAAGGGGCTGCTTAAGTTTCTTGCGGGAATCGACCTCAACTTTGCGGATACGGTATGCCTGGGGATTATCTTTCCAGTGAGCGTCGGGGGCATCCTCGTAGATGGTGGCCTCAAATTTCTCACCTTTGGGGAGGAAACTGAGGTCGATGGTGGCCGTTCGGGGATTCTCGTCGGTGATTGCCCCGACAAACCAGTCGTCGCTGTTCTTGTCACGCCGCGCCACGGTGATGTAGCGGTTTGGCTCCGCCTCAAGATATTTCGAGTCAGACCAATCTACGGGAACATCCTTTATGAACTGGAAGGCATCCGGAAACCGCTGATAATTCTCAGGGAGGTCGCAGGCCATCTGCATCGGCGAGGGCATCGTGAGATAGAGTGCCAACTGGCGGGCAAGCGTAGTGCCGGCCTGGGAATCCTTACCCTCATTGTAATAACTCATCCGGGTCTCGAAAAGTCCGGGTGTATAGTCCATAGGGCCACCTTTCAAGCGGGTGAACGGCAACATGCAGGTGTGTGAAGGGGGATTGCCACCCATCGACTCGAACTCACCACCGCGCGCCGATTCCTGAGCCAACCAGTTGGGATATGTGCGGCAAAGTCCGGTAGGACGGGGAGCCTCATGGCTGTCAACCATTATCTTATAGTCGGCGGCACGCTCAATGACGTGGCGCGCATGATCGACCATCCACTGGGAAGTGTGATGCTCCGAGCGAGGTATTATGGCACCCACATACCCTGTTTTCACCGCATCATAGTTGTTATCCTTCATGAATTGGAAGGCACGGTCAAGTTGCAGTTCATAGTCAGCAGCATTCGCGGCTGTCTCATGGTGCATAATCAGTTTCACACCTTTCTCCTTGGCATAATCGCGGAGGTAGGGGAGGTCAAAGTCGGGATATGGCTTATCGAAGAGGAACTGGCGGTTCTTGCGGAAACTTGCCCAGTCTTCCCAGCCTTCGTTCCAGCCTTCCACGAGCACCCCGTCAATACCGTTGTCGGCGGCGAAATCAATATACTTCTTCACATTCTCTGTATTCGCCGGATGCCGTCCGTTGGGCTTGAGTTTAGAGTAATCGGTCACACCCGGTTTTGCGAGATAATCGTCGGAATAAGCCCACGTCTTTTGGTTTCCGGTGAACATCTCCCACCATACTCCCATGAATTTCATCGGTTTGATCCAGGATGTATCCTCAATCTTGCAAGGCTCGTTGAGATTGAGCACAAGCTGGGAGGCAAGGATGTCACGCGCATCATCGCTGACAATAAGAGTGCGCCACGGAGTATTGAACGGTAGCTGGAGATATGCGCTCACCCCGAGACGGTCGGGCACAAGATGAGCCGACATTGCATTCTTCTCAGTGTCCACATCGAGGAGCATGGCGGGGTATCCGTCGAGAGCCGCCTCATGGATATTGACGTAGACGGGGTCAGCCGTCTTCATCAGCATGGGAGTCTGTATGGTCGTCCCCCCGGTGCGTTGAGCCTCCGAATGGCGGCGATAGTTGCCCAAAGCCTGCGGAAGAGCGCTGAAAGAGGTCTCCGACCAAAGATATTCGTCGGTATCATAGTCGCCGGGTATGCAGTAAAGTTTATGGTCGCCGGTGAAATTGAACTCGGTCAGTTCATCGCGCAGAGTCAGGTAGTTTGATCCCTTCTGCACGGGGAGTTCATATCGGAAGCCGAGGCCGTCGTTGAATACCCTGAAACGCAGAATCAATTCCCTGTCGGGATTCTCGGCACGGAGGTGGAGTGCAAGTTCGCGGAAATGGTCGCGCACCTTGTCATACTCTCCCCAAACCGGCTTCCAAGTGCGGTCGACAGTTACGGTGTCCATACCCACGATACGGAATCCGTCGGTGAAGCGTGTCTCGTCGGCACTCAGGCCGAGTTTGCCGGGAGCGACGAGTTGTTTCCCCTTATAGTCGAGAGAATACACCGGTGTTCCGGCGGCATCCACATCGACGTTTAGGCGTAACGCACCGTCAGGAGAGGATATGTCGACGGCTGCCGCCGATAGGGTGGCAGCCGACATGAGAAGTGTCATCAGTATTTTCATCATATATGAAATCAAGTTAATTATAAATCAAGTCAAGCCCATGATTCGGTTAAGCAATGGGAGAGCGGGGCTATTGCAGGATTATGGTGTAGGAGTAAGGTTCCAGATCCAGCGTCACAGGGATAACCAACTCTGAACCTGTCAGCATATCGGTAGCGGAGGCTCCGGCCATAACGATAGGGGTCTTTACAGACTCAGGGGTGTCGGAGGTGTTTACAGCCACCAGAAGATTATGCCCCGGGACAGAACGCATGAAGCATGCCACCGATGAATTGGAGAAATCCTGAAGCACCCCTCTCCTGACCTCGGCCGAATTCCTGAAGGCGTCATTAATGGCTCCGTATTTCTCGGATAGCGCGGAGGAGAATGTCAGCGTCCTATAATCGAAAAACGAAAGTTTTCCCGACATATTTTCCACATCCATTGAAGAATAGATCATCGGGGTTCCGTTCAGCATCGCGGCGAGCACGTAAGCGGCCGGGACCGCCTCCCATTTCCCATACATGGTGGCCACGTTATTCTCTGAAGCCACGTCATGATTGAATACATAGCGCAGTATGGATTTACCGTCGGGCACTTTCGCCAAGGCCTCCTGCGCCTCCTTCACGGCCTCCGCCGGCTTTCCGCCTTTGAACGCCCCGGAAATGGCCGTAGGACAATTCCAGTCGTAGATCATAGTGAACCCGTCAGTATAATAATCTGCGCTCGCGCCCTCAGCCAGCATGATTATATCGGGATTTGACGCTTTCAAATCTGAAATCACCTCGCTCCAGAATGAATGAGGCACCCCATCCACGAAATCGCAACGGAACCCGTCTATTCCGAATTTGGTCACCCAGTAGGTCATCGCCTCCTCCATGGCAGAGCGTGTATCGGGATTCTCAAAATTCAGTTGCGCCACGTCGGCCCATCCGGAGGGCGAAACGATATTGCCGTCGGCATCATGCTGATAGCGGTCGGGGTATGATGTTATCCAGGGATGATCCCAGGAGGTGTGGTTTGCCACCCAGTCGAGAATCACTTTCATCCCCCGCCCGTGGGCATCCTGCACGAGGGCCGAGAAATCGGCTTCATTGCCGTATTTCGGATTTATACCTTTGAAATCCTTTATGCAGTAGGGTGATCCTATGCTGTTGAGTTGTCCCGGCTCGAATATAGGCATCACCCAAAGGATATCGCAACCCATTCCGGAGATTCGCGGGAGTTGCGCCGTAATGCCTTGTAGGCAATTGTTTTCTCCGAAAAAGCGGGGATTCGCCTGATATATCACATTTGCAGATACCTCATTTCCGATTTTGGGAGGCTCCGGATTGGCCGGCATATCTATCTCGTAGGAGGTGCAGCCGCCGAGAGCGACGGCTACCCCTGCCATTAGCAATGATATCTTATTCATTTTTTTCATTTGTACGGTCATTTTTTCAGTTCGGCTGATTCAAGATTTGCGATTATCGTATAGTCGCGGTCGAAGGTCACCTGCATGGCGTCATACTGGTTTCCGGCATTGTCAGTGAAGATAAGGTTCTCGATCTGTCCCTTACCTTTTATGGGGAATACGAGATACGTCACGCCGTCTATTTCCGTGGTAGATGAAGCCTGAGCTCCGGGCCAACCGCCGAAATATTCCTCATCGCCCCAAGCATAGATATAGAAGTCGGCCCAGCCGGTGAGATTTTGGACGTAGATGTTGTAGTCTTGCTCGGGCACGGGGTCAGGCACGGGGTCGGGGGTAGGATCCTCCCCTCCGGGCTGATAAGTGGCGGGGTCGATCTCCGTGGCTTTGTTGCTCTTCAGTTCGATATAGACGTCGCGGTCGAGGCCGAACACCACCACATCGTCAATCTGCTTGCCGTTGCCGTTGTTGAGTATCACATGCTCTGTTAGCCCGGCATCACAATTAGCAGCCCCGAGGTCGAAATATTTGTAGGTGACACCATTTATGACCTGAGTGCCTGTCACCGGCATACCGGGCCATGCGCCGTTGAGGTCGTTGACATCGCCCCACATGTACAGGTAGAGTTCATCCCAGCCCGACTGGTCCGCCACATAGATTGTGTAGCCGTCGTGGGTGACCACATTCGAGGGGTCGAACTCGTTCGCTCCGTCAGGGGTGAGTTCCAGATAGAAATCCTGATTTAGGGTCACGTTATAGTCGGGGAGTTGCTTGCCGTTTCCGTTATTGTTGAATATAAGGTTGACGTTCATACCCTCATTTGCGGCACCCGTGTCGAAATACCGGTATACGATGCCGTCTTTCTCAACCTTTCCGGTAGGCTGCACACCTGGCCAACCGCCGAATATCTCGGTATCACCCCAGGCATAGAGGGCCAACTCCTCATAACCGGAATTATCCACCACATATATGACGTAGCCGTCATGGTCTATCTCATCCGGGTTCGCGGGCTTGTTGAAATAGTCGGCCCAGCGGTAGGCGATCACGTTGGCCCGGTTTCCGGGTCCGGGGTTCTCCCTATGCACCACGGGCTGATTGTCAAGGCTGCGTTCCTCACCCTGTTCCGCGGAATAGAAGGTATATCCATCGGCGAGGGTCTTTCCGTTTGCGAATGTCTTGGGGTCAAGATATATTCCCCATTTCACATCGGTGTCGGGTGCCTTCTCGAGTTGCCACAACGGATTGCCCACGGCATCCATCCCGCCGTTGAACTCACCGACGATATATATTTTGTCGGTGGCAAGCGTACCTTGAGGCACAATCACCTCGAGGAGTTCATATCCCGGGCGCAGTTCGAAGCGGGGAAGTTCGCTGTCGAATATTATCTCATCCTTAGAGCATCCGCCCAGCAGGGGGAGGAGCATGAGGAGAATCAGACTGAATATATTATGTTTTTTCATTTCCGGCGATTATTAATAGTTAGGATTCTGAACAAGACCCGGGTTCACCATGAGGGCTACCTGCGGGAGTGGGTACCATTCGTAACGGCGGTCGCGTTTCGCGGGCATTTCGCGGTCGGTCTCGGTTGCGCGTCCGAAGAACCACCATTGCCCCTGAGTGAACTTATCGAAACGGCGCAGGTCAGTGCGGCGGCGTCGCCCTTCGTCAAGGAATTCAAGACCCCATTCGCTGAGCATCCAGTCAGCATCGAAGGCTGTGAAGCCGGGGCCCGGTTTCTCGATCTCGCTGATATTGGCGGGGGCATAGTAGCGTTGGCGCACATCGTTCACAAGCTGCTTAGCCTCACCGGAACTGCCTTTACGGAGTTTGCACTCGGCCAAAGTGTAGTAGACTTCGGCAAGACGGAACTCCACCTGGTCGGCGTCGCGCCAGTCAATGCCTGTCGATGTGGGATAGATGGGGTAGCGAAGCACACGGTAACCGGAATTGGTCTGACCCCAGCGGGGGCTCATTACGGGTTCGAGGTCGCGGCCGAGATTGAGGAATGTGCCCACCTGGTCGACATATATCAGAGGTTTGTCCTGAAGGTCGGCATCGGCAAGGACGGGGGCGCCTGTGGTGTAGTCAAGTTGCGGCCCCATTGCGAAAATACCTTCCCAGTTGCCTTGAGCGTCACAACGGAAGGGTTGTTTACGTATATCGGCATCGTTCATACGGTCGAAGGGAGCCCCGAGTTTGTCGCCGTAATCAAAGAGGAAACTCTTCGGGTCGGCAGTTCCGGCGTTGGGGACGAGGGTTCCGGTATTGTCTTTCGAAGGCACCATGCAGACGCAGTTCCAGCCACCCTGATCGCATGAGAATCCGAACATCTCGTCGTAGTTATAGGGTAGGAAGGGTGTGTTGCGGTTGTTGTTGGTGAGCCTTCCAGCTTCTGTTGCGAAAGCGAACACCACTTCGGGGCAGGTGCTGTTGTTTATGCCGTATATCTGGCGGTAGTCGCCGGCTATGGAGTAAGTGCCGTAATCGCCGTTGATTATTTCCTGGCAGAGAGTCTCGCAATCACTGAACCGGTCGACACCAGTGAATAGTTGAGAATTGAGGAGCATACGCATCTTGAGCATGCGGTTCACACCCTGGTTCATGCGGTTGCGTGTTCCGCTTGAGCCGTCTTCGGCGGTAAGGTCGTCGTTGCAGCCGTCAAGTTCGTTGACGATGAAATCCCAGATAACCTGACACCCCTTGTTGAAATCGGGGTCTGCCGACCCGGGGATGTCGTTCCCGGCCGATATGTTGAGCGGAAGAGCGCCACCCCAGAGTTCGAAGTTGTTGTAATAAGCCCATGCGCGCATCGTGCGTACCTCGGCGATGTATGATTTCAATTGCGCCTCCGTCATTTTCAACGCACCCGGGTCAAGGCTCTCGAGGTCGTTGATGAGGGTATTGCAGAGGCCGATTGTCTCCCAAGCGTGCTCCCAAGCCTGGCGGATTATGACGGATTCGGAGTTCCATGTCTGGGTTGAGAGCACAAACTTCGCAGCCTCATCGTAACCCCAGGCGCCACCGTTCCAAGTGCGCCAAGCAATCTGGTCGGCCGGGAATTCGTTTAGATACCAGAAGTATTCGAGGAATCCGCTGAAGGCACTGGCATATATTGAGGCCACGGCACCCTTGACGCTGTTCTCGTCCTGATAATAGGTGGAGGCATCGATTCGGTCGAAAGTCTTCTCGTCAAGGTCAGTGCAAGATGAGGCACCCATGACGAGCGCGGTCGCTGTTAGCAGGCCGGAAATATATCTATTGATTTTCATTATATCTGATTTTAGGAATGGAAAGAGATTAACGGAATTTCAGAGTCACGCCTAACGTGAGTTGTGTGGCGGAAGGATAGGCGGATGATACGTCTATACCCGGAGTGATGCCTGTGGATGTCACGGCAGAGGGATCCGTGCCGGAGTAACTTGTCAGTGTGAATATATTCTTCGCGGCGAGATACAGGCGCAGGGAGTCGATCAGGCGGCTGCGCACGGGGACAGTGTAACCGAGGGTCACGTTCTCAAGTTTGAAATAGTCGCCGTTCTCAAGGAAGTATGAGGAGATCACCCCTCCGCCGGACCATACGTCGCGGTCCTTCAGGTATGTGCTGCGCAGCACGTTGTCGCTGCCGCTCCCCTTGAGACCCATTCCGTATCTGCGCATATTGAAAATCTGGAATCCGAAAGCGCCGTTGAACATGAGGCTGAGGTCAAAGTTTTTCCACTTAATGGTATTGTTCCATGTGAGGAAATGCTTGGGAGCGCCGTCACCGATATATCTTTTGTCTTTGGGGTCGGCGGCAGCCGCAGGCACTTTCTCTCCGTCGGCCGTATATACGAGCATGTTATGGTTCTCATCCACGCCGGCATATTCATAACCCCAGAACTGGCCGATGCGTCCACCCTCCTCGACACGGAAGAAGTATTCGCTTGTTCCCACGCCCGGTTTCTGATATAGGTCAAGATAGGAGGCCTGATATACGGAGTTGGAGAGTTTCGTGAGTTTGGTGGTGCCGTAGGAGTAGTTTATGCCGGTGGTCCAAGTCACGGGGCGATTCACCACCACATCAGCGTTCAGGGCGAGTTCTATACCGGTGTTCCTTGTCGTGCCCACGTTGACGAGTATGTCGGGATATACGTAGGGGGGCTGTGGAGCGGTGTAGTTGTAGAGGAGATCTTGCGAACGGCGGTCGAAATACTCGATTGAGCCGTAAAGGCGGTTGAACAGTTGAAAGTCCACACCTACGTTCATGCTTGAGAGTTTTTCCCAGCCGAGTTCAGGATTGGCGTTGTTTGAGGGGCGGTAGCCTGTCACCCATGCTCCGTCGATGAAATATGTGCCGTTGGGGGAGTAAGTGGCGAGAGATTTGTAGGCATCGAAATCGCTTCGGCCTGTCACGCCGTATGATACTCTCGGCTTAAGGCTCTGTACAGTCTGGACGTAGTCAGACAGGAATGGAGCCTGCGCCATTTCCCAAGCCACAGATATTGAAGGGAATGAGCCCCATTTCTTGTCTTTACCGAATTTTGTAGAGCCCTCATGGCGGATAGATGCGGCGGCCATAATCATCCCCTTCCAGGCGTAGTTGACGCGTCCGAAGAAGCCGACGAGAGAAGATTCGCTCTTTCCGCCATACATCTGAGCTTTACCGTCGCCGAGCCAGGAGCCGGAGCCTATGCCGTTCCAGAGAGGCTTGTCAAATGTGAAGTCGTTGTTCTGCATGAACATCTGCTCCCAGTTGCTGCGTTCGAAAGAATAGCCACCGACCACCTTCACTTCATGGTCGTCGGAAGAGAAACTGTAGTTTCCTATCCATTCGAGACGGTTTGTCCACCATTTCTGATATTGCATTGATGCACGTCCCGCATATCCTCCCCAGTAAGACTCGCCCGATGTCGTGGGTGTGTAGTAATCGCTCTTGAGGTCGTTGTAGTTGTAGGAGTAGGAGAGTGTGGTGCTGACACTGTGCTTCTCGTTGCTCCAGATGCTGTATTTCACGTCGGTCGTGCCGAGCAGATAGGTGCGGTTCCCTTCTGAGGTGTTGACCTTCAACTGTTGGACAGGGTTCTTGATGTCGGTCGGAGACGTGGGCTGGTAATATGATCCGTCTTCGTTGAATACGGGTATGGTGGGGTTCATGCCGAGGGCGGTGTCAAACATCCCGCTGTCGCCCCATTTCTCCTTCACCTTTCGGGCATTGATGGAGGCAGTGATGCGTAGATGGTTGGCGAGAGTGTTGGCTGAGACCACGGCTCGGCCGCCGAATTCCTCGCGTTTGCTCACGATGTCAAGACCGTTTGCATTCTTATAGTTGAGTGAGGCGGTGTAGTAGCCTCCGTTGGGGAGGGAGCCGTCGATACCGATATACTGGTTGGTGTCGTATGAAGCCTTGCGGGTGATGAGGTCATACCATTCGGTGCTTGCGCCGTAGTCGTTGCCACGGCGTGCGAGACGCCATTCGTAGGGCGACAGCACCTCGGGCTTGTCTTTGGCGAATGCCACAGCGGCGTATGAATCGTAGGTGACGACAGGGAGCCCCACGTCGCCGGTGCCCTTCTTTGTCGTGATTAGGATTACGCCGTTGGCGCCTCGCGTGCCGTAGATAGATGCCGAGGCCGCGTCTTTAAGCACAGACATAGATTCGATATCCTGAGGGGCAATGGTGCGTATATCTCCACCCGGCACACCGTCAATGACGATGAGGGGGCCGTTGCCAGCGCTGAGGGATGTCGCTCCGCGCACCTGAAGGGAGGCAGAGCCGTTAGGGTCGGCTGTTGCGGTGGAAGAGACGTTGAGGCCGGCCACCTTACCGGTGAGCATCTCCATGGGGTTGTTCATGGCGCCTTTCTGGAAGTCGTCTCTGTTCACCTGGACAATGGAACTTGACACCTCCTTACGGCTGAGAGAGCCGTATCCGACCACGACCACCTCACCGAGAATCTCGGCATCCTCTTTCATTACGGCATCGATGACAGTCTGCCCTTTCACGGGCTTCTCGACTGCTCCGAACCCGACGTAACTGAAAATAAGGGTGCCGTCGGAGGGGACATCCTTAAGGGTGTATTTACCTTCGAGGTCAGTGGAGGTGGCGAGTGATTGTTTCCCTTTCACGGAAACGGTCACGCCGATGAGTTCTTCTCCGTTGGGATCTGTCACTTTTCCCGAGACATTCAATGTCTGCGCCGATGCGGCCGGGACAGCCAGTAGAGCGATCATCCAGACCAATATCCGGAGCACTCCCTGAAATTTCCATGGTTTCCTTTTCATTATTGTATGTTTTAATTGTGATGAGTTTTCACTGTGATTAAAGGTGTCGCGGTTAGATGTTGACAAAGTTCATCAACATTTTCCCCATAATCAAGTGTGTCAAATCTCAATCAAAACATATCAAGATTGCAATATTCAGTGAATTAGGTATATATGTATCGAGAAGAGGGTGTTAAATCAATAATCTGCAAAAGGATTTGACCTTTCCGGATGAGGTTTCCGTCAGGAAATTTCCTTCACATCGTCTTCAAAGGAGTCGGGACGGAGGGCCCTTTTCTTTATTTTCGACCTGTATGTGTAGACGGTGGATATGGAGCATCGCAGGAAGCGAGCTATCTTTGCGCTGTCGTCGATGCCCATCCTTATCAAAGCGTAGAGGCGGAGTTCAGTGTTCAGGAGTTCGCCGGATTTAGGTGTAATCCTCTCCTCGGGAAGCAGGAGGCTGTTGAATTTCTCGATGAAGTCGGGGTAGAGTTGAAGTATGGCCTCATCAAACATGCGGTAGAATCTTTTCAACATCTCCTCCGAAATTTCTGTGGATTCGAGTTTCTTCAAGAGGGCAGCCCTGTTTCCCCCCTGGGCTGCGAGCACCTTGAGTGATTTCTGATATGACTGCAGCGATGAGATTGCGGAAGAGCAATATTCCATGAATAGTCCGGCATACTGTTCCTTTGTACGGTTCGACTCGCGCAGGAGCACGTTCTTGTCGGCGAGTTCGGAGTTTTTTTCAGCCAGTTCCTCATTTGCGAGGCGTATCTTTTTATTTGCCTCATGCAGATTGCGGAATTGTTTCAGGATAAGGAAAACGGTGACTATAAGTATGCAGGAAAGAATTATGCTGCACCACATCATTGTCCTCAAGCGTGAGTTGAGTTGTTTCTGGCGGATGGCGTATGCCTCGTCAATCACGGGAAGCATCTTGCTTGACTGGGCGTTGCGCATGAGTGCGGAATAGAAATTGGCATCGGCGATGCTTTTCTTCAGGTAGTGGTTGGCATGCTCGACATCACCGTCCTCAAACATCACCGTCGCGAGTTCGCGGAACGACATATTCTCTTTCACGGAGCCCTTCACGTCGGAAATCGCGCTCATGGTCAGGTTTCGCCTGTATTCTGTGTCATTACCTACGGTCTTGTATATGTATGCCAGAGTTGATGCTATTATGGAGTATTCCCTCATACCGGGCTGATATTTTGAAAGTTCACCCTTCAGGGCTGATATCGCGGTCTCGGTGTCGCCGTTTCTTGCCTTCTCGGTGTAGACGTAAATGAGGTCGTTGAAAGAGCCTTGGTCAGTGACCTGACGCAGGGAGTCGGCATAAATCGCGCGTTTCTCCACATATAGTGAAGAGGTGTCATGTTCGGAGGTATATTCACTGAGATACTGATACAGTGCGCAGTATGTTGCGAAATACTCTTCAAGGAGTTTATCGGGTATCTCTTGCCTCGGGAGGGAGGCGAGAGTAGCCAAGGCATCTGAAAACAGACCGGCATGGGCATATATATCGGCTTTCCGTATTATCAGGCGCATGGTTTCGTGTCTGTCGTTCCTGACGAGGGGATGTTGCAGGCATTTGTCGACATAATACAGAGCGGAATCGGCATTGTAACTGTTGAACTCATACACGAGTCGGTTTATGATCTCAAGACCTTTCGCGGAATCCTTTTCTTTAAGATAATGCTGCTTCAGTTCCTCAATTCTCAGATTCTTTTTTGAGTCATAGTTTTGGTATCCCTCTATCTCATTATCGAGAGTGACGTAGAGCGACCTGACGTCCTCTGGATTTTTGTCGTCTTTATTCTGACAGGCCATGCAACCCAAAAGGAGGAGTATGGTGATTAGATATTTGAGTGAAGCCGTTAGTTTCATCTTAAGGTCAGTTGGTATTTTGATTTAGGGAGTTTCTTTCCGTCCGCAAGCGGTACGGGAATGTAAAGTTATAATAAAATGGGATAAAAAACAAATGTGGCCACCTGACATCTCCAATTTGTGGCCACGTTTGTTTCGTTACACTGCTTAACTCATTTTTTACCTTAATTTTCCTATTCTTACACGTCATGGAGATGCCAGCCCTCTAACCGTCCGGCTGCCACCCGGAGGGTGGTCTCAAGAGGGGTGATAGTGATATGCGTAAAGTTAGCACAACTTCACGTCAAAACCTATAGTTTCATATTCAAATCATAATAATTGAAAAATGAAACTGCTGATTAATACCATAATAATGATTTTATAATCAAAACATGCCCAAAACGGAATCAGAGGAAAAAGGGATATGCAAGATTGGCTGTAAAGTGGAATCAGTCTGTGATTATCCAGTTTTCAATGCAACGGGTTTTGGAAGAGAACGCAACCCCGATTTTGAATAACTTCCGGTTTTCTGTAAGGTATTTCCTACAATAGTGTTTTTCCTCAATCTGACGTAAGGCTGCCTCTGCGGATTTATCATATTTCAGTTCGATGACATAGATATAGTCGTCAGTCCTCACCACGATATCTATGCTGCCCTCTGAGGTGTGCGATTCAGTGGTTGTATCAAGACCGATGATATCCAACAGGAGGTAAAAGGCATTATGGAAATTATTTTCATTATCTAGTCGCATTTTATAGTCAATACCTGCGAAATAAGACTGCATGGCTTTCATCGCCTCTTCCGGTTGCCCAAAAATGAAATGCCTTACTATAGCATCTACTATACGGTTGCTTGTTTCAGTTTTGGTCTTGACGTAATAAGGAAGAAGGATTTTGAAAAATCCTCTTTTTACTTCTTTGTTTGGAATTCCGAGACGGTAGCTGTTAATTTTCCGCTCGTAACACTTTATAGTGAGGTAGCCCGTCTGATAAAGCAATGCGAATGGGTTAGGGTTCAGGAGATCAAACCCTTTGAGTTCATCTTCCGAACAATATGAGTCAAAAAGACTCTCCAGATTGGCGTTAATTCGTTTTAGTGATTCTGCGACTATGGTGGGCAATCCCGTCTCATTCCAATAATCCTTTATTTCCTTTTCGGAAAGACAACTCAACAATGACCAGGGATTATAGATGTCGCTTCCCTTCCTTGCAAAATGATAACCGTCGTAATTATCCTTCAAGAGTGATGCCGCTTCCTGATAATCCACTTCCAGGTTTTGAGCCAGTAAGTGTATGCCTGACTGTAGGCGGGTTGAAAGTTCTTCAGATGTAATGCCGCAAATATCGGCATAATCATTGGAGAAAGTGATGTCTTTAAGGTTATTGAGGTCGGAAAAAACCGAGAGTTTACAGAAACGGCTTACCCCTGTCAGGAACACCAGGCGTATATGTTCGGCACTGCTCTTGAAGTTGGAGTAAAGGGCTGCCAGTTGCTCACGGTAATCCTCAAAATTCTTATCCTTGTTGAGGTTTCCCACAAGAGGTTTGTCATATTCATCCACGAGAATGACGACCTGCTTCCCGGTGACGGAGTGAATTTCCTGTAGAATATAGTTGAATCTCTGTGCATAATCGGGAAACAACTTTTTGATTCCGTATCTTTTCTCCCAATTCTGAAACAGTGTCTCAAGCACGTTTCCCAACAGACCGGAATCGGCGTATTTCTGTGTGTTGAGGTCAATGCGCAGCACAGGATATGATTCCCAATTCCAGTCGGTAGAATCTATAAACAATCCTTTGAAAAGGTCGCGTCTGCCTTCAAAAAAGTATTGAAGGGTTGAAAGGAACAGGGATTTTCCGAATCGGCGGGGTCGGGCAAGGAAAAGATACTTATCGCCACTCTGTATGATTGTATTGATATATCTTGTTTTGTCAAGATATACATAACCACCTTCCCGGACACTCTTGAAGTCCTGTTCACCGATTGGGTATTTTTCTAATATTTCCATACACGTTGCCTTAATTATTGCAAATGTATTAAAAAATTGTGAGATAGAGCCCTGTTCCCTCCATATTTTACTTCAAAATCATAACGCCAATTACATTAAAACTGGAGAGGCATGACAAGGGGTTCGTCGCTCATTAATTTAAAAGTATTTTCTGAGAGGAGACATTACACCGGAATCGTTTCAGGGGTGGAACGTTTTGCAAGATATGGTGATTTTTGCAACATATTAGTAGATAATGGTTAATAAAGGAATTTGAGGGTAGAAAGCCTCAAAAATATGTTAAAATCGTTCCGTTCCAAAAAATAAAAAAAGCAAAAATTGTAATTTCCTTGCAAGACGAAGAGAAATTTAAAAGAAAAATGAGGTAAGTACACAACGATTGCATGGCAAAGAAAGCACTTCGGATTAAAAAGGGGGACATATCTTACAAAAGTAAACATACTCTTATAAACATTGATGCCGGCGCAGACCGTTCAAACACTACCGGAAGATGATACAGGGTAAATAATATTCTAATTGAAAATAATATGAAGACTGTAATATTCACAATACTGATGATGTGCATAGTCACTTTATCGTCATACTCCAAACCAAAGTGCCGAGGATTCAACAACTATGATAATAAAGTGACCATAACATTTACGGATGATAAGGCCGGGAGCAGTTATGATGTGTCAATGATGAAAGAGATTAAAGGATTGTCCCTGATAATTGGGGCAATCCTTTAATCGTAATCAGACAGTTTTTACGATATATGGTGTCTTTCCTGCATGAATTAATATGAGCGTTGCGATTCGCGTTCCTTGGTATCTCTGTAGACATTGGAGACTTTCTTCCCTCCGAATGAGTAAGCGATGCGGAAGGCTACTGAGTGCTGGTGGATGTTGGTCTCTGTGTACATACTGTAATCCTTGAAATAGGCGTTCGACTTAGTTATGCTCCAACCGAACGGGTCTGTCACGGAGGCCGTGAGTGTCAGTCGGTTGTCAAGAAGCATATATCTTAATTCACAATTGAGAAAAGTACGGTTCTCATATCTTATCATTTTCTCCCGGTAGGGGAAATAATGGCTGCAACGGAGATTGAATATAAGTGTCTTCCGAGGGTTTAGCATCCATGAGGTGTTCAATTCGATCTTACCGCTCCAGCCGCTGTCATTTGCATCCCTGAAATCGGATATCTTGGATTTTGTCAGGGAATAGAACACCTCTCCACCCACATTTAGATTCCACCAATTGAACAGCGAGCGGTTGTAGGAGGCGTAAAGACCGGTCTTCATAGTGTTGAGACAATTCTCCGGTGTCGACCATTGCATCCCTTCCGGGGTAAAGCGTGTGATATAGCTGATTGCATTTTTGTTCCATGAGCCATAGACTACGGCATATAACCCCTTGAAACTGTAGTTTATCCCTACGTTATGGCCTATGACGGATTCAAGGTCCGGATTTCCGGTGAAGTAGTCTCTTACGGTATTATAATAGCGGAACGGATTCATATCCCCGAAACTCGGGCGCGTGATGCCCATGGAATAGTCGGCGGAAAGGCGCCCACCCTCCGGAATGTTCCAACTCAGCAATACCGACGGGAAAACGTAATCATTTCCTTGGTCATGCCGGGAGTTGTCGGTTTTCTGTATACCCCTTACATCGGTGTGTTCGAATCTCACCCCGATTTTCCCGAAAAGGGAATTGCCGAGGCTCCTTTGTGCGGTGAGGTATAAGGCCGTTGTTTTCTCATTATAGATGAAATGGTTGCTTTGGGTCGGATCATTAAAGGGCACCCCGTCAATATCATTGTCGATGCTCAGATTGGTATTGTTGCCTATTGAAGTATATGCCGCGCCGGTCTCCACCTTGAAATTCCGGAAAGGGAGTGTGGCGTCAAGTTTTATGGAGTGTATGGCGTATACGTTGTCGGCATCCCTTGTCAGGCCGGATCCGTCACCATTATCCCAGATTGTGGTCACATATGAAGAAGCCATGCTGCGCTTGTCGAACCAGTTGTAGGTGAGGCTCAGAATCTTTCCGGAAGAATCAAGGTTCCAGTCCATAAAACCTGTGAGTGTGATTGCGTTTTCGGGATTAGAGGGTCCGGTAGAAGTCGAGAGCATGTATGAATCGCCATCCGTTGTTCTGTCCGTAAGGTCGTTTTTGATCATGTTCCTGCTGTAATTCACTATTGTTCCGGCGCAAAAATTCGGTGTAAACTTATATTTGAATAGAGCGTTTGCCCCGAGGGTTTTCCATTCGAACCTGTTTCTCCGGCTAGAGACCTGAGTATGATCGGTAAAAGTGTAATCACGGTCAATGTCGTTGATACCTTTTGAGTCGTTCCATCCCGCATCAGCGGAAAACTCGATTCTACGAGTCGAATGGCTTACATTTCCCCCCAGAGAGTAATCGAATTGATCACTGTACCGCCCTCTTCCCCATGCGTTGCCACGAGTGCCGAGCGATTCATTTCTGGTTGTGATACTGATGTAGGCCACATTATTACCGCTTGCATATTTGGCAGGGGGAGAAGTGAGGAGTTCTATTTTCTCAATTCCATCAGCCTGAAGATTTTTCAGTTTCATGGTCAAGGCATCGTCAGTCATCTCGAGCAGGTGTCCGTCGATGATATACCTCACAGAGTTTTTCCCCGCTACGCTGACCTGATCGCTAATCACCGAGACGCGGGGAATGCGGTCAAGCAGTTCGAATCCGTTCAATCCTTTTGCGTAGGGATCATTCTTGGTAAGATACACGATACGATCAGGTTCTTGTTTCATAACCAGACGTTTGGCCATAACAACCACTTCATTTAGATTAAGTTGCTTTTCCATAGCTGCCGCTACTGAGTCGTTGGTCTCCTGTCCGAGAAGAGACGTGAAGGGTGCTGCCGCTCCGAAGAGCAGCATAAATAATTTTTTCATAATTGCCGGTGGATTTAGATTATCAGATTATTTGAACGCCTCATTAGGGCCGCTGATGAAAAGATAGCAGACATCGCCCGGAGAGTAGGATAAGCCGATGTTAATTTCATGACCGTTGTTCTTTATTGTCATTGAAGTATATGCCACCCCTCCGTTCTGTATTATCTCCTGCGAGGTCTCGGCTCTTTCCACATCCTTTTTGAACAGATCCGTCACCTTCTTTACCAAGGCGGCATTGTGGGTTACGGTAAAGCCACGGAAATATTTCGCCTTGGATTTGGATATGTGGATATATACGGTGTGGTCGGAATTATACGAACCGTCGAAAAGTTTCTCGACATTCAGATGCGGAGGTTTTGCCATAGCCGTCAATCCTCCAAGGATACATATTATTATTAAGAGATACCGCTTCATTTCTTGTATGATTTATCTGACATTAAACTTATGAAGTATTCCTGTTTCAGTTCCTCCTCCCTCTCTTTTTCCTTTGCCATAGCCATAAGGGCCTCGGCTTTCCTCTGTGCTTCCTCCACAGCCTTCTCAGATTCCTCGGGGCTGAGACGGCGTCCCCCCTCGTATGCAATTATTATCTCCTCTTCCCCCGAATCGGCGGAATGATTTGTAATGAAGAGGGAGACCATGAGGATTACGGATACCGAAGCCGCGATTCCTACGGCACGCCGCAGCCATTTCCTTTCCGGCTTTTTACGAGCCTTTGTATTGAGGGATAATATCCCCTCAGCCCTCATGGATTCTCTCGCCTCCTCGATAACGGGAGAACTGTAAGGCATCATCCCAAGGATATACTGCAGTTCCTTCTCTTCCAGCACTGAAAGTTTACACTCCATATATAACCGGCAGAGTTCCTCAGTCTCCTGCAGTGTCAGTATGTGGTCGTTGTCTTTCATCTGTTCAGTTTTTTGTAATTATCCCTTATTCTCTTTCTTGCCCGGCTCATATTCATCCTCACGGCTTCTACCGTCATGTTTAGCCGAGAGGCAATCTCCTCATACTCCAGGCAGTCGTGTACTGCAAAGGTATATATTTCCCGTTGAATTTGAGTCAAGCCAGTTGAAAGCAAGGTCTCCAGGCGCTCCATATCCTCTGAGAAACCGGGTTGGACTGTGATTTCCCCGAGGTCAGATTCATTTATCGGTACAGTCTGCCTGCGGCGGAGCCTGTCTATACAGATATTTCGTAATACCGTAAAGAGTTTGTTGCGTGCTTCGGTGTCAGATGCGGGTGGCTCATTCTTCCAAAGGTTGTAGAATGTATCCTGAAGAGCATCCTTGGCATCCTCATCGTTTTTGAGGATTCTCAGGGCATTCCGGTGCAATCTGTCACGCACGTTCAGGAATGAATATGTGAGTCGGTCTGTTTTCATGTTGCTTACACTATAGATACGGATAAGGCGCCGGAACGTAACAGCAACATGCTTTTTTTATGGAGACGGACGACCCGAGAGGATCGTCCGTCGGCGGAAGCCATTGGGTCACGGCATTCCGATTGTGTCAGTTTTCGGTATTTTCTGAATCCTTGGTCTCGGGTTCGAGTTCCTTCATACCTTCTTTGAAAGAACGAACACCTTTTCCAAGGCCTTTCATCATTTCAGGAATTTTCTTACCTCCGAAAAAGAGGAGCACCACGAGTGCTATGAGGAGTATTTCGGAGGCACCTAACCCTCCGATGAAAAATAAAGAATGCATATTGTCAGGTCGTTTTAGTATCTGAGAAATTATTAATGTATGTCGGTTTCCCTAAGAGGGATTGCCACCGGGTCGTGTCTTCAGAAGGGTAGACATATCCTCCGAGGCTTCATGAGAGGGTCTCCTGTTTGAGATCCTCCACGTAACGGTCAATTCGGTGCAGTTCCTTGGGGATATCAATGGATTGTGGACAATGTGGTGAGCATTGGTTGCATCCGATGCAATGGCTCGCCTGCCTGAGTTTAGGCACCGAACGGTCGTATCCCACGAGGAATGCGCGTCTGGCCTCGGCATAATTGGGCGACTGTGTGCTCTCGGCGACATTACCCTGATTGACGCACTTGTTATAGTGGAGCAGG
Source organism: uncultured Porphyromonadaceae bacterium (assembly GCA_947175265.1). Classification (GTDB taxonomy): domain Bacteria; phylum Bacteroidota; class Bacteroidia; order Bacteroidales; family Muribaculaceae; genus Lepagella. The sequence goes on along the minus strand of CAMWMD010000005.1, from coordinate 9,411 downwards.
ATGGCCGGTATGTCAATTCCGTAAGGGCAGGGCATACAGTATTTGCAATCGTTGCAGGCCACGGTGGGATACTGCACCATAAGGTCGGCGGTGTCGTAGAGGAATTGAATCTCATCCTCATTGAGAGGTTTCAGTGGGGAATACGTCCTTAGATTATCCTCAAGATGCTCCATGTATGTCATACCGCTCAACACGGTAAGCACGTCGGGGTGAGTGCCGGCATATCTGAAGGCCCAGGAGGCCACACTGTTTTCCGGTTCGCGTTGCTTCAGGCGAGCGGCTATATGGTCAGGCACGTTGGAGAGCCTTCCGCCGAGCAGGGGCTCCATTATCACGGCCGGTATACCGCGTTTCTCAAGTTCGCCATACAGATATTCGCCGTCGGTGTTGCGGGGATTCAGTTCCTTGGCATGTTTCCAGTCGAGATAGTTGAGCTGGATCTGCACGAAATCCCACTTGTACTTGTCATGATTAGCCAAAGCCCAGTCGAACACAGCGATGTCGCCATGATAGGAGAAACCGAGATTGCGTATTCTTCCGGCCTCCCTTTCGGCCACAAGGAAATCGAGGATTCCGTTATCGATGAAGCGCGAGTTGAACACCTTCATGGCATCCTCGCCACCTCCGATAGCATGCAGGAGCATATAATCGATATGGTCGGTGCGGAGTTCCTTGAGCGAGTTCCTGTATATGGCGATGGAGGCATCCCGGCTCCAGGTTTGAGGAGCGAAATTCGACATTTTCGTGGCGATGAAATAGGAATCACGCGGATGGCGGGAGAGCGCGATACCGGTGACGTGTTCCGATTTCCCTCTGCAATAGGCCGGGGATGTGTCGAAATAATTCACGCCGTGCGCAATGGCCGTATCCACGAGACGGTTCACAGCCTCCTGGTCGATTTCGTCGCTGTCATCCTCCTTGTTGGGCCATCTCATGCACCCGTATCCGAGGATGGAGACTTTCTCACCGGTTTTGGGATTTATCCGGTAGGTCATTTTATCTGTGGGGATATCCTTGGAGGCAGAATTATCCCGTGCCAGGTTCTCGGCCGGCCTTTTGCAACCGGTCAGAGCAAGCCCGGTGATTCCGGCTCCGATTCCGAGTCTTTTCAGGAACTCCCTTCGGTTTATGATGTGGCTCATGATTAATTCTATAGGTTAGATTATTCTGTGTCTTTCGTGGCCTTCCACATAGATTGCGCTGAAAGGGCGAGCGGGGCATAGGTTCTCGCAGGCTCCGCAGCCGATGCATCTCTCTGTATTCACCACCGGAATCTTGGGGGAGTTCACATCCGCCGCATCGGAGGCAACCATTGTGATTGCGCCCGAAGGGCAGTGGCGGGCGCAGTTGCCGCATTCCACACCGTCGGTCAGAGGTATGCAGTTTGCCTTAACCCATACGGCGTGTCCGATCTGTACGGATGATTTCTCAGCGCGGGTGATGGGTCTTATGGCACCTGCCGGACATACTTCCGAACAGCGTGTGCATTCAGGGCGGCAATACCCCCTTTCGTATGAGGATTCCGGCTGCATCAGGGAATCCAACTGTGTCGAGGGGCGCAGTACGCCGTTGGGGCAAGCGGCGACACATAACTGACAGGCCGTGCAGTGTGATTCCAGATTGGCGATGCTCAAGGCGCCCGGAGGCACGATCTTTGTCTTGCGTTCGGGAATCTTCTTGTCGGTGATTGTGGCGAGACCGCCGTCGACGGTCTTTTCCTCTGCCTTAAGCAGTGTGGCGGAGGCAATCAGGCCTGAAACCGTGAGGAACTGCCTTCTTGAAGCGTCAGCGACCCCCTCCGTCTCATCCTGCAGGCTTCGGCGGAAGGTGTAGGAGATCGCTCCTTTGTGACATTTGCCGATGCAGTCGAAGCATGTGACGCAACGGGAGTAGTCGATCTTATGCGCCTTGCTGTCGATACATGCGGCCTTGCAATTGCGTGCGCAGAGGCCGCAACTGTTGCACTTCCCGGAGTCGATTACGGGACGCAGCCATGAGAATCTTGCGAGGAAGCCAAGGAGTGTTCCAACGGGGCATACGGTATTGCAGTATGTGCGCCCGTTGCGGTATGCGAGGATGCCGAGCACTATGAGTGTGGTGGCGGCCACGGCAAGAGTCACTCCGCTTCTGAGCCATACGTCGACGCTGTAGAAGGCGTAACTCTCATGGCTTTCCGCCCAGGAGGCAAGGAGATTGTTGCCCCATTGCCATACGGGGGCAAGCAGTGTCTGGGCAATGCGTCCGTAAGCACTGTATGGAGCCAGCAAGGCAACAAACGACCCTATACCTGCGATTATGGCCACGGCCATAAGCCCCAGCATCACGTATCTCAGGATATTCAGGGGGCGGGAGTAGCCGTAGCGGTTCTTCCTTACTTTCCTCCCTATCCATCCGAAGCCATCCTGCATGACACCAAGGGGGCAGATGACGGAGCAGTAGACTCGGCCAAGGAGGAGAGTCATCACCACAAGGAAAGCCAGGACTCCGATGTTCAGGGCCAGAAGTGCGGGCAGGAATTGGATTTTCGCCATCCAGCCGAACCATCTCTGTATCGACCCAGTGAAATCAAGGAAAAGCAACGTAATCAGCAAAAAGAAGATTACGGCTGAAATTCTTCTTATATTCTTAAGCATATCATGATTGTTAGGCTGAAATAAAATGCAAATATAAACAAAATAATTAGATAATCATATATGTGGAGTCGTTTCCGGGATTTCATACTTTTATTTTGGCATCCGTGAAAGAGTCGGTTTTGAGGAATCCGGTCGATGGATTTGGTGCAGATATGTAAAAAGGGGAGATATGTTCATACCGTTTCATATTTAATTATTAAATTTGCGGAGACAGTCGGCCTTCCGTGGAGTTGAGGGCCTGTAATAGTGTAATAGGAGGATGGTGATAGAGGTTAATGATTATGAATTACGACAAGATACAACAGGGATTGGGACGTTTCACATCATCGTTGGCTTCTCTTGTGAAGGTAGCGCTTCTTTCAAAGGGGGTCAGTTCCCGCCGCACGCAGCCGGAGGGGAGTTCGATAGTAATCATGGGTAACGGCCCGTCGCTCCGGCAGACAATAGACAGGGAACGCGAATGGCTGGAGAGCAATGAACTGATGGCGGTCAACTTCTTCGCCAACACTCCGGATTTCACAAGTCTCCGCCCCCGGTATTATATTCTTGCCGACGGTGTGTTCTTTTCAGCGACGGGACATCCGAACGTAGCCCGACTTTGGGAGAACTTGCGTAAAGTAAGTTGGAAAATGACCTTGTTTGTGCCTGTGAGGGCTCTTCATCTGGTGAAGGCTTTGGCCATGGGTAATGACAATCTCACATTATCAACCTTCAACCTGACCCCGGTGGAGGGATTCAAGGGGTTGTCTCATTTTCTGTATCGCAACGGTCTCGGTATGCCTCGGCCTCGCAATGTCATGATTCCGGCGATTATGTCGGCGATGCGGGAGGGGTTCCGCAGAATATATCTTTGTGGAGCGGACCATACGTGGACACAGACTTTGAGTGTCGACGATGAAAATTTCGTGGTCAGCATACAGCCGCATTTCTATGAAGACAACGATAAGGAGAAGGAGAGGGTGCGTGAGGCGTACGCAGGTCTGCATCTCCACGATGTTCTCGGCAGCATGACGGTAGCCTTCCGCAGTTACTGGCTGTTGCGGGATTTTGCCGCCAGCATGGGAGTGGAGATTATCAACGCGACTCCCGGCTCCATGATCGATGCCTTTCCCCGCCGGAATACGGCTTCCGGAGAGCGTAAACCTCAGAAGTGACCGTGCTTCCTAATTACATCAATATTTCTTCCACGTTGTCAGGGGTAATGACTTTGAAATCCCCATAACTAAAATGACTTTGTTGGTTCCTATTTGTTTCTCTATAATTGATTGGAGTTCTCTATTAATCTTACTCATATCTTATGTGTAAATTGACGGTGTAAATATAGTTATAGTTTATATATTCACAAAAATATTTGGATTGATAATTCTAAAATCCACAAATTTTAAAGAATTTGTGGAATAAAATCCGCAAATTTCAAAGAATATGAGGAATAGAATCCACAAATTTCAAAGAATATGAGGAATAGAATCCACAAATTTCAAAGAATATGAGGAATAGTTTGATTAATAATGATTTCCTAATATGATTTCTTGTCAACATGGGCTGATAATATTCATCAAAGGTTTCTAACTCCTTTTTCCAGTGACTGAAGGATTTTTTAATCAGGTCGCTTCTTAGGTTTTGTCATGTATTCTTTGCAGGGCTTGAAACGCAGTATTGCAACCTTGCAGTTCGTATAAAACCGTATTCAAAGGTAATTTCCGCAAAATTGTAAGGATTATAGTCGCGTCTGTCGTATTGTATAAATTTGCCATGTAAACTCAGGATTTCATTATCTTTTTATTTCTTAAAATCCCGGTAGGTGTTCATCCTTCATACAATATCATTTCTATTTCATACAATGGTGAAGGTCTGTTTACCTAAATGACATTGGTGGTATATAATTTTGTAATGAAAACCTTGAGGGAATCAAAAAAACAAAAAACAAAAACATACATTATGGCAAACTCAGCACTTATCCAGTTGGCTTCAAAAGCACTTCCCGCACTCTCCGGAGCAGCACTTACCTACAATGCGAAACATAATCTATATCTTACTACGGGTTATACAAGCGCATCCAACAACACATATTTTAAAGGAGTCCGTTTCTCTCCTCGCCTTGCCGTGCATTATGACATCGGTCAGGGATATGCCTACACATTCCTTAATGGCATTACTCTCTATGCCTGGGATGGGACAAAAGCGTCAATGATAGGGCGTCGTTTTTATGGAGGATTCGATAATTGGAGAACGTTTTCAGAGTCTTTCGCCAGAAATGAGGCAATAGAAATTCTAAAGGAATACCTTTTGGGACAGGCAAAAATCTTGGGTCAGTCTATACCTGAGCATCAAGTTCTCTCTTTTTCTCGCCAAATGGTGGAAGAGATGGAAAACTATCAAAAACAGATTGCATAATCAATAATGAATCTTTAAAATTGAATAAATATGGCATCCTTTGAAAAAGCTCTCAGTAAAGATCTCTTTAATACTCTCCTCCCTTCTTTCGGTACACCGAAGAAGCCAACTCCCGTTTGGGATAGAGGCCAGAAAATGTTTCTTATAAATAATTATGAGACAGTAGGAGGCAACTATACTTACGAAGGGATACGTTTCTGCGAGAATGTCCTTATTAAGGAGAAAGTGGGACAATATCATATTTGGACCTATCTGAACACCATAGAGCTCTATGCGTTCAATGGCAATAAACTGGAGTTGGTGCAGAAAAAGGATTTTGAGAAAGTCCATCGTCAATCAGTGGATATTCCGCAGGAATGTGAGGAATTGATATTTAATTATCTTGCTTCCGGAGTAAAACTCATGGGGATAAAAACAACTGACGATATTATGAGGAAAGAAGCGAAAAGACTTGTGGAGGGGTGTTTTAAGGATTTCCTTGACGATGATTATAACCCCCGTCTTATGAAGATGCTTCCACTTTTGGAATCTCATTAATAAAATTGTCATAAAAAACTACGCATGGATCAGAATAATATCGAACAACAGTATGCCTACGAACTGATAGCCGATACTAATTCCTGCTTCTTCCTTACGGGAAGGGCAGGAACCGGTAAGACCACTTTTTTGCGTAATGTCCAAAGGGAGGTAAAATATAAAAATTTTATAACCTTGGCTTCTACAGGAGTGGCGGCTATCCTTGCAGGGGGAGAAACGATACATTCATTTTTCGGGTTGCCTATGGAGGCGTGTATGCCCGGAACGGTAGGACACATGAGCCAATCCCATATCCTTTCCCTGATTCATGCTGATACGATAATCATTGATGAGGTATCGATGGTGCGGGCAGATGTCATGGATGCCATTGATGCCACAATGCGCAAATATCTGAGGACTTACAAGCCTTTCGGAGGCAAGCAAATGGTATTTGTAGGGGATATGTTTCAATTGCCACCGGTAGTAAAAGCGGGGCCCGAGCAACAATTCCTGATGGATATATATAGGAGCAATAATTTCTTCTTTTATAATTCTTTTGCGATAAAGCGCATAAGGATGGTAAAAATAGAATTTCAAAAGGTGTATCGTCAGGAAGATGAAAGATATATCCGTATTCTTGAGAATGTAAGGATGAACCGGATGACCAAGGAGGATATCGCTTTATTGAATACACGTATTATTATTCCGGAGAGAGATGAACTCGCTGTGACATTGACGAGTGTGAATAGGGAAGCTGACAAAATTAACCGTCAACGGCTGGCAGAGCTGCCGGGAGAGGAATACGTATATGAGGGAACTGTAACGGGACGTTTTGAGGAGAAAAGGTTTCCGGTCGAGGAGAAGCTCATACTGAAAGTTGGAGCCCAGGTAATGTTTACACGTAATGAGGCCACCAAGCAATGGGTGAACGGTACGATTGGGGTGGTACATAAGTTAGATAAGGAAGAAATCCAGGTTAAGACAAAGGAGGGTGTAATATGCACGGTAGCAAAGTGTGATTGGGATTCAGTAAAATATGAATATGATGCTAAAGAAAAGAAAATTAATAAGGAAGTTTTGGGCACTTTTACCCAATATCCTCTCCGGTTGGCATGGGCGATCACGATACATAAAAGTCAGGGAATGACTTTTGATAAGCTCCATTTCAATCTTAACAGTGGATTGTTTGCATCCGGACAGTTGTATGTTGCTTTAAGCAGGGTCAAGAGCCTCGATGGGTTGTATCTGACAAGGAAAGTATACCCCAAATATGCCAATACGAGCGCGGAAATCCTAAAGTATGCGAATGATTACAATAACCAAGAGGATATAAGCCGGGAAATAGAAAGCGGAAAAATTGCCTATGATGCTATTAAGAACCATAATGTTGATGAAGCAGCGGGGGCATATCTTGATTTAGTTCTTAAAAGGGCTGAGGTAGGAGATCTAAAAGAGGGTATCCGTATGGCTAAAAGATTTCTTGATACTGTAATCGATGATGAAAATCTATTTGGCCGTATAGTGGAAGTGCCGGAGAAATTGAATACCACCTATCATTGGACAGCACAATTTCTATTGGGGTTGCTGTGTCTTTATGGAAAGAGATTTGAAGAAGCGTTGCAAGCGATTGACGGGGTATTGGCTGTTCATGATTGTTATGAGGCAAAGTATGTAAAGGTTCGTATACTTACAAAATTAAAACGATATGAAGAGGCTGACAGTCTGATCTCTCATATAGCAGAGACCTTTGATATGTCTACACCGGATGTAAAGCTCCTTTATCTCGCCGGCGTCTTCAATGAATTGTATACTACAGATCCGGGTCTGCATCTTCTTCAGAAAGTGGTGGAGTTTTCTCCAGAGTATGACAAGGGAGTTCTTGCTTTGCGTACATTAATGCATAAGAAAGGACTCACATTGAGTCAATCCGATGACAACGTTGAAGAATTGATTAAAGCCTTTGATTCAGATATGGAAATTGAGAAGTTTATGGAATTAATGAATAAGAAAAAGAAGGAAAAGCCTGAGGAAGTTAAAGCCCTAAGGAAAAAGATAAAGGATTATTCCTTTAATACCAATGTCTAAATTATCTCAATACTTACTTTTATCGGGCAGTATAAAAATAAATAAAATTTGTTCGTGTAAGTAGGGGGATAGTGAAGGGAAAGGAAGTTTAAGAGTGTGTTGGTAAAACTTATAGACCGACTGTCATTTCGGAAAATCCTTTGGAAGCATTCGCCATCGGCAGCCGCTGACCAGAAGATACAGGATTGCCTCGAATATGGAGCGCAGGGAATATTTGCGGTGTCTGCAATCATTTTCAAAGCACACTCTTAGAAGGAATCGTAAAAGGGATTCCTTTTTGTATGGCTAGAAGCGCCCAAAATACGCAATACTTGATGAGAATTTTGTTATTTCAAAAAAAATTGGTAAATTTGCAGTAACATACTTACCCCGCTTCCCGTAAGAACAGCGCGCTCAGGGTAAGTTTTTCTTTTTTATGACACTGCCACGCTACAATCAACCACAAATCTCAGTTGCTGACCAGATAAGACTTCTGAAATCCGAAGGTCTGGTTTTCACTGATGAAAACAGAGCGCAACACATTCTTGAAAACATTAGTCTTTTCAGAATGAAGAGTTATCTTACTCCGTTTCGGGTGCCGGGTTCTCGAACTTTCAAACTCGGCGCAAGTTTTGATGATGCCTATAACCTCTATAAATTTGACTCTGAACTCAGGAAGATGATTTGCTCTGAGATGGAAAAAATTGAAATTTCCATCAGGACACAGCTGTCTTTGATAATGGGAGACGAGTCTGGTATATATTGGTTTGAAAATGCTACAAATTTCAGGGATGCCAATCGTCATGCGGGATTATTATCAAGTCTGGAGGCAGAATTGCGCCGAAGTGATGATGATGCAATCGTTGATTTTCAACGCAGGTATTCAAATGTCTTTCCGCCAAGCTGGATGACATTTGAAGTAAGTTCATTCGGTACATTGTCAATGATGTACCGCTGGCTTAAAGCCGGTCATGCGCGTAGAAAAGTAGCGAGATTTTATGGCCTTACTGATACAATTATGGAGTCGTGGCTGCACTCAATAGTTTATGTTCGCAATATATGCGCCCATCACAGCAGGTTATGGAACCGTAGGTTAAGTATAAACGCACTCGTTCCTCGCAGGACTCATTTGCCGTTTATAGATATTCCGGCTGATACTAAGCGTGTGTACTATATTATGTCAATTCTGCTGTATTTTCTTCAGGCGGTCAATCCTCAGAACACGTTTGCCGCTCGTTTCAGGTCTTTACTTGGTAAATATCCCAATATAGATGTATCAGCGATGGGGTTTCCAAATGACTGGCAAGATGAGAAACTGTGGCAGTAAATATTCTTTTAGGTCTCTGAACTTAGGGGCCTCTATACTATTAAAAGTAATTGCATGTGCAAGATAAGAGTACAAGTAAGAGTACAAGTAAGAGTATAAGTAAGAGTATAAGCAGCAGTACAAGTTAGACTATGTAGGGTATCAGCATAGTTACAGTCTTCTTAAATGAATTTGGTGGTCAGAGTGAATATGGTTGTTTTGAATTTGGTGGTCAGATAATTTTTTGTAAATTCGCAAAATAATATCATATAGTTATGTTGTCTCCTATAATTTTCAAAAGAAAGATCTACAATAAGTTGCTTCAGTGGAAGGAAAACTCACAAGGTCTTCTTTCGACTTCAGCAGATAAAAAATATTAAGCTTGAGGAAAGAAAGTCAGTTATAATTTTCGATGAGGTGCAATTTTGTCCAAAAGCAAGACAATGAAGTCGTACATTTGCACGATAAAAAAATTTTAAATATATTGATCTTCAAATT